>NZ_JACHNZ010000003.1 GCF_014199685.1 Sphingosinicella soli | reverse complement strand
TCGTTGTGGCGCTCCCATGGAGTATCTGTCCCATAGCGCATCCTTCCATTGCTGGCTGAATAATGCACCATCAAAGCCTGGGATCAAACACCTAGCGAATTGGAGCGCGTTACGCGGGGCTCTCTTTGCGTCATTCTGTGAGGTGGGGAGGCTTCACTATGGCGACCAAAGTTGCGGTGGCGAGTGATCTCGGCGCGACCGATCCGGCGGACTACCATCACTTCATCGAACAGACGTGGCCCGCGCTGTTTGCGCGGCTGCGCGCCGAAGACCCGGTGCATTACTGCACCGAGGGGCTGTTCGCGCCTTACTGGTCGGTGACGCGGTACAAGGACATCGTGCATGTCGAGGCGCTGCCCGACATCTATTCCTCGTCGTGGGAGTACGGGGGCATCACCGTTCTCGACGCGCTCGATCGGGAACTGAAGTTCCCGATGTTCATCGCGATGGACCGGCCGCAGCACACCGCCGAACGCCGCGTCGTGGCGCCGGCATTCACGCCGAGCGAAATGCAGCGGCTCGCCGGGCAGATCCGTGCGCGCACGGCCGCGCTGCTCGATACGCTGCCGGTGGGCGAGACCTTCGACTGGGTGGACAGCGTTTCGATCGAACTCACGACGCAGATGCTCGCCATCCTGTTCGACTTCCCGTGGGAGGACCGACGGCTGCTGACGACGTGGTCGGACTGGGCAGGCGACGTGCAGGCGGCGGCCGATCCGGCGCTGCGCGAGGAACGTACACGCAACCTTTTCGAGATGGGCGCCTATTTCCGCGGGCTGTGGCAGGCGCGTCTGAATGCGCCGCCTGCGCCTGATCTCATCTCGATGATGATCCATTCGGAGGCGATGTCGAAGATGGACGAGCAGGAGTTCATCGGGAATCTGGTGCTGCTGATCGTCGGCGGCAACGATACGACGCGGAACTCGATGACGGGGCTCGCAGGCATCATCAGCGCATTCCCCGGCGAGTGGGCCAAACTGAAAGCCGACCGCAGCCTGATCCCCAACGCCGTTTCGGAACTGATCCGCTGGCAGACCCCGCTTTCGCACATGCGGCGCACCGCGACGGAAGACACCGAACTGGGCGGCAAAACCATCCGCAAGGGCGACAAGGTGGTGATGTGGTACATCTCCGCCAATCGCGACACGGAGGTTTTCGCGGACCCTGACCGGGTCGATTTCAGCAGGGAAAACGCGCGGCGGCACCTGTCGTTCGGCTACGGCATCCATCGCTGCGTCGGGGCGCGTCTGGCTGAACTGCAACTCTCGATCCTGATCGAGGAAATGCTGGAGCGCGGCATGGATCTCGAGACTGTTGCGCAACCGGTGCGCGTGCCGTCTCCGTTCATAAACGGCTACAAGGAACAGAAGGTCCGTATCCGTAAAGGTTAACAGGCCTTTAGCGCGAGCTATGCACTGGGTGCATGGATGGTAGGAGATTTCAGCGGCTTCTCACTGATGCTGCACCGCACCATATGTCTCCCCGTCGCCACTAGGGGCGGCACCAGGAGGCTCACATGATCTACGCATACGCGAAAGCCGCAACGATGGCATTCCCGCAGGATGGGCAGACCGTGCAGCCGACCAAACTTCGTGAAGCGCGCAGGCTCGCTGACCTGTTCAGTGAGCGCGGCCGCGACATGCAGCTGTTCCACGCCTGGCGCCCGTAACCACGGGTTTCAGGCGTTCAGGAGCCGCAAGGTCGGCCACTCGCCGATGACGGTTCGGGAGACAGGCGTAATACCGCAATCGCGGTACGCCGCTTCCACCGCATCGGCCTGACCCGCGAGCAACCCGGCGAGGATTAACGTCCCGCCGGGCGCTAGCGCCGCCGCAATAGACGGCGCCATTTCAATAAGCGGCCCGGCGAGAATATTCGCCACGACAAGATCGAACGGCCCGCGCGCGGCGAGCGCCGCGTCTTCCAGCCCATCGGCGACATGGAGCGAGATTTCGCCCTTCGCATCTCCGATGTTAACCATGTTCACTTCTGTATTTTCACGCGAAACCCTGATCGCGACGGGATCGATGTCGCTTGCCGTGACGAGGGCTTCGGGCCACGTCTTGACGACGGCAAGCGCGAGGATCGCCGTGCCGGTGCCGAGGTCGAGCGCGTTTTTCGGTACGACATCGAGCGCATCGAGCGTCAGCAGACAGCCTGTCGTGGTGGCATGCTGGCCGGTGCCGAAGGCGAGGCCCGCCTCGATCTGAAGCCCGATGCGGCCCGCAGGAAGCGTATCGGCGTCCGCCGCCGTGTGGACGAAGAAGCGCCCGGCTTCGACCGGATCGAGGCCCGCCTGGCTCATCGTCACCCAGTCTTCATCATCCAGTTCGACGAGCGTATAGGCGCCCCCCGCGCTCGGCAGCAGCGCCGAGACCGTCTCGATCAGCATCAGCGACGGATGCTCGACCGTGTAAACGTCAAGCTGCCAGCTGTCGGGTTTCGATTCGTCGGGCTCGCTGGTCATCACGACCGGCGGCGGATCGAAGTCTGCAAGCTGGGGAACGTCGTCGGTGAAGAGATCGGCCTCTGCGCGCGTGCAGGCGAAGGTGAATTTCCAGGTTGTCATGGCCAGGCGGAATAAGGCGCGCCGCGCCGCGTGGCAATGTTTCGACGAACGGCCCTTGGCAGGGCGGGGGCCTGCCGCCATTCTGCGGGACCGTATTTCCTGATGAGGCCGAACCCATGAAAATTCGCGCTCTTCTGCCGTTTCTGCTTGTCGGCGCGGCCGCCTGCGACTCCGCGCCCGACGTCGCCGCGAAGCCCGACTGGAAGGCCTATTCAGACGCCTATATCGAGGCGACGTTCAAGGCGGACCCCTATTTCGCGGTCTATCAGGGGCGTCACGAATATGACGGCATCCTGCCCGACTGGTCGAAAGCGGGGATCGATGTGGAGATCGCGCGGCTGAAAACGGCGCTTGCCGATGCGAATGCGCTCGATACCTCCGGTTTCAGCGATGCGCAGCGGTTCGAACGCGACTATCTCGTCGCGGTGACGCGCGGGCGCCTGTTCTGGCTGGATACGGCGCGCTGGCCGTATCGCAATCCCGCCTTTTATACGGGCGCAGGGCTCGACCCGAGCGTTTACATCACGCGGCCCTACGCGCCGCTCGACGTGCGCCTGAAGGCATTCGTGAAATACGCAAATGCGATTCCGGCGGCGGCGGAGCAGATCAAGGCGAACCTGGCCGGTCCGATGCCGCGAACCTACGTCGATTACGGGCTCGCCGCGTTCAACGGCTATGCGGACTATTTCGAGACGGACGTGAAAACCGCCTTCGCGGAGGTGACGGACGCGGCGCTGCAGCAGGAGCTGGCCGCCGCGAGCGCTGCGGGCGCGAAGGCGATGCGCGAACTCGCGGCGTTCATGGAAAGCAAGCGCGCCGGACAGACCGAGGATTTCGTGCTCGGGCCCGACGTGTTCGCCGCAATGGTGCGCGAAACCGAAGGCGTCGACATCAGCCTTGAGGAGCTTGAACGCATCGGCGAGGCCGACCTGAAGCGCAACCAGGCAGCGCTGAGATCCGCATGCGACAAGCTCGCGCCGGGCAAAGCGATTGCGGAGTGCATGGCGGTCGTCACCAGCGACAAGCCCGCCGATGGCCCGGTCGCGGAAGCGCGGCGCCAGCTTCCGGACCTGAAGGCATTTCTGGTGAAGGCCGACCTTGTGACCATACCGGGCACGGAGGAGGCGCTTGTCGAGGAATCGCCGCCGTTCAACCGGCAGAACAGCGCCTACATCGACATTCCCGGGCCGTATGAGAAGGGGCTGCCTTCGGTCTATTACATCTCGCCGCCCGATCCTTCGTGGCCCAAGGACGTGCAGGACGGGTTCGTGCCGGGCAAGCTCGACCTGCTGTTCACCTCCGTGCACGAGGTATGGCCGGGGCATTTCCTGAATTTCCTGCACGCGAACCGCGCGAAATCGCAGTTCGGCAAGGTGTTTGTGGGCTATGCCTTCGCGGAAGGCTGGGCGCATTACACCGAGGAGTTGATGTGGGAAGCCGGGCTCGGAAACGGCGACCCCGCCACGCACGTCGGCCAGCTTTCGAACGCGCTGCTGCGCGATTGCCGCTATCTTTCGGCGATCGGCATGCACGCGCGCGGCATGAGCGTGGAACAATCCCGCCAGATGTTCCGCGACCAGTGCTATCAGGACGAAGGCAACGCCCTCCAGCAATCGGCGCGCGGCACTTACGACCCGGCCTATCTCAACTACACGATGGGCAAGCTGCTGATCCGCAAACTCCGCGAGGACTGGACGGCCACGCGCGGCGGCCGCAAGGCGTGGAAAGCCTTCCACGACGAATTCCTCGGCTACGGCGGCCCGCCTATTCCGATGGTGAGGAAGGCGATGATGAAAGAGGCCGAAGCGAAGGCGGTGTTCTGAGGGGATAGCCGGGCCTGTCACACCAGCTCTTGCAGCGGGTTCAGCGTGTCGGCGATGAGAAGGGGACGCGCCGTGGCGTCGACGAACGGCAGTCCCGCGCGGTTGTGCCAGAAAACGGGCATGCCGACGCCTGCGGCACCGGGAATGTCGGCGGGTGAACCGGCAACGAACAGCGTTCGGGCGGCCTCTGTGCCGAGCCGGTCGAGCGCGGCGCGGTACGATTGCGGTTGCGGCTTGTAGAAGCCGGTTTCTTCAGAGGTGACGACGACGGAAAAGGGAATGCCGACGCTTTGCGCGGCCCGCCTGCCCAGGGCGATCGAGCAATTCGTGACGACGCCCAGCGGGATGCCGCGCGCGCTCAGATCGCCGAGCACGGACGCTGCCTCCGGCCAGGGGCGGAGCGTGTCCCAGTGCGCGGTGAGCGCTTCGGTGGCTGACGGGTCCACGCCTGCCTTCACGGCGGCTTCGCGCACGAGATCCTCATACGGGCGGTAGGCGCCGCATCCATAGGTCAGTTCGAGATAGGCGCGGCGCCAGCGCAATCCATCGGCTTCGGAGCCTGCTGCGTGGTTCCAGACCGACCAGGAATCAAGAAGTGCGGTGAGGAGGTCGAAGACCACCGCGTCGATGGCGAGCCGTTTCATACCTTAAACTCCAAACTCTGTCGTACCGGATTCGATCGTCCGATCCGTCGCCGTTCAGGCGTGTGCCGCGAGGTCGGTAGCGATTAACAAGGGCGAGGGCGCATCGGCCAATGCCCGTTGCTGATGGTTATATGCCGTCCCGTAAGCGCCGCGCTTACGCCGAGGCCAGTTTCCAGAACGCTTCGGCCGATGGCGATTGCCGGCCGCGCGGGCGGTAGAGCCGGACATCGACGGGTATATCCCATACGGTGTCGCCCGCCCGGACCAGAGAGCCGTTCGCCAGATCATCCGCAACGATGCTGAGGGGAAGCCAGGCCAAACCCTTTCCATCCTTCGCCATGCGCGCGAGGACCAGCGTGTGCGAGGTGAATACGGGCGTCAGGCTGACCGGCATCGCGCTGGCTGCAAACATGGCCGATACGATGCGGCCCATGCCCGATTCCGCACCGTAAGCCAGCAGGTTTACCGCGCGCTCCGTGCGTTGAGCGAGGGCGTGGAGCGGACGCCTATCGCTTTCGCTGGGCGCGCTGACGGGGACGAGCGTGTCACCGCCGAGGGAGAGGGAATGAAAGCCCGCATCATCGAGCGCGGATGCGGCACCGGGATGGAAATAGCACAGGCAGAAATGCGCTTTTCCATCGAGCATGATCTTCTCGGACGCGCCCATATTGTCGGCGGTGAGCTGGATCAGGATTTCCGAATCCGACATTGCCTGCAAAGCCGCGAGCCACTGCGGGAAGAAATTCAGGGCCAGAGCGTGCGTGACGAGCACCTTTATCATCGACGCGGAGGCACCGGCGATTTCCTGAACTTCGCGCCGCCCGTGCTCGATATCTCGCAGAACGGTCTCGGCGATCACGGCGAAGCGCTTGCCGGCAGGTGTCAGGACCATTTGGTGGGTGCTGCGGTCGACAAGTTCGACGCTCAGCCACTCCTCAAGCGCGCGAATGCGGCGGCTGAACGCGGGCTGCGTGACGTGACGCGCGGATGCGGCACGCGAAAAATTTCCCGCGCGGATCAGAGCGCCGAAATCTTCCAGCCATGCCATTTCCATTGTTTTGTCCGTCATTGCGCTCCGCAGATTTGTAAGAGAGAAAATTGTATACGGGAAGGCGGCGTCACAACCGCCCTTTTCAGCCGTTTCGGGTGTCTTTGTACACGAACGCACGCCGCTGCGGTGCTGCCTGGCGGGCATGGATTGATCCATAATCCGCATTGGCGCCGGAAGGGCTCAATTGACAATCTATGCCCATAGAGGGCGAGTCCCATCTTGCGGGCGGCATCCGGCGGGGTCGGATCATCGGGGAGTTTCGGATATGGGTTTCGATGTTTTGCGGCCGCTGCGTTTTCGTCTCGGACGTCAGGCAGCCATATTGGCGGCTGCGGTCTTTTGCGCCGGGGCCGCGTGGGGCACGTCTTCGGAAGCCGTTTCAAAGCCGGGCGAGGCGGCCCGTTCGAATACACTGCTTCCCCGCGACGTGCTTTTCGCATCGCCCACGTATTCGGAACTGCAGATCAGCCCTGACGGGAAACAGCTCGCATTTTTCCATCCGCTGAACGGCATGCTCAACATCTGGGTCGCGCCGATCGACGATCTGGCGTCGGCAGCGCCGGTTACGCGCTTCGATACGCGCCCCCCCGACGGCTTTCAGTGGAGCGGGGACGGGCGTTATATCCTGATCCTGAAGGATATCGGCGGCGAAGAGCATCACCAGCTCTGGATCGCGAACCTGGAAAAGCGGACGGTTATCAATGCCACCGCCGATCCCGCAGTGCAGACCAAAATCGTGAAGGTCTCGCCACGGCATCCCGGCGAAATTCTGGTCGGAATGAACATTCGCGACCGGCGATACCGCGACATCTATCGCATCGATCTTGCGACGGGCGAGCGTACCGAGGTGTTTCGCAACGATCCGCAGTATATCGATGTCGTCGCCGATGCCGATTTCAATATTCGAATGGGCGTTCGCGGCAACACGGACGGCTCGTGGACCTATTTCCGCTTCGATCCCGCCGGGCCGAGCGCGTTCATGACAATTCCGCTTGGCTCGCTGAGAAACTCCAAGGTTTTCGGACCCGATGCGCAGGGCAAGCTCACGATGCTCGACAGCCGCGACGGCGACCGGGCGAACCTCGTTTCGGTGGACCTTGGGACGGGTGAGAAGACCCTGCTCGCCGAGGCCCGGCGCGCCGATATCATGGAGCCGCTGTTCGACGAGGAGAGCGGCGCGCTGCTGGCGACGCGCGAAGATCCGCTGGTGAGCGAATGGACGGTTCGGTCGGAAAGCGTGCGCGCGGAATTCGCGGCGCTGGAGAACGCGGTTGCCGGGCCGTTCAAGATCGCCGGGCAAACGCCGGACAATGCGCGCTGGCTGCTGCTCGAAACCGTGCCGCAGCGCGCCGACCGCTACAGCTGGTGGGACAGAAAGAGCCGGACGCTCACTCCGCTCGTATCCACGCGGCCCATGCTCGATCAGCGCGGTGTCTCGCGGCGCATCCCCGTCACCATCCCCTCGCGCGACGGGCTCAGCCTGCGGAGTTATCTGACGCTTCCCAAGGACGCGCGCCTCGGCGCGGACGGCATGCCCGCCGAGCCCGCGCCGCTCGTGCTGCTGGTTCACGGCGGGCCGTGGCTGCGCGACGATCTCGCCTTCGATCCGCAACATGCCTGGCTCGCGGATCGCGGTTATGCGGTTCTGTCCGTGAACTTTCGCGGATCGAGCGGGTTCGGAAGCAGCTTCATTGCGAAGGCCGACAGGAAGTGGTCGGAAACGATGCACGACGATCTGCTCGATGCCGCGCAGTGGGCGATCGACAAAGGCGTGAGCGCGAAGGATCGCCTTGCGGTGATGGGGCTATCCTACGGCGGATACTCGACGCTCGTGTCGCTGAGCTTCACTCCCGATGTTTTCCAGTGCGGCGTCGATCTGGCCGGGCCGAGCAATCTTGTGCGGCTGGCCGCCGCGATGCCCGCGTGGTGGACGTGGCAGAAGCCGCAATTCCTTATTCGGATGGGCGATCCATCGACTCCCGAAGGTGCGGCGGACCTGCTCCGGCGGTCGCCGATTTCTCGCGTCGATGCGATCTCGAAGCCGCTGCTCGTGACCAACGGCGCCAACGACCCGCGCATCTTTCCCGATCAGTCGCAGGAGATCGTCGATGCGCTGAAGGCGCGCGGGAAGCCGGTGACCTATGCCTTTTATCCCGACGAGGGGCATGTCTATGCGAAGGACAAAACCAATATTTCCTTCGCCGCGATCGCTGAGCATTTCCTTTCGAAGTGCCTCGGCGGGCAGGCGGAGCCCTACGGCGACGACCTTGCCGGGTCGCAGGTCGAGGTGAAGACCGGCGCGGAGTTCGTTCCGGGCCTGATGCAGGCGCTCAAGGCAGAGGCGAAATAGGGCTCAGGGTTCGCCCAGATATTTCGCCAAGCCCGCGTCCAGGGGAGGCTGCTGCCCCGCAGCCTCCGCGAGGTCCATCCGCAGGAAGGCATTCTGGACGTAGCGTATGCCTGCCCATCGCAGGGGCTCGACCTCCCAGTTCGGAGCCTGCTTGCGGATATAGGGCGCATCGGCACCGGCTTCATGACCGGCGACGAGCCCGGCGAGCGCCCGCGCGCAAATGACGCTCGTGATGACACCGTGGCCGGTGTAGCCGTAGCTATGGCCGATGCGGCGCCGGGGATCGAAATGAACGGTCGGCAGCCAGTCGCGCGGGATGCCGAGATAGCCCGCCCATTTGTGCGTGAAGGGGATGCCTTCGAGCGAAGGCCACCATTCCAGCAGCCGATCGCGGATCCAATCGAAATTGGCGTTTTCCCTGAGCGCGGTTTCGCACATGTCCGAGCCGTAGCGATAGGGCGCGCCGCGGCTGCCGAACAGGATGCGCCCGTCGGCAGTGCGCGTGAGATAATTGGTGGTGTGGACATAGGAGCTTAGACATTCGCCCCCGCGCCAGCCGACCTGGTTCCATTGTTCCGCAGTGAGCGGCGCGGTGAGCATGATTGTCGATGCCATGGGGATCAGTCGGCGGCGGTATTCGGGTTGGCTGGTCATGAACGCCTCACCCGCGAGCAAGACCGCTTGCCGGGCGCGGATGGTGCCCCCTGATGTGACGAGCGCGGGCGCGGCGCCGTCGACGGCGCGCAGCACTTCGGTTCCTTCGTAGATACGCACGCCGCGCCGCTCGAGCGCGCGCGCCAGTCCGCGCACAAGGCGGCCGGGATGGATCGTGGCGCCCGAACGCAGGCGGAATGCGCCGTGCACTTCGGTTGCGTTGACGGCGCGCTGCGCCTCGCGGGCGTCGAGCAGTTCGCAGCCGTCTGCCATGCCGAGCCTGTCGTACGCATCGAAGGATTGCCTCAGCGACGGCAACTGATCGGCACTGCGGGCAAGCGTGAGCACGCCCACCGGATTGAAATGCGCGTCGATGCCTTCTTCCGCGCAGATGCGGCCGACCTCATCGACCATCGCCTGCTGGGCAAGCAGCATCGACCGCGCCGTCTCGATCCCGAAGCGGCGGGTGAGGGCGGACGGGTTGATCGGAAAGCGCGGCGAGCACCAACCGCCGTTGCGCCCCGATGCGCCGAAACCGCAGAATTGCCGTTCGACAATCGCGATGGAAAGGTTCGGATCGCGTTGCAGCAGGAAATAGGCGGTCCAGAGCCCCGAGAAGCCGCCGCCCATGATCGCGACATCGACGGTCTCGTCGCCGGCGAGCGCCGGGCGCGGGGTCAGGTCGTCGTCGCAGCTCGCGAGCCAGTAGCTGCCGATCGTGGCGGGCGAAACGGTGGACGTCATCGCGTTGCCTCTGCCTCTTCGAAGACAATGAAAACCTTTCGGCTATCGCTCAGGATCTCCCAGGTGCCGCTGCTTTCGGGCGGGAAATAGACCGCGGCGCCTGCGGTGATCGGAACGGGCTCACCCTCGTCGGGCCGGAAGATCGCCTCGCCCGAGAGGAAGTAACAGAATTCGGCGCGCACGACCTGTCGGCGCCAGACGCCGGGCGTGCAGTGCCACACGCCGTGCTGACTTTCCCCGGCGCCTGGAATCGACGCGGACTGCACCTGCGAGACGGGTTTGCCCAGCGGCCTGGCGACGGGGGCGATCGCGGCGGCGGCGAGGAGCTTATCTGGGCGGAAAAGGCTGATTGCTTTTGCGGTCATCGGCGGCTCCTTGAAGGGCATGGATCGGGCAGGTTCACAGCGTGTGGCGGACGCGGCGGAGAAAGAGCCGGGTCCGCTCGGTTTTCGGGTTCGCGAGAAATTCGTTCGCCGGGCCCTGCTCGGCAATCGTGCCGCCGTCCACGAAGAGGATCGAATCCGCCGCCTCGCGCGCGAAGGCGATTTCGTGCGTGACGACGATCATCGTCATGCCGCCCTCGGCAAGACCGCGTATGACCTCGAGAACTTCGCCGACGCGTTCGGGATCGAGCGCCGAGGTGGGTTCATCGAGAAGGATGGCGCGCGGCTCCATCGCCAGCGCGCGCGCGATGCCGACGCGCTGCTGCTGCCCGCCCGACAATTGGCGGGGCAGGGCATCGGCGTGGTCCGCCATGCCCACCTTTTCCAGCAGCGCCATCGCGTGTTCCCTCGCTTCGGCGATGGGTCGGCGGAGGACATGGACGGGCCCCTCGATCACGTTTTCGAGCGCCGTTCGGTGGGGGAAGAGATTGAACCGCTGAAAAACCATGCTGACCGCCGAGCGGATCTGCGGCAGCGAGCGGGGCGTGACCAGAACATTATCGACTTCGATCGACCCGCCGTCGTGGCTCTCCAGCCCGTTGACGCATCGCAGGATCGTCGACTTGCCCGATCCCGAGGGGCCGATCAGGCATGCGACTTCGCCCGCGGCGATATCGAAGCTGACGTCCCGCAGCACCGCGCACGCCCCGAAGGATTTACGGACATGACGCAGGCGGATCATCTGCGTGCGAACCGTCGTTCGAGCACACGTACACCGGCTGCCATCGGCAGACTCGCGGCAAGATAGAGCAGCGCGATGAGCAGATAGACCGTGCCGTTCTCGAAGGTCGAGATCGCGAGCAACTGACCCGCGCGGGTGAGTTCGGCGATGGTGATCGTGGAGGCGATCGACGAATCCTTGAGGAGCATGATCGTCGTGTTGCCGAGCGAAGGGAGCGCGGCGGGGATGCCGAGCGGCAGCACGACACGGCGCATCAATACCGACCATGGCATGCCGAGCGAAGTGCCCGCCTCTATGAGGTTCCTGTCGACCGACGTAAGCCCGCCGCGAAAATTTTCGGCCTGATAGACCGAATAGGCGAGACCAAGACCGAGGACGCCGGCTGCAAACGGGGGCAGGTCGATGCCCCATTCCGGCAACACGAAATAGATGCAGAAGAGCTGAACGATGATCGGGATGCCGCGAATGATGTTGATGACCGCGCGGCTGAACCAGCGCAGCGGGGCGAAGCGCGAATAGCCCATCAGCACCCATAGCAAACCCAGAACGATGCTGGTGACAAGCGCGCCGAAGGTGAGGAGGAGGGTGACGCCGAGCCCGCGCAGGAGGATCGGCATGAATTGCGCGGCGTCGGTGAGAAATTCCTGCATTACCCAAGCTCCCAGCGGTGCAGGATCGCCGGTATCTCGGCGTCCTTCAGGCGGGCGATGGCTTTGTTGAGCCGTTCCAGCAACGGATCGTCTTTCGCGACGATCAGGCAGAGATCTTCTTCGACGGGCGGCCTGAATTCGCGCACCAGACGGACCGGCCGCCGAGGGCCGACGCGAAGCTGGTAGCGCAGGATCGGCTCGTCGCCGTAACCGGCGTCGATCCGGCCGTTGGCGAGGTCGCGTACGATCTCCTGGAGCCCATCGTAGGTTTTGACGCGATCGACGCCGGCGCCGTGCAACTGATCCACGAAGCGCGTGCCGACCTGCGCGCCGACGCGCTTGTGCCGGACGGAAGACAGCGCCGGATACACGCCCCGATCGTCGCCGGGGACGACGAGGCCGCCGCCGTAGGAAAAGACCGGCGCGCTGAAAGCAACGATCTGCGCGCGCTCGTCCGTCCGCTGCATCGCCGCCGCGATCATGTCTATGCGGCCCGTCGTCAGCGAGGGGATCAGCGCTGAAAACGGCGTCGCGCGGTAGTCGCCCGTCAGGCCCAGGTCGCGGATCACGGCCTTCGCGATGTCGATCATCGCACCTGTCAACGCGTTGGTCGCCGGATCGACGAAACTGAACGGCACACCCGTCGGCGACGATCCGACCCACAACTCGCCCGGCAAGCGCGGCTGCTGTGTGCAGGCCGCGAGCGGTAGCGCTGCAATGATTCCAAGCATCGCCCGCCGAGGAATTGCTGTCGCTGCGGGGCGGTGCTGCACGGTCGCTGTCCGCTGCGCGCTAACGGGTCTGCGGCCGGTATTCGAACGTCACGCTCGACACTGCGGTCCTGCGTATCTCGTCGGGTGCGAGCGAGATTTTCTTGAGCTCGTTTGTTTCGTGCATCATGGTCTGGTCGGTGAGGTGGGGATTGCCCTTGCCGTTGGGGTCGATGAACAGATTCTGTCCCCCTGCATCGACGACCGAATAGAGCGCGCGGTGATCGCGCCCGATTTCCATCAGGCCGACCCAGCTCTCGCCGCCGTTGTGCGGCGCCATCGTCGGCCCCAGCCGCAGGACCGCAGACAGGCGGCGCTCGGGCGCATCTTCCGCCATTTGCGGGCGATCTGGCGTTTCGAGCGCGGCGTCGAAATATTTCCAGAAGACGGGATGCTTCCACTCGGCCATGTCCTTGCCGGGGAAGCGCGCCTTGACCTCGGCAATCGTCGCCTTGATCGTGTCGATCATGACGGCGGTGCGGTCGCGTCCGTTGAAATAATCGACAGCGAGCGGCGCGCCTGCGGCATCCCCCTGAAACGCGCGCAGCAGAAGGCTGGTTTGATAGGTGAGATAGCGATCCGCATCGATCTTTTTCCACCAGTCGCCGATGTCGTCGCCGAACAGCATCCGCGGTGCGATTTCCAGCCATGCGCGATAGAGGGTGAGGCCCGGGTTGTCGTATTTCTGATCGGCGTCGCGATCCTGATAGAGGCCGTTGAAGCTGAGCATATATTCGCCGGCGCGCGCGACTTCGGAATCACCGCTGGCGGTGATCGCATTGCGGATGTAGGGCGCGAAGAAATCGGGCGCCGTCTGTGTGCGGTCGACCGCGCCGAGCGCGTTGAACATGCGCCCGTTGAAATCGCGCATGTCGAGCAGCGACAGCGACGTGCCGGCACCGGCGAGCCGGTCGCCGAGCCAGGTGCGGTATACCGCGCCGATCCGCGCATTGTCGCCTTCCTGCGACCAGCTCGTGGCCTTGCTGTTCCAGGCGAAGATATAGCCCTGCGCCGGGTTTATCGTGTGCGGCTTTTCCTGCGGCGTAAGGAAGCCGGTCCATTCGTATTCGCCTGTTCCGGGCGTCGGCAGGCGCGGATCGACTCCGGCGGCCTTTTTCGGAAGCGCGCCGCCTTCAAAATAGGCGATCGTGCCGTCCTCGCCGCCGTAGCAGGCGCCGAGATTCCAGCCGAGGCGATCGACGCCCTTTTCCCTGAATTCCGCGAGGCTCTTCGCGCGTCCCATTTCGGCAAAGGCGACCCACGTATCGAGTTCCCTGCCGTGGACGCCCATTTGCTGCGAATAGGCGGTGCCGTTTTCGATGTTCCAGGCGATCACCGGGCCGTGGATCGTCCAGGCGACTTCGTGTGTGACCGGCGCGCCGCCTTTGACCGTGATGGTTTCGGTCCGGCGCTCCATTTTTTTCCATTCGCCCTTGTGCCGGTATTCATAACGGTTTCGGGGATTCAGTTCTTCAGCGAAAACCGTTCCGGCTTCGCTCTTGCCCGACACCATAAGCCAGCCGTGCTGCGCTCCGCGTCCCATGGTGGGCACGCCCCAGCCGTTCGAACCGAAGCCTGCGTTATCGAAACCGCCGCCGTGCAGGTGAATTTCAGGGCCGTCGGCGGTGGCTTCCAGCATCAAGACCTTGCCGCTGGCCGATTTCCGGGGCGCGATAACCATGCACCGGCTGGCACCCTGCACCGGACCGAGCGGGGCGGCTTGCGCGGCCGCAGATGTCACGCCGCCCGGCGGCAGCTGCGCAGGTGACAGGACGGGCGCGGGGATCGGCCGGGCAGGGGCTAGATCTTCGCCGGCCGGAATGATCGTGGGCGAATCCGGGTCCGAGATCGGCACCACGTCGTTGAAGATCTGCCAGGCCTTTTCCCGGCCGTAGCGATCCGTCATGTCTTTCAGAAATTCGAGATTCCGTATTTCGTAGGTGTCGCGGCCAAGCGGCGCGGCGGTAATCAGGGCGAGATATTCGGTCAGGCTCCAGCGCGTCGGTTTGATGCCCCAGCGAATGAATTCGAGCGGGGTCAGGCGGCCCGGATCGGCGTTCACGTCATCGATGCGCTTGTTGATCCCGTCGACCATCGCCTGGATCATCTTCCGGTGCTCGGGCGCGAGCGCGCGATAGCGCCGTATCAGCGTCTCGTCGGTGAGCTTGCGGCTGCGCATGACCTTGTCAGCGTCGATCGCCGAGGCGCCCAGCAGCTCTGCCCGGCGTCCCTGGGTATTGTGCCGCGCCAGTTCCATCGCGGCGAGCCGATCATGCGCGATCGCGTAGCCTGCGCCGAACATCACTGCGTCCGAGGTCTCGCCCTGCACATGGGGCACGCCGAAGCCGTCGCGATAGATGGTCACTTGCCCGGCGGTGTCGGCCTGCGCCTGCGCCGCGTGCAATGAAACCAAAGTGCCCAGCAGCACGGCAGTGATTGAACGGCGCATGACAGGTGTCTCCCGTTATTTCGGCAGGAACGTCTCGGCCAAAGCGACCCACAGCGCAGCGCCCGTGGGCGAAATGCTGTCGTCGTAGGCATAGTGTGAATTGTGCAGCATGACCGATCCGGGGCCTTCGTCGCCGTTGCCGAGCAGGAGGAAGCAGCCGGGAACGACATCGAGATAGCGGGCGAAATCCTCTCCCCCCATGCCCGGCGTGTCGAGATCGACGAAGCGGTCCGGGCCGACGACACCGATCGCGATCTCGCGCACTTTGGCATAGAGATCGGAGGGGTTGTGCAGCGAAGGGTAGCCCCGCTCGTAGTGAAGTTCGGCGGTCGCGCCAAAGGATGCAGCGACACCGGTGACGATCTCGCGCAGCCGCCGCTCGACCGCATCCTGACTCTGCCGCGACAAGGTGCGGACGGTGCCGCCGAGACGGGCATCGTCGGCGATGATGTTGAAGGCGGTGCCGGCGTCGAATTTGCAGATCGAAACGACCGCTGCGTCCATCGGATCGGTGTTGCGCGCAACGATGCTCTGCACCGCGACGACGATCTGCGACGCGACGAGGATCGGATCGATCGTCAGATGCGGGCGCGCGGCGTGCCCGCCTTTGCCCGACACGGTAATTTCGAAGCGGTCGGCGGCGGCATAGAGCGGCCCGGCACGTCCGGCGAGCTTTCCCGCCGCGATGCCGGGGCGGTTGTGAATGCCGAAAATTGCCTCCATCGGGAAGCGTTCGAACAGCCCGTCGCGGATCATCGCGCTCGCGCCGCCATCGGGGTCGCCGCCGGGGCCCTGATAGCCGAGCGATTCTTCGGCGGGTTGAAAGATCAGGTGGACAGCGCCATCGAAATTGCGCGTTGCGGCGAGATGTTTCGCTGCGCCGAGCAGCATGGTCGTATGCCCATCGTGGCCGCAGGCGTGCATCACGCCCGGCGTGCAGGATCGATGATCCGACTGGGTAAGCTCGGTCATCGGAAGGGCGTCGATATCGGCGCGAATGCCGATCGCGCGCTGCGATTGCCCGGCGCGGATCGTCGCGACGATGCCGGTGCCGCCGATCCCGGTGTGAACCTCGTCGACCCCGAACGCGTCAAGCAGATCGAGAATGAAGCGCGCGGTTCCCTGTTCGTGAAATCCGAGCTCGGGATGCTGGTGGATGTGCCTGCGCCAGGCCGTCATGTCCGCCTCGAGCGATGTCAAATCAACCGACATTGGAACGCTCCCTTCTCGCGCGGCGGCAGGGCTGAAGTTAGAATCGGCACGCGCTCGACCCCAATGCTTATTGAACATTGTTGCATGTTTCTGCCCGTTTTCACCCCTCTTCCCTCAGGGCGCGGTGTGGCCCGGAATGTCATAAAAGACCTGCGCGCCGGGCCCGAGGGGGAGATCGAAGGCGACCCAGCCGACAGTCATCGCGATCCCTGCCGCCATGAAACAGAGCGCATAGGGCAGCATCAGCGCGAGCAGCGAGCCGACCCCTATCGACTTGTCCCACCGCTGGCAGAAGACGAGGACAAGCGGGAAATAGCTCATCAGCGGGGTCATGATGTTGGTGTAGCTGTCGCCCATGCGATAGGCGGCGGTCGTCATTTCCGGGCTGATGCCGAGCAGCATGAGCATCGGCACCACGACCGAGGACAGCACGCTCCATTTCGCCGTCGCCGATCCGATGAAGAGATCGAGCACAGAGGACATGAGGAGAACGCAGACGAGGAGGAGCGGGGCAGGGAGGTTCATGCCCTGCAGCTTTTCGGCGCCGCTGATCGCGATGATCGGGCCGATGCCCGACCAGTTGAACATCGCCACGAAATGCGCGGCGAAGAAGACGAAGACGAGATAGGGCGCGATCGTCTTCACGCCTTCGCGCATCATCTCGATCACATCCGCTGAACCTTTTATTATTCCTACGGCGCGGCCGAACACGGTGCCGGTCAGCAGAAACAGGATAAACAATGCCGCGATGATCGAGGCGTAAAGCGGTTGGAGGCGGATCGGGCCTTCGGCGTTCTGATCGATGAAGGGCGTGTAGCCGGGCCACAGGCACAAGGCGGCGAACCCGGCCACGACCAGCAGCGCAGCGATACCGGCATGACGGAGGCCCCGGCGCTCGTCGTCGCCGAGGGCGCCTTTCTCGAGGTCCGCGCGCAGCTGGTCGTCGATTTCCTCGTCCCACGTCCCGAGACGCGGTTCGACGACCTTGTCGGTGAGGAACCAGATGATCGGCGTGAAGACGATGACGATGCCCAGGATGAAATACCAGTTGCCCAGCGGGTTCATCGTCCAGCCGGGTTCGACAATGCGGGCGGCTTCCTGCGTGAAACTGAACAGCAGCACATCGAGCTGGCCGGGCATGATGTTCCCGGCATATCCGCCCGACACGGCCGCGAGCGCCGCCGCGATCCCGGCGAGCGGATGGCGCCCGACGGACGCGAAGAGCACGGCCGCCATCGGGATCAGCACGACATAGGCGGCGTCGGCGGCATGATGCGAAACCATGCCGACCACCGCGATGATCGGCGCCATGTACCGGCGCGGCGTGTTGCGAAGCGAGCCGCGGATGAGCGCGAAGAACAGCCCGGACCGCTCCGCTACGGCCACGCCCATCATGATGGTCAACACGATGCCGAGGGGTGCGAAATTCGCATAGGTTCGCGGCATCTCGGTGAACAGACGCGCGATGTTTTCGGCGGAAAAGAGGCTGGATGCCCGGTACGTGAGCATGCCGTTTTCGATTTCCGCATTGGCGGGGGCGTTCGTGCCCGAGAAGGGAAGCGATGCCGTCCATCCCAGAGCTGCCCCGAGTGCGGAAAGCAGCATCAGTGCGACGATCAGATAGATGAAGATGATCGTCGGGTCGGGCAGGTAATTGCCCACACGCTCGATGAAACCCAGAAGGCCCCTTTGACGGACAGGGCGGACGGTTTCAGCAATCACGATTGCACCTCCTGCCGGGCGGAACATGTGCAGACACTATGAGGCTCGCGCTCGGACGCGAGCCTCAACATGTGGAGCCGGGATCAGAAGTTTACGTCGAGCCCCAGCCGGATGACCGGGCCGAACTGATCGAAGCCGCCCCCTGACGGATCGATGACCTGGACCGATTCCATATCCGGCAGTTTCTCGTTGAAGAGGTTGGAAACGCCGAAGGAGAACTTGGCTTCCTGTCGCCCGTTCATCGGCAGCGTGTAGGAGGCCGAGATGTCGTTGTAGAAGCGCGAACCCGTCCGGTCGGGCGACAGCAGTTCGCGGCTGATCCCGGGCGACCTGTCGGTCAGCGCCTGGCTCGACTGATAGCGGCCTTGCCAGCCGAGCGTCAGAGGGCCGTTCGCGTAGGTCATGCTGAGGACGCTCTTGTACTTGGGATAGCCGTAGAAGCCTTCGAGCACGGTGTAGAGATCCGGCCGCGACTGGAAGGTGTAGGTCCGCAGGCGGTGCAGGTAGGTGAAGGCGAGATTGGCCGAGATGCGACCGCTGCCGACAGGGTGAGCATAGAAAAGCTGAGTATCCAGACCCGAGGTTTCCAGCTTCGACGTGTTCACATAGGTGCTGTTGCCCGTGGTGATGCCGAAGAAGTTCGGGCTGGCCGTGTTCGACTCACGGGTGATGAGTGCGCAAAGATCAAGATCGGGTCCGCCTGCACGATCGACGCAATTCTCGGCAATCTGCTGCGGGCTGAGGAAGCTGATCGCATCGTCGATCTCGATGTTGAACCAGTCGACCGAGAGTTGAAGCCCCGGCAGGAAGGCGGGTGTGAACACGAAGCCCGCCGTCCAGCTGTCGGAGACTTCAGGCCGGAGGTTCTCGTTGCCCGAGACGATGAAGGGCACGCCGATCCCGCCGTTCAGCGGGACGAAGCCCGAGGGACGACCGAGCGCGGCGCAGTTGGCCGCGCGGTTGGGGTTGAGGCCGAGGTTGGTCTGCGCGCAGGGGTCGTTCACATTGGTCGTCTGCCCTTCGCTCGGGCGGAAAGCCTCGAAGATGTTCGGTGCGCGGATGGCCCGGCTGATCGTCGCGCGAAGGCGCAGGCCGTCGGTCGGTTCCCAGATGGTGCCCGCCTTCCAGGAGGTTGCCTGCCCGGCGTGGCTGTAATCGGCATGACGCACGGCGCCTTCGACCGACAGGAGTTTGGCGAAGGACACGTCGCTGAGGATCGGGACGTTGAGTTCGCCGAACAGCTCGGTGACGTGATAGCCGCCCTCGTAATCCTGCGTCGCGGCCTGGTTGGTGAGACCGGCCTTGACGAGAGGATCGGTGGTGCGGCCGTTGCGTTCCTCGCGATATTCGGCACCGAGCGCGAAGCCGACTGCGCCGCCGCCGGGCATGGTCAGGAATTTCGCGGTATCGCCCGCAAGCGAGAAGCCCGCAGTCGTCTGACGGACGAAGGCGTCGGAAACGGTCGTCGTTGTGACGAAATCGCGCGCTTCCTGCGAGCTGGCGACAGAGCCGAAGGGGTTGAACGGGGCGCAGGCCGCGTTGCCGACGATGCTGGGCGGCGTGTAGCCGGGCGGCTGGAGCGCCGGTACGTTCATCCGGCAGGCGGCCTCTCCCGTGTCGGGATCGATGACCGAATCGAGCGCGGCGTTCAGATTGGGAACGAGCAGGCGATTGTAGCCGATGAACTTCGCCTTGGTGCGGCCATAGGTGGCGTAGACGTCGTAGCGCAGGTTTGAAACGCCGGTCTCGACCTCGCCCTTGAAGCCGCCGACGAACGAAAGACTGTTACGATCGACCTGACTGTAGCGCAGGCCAAGGTCGGTGTAGAGCCGGTCCATGCGCACCGTGGTTGCGCCGGCGGCGAGCAGATCCTGGCGGAAGTCTTCATTCAGGAAGGCGTTCTGCGCGACGTTGATCGGCGTACCCGACCGGATCACCGGCTGACCGCGCCCGAGGCTCGACGTGTTGTTGTAATCGACACGGAAATAGCCGCTGACGCTGTCGCTGAAATCGTAATTCGCGCTCATGTTGATGTTGTAGCGCTCGATTTCGGGAACGATGGAGATCGAATCGTCGAAGCGGAAGCAGGCAGCGCCGCAATTTTCGAAGATGCCGAACAGGCTGCCGTCGGTCAGGCTGGGCGTCGGGAAGGGGCGCACGGTGCCGTCGTCGTTGAAAGCGAAACGTCCAAGACCGCCGGTGTCGTTGCTGAAGCCGACAACGCCGTAACCGGAAAAGCGAAGCGCCTCGGCGCCGGGTGCCAGGATCATGTCGGGGATGCCGTCGTTCGGCCCGGTGTCGGCAGGATTGAGCATCGCGACATTGTTCTTCATGCCGGCCTGCGCAGGCGTGATTTCCTGGACCTTCGTATAGTCAGCGGCGAAGGTGATGTTTCCGCGGCCGTCCCCGAAATTCTTGCCGGCGACGAGGCTGCCGCCATAAGTGAATCCTTCGGGGCCGCGTGCGGGCTGCGAGCCGTTCACCGATACGCGGACGCCGTCGAAATTTTCCTTGAGGATGACGTTCACGACGCCGGAGACGGCATCGGAACCGTAAATCGCCGAGGCGCCGCCGGTGATGACTTCAATGCGCTCGATCAGGTTGGGGTTGATTGAATTGAGATCGATGGCTGCGCTGTCGGTCGCGCCGGCGACCCGGCGCTTGCCGTTGACGAGCACCAGCGTGCGGTTCGAACCGAGGCTGCGCAGATCGACGACGGCGAGGCCGCCGCTGTTTTCACCGCGCGAACCCGACGCGCCGGTCTGCTGGCTCTGCTGCATGCTGCCCGAGAAGCCGATCGACGGCTGCTGCGCCAGCGCGCGGCCGATGTCGAACTGGGCATTGTTGTTTTCAAGCGCGTCGGATGTCACGACGCCGACGGGTGTCGGCAAATCGAGCACCGGACGACCGATGCGCGAGCCGGTTACGACGATGGTGCTGTCGTCTGCTATCGCCGTGTCGCTTGCATCGGCGGCATCCTGCGCGCTCGCGGTGCCTGCCAGCCCTGCGCAAACCGAAATTGCGAGAAGGGATGTGGAAATCGTGAACTTGCGACTGTTCGCCTTTGTCGTTCCCTGAATCATTTTTTTCTCCACCCTGAACCCTGCCAAAGCCGCCACCCGTCGGCCAGTGCAAGGGCCCAGAATGTCTATGGGCATGCGGACAGCGATCCCAATGCCGGTTCGACATAGAATCATTCGTGCGGCCTGAGAGGTGCCGGCGCAGCATTGTTACGCGGCCGGGAAGGCGCCGGGTCTCCGTTCAGGCGCTTTGGGCCTTCACGGAGGCCTTGACCATGCTCC
This sequence comes from Sphingosinicella soli, assembly GCF_014199685.1. Lineage (GTDB taxonomy): Bacteria > Pseudomonadota > Alphaproteobacteria > Sphingomonadales > Sphingomonadaceae > Sphingosinicella > Sphingosinicella soli. Next base: position 99,720 of record NZ_JACHNZ010000003.1, on the reverse strand, counting down.
AGAAGGCTTCGACGCTGGGGCTGCGCCGCGCGATCGGTTTGTAGATCCGGATTTCGATCGGGACGTGCCAGCGCGCATCGCCTGACGCGACGAGGCGGCCGCTGTCCATATCGGCGCCCGCGAGGCTGAGGGGCGCCCAGCACAGCCCGCGCCCGTCGCGCGCCATCGAGAGAAGCGCGGTCGCCATATGCGAACGGAACACCGTGCGAAGCGACGCGGAGCCTGCGGAAATCACCTGCGCCGCCTGAAGAATGCGGCCCATGCCGGACTTGTCCTCGAACTCCAGAAAGGGAAGCGGCTGATCGTCGTTTCCCGGCAGCACGTAGGTCGGCGATCCGTCGTCCGAAGGCGCCGCCACCGGCAGAAGAATATCCTGCCCGAGCCGAAGCGAGGTGAAGCCGGCCGGATCGAGGCGGTGCGCGGCGGCCGTATGATGATGGCAGAGCAGAAAGTCCGCCTTGCCTTCCAGCATGAACCGTTCGCAGGCAACCATATGATCGGCGATCAGCGTGATGGTTCCGGCCTCATGCCCGTCGCTCACGCTGCGGAGCCAGGACGGGAAGAAGGTCGTCGACAGCGCGTGGGTCGATGCGAAGCGGATTTCGTTGCTGAGCGTACCCCCGATTTCGCGGACGTGATCGCGGCCGAGCGTCAGCCGCCGCAACAGATCTTCGGCGAGAACGCGGAACGCCTGACCCGCCTCGGTGAGGGCGATTCGATGCGTATCGCGATCCACAAGCGTCGCGCCGACCCAGTCCTCGAGCGCACGGATGCGTCGGCTGAAGGCCGGCTGGGTGAGGTTGCGAGCCTCCGCAGCGCGGGAAAAATTACCTTCATCGGCGAGCTTGATGAAGTCCTCTAGCCATATGATATCCATGTGAATCCACTCGTCGCATCAATTGATACTGTCCCGGCATTGGCCTCGCCCAAAGTCGGCACGGTAAGCCCGGCCCTGCGAAGCCGCAGAGAAAGGTATGAGAATGTCGGCGTCAAGAACGCTCTACGACAAGATCGTCGACGAACACCGCATATTATCTTTCGGAGACGGCGGCGGCGCCGGCGAACGATTGTTGCTCTATATCGATAGAACGGTGCTCAACGAATATACAAGCCCCCAGGCGTTCAGCGGCCTGCGCGACGCCGGACGCAAGCCGTGGCGGCCGGAGGCTTCGCTGGGTGTCGTTGACCATGTCAATTCGACCAACCCCGACCGCGAAGCAGGCAAGCTCGACGACGGCGCGCGCCGACAGATCGAATATCTCTCCGAAAACGGGCGCGATTTCGGAATAGAGATTTTCGACCTGCTCGACCCCCGGCAAGGCATCGAGCATGTCGTGATGCCCGAACTCGGGCTCGTGCTTCCGGGCATGGTCATTGCCGCAGGCGACAGCCATTCAACGACTTACGGCGCGTTCGGGGTGGTCGGCTTCGGCATCGGCACATCCGATATCGAGCATCTGCTCGCGACACAGACGCTGATTTACCGGCGGCTCAAGACGATGCGGATTACCGTTGATGGCCGGCTGGCCCCGGGCGTGACGGCGAAGGATCTCATCATGGAGGTGATCCGCCGTATCGGCGCCGACGGGGCGGGCGGTCATGCGCTCGAGTTCGCGGGGGAGGCGATCGACGCGCTCGGTGTCGAGGCGCGCATGACGATCTGCAACATGGCGGTTGAATGCGGCGCGCGCGTTGCGCTGATGGCGCCCGACGACAAGGTCGTGGATTATATCGAAGGGTGCTCTCGCGCGCCGTCCGCCGATCTTCTCGCGCGCGCGCGCGCCGACTGGCAGGTGCTGCGCAGCGACCCGGATGCCCGCTTCGACAAAGAGATTTCGCTGGCCGCAGGCGACATACCGCCGATGGTGAGCTGGGGCACGAGTCCGGATCAGTCGCTCGCGATCACGGACAGGGTTCCCGATCCTGAGACGCTTCCCGCCGATCGCCGCGCCGATGCCGTTCGCGCCCTGACCTATATGGGGCTGACGCCCAACATGGCGCTGCAGGATATCGCGATCGACCGCGCCTTCATCGGGTCTTGCACCAATGCGCGCCTGTCGGACCTGCGCGACGCGGCGAGCATATTGAAGGGACGCAAGGTCGCGCCGGGCGTTCGGGCGATGATCTCGCCGGGCAGCAGCGGCGTGCGCAGCGCCGCCGAAGCCGAAGGGCTCGACCGGATCTTTATCGAAGCCGGGTTCGAATGGCGGCGATCAGGGTGTTCGCTCTGTCTCGCGATGAACGACGACAGCCTTGCCCCGGGAGAAAGATGCGCATCAAGCACCAACCGCAATTTTGAAGGACGGCAGGGGGTCGGCGGCAGGACGCACCTGATGAGCCCGGCGATGGTTGCGGCGGCGGCCGTCAGCGGTCGATTGGCCGACGTGCGCGCGCTCGCGGCTGCGTTCTGATGGAACACTTCATTCGTCTGTCGGGCCGGGTTGCAGCCATGCCCGCCGCCAATATCGATACCGATGTCATCATGCCGAAGGCCTACCTGAAGGGTATCGACCGGTCGGGACTTGCCGCCGGCCTGTTCCATGACCTGCGCTTCGATGAAAGCGGCGGAGCGCGCCCCGGGTTCATCCTGAACCGGCCGGATATGGCGGAGACCCGCTTCCTGCTCGTCGGACCCAATTTCGGTTGCGGGTCGTCGCGCGAACATGCTGTCTGGGGTATGCTCCAATATGGCATCCGGGGCATCATCGGCTCCTCCTTCGGCGCGATATTCGCCGACAATGCGGCGAACAACGGCCTGCTCCTGCTGTCCTTGCCGCCCGCGCAGCTTGCCGAACTCGCAGCGGGTCTCGATGACGGGGCGGGGCACATGACGGTCGATCTTGAAGCGCAGCGCATCGAGGTGGCCGCCTATGCCGGAAGTTTCGATATCGATCAGGCGCTGCGCCGGACGCTGATGCTCGGGCTCGACCGGATCGGTGAGACGCTGACCCATGCCGATCGCATTCGGTCCTTCGAGCAGGCCTATCTCGCTGCCAGGCCGTGGCTTATGAATGGGCGCGGTGATGAGCGCGCATCCTGAATACAGCGAGTTGATGCCGGGGTTCCGGTGGCACGATATCGATGCCGGCGGGGTCCGCATCCGCGCTGCCGTCGGGGGTGCGGGGCCGCCTCTGCTTCTTCTCCACGGCCACCCGCAAACGCACCTTACCTGGCACAAGGTCGCGCCCGAACTGGCGAAGCGCTTCACTGTCGTCGCCACCGACCTCCGGGGGTACGGCGACAGCGAGAAACTGCCGGGCGACCCGGACCATCGGACCTATTCGAAACGCGCGATGGCTGCGGATCAGGTGAGGGCGATGGCCGCGCTCGGCTTCGATCGGTTCGATGTCGTCGCGCATGATCGCGGCGCGCGCGTTGCGCACCGGATGGCGCTCGATCACCCCGCCTGCGTTCGAAGGCTGGTGTTGCTCGACATCGCACCCACCGCGACGATGTATGCGCAGACGAACCGGGAGTTCGCGACGCGGTATTTCTGGTGGTTCTTCCTGATCCAGCCGTTCGACCTGCCCGAGCGGATGATCGCGGCCGATCCCGACCATTTCCTCGACCGTCACCTTGCCGGGCAGATAAAGATCGAGGGATCGCTCGATCCGCGCGTGGTGGCCGAATATCGTCGCTGCTACCGTGACCCGGCTACGCGCCATGCAATTTGCGAGGATTACCGTGCAGCGGCAAGCATCGACCTTGAACATGACGCAGCGGACGAGGGGCGGCTGATCGAAGCGCCGCTGCTGCTGCTCTGGGGCGATCGCGGGACAGTCGGGATGCTGTTCGATGTCGAGGCAAGCTGGCGCTCAAAGGCCCGCGACGTGCGCGGCCGGGCTCTGCCGTGCGGCCATAGCCCGCAGGAAGAGGTGCCCGAGCGGCTGTTGGCGGAGCTGGATGCTTTTTTGCCGGGCACGAACTGAGGGTTCGGCAGGCGCGGGCCGTAAGCTGCGCGCCTGCCGAACGAGAGTGGATCAGAACTTGGCGCGGGCGCCCATCGTGAAATAAGTGCCGACCGCGTCGTGATAGACCGGCCCGGTGGGGCTGATCGGCGGAGCGCGATCGAACACGTTGTTGACGCTCGCCGACAATGTGAACCTGTCGCTCACCTTGAACTGCGCGCCGAGATCCAGGTAGGTGCGGGCACTGATGTCGTTATTGACGAGAATGCCGTCCAGCTGGTGATTGAACTTGCCGCTGCCGACATAACGGATGCGGGCGTCCAGACCCAGATATTCGGTTTCGTAGGTGAAGCTCAGCACACCGCGCCATTTGGGTATGGAGTTGGCCGTGCTGCTGCCGAGGTCACCCGCCGTGTCGATCCGCGAGATGCCGGTGTCGAACACGAACTTGCGAACGTGCGTGGCAAGGGCGCGAATCCGCAGCGAGCCAAGACCGCTGCTGACTTCGGAAAGATCGGCGAGATACGACGCTTCGATATCAAAGCCGGAGGTTTCGAAGCGCGCGATATTCTGCGAGTTCGATTGTACCTCTATCACCGTGCCGGTTCCATCGCGCGTGATCCGGTCGCAGGCCGCCGTGTTTCCGAGGCGGCAGGCGAGCGTCAGGCTCGATGCGTTGAGCGTGGTGATCGCGCCGCTGATCGTAATGTCGTAGTAATCGACCGACAGGTTGAAGCGCGGCATGAACTGCGGCGTGAAGGTTGCGCCGATCGTCGTGGTCTTGCTGATTTCCGGCATCAGGTCTGGGTTGCCGCCCGCAAAGGTGGTCACCTGCTGCGGGGTCGGGTTGTAGCCGGGGTTCGCTGCGGCGCGACCCTCGGTATCCTGATCGACAAGCGGGCCGACACCGATCGAGCGCACGGTGAAAAGCTCGGCGATGGTGGGCGCCCGGATGTCGCGCGAGCGTGTGCCGCGCAGCAACAGCGTGTCGAACAGCCCGACCGTGGCACCCGCCTTCCACGCCCAGATGCCGCCGCTGCGGCTATAATCCGAATACCGCGCCGCGCCGTTCAGATCGATCTTGACGGTGCCGTCGACGTCGAGAAGCGGCAGCGCGACTTCGCCGAACGCTTCCTTCACGTTGAAGCCGCCGCTTACGGGCGTGCCGTAAAGGTTCAGGGGGCCGTAAGCGCCGGCAAGGTCGAGCGCGCCGCTCTTGGAAACCTGCTCCTCCCAGCGGGCTTCAGCGCCGAACGCGACCGAGACCGGGCCGGCCCACAGCGAGAAGAGGTCGCCCAGGATTTCGACCGAGGCGGCATCCATCTTGCTGGTGGTGTTGTTGCGCTGGGTGCCGTGCGTATAGGCAAGCGCCTCGGCGGACGGGCCGTTGTAGCCGAACAGGTTCAGCGGACGGCAGGCAGCATCGTCGTTCGAGGGGTCGAGATCGGCGTTGATTCCGCAAACGATCTGCCCGCCGCTTTCCACGGCGTTGATCGCATTGTTGAAACGCGAGACGATACGCGCGTTGCTCACCCGCTGCCGCCATTCGATTTCGCCGTGGCTGTAGTGCGCGCGCAGCAGCCAGTTGGAGCCGAGATCAGCGTCGAGCCCGATCGCGCCTTCGATCTGTTGACGCGTGCCGTCGTAGCGGAGCATGAGCGGGCCATCGAAAAACCGTCCGTACGTGAAGCTCGTTTCGCCCGCGTCCGCAAGCGCGCCGCGAATTTCGGGGGAAAGGAACGGATTGTTCGCCTGCATGACAAGGTTGGCCGACGCGCCGATGTCGGGAATGAAGTTGTAGTCCGCACGTGAACGACCGTAGGTCGCGTCCGCCCACAGCCTGATTCCGTCCATATCATAGCTGGCCCGCGCGAAGGTGCTGATCCGCTCAAGCGGCGTGGTGACGGCAAGGGCGTCGTAGAGGCCAACCGCGTCAGCGCCGCCGACGACCTGCGCCGGGAAGGCCACCGAGGGGTCGGCTGCGAGCGAGGTGCCCGCGCGATAGGTTCTCAGCGTGCCATCGTTGTTGAAGATCTGCCCCGCGAAGATGCCGCTCTTGATGAGGCCTTCCGAAGCCTGATTGCCGAAGTTGACGTCGCGCAGCAGAACCTGCCGCGGGTCGGTCGGGTCCGTCGGATTGAGACGGACGATACCCGCGCTACCGAGATTGCGGCGCGAATTGCGATCCCTGATCGAGGCGTCTTTTACATATTCACCGCTGAACAGCAGCTGTCCGCGCCCGTCCGCGAAGGACGTTCCCATGGTGAGGTCGGCGCCGTAGCGCCGTCCGTCACCGCGCGAGGAAATGCCGGTCTGGCCGCCGATCGTGATACCCTCGATGCTGTCCTTCAGGATAAGGTTCACCACGCCCGCGACCGCGTCCGAACCGTAGGCCGCCGAAGCACCGCCGGTGACGATATCGACGTTCTTGATCAAGCCCAGCGGCACGTAGTTGAGGTTGTTCTGCCCCACAAAGCGGCGACCGTTCACCAGCGTCAGCGTCCGATTCGCGCCGAGTCCGCGCAGATCGACCGGCGCGTTTCCGCTCGACGTGTTGCCCACGGACACCTGCGGCGTCGTGGTCGGGCGGAACTGCGGCGAATCGTTCAGAACCTGCTGGAGGTTCGACCGCTGGCCCTGGCGAATTTCATCGGTTCCAAGCACCGTCGTCGGAGTCGGCTGATCGAAGCCGACACGCGCGAGACGCGAACCCGTGACGATGATTTCGTCGATTTCCGGCGCAGCCTGCTGAGTCGCTTCGGACTGAGCGTAGGCCGGCGCGGCGAACGCCAGGCCCGCGACAAGCGCGGTAAAGCTGATGCCAAGCGCGGCATTATGAATCGTTTTTTGAGTGCTTCGCATTTCCACAGTCCCCGTTTTTGCAATATCAATGCAGCACTCATTGCTATCATCCCAAACAGGACAATGATATCAGATCGGGACACATGTTGTCTGTTTTGTTCTGGTGTGTCACCGAAACGTCTCACTGTGTGAACAAGGGTAGCGGGAGGGGTCTGATGCGCCGACTGGCTGAATGCTCGCGGTTGTTTGCGAGCGCGCTTTTGATGGCGGGGCTGCTGCTTGGCCTTTCGCCGCAGGCGGCGGGGGCGCAGGATCTGGCGAAATACACGCCCGAAGCGCTGGACAGCGAACTCACTCGGGTGGCCGACAGCAGAACCGCGGTGATGGTCCCGATGCGGGACGGGGTTCGGCTGTCCACGAATATCTACACCCCGAAAGGAAAACGCGGGCCGCTGCCGGTTATCCTCTGGAAGACGCCCTATAGCGAGCACCGGCTTCGGGGGGCGTCGCTGCGGTTTGCCATTGAAGCCGCGAAGCGCGGTTTCGTCTTCATCGTCCAGAACGAGCGCGGGCGCTATTTTTCCGAAGGGACGTGGGAGCTTCTCGGTTTTCCGCAAACCGACGGCTATGATACTTTGTCGTGGATTGCTTCGCAGGGATGGTCGAACGGCAAGGTCGGCACGCTCGGCTGTTCATCGTCGGCCGAATGGCAACTGGCGCTCGCGGCGCAAAATCATCCGGCACATGCCGCGATGGTTCCGATGGCTGCTGGCGCCGGGATCGGCAAGGTCGGGCGCTTTCAGGAGCAGGGCAACTGGTACACCGGCGGCGTTCCGCGCAATCTGTTCTTCGTGTGGCTGTACGGGGTGGACAATCCCCTGCGCGCGCAGCTTCCCGCCGACATCGATGAAGCGGCGCGGGCGCGCGTGTCGCTTTATAACGATCTTGCCGCGACGAAGCCCAAGGTCGAATGGGCAAAGCATATTCGGCACCTCCCCGTATCGGCGCTGCACTCCAGCCTCGGCGAACCGGCCGGAACCTTCGACTCGCTGATCCGCCGGACGCCCGGCGATCCTGCGTGGCGCAGCGGCGGCCTGTATCACGACGACATGGGCTGGGGTGTTCCCGCGCTCTGGTTCAACAGCTGGTACGACGTTTCCGTCGCCCCCAATCTTGAACTGTTCAACCACGCACGCGCGGCGGGCACGGACGCGGAGGCCAGCGCCAACCAGTATGCGGTGATCGCGCCCGGCACGCACTGCGCCTTTCTGGGGCTCGGGCCCGACCTCGTGGTCGGGGAGCGGAAAATGGGCGATGCGAGCTTCGATGTTCTCGGCAGCGTGTTCGGCTGGTTCGACCGCTGGCTGAAAGGTGATGCCAAGGCCTTTCCCGCATCGACCCCGCACGTGCAGTATTTCCTGATGGGCGAAAACGTGTGGAAGGGCACCGAGAGCTGGCCGCCGCGCGGAACGCAGCCGACGCGGCTTTATTTTCAAAGCGCGGGGGATGCCAACAGCCTTTACGGCAACGGGCGTCTGGTGATGTCGCCGCCCGCTAGTGAATCCTCGGATCGCTTTACCTATGACCCCATGAATCCGGTGCCGACGGTCGGCGGGGGCGACTGCTGCAACGGCGGGCTGGTGATCCCCGGCGCTTTCGACCAGCGCGGTGTTGAAGCGCGGCGCGATGTTCTGGTCTATTCGACCGAGCCGCTTGCCGAACCTGTCGAGGTCAGCGGTTTTGTCGAAACGCTCCTCCACGTCTCGTCGAGCGCGCCGGACACCGACTTTGCCGTAAAGCTGGTCGACGTCGCACCCGACGGCACCGCCTGGATCATCGGCGACACGATCCTTCGCGCGCGCTACCGCAACGGTATGGACAAACCTGAGATGATGAAGGCCGGCGAGATATATGCGCTCAAGCCGACACCGATCGCGACGAGCATCCGCTTCGGGGCGGGGCACCGCATCCGTATCGAAATCAGCTCGTCGAACTTTCCCAAGTTCGTGCGCAATCTCAACACGGGCGGGCCGAACGAAACCGAAAGCAAAGGCGTGGTTGCAGTGAACGGCATTCATCACGGCGCGGCCAGCCTGTCGTATGTGGAATTGCCCGTCGTGGGAAAGGGTGCGCTGCGATTCTCCGCTTCAGCGAACTGATCTGTTCGATGCTGCCTTGTCTTGTCCGCACTCCGTTATTTTACGTCTCGAATAATTTTGACCAAGAGGAACACGCGCCATGAAGCTGATATTGGCCCTAGTACTGATGAGCCTTCCCGTTGCCGCCGCCGCGCAGACACCGGCCGCAGCCGATACACCGGGCAAAACGGCAAGCGGCATCGAATATGTTCAGCCCAAGGACTGGACGGCGACGACGCAGGGCTCGGCGACCGTGTTTCTGGCGCCGGAAGGTGATCTGCGGATCGCTGTCGTCGATATCGGTGCCGCTCCGGATGCGGCGGCGGCTGCCGAAAAGGGCTGGGCCGCATTCCGTTCGGGCGCGACTCCGAAACCGCGTCTGGTGACGGCAGCGGCCCCCGGCGACGGGTGGGACGAGAGAACGACGCTCTCCTACGAGACGTCTCCGGCCGAGCGCGCGGTGCGCGCGGCGCTGGCGTTTCGCAAGGGTTCGCTTTGGACCGTGATGCTGATGGACGGCGCCGCTGCGACCGCCGCCAAGCGATCGGCGGCCGCATCGGTCGTGCAGCAGAACCTGCGACCGGCCGGATATCAGCGCGAGACATTCGCCGGGAAGACGGCCCATGCGCTGACCCCCGAACGCATTCAGACGATGCGTGATTTCGTTGCGGAAAGCGCGGCAGCGCTCGGCGTTCCGGGGGTGGGCATCGCGCTGATCGAAAAGGGCAAGGTGGTGTGGCAGGGCGGCGTCGGTGTGCGCGCGCTCGGATCGTCGGAGCCTGTCGACGAGAACACCAAATTCATGATCGCTTCGAATACCAAAGGTATGGCGACGTTGCTGCTGTCTGTCCTTGCGGACGAAGGCAAGCTGCAGTGGGACCAGAGAGTCGTCGATCTCTACCCTGCGTTCCGCCTGGGCGATGATGCCACGACCCAATCGGTGCAGGTGCGTCACCTCGTTTGCGCGTGCACGGGGCTGCCGCGAAAGGACTATTCTTTCATTCTGGCGGACGCAGGAGCACCGGCATCGGCGACCTTCGACGGACTGGCGCACACGCAGCCGACGAGCAAGTTCGGCGAGCTGTTTCAGTATAACAACCTGATGGCTTCGGCTGCGGGATACCTCGGCGGCGCGCTCAGCTATCCGGGTATGGAACTGGGCGCGGCGTTCGACCATGCCATGGAGGAAAAGATATTCGCGCCGCTCGGTATGCGCGATACCACCTTCGACTTCGAAAAGGGCATGTCCGGAAACTGGGCGCCGCCGCACGGCGTCGATATCAACGGGCAGATCGCGTTGATGTCGAACGACTTCAACTTAACCGTCTATCCGCATCGCCCGGCGGGCGGCGCGTTTTCGACCGCAGCAGACATGGCGCATTATGTTCAGCTCGAACTGTCGAAGGGCCTGACGCCCGGCGGCAAGCGGCTGGTCAGCGAGGCCAATCTGGTCGAGCGGCGCAAGCGCGGCGTGCAGGTGGGCGACGACAGCTGGTACGGCATGGGGCTTTTCGAACGGACGGCCTGGGGCGTTCCGGTGGTTACGCACGGCGGCACGCTGCTGGGCTATCACAGCAACTGGTATGCCTTGCCCGAAGCGGACGTGGGCGCCGTTATCCTTACCAACGGCGACACCGGCGCCGCGATGCTCGGGCCTTTCCTGCGCCGCCTGCTCGAAGTGCTCTATGACGGGAAGCCCGAAGCCGCGCGGGACGTCGCTGCCGCCGCGACGCGGGTCAAGGCGCAGGCGCAGGCTCGGCGCGAGCGTCTGACCTTTCCCGGCGATCCGGCGGTTCTCGCCGGGCTGGCAGCCCACTATCGGGATCCGTCCGTGGGCAATATCGCGATCATGGACCGCGACGGCCGGAAATGGATCAAGGCAGGCTTCATCGAAGGCCCGCTTGCTACGCGCGTGAATCCCGACGGGACCACTTCGCTCGTGTCGGCAGGCCCCGGCGCGATCCAGGTCGATGCCCTGGTCGGCAAGGCGGGCGATGTTCGCACGCTGACCATCAACGACGGGCAGCAACATCAATATGTCTATTCGGAGGTTCGCTGACGCCCGCGCGCGTCAGCCGGTGATCGCGGGGCACCGCCGTTCGGGTCTTTTTGCATCTCGAGAGGACGGCCCGATCGTTCTATGCTGGCGCATGAACCCCGTTTGCGATGGATGCGGCGGGGGAAGGGGAGCGCTATGATTACAGGCGAGAAGAGTCGGGCAGAAGCGGTCGGCGGCAATTTCGACACGGCCATGTTTCTCCGTGTGCGGGACCGGACGCGGACGGTCATCAACGAGATCGCGGCAGGTATCCGGCCCGGAATGCTGGAGGAAGAGGCCGTGGCGTTGGCAAAGGCCCGGCTGCGGGAGGCGGAAATGCTGCGCGGCTGGCATGGTCTTCATGTGCGCTTCGGGCCGAACACGCTCAAGAATTTCGGCCAGCCTTCCGAGCCCGGTGTCGCGTTGCGCGATAACGACATCTTTTTCATCGATATCGGCCCGGTCTGGCAGAAATGGGAAGGCGACGGCGGGGATACGTTCGTCGTGGGCGACGATCCCGACATGCTGGCGGCGCAGCGCGATGTCCGCGACCTTTTTGCGCGTGCGCGGTCGAAGTGGCTCGACGACGGCCTTTCCGGCATCGCGCTTTATGAATTTGCCGCAGCCGAAGCACAGATCATGGGCTGGGAATTGAACCTCGACATGTCGGGCCACCGGCTGGCGGATTTCCCCCACGCCGTGCTGCACAAAGGCGCGCTGGCGGAGGCCCCGTTCACGCCCTCGCCGGGGCTGTGGGTTCTCGAAATCCAGATCCGGCATCCTGACCGGCCCTTCAGCGCCTTTTACGAAGACCTGCTGCTTACGGACGATGCCGCGCGCGGATGAAGATGCGCGATGAGACGGTGATCGCGCGGGCGCTGGACGCAGCCGACCGGATCAATCCGTCGATCAATGCGGTGCTGTGGCTCGACCGGGAGGCGAAGGCGGGGGTCGGCCCGCTCAGCGGTGTGCCGGTGCTGGTGAAGGACTGTATCGACTGGCAGGGGCGGCCGACGACGCACGGCTCCGCGGTGTTCCGCGATGCAGCGCCGGCGGCCGGGGATGCCGAGGTGGTGCGCCGCCTGCGCGATGCCGGTGCGGCGCTGATCGGGAAATCACACCTCAGCGAGTTCTGCTTCGGCGCGACCGGGGAAAACGCCGCGTTCGGCAACTGCCGGAACCCGTGGGACACCGCGCGCATCACCGGCGGATCGAGCAGCGGATCGGCGGCGGCCGTGGGCGCCGGGATCGTGCCCATGGCGATCGGCACGGACACGGGCGGCTCGGTGCGCGTGCCTGCCGCGCTGTGCGGTGTCGTGGGGCTGCGGCCGACACTGGGGCGGGTTTCGAACCACGGCGTGCTCGATGTCAGCACGATCTGCGATGTGGTCGGGCCGTTTGGCGCGACGGTGGCGGACGCGGCGCGGCTGTATGCGGCCATTGCGGAATATGATCCGCGTGACCCGCTTTCCTTTGCGGACGCGCCGCCGCTGCTGGAAGGGATGGACGCCGGGGTGAAGGGACTACGTGTCGGGGTGCCGCGCGCGTTCTTCTACGAGGATTTGCAGGACTGCGTGGCGCGCGCCGTGGATGACGCCGCAGCGGTGCTGGAACGGCTCGGCTGTACGCTTGTCGACGTGCCTTTGGGCGAGGCCGAGACACTGCGCACGGGCGGCGCGTTCCGCTTCGTGCTCGCCGATGTCGCCGATGCGCGCCGCGATGTGTACCCCGAGCATGCGGACCGGATCGGCGCGGAAGTGCTGCGGCGCATAGAGCTTGGGCATCAGGTGAGCGGCGCCGATTACGCGCACTGCATCCGGCTGCTCCAGCAGTTCCAGCGGACGCTGCGCGACACGTTCGCCGCCGGGATCGACGTGCTGCTCACGCCGACGACGCCCGTGACCGCGCCGCTGTGGGCGGAGGCTTCGGACATGGTGGCGACGACGCGGCTTGTGTCACGCAACACGTACGATCTCGGCGCTGCGGGGGTGCCGTCGCTGAGCGTGCCGTGCGGGTTCGATCGGCGGAACCTGCCCATCGGCATGCAGCTTACCGCGCCCTGGCGGGCCGAGGCCCTGCTGTTCCGCGTCGCGCAGGCGTTCGAAGCGGCCACGGAGCATCATCGTACGCGAAGTCCGATCAATCGCGCTTAAAAGTTCGAACATTTGTATTGATTGTGCGCGGCCTTTTCGGCAGTCTCCGCCGCCTTAAGGGGAGGGCTCATGACCGCGTTGCCACTCGACGGCCTGAAAATCATAAGTTTCGAGCAATATGGCGCCGCGCCGTATGCCACGATGTTCCTTGCCGATCTCGGCGCCGACGTGGTGAAGGTGGAAGGCGCGGAGGGCGATTATGCGCGCAAGACCGGGCCGCTGACGCTGGGTGAGGCCGACAGCCTCTATTACCAGTGCTTCAATCTCAACAAGCGCAGTCTGATCCTCGACCTGAAGGCCGACATCGACCGGGCGCTGTTGCACCGGCTGGTCGCGGACTCGCATGCGGTCGTGAACAATTTGCGCGGCAGCCTGCCCGCGAAGCTGGGGCTGGATTATGCGGCACTTTCGGCGGTGAACCCGCGCATCGTCTGCGGCCATATTTCAGCCTATGGCCGCACCGGATCGCGCGCCGACTGGCCGGGTTATGATTTCCTGATGCAGGCCGAGGCGGGCTTCATGGCGCTGACCGGCGACCCCGGCAGCCCGCCCACGCGCGTCGGGCTTTCGATGGTCGACTACATGACCGGCATGATGATGGCGTTCGGCCTCGTCAGCGCGATCCGGGGCGCGGAGCGCGGCGGCATCGGCACGGATGTGGACGTCTCGCTGTTCGATGCGGCGCTCCACCAGCTCGCCTATCAGGGCACCTGGTATCTGAACGAAGGCGTCATCACGCCGCAGACGCCGCGTTCGGCGCACCCTTCAACGGTGCCGGTGCAACTGTACAAGACGGCTGACGGCTGGCTTTACATCTGCTGCATGAACCAGAAGTTCTGGGAAATCCTCGTGCGGCTGATCGGTCGGCCGGAGCTTGGCGCCGACCCGCGCTTCGCCGATCTGGCCAGCCGCCGCGAGAACCGAGATGTGCTCACCGATGTGCTGGACGCCGTGTTCCTGACCCGGACACGCGCGGAATGGATGCAGATCCTGCAAGGCCAGATTCCGGCGGCGCCCGTGGAATCGCTCGACGGGGCGATCGACAATCCGTTCGTGGCCGAGGTCGGCATGGTGCAGGACGTGCCGCACCCCGCAGGTCGCACGCTGCGGATGTTCGCCAACCCGCTGCGTTTCGGCGGCGCGCGTCTGGTGCAGCGCGCCGCGCCCGGGCTGGATGCCGACGGTCCGGCGCTGCGCGGGCTCTTTGAAGGGACGCACCGTGAAGCTTGAAGGGATCAAGGTCGTCGACCTCAGCATGTTCCTGCCGGGGCCGGTGATGACGCAGATCATGGCCGATCACGGCGCGGACGTCATTCGCATCGAACCGCCGGGCGGCGAGCCGAGCCGCGCCTTCGGGCCGTATGACGCCGAAGGGCTCTCGATCTGGTTCAAGAACGTCCATCGCGGCAAGCGCAGCATCGTGCTGGACTTGAAGAAACCGGAGGATCTGGCGGTGCTGCTCCGTCTGGCGGATGAGGCCGATGTGTTCGTCGAAGGGTTCCGGCCCGGTGTCGCCGCGAAACTGGGGATCGATGCGCAGACGCTTTGCGCGCGAAACCCGCGCCTCATCTATTGTTCGCTGTCCGCGTTCGGACAGTCCGGGCCGCTGTCCTACAAGGCGAGCCACGACATGGGCGCGCAGGCCTATACGGGCTTTCTGGCGATCAACGACAACGGCGATGGACGTCCGGTAGTGCCGGGGCTGCCGTCCGCCGACATGGGGAGCGCGTTGACGGGGCTTGTGGGCGTGCTGATGGCGCTCCACCGCCGCAACGCGACGGGGCGCGGCGATATCGTCGACGCCTCGATGTACGACGCCTTGATGGCGTGGACGGCGCATCTTTCCGGCCCCGTGCTTGCGGGCGGCCTGCCGCCGACGACGCAGATGCACAGGTCGATCGGCGGCTCGGGCTTCTACAATCTCTACGAGACGCGCGACGGCCGTTTCATCGCGCTCACGGGCCGCGAAATGAAGTTTGCGACATCGCTGCTCACGGCACTCGGCCGGGAAGAGCTGATCCCGCTTGCGGAGGCCGAGCCGGGGCCGGTTCAGCAGCAGCTGATCGGGGAACTCCGGCAGATTTTCAAGGCGCGCGACTTCGACGACTGGAGCGCGTTCCTGCCGACCCTGGAGGTCAGCTGGGCGCCGGTGCTCGACATGGCGGAAGGGTTCGACCACCCGCATGCCGCCGCCCGCGAGATGCTGATCGATGACGGGATCGGCGGCCGCGTGGTCGGTACGCCGGTGAAGTTCGCGGACGAGCCGGGCGAGGTGCATCTGCGCGCGCCGACGCTGGATGCGGACGGCGCCGCGATCCGCGCCGGGGGCTGGGCGCGAGGCTGAAGCTCAGTCCTTC
Organism: Sphingosinicella soli; assembly: GCF_014199685.1. Lineage (GTDB taxonomy): Bacteria > Pseudomonadota > Alphaproteobacteria > Sphingomonadales > Sphingomonadaceae > Sphingosinicella > Sphingosinicella soli. Next base: position 84,324 of record NZ_JACHNZ010000003.1, on the reverse strand, counting down.
AATTCCAGGCGCATGTTGTAAACGAAATCGCGCGAACGGAAGGTGTTCACCGAAATCAGATAGATGCTGTTGCCGGCATCGAAATAGCGGCGGATGATCTGAAGCGCGGAGACGCCGATCGGCTCGCCGAGCCTGTTCGCTTCGGTGGGGGTCAGCATCTTGGCGCGGATATCCTGAGACAGGCCGAACGGCTTGATGCCGACCTCGCGTTCCAGCCATTCGTAGACGGGCTCGTCGCCGAACTCGATATCGGGAGGCAGCGTGGCCCGCGTCACATCGATGTACACACGCACGATGCACAGCGGCATGTTGTGATCGTCGAAGCGCACGCCCTGGATGCTGTGCCATTCGCGCATCTCGTCGCAGCCCAGAAGGCGCGCAAGCTGCCCATCCGCATTCAGGCGCTCCCGTTCTTCCCACCGCATGTGCGTGGCGTGCGCGTAGTGCAGAAGATCGGCGCGCGATCCGACGGCATGCCTGAACGTCTGGATCGGGCTATGGCGCAGCACGGTGGTGCCCGCGCCGCGCCGACGGCTGAGCAGGCCTTCCTCTTCGAGCTGCTGGAGAGCGCCGCGCACTGCGTAGCGGCTCGCGCCGAGCTCGGCGCACAACTGCACCTCGGTGGGGAAGGGTGAACCCACGGCGAATTCGCCCGAATCGATGCGCTCACGCAGATCGGCATAGACCCCTTCATGCCTTGGGCGTCGTGCGGCGCTCACCTTGTTCACTCCGTTCTCCTTCGCCGACGCGAGGCTCGCCTGCGTGCGTGGTTCGTACTTGGCTCGAAACGCACAACAATTCAATAAATCAAACTAATCGAATTAAAAGTTCGAACTTTTTCATTGACCTGCATGCCCCCCTTTGTCAGCTTACGGGCTGCGCGACATGTGCGGCCAAGCCCTGGGGAGGGCGCGGCGCGACGAAATCCGTTTCGCGAGTGGAGGGAGTGGCATGGGTCTTCGGGTCGGAGTGGATGTCGGCGGGACGTTCACGGACATTTTCTTGCTCGATGAAGGGGCCAGCCGGACCTACACGGCCAAGGTGCCTTCGACGCCGGCCGATCCTTCGGAAGCGGTGATCGCGGGGATCGAGAAGGCCTGCCGCGAAAACAGCCTGAACATGGCGGACATCACGCATGTGATGCACGGCACCACGGTCGCGACGAATGCGGTGCTGACCGGGAACGGCGCGTCGGTCGGGCTTATCGTCACCGAAGGCTATCGGCAGGTTCTGCATCTGGCGCGCGGCTTCGTGCCCGGCGCGCTTTCGGGATGGATCAACTTCGTGAAGGGCAAGCCGATGGCGGCCCTGAAGCACACGCTGGAAGTCTCCGAACGGATCAGCGCCCGCGGCGAAGTCATCCGCCCGCTCGACGAGGCCCGCCTGCGCGCGGACCTTCAGCGCTTCAAAGGCAGCGGCGTCGGCTCCATCACGATCTCGCTGATGAACTCCTATGTGAACGCCGCGCACGAGAAGCGCGTGGAGGCGATCGTCCGCGAGGAGCTTCAGGACATTTCGATCTCCGTATCGTCCGACACGCTGCCGGAAATGCAGGAATATGAGCGCGCGATCACCACGGTGGCCAACGCGTTCGTGAAGCCGGTGGTGTCGCGCTACGTCTCCAACCTCAAGACCAACCTGGAGGCGCGCACGACCGGCGAGGTGAAGCTCTCGATCCTGCGTTCGGACGGTGGCCTTGCGACGGCGGCGTCGGCGGCGGACTTCCCGGTCAATCTGCTGATGTCCGGCCCTGCGGGCGGTGTCGCGGGCGCGATCTGGGTCGCGAAGCAGGCGGGTTTCCCGAACATCATCACCTTCGACATGGGCGGCACATCGACGGACGTCTGCCTTGTCGAGGGCGGCGAGGCGCAGGTGCGCCGCGAAACGGTGGTGCATGACGTGATCGTTCGCGCATCCTCGGTAGACGTGCGCACGGTGGGTGCCGGCGGCGGCTCCATCGCGACCGTGCCGGAGCTTACCAAGGCGCTCCGTGTCGGTCCGCAGTCGGCAGGCGCAGTCCCGGGTCCGGCCGCCTACGACAAGGGCGGCACGGAGCCGACCGTGACCGACGCCAACGTCGTGCTCGGCTATCTGCCTGCCGATGCGCGGCTTGGCGGCGACATGACCATACGCCGCGATCTCGCGCAGCAGGCGGTGCAGAAGATCGCCGATGCGCTCGGCCTCACGCTGGAGACGGCGGCGGAAGGTATCGTCCGCATCGTCAACGAGAACATGTTCGGCGCGCTGCGGCTCGTCTCGGTCGAGCAGGGGTATGACCCGCGCAACTTCTCGCTGATGGCGTTCGGCGGCGCGGGGCCGCTGCATGCCAATGCGCTCGGGCGGTTGTTGCAGGCGTGGCCCGTGATCGTGCCGCGCGGGCCCGGCGTGCTGTGCGCGGTGGGCGATGCGACGACGCGGCTGCGCGACGAGGCGGCGCGCACCATGATCCGCCCGGTCGAAGGGATCGATCTGGCCGAATTGCAGGGGCTTCTCGACGAGCTTGAGGAGCGCGTTCGCGCCACGCTCGATGTCGAGGGCATAGCCGAGGACGCGCAGGAGATCGTCTATCAGGTGGACCTGCGCTATGCGGGACAATCGGCGGATATCACGGTCTCGCTGCCGCCCGCCGAGTTTGCGGAGCATGGCCTCGCGAAGGCCTCCGAGCGGTTCGATCATCTGCACCAGCAGATGTTCAGCTTCAGCCTCGACAAGGGGAAGGAACTGGTCAACCTGCGCGTCATCGCACAGGGACCGGGCGCGGACGTGGGCCAGAACACGCTGGCGGAAGGCGACGGCGACCCGGCGCGCGCCGCCGTTCACAGCACGCGGGTCTTCGACAGCGGGGCGTGGCACGAGGCGACGATCTACGACAGGCGCAAGCTGCTCGCCGGGGATCGCGTGAATGGCCCGGCCATCGTCACCGAGCTTGATTCCACCACGCTCATCCTGCCCGGCAGCCACGCGACGGTCGACACCGTCGGCAATCTGCTCATCCGCGACGACCGCTGAGAACTGGAGGCACAAGATGGCAAAGCTCATCGAAACCAACACGACGCCCTGGCCCACGGTCGATGTCGATCCGGTCACGCTCGATGTCATCGAGAACGCGCTCCAGAACGCACGCGTGCAGATGGACGCGATATTGTTCCGCACCGCGATCTCGCCGATCATCCGCGAACAGCGCGACGGCTTCCCGGTGCTGACCAACCGCGAAGGCATGATGCTTGCGGGGCAGTTCGGATCGCCGGTGGACGGCTTCGTCGACAATTATGACGGGGAGGTTTCCGAGGGTGACGTTCTTCTGACCAACGATCCCTATGCCTGCCAGGGCGCAATCAGCCATCTGAACGACTGGCTGTTCTGCATGCCGGTGTTCTACGACGGGCGCCTGCTCGGCTGGACGGCGATGTTCGGGCATATGTCGGACATTTCCGGCATGACGGCCGCCTCGATGCCGGTGACGTCTTCCGACCTGTTGCAGGAAGGCATCGTCATCCCGCCGGTGAAGATCGTTTCCAAAGGCGAATTGCAGAAGGATCTGCTGCGCATGGCGATGCGCAACACGCGCACGCCGGACTGGAACGAGGCGGATTTCTTCGCGATCCTTTCGGCATGCCGGACGGGCGCGGCGCGGCTCGTGGAGATGGCCGATCGTTTCGGCCCGGACGTTCTTTGCTCGGCGCAGGACCAGCTTCTGAAGCGCAACCGCGAGGCGATGCGTGCGCTTATCGTTTCGACGATGCCCGAGAAGAAGGTCGTGTTCGAAGACTGGATCTGCGACGATGCCACCGGCCACGGTCCCTACAAGCTCGGCTGCGAGATGTGGCGCGAAGGCGATAAATTGATCTTCGATTTCTCGCGCACCGATCCGCAATCGGCGGGCTGTATCAACTTCCTGCTCAACGAGCGCATGTTCAAGATGTTCTGCGGGCAGTTCATGGTGAACGTGTACGATCCGCAGATCGTCCTCAACGACGGCTACATCGATCTTATCGACGTGCGCATTCCCAAGGGGACGCTGCTGAACCCGATCGCGCCTGCGGCGCTCAACGGGCGGACGCACGCGCTCGGGCGTATCTTCGATATCATCAGTGGGCTCTTCGGTTCGGCAAACCCGGACTTCCTCGTTGCCGCCGGATTCTCCGACAGCCCGCACTTCATGTATTCGGGCTTCAACACGAGCAACGACTGGTTCCTGCTGTTCCAGATCGGCTTCGGCGGCATCCCCGGCAAGCCGGGCGGCGACGGGCCGGACGGGCATTCGCTGTGGCCGAAATTCCGCAATGTGCCGAACGAATATATCGAGGCCTATTTCCCGATCCGCATCGATCGCTTCGAATCGCTGATCGATACCGGCGGCGCGGGCAAGCATCGCGGCGGCAATGGCGTGCGCACCGAATATGTGTTCGACGTGGAGGGCGAAATCTCCATCCACGACGACCGCTGGCTGACCTATCCGTGGGGCGTGAAGGGGGGACAGCCGGGCAAGCGCAGCCGCAAGCTTCTGGTGCGCGCGGGCGGCGAGGAGACGATCCTGCCTTCGAAGATCGATCATATCTTCGTGCAGCCCGGCGATCGGCTGATCTTCGACACGTGGGGCGGCGGCGGGTGGGGTGATCCGCTGGAACGCGAGATCGAAGCCGTTGCCTATGATGTGGAAGCGGGCCTCGTCAGCCCGGAGGGCGCGCGGCGTTACGGGGTGGTGATTTCCGAAGGCGGCGTGGTGGACGGCGAGGCGACCGAGACGCTGCGTGCCGAGATGCGCCGGAGCCGCCCGCAGGTGGATGCGTTTGAATTCGGGCCTTCGATTGCGGAGCTGCGCGCCAGCTGTTTCGCGGAAACGGGTCTGCAGCCGCCGGTCGATCCCGTGCCTTCGCCGATCGCGACCGCATGGTTCAGCAAGCGCGGCGAGCCGGTGCCGATGCCGCAGCGCTTAGCGGCGGAGTGAGGCATGAACGGGTTTTCCGCAGCCGGTTACGGCGACCAGGGCAATATCGGCTTCGGACGGAAATCCGCCGTGCTCGTTGTCGATTTCCAGCGGTCGTTCACCGATAGCGCCTACCCGATGGGCCGGTCGGGCCATGTCGATCAGGCGGTGGAGAATACCGCGCGGCTGCTGAAGATCGCCCGCGCCAACGACGTGCCGGTCGCGGCGTGCAGCGTCGGCTGGAACAGCCCGCGCGATATGGCGCACTGGAAGGTCAGCTCGGTCTACAAGGACATGTTCTACGGCGACGCGGGCATGGAGCTTGATCCGCGCATCGCCGACCCTTCGGACTTTCACTTCATCAAAGGCGCGCCGTCGATCTTTTTCGGCACGCCGCTGCAGACCTTCCTGACGCGGCAGGGCGTGGACACGGTGATCGTGACCGGCTGCACGACGAGCGGCTGCGTGCGCGCATCGATCGTCGACGCGTTTTCATACGGCTACCGCGTGATGGTGCCGGAGCCCTGCTGCGGCGATCAGGAGATCGGCGCGCATCAGGCGAACCTTGCCGACGTCGGGCGCCGCTACGCCGACGTCCTGGGCCTCGACGAGGTCATTCAAGCGATCAGTGGAAAGCGTGAAGATGCCTGAACTCAAACGCCCCGACGGCGCAATGATCCATTACGAAGTCGTCGGCGAAGGCGACCCGGTTCTCTGCCTCGGCGGCTGGGGGACGTTCTGCCACGGCAACAGCGCCGGCCTGCCCTTCGGCCTTACTGACCGCCACAGCGTGATCCTGATGGATTATCGCGGGCTTGCGGACTCCACGGACAATCCCGAGACGCCGATATCCATGCGCGTCTATGCCGACGACGCGATCGCGGTGCTCGATGCGCTGGGTCTGAAAAACGTCCACCTGCTCGGCATGGTCGGCATCGGTGCGTGCGTTTGCCAGCAGATCGCCATCGTGCGGCCGGACCTTGCGCGGACGCTGGTGAATACCGGGGCTTGGGCAACGATGGATCCGCTGCTGGCCGACCAGTTGCGGCTGTTTCTGGACATTCACCGCGATGCCGGCTGGGCGACATTCCAGCGGCTCGTGTGCGCCTATTCGTTCAGCGCTGACTATTACAACGCCAACGCGGATCGCCTGATCGGGCCGCAGGGCCCGTGGCGCGAATTGCAGGGCAAGATCGACACGCACGCGCGCTTCATCGACGCCAGCATCGACTACGATGTCATCGAAGACCTGAAGCAGGTGCAGACCCCTGCGCTTATCATGCACGCGCCGCTCGACACCATCACCGGCCCGCGCACGACCAAGCCGATCGAGGAGGCGCTGCCCAATGCAACCGGGTTCGTGATGGAAGGCGCCGCGCACGTGCTTGCCGGCAAGGACCAGCGCAGTCGATTCTCGCAGCGCCTGTTCGAATTCTACGCGCAGCACTGATGGAACGCGCCGCCTCCTGCCTTTTGTTCGTGCCGGGAAACCGGCCGGAACGCTTTGAAAAGGCGCTGGCGACGGGCGCGGAGCTGGTTTGCATCGATCTTGAGGACGCGGTTCCGCCTGCCGCCAAGGACGAGACGCGCGCGGTTGTGATGGCCGCGCTTCCCGGCTTGCCGCCGGGGCGTATCGCCGTGCGTGTGAACGGTATGCGCACGGAGGCGGGGCTGCGCGATCTGCTGGCGCTGAAGGATGCCGGGCCGCTGCCGCTGCTGCTGGTGCCGATGGTTGAAAGCGTGGGCGAGCTTGCGCCGTTGCAGGCGGTAGGCGCATCCGCAATCATCCCTCTTATTGAAACCGCGAGAGGCCTTGCCGCGGCGGCGGAGATCGCGGCGAGCGACGCGGTGGCGGCGATGATGTTCGGCGGCGGCGATCTTTCCGCTGAACTGGGCGTCGCGCTCGAATGGGAGCCGCTCGCGGCGGCGCGCGGACACTTCGTCCTCGCCTGCGCGCGGGCACGCGTTCCCGCAATCGACGTGCCGTACATCCATATCGCCGATCCGGAAGGACTTGCCGAGGAGGCGCGCCGCGCGAAGAGCATGGGCTTTTCCGCAAAGGCCGCGATCCACCCGGCGCAGGTGCAGATCATTCAGGACAGGATGCGCCCGCAACCGTCGGAGATCGAGGACGCGCGTGACGCGCTTCGGGCGTTCGCGGACGCGGGCGGGCAGGCTGTCATGTTCAAGGGCCGGATGCTGGAGGCGCCGTTCATGCGCCGGCTGGAGCGTCTCGTCGCATTTGGAGAAAGCCGCAATGCGTAAGGGTGTCATCGAGGTTGCGCCGGGGCGTTTCCGGGAGAGCTTCGGCCGCTATTTCGAAGAGTTCGAGGTCGGGCATATCTATGAGCACCGGCCCGGCCGCACGATCACCGATGCGGACAACGTGTGGTTCACGCTGCTGACGATGAACACGCATCCGCTGCATTTCGATTATGAATATGCCGCCAAGACCGAGTTCGGGAAGCCGCTGGTCTGCTCGCCGCTGACGGTCGCCATTCTTGTCGGCATGAGTGTCAGCGATGTTTCGCAGAAGGCCGTGGCCAATCTCGGCTGGACGAACATCAGCATGACGCATCCGCTGTTCTGCGGCGACACGCTGTACGGCGAAAGCGAAGTGCTCGGCAAGCGCGAGTCCGGCTCGCGGCCGCAGCAGGGCATCGTCACCGTGAAGACGACCGGAAAGAACCAGAAGGGCGACATTGTTTGCACCTTCGAACGCTCGATCCTCGTGTGGAAGCAGGGCTTCGGCCCGGCTGACGATTGAGGACAGGATAGATGTCCGACAACACCATCAGAACCATTGCCCCCGAAGAAGAGGCCGTGCTGCTGCATTCCATCGATCGCTGGATCGACAAGGAGGTGCGGCCCGTGGTGATGCACCACGATCACAATGATGAATGGCCCGAAAAGCTCGTCGACCAGATGGCGGAGATGGGGCTGTTCGGCGCGACGATCTCGCAGGAATACGGCGGGCTCGGTCTGCCCGCGACGACCTATGTGAAGATCGTGGCAAAGATATCGTCGTACTGGATGGCGATCACCGGCATCTTCAATTCGCACCTGATGCTGGCGGCTGCGGTCGAGCGTTTCGGAACGCCCGAACAGAAAATGGAATGGCTCCCGAAGTTCGCCAGCGGTGAAATTCGCGGCGGGCTTGCGCTGACCGAACCCAATGCGGGCACCGACCTGCAGGCGATCCGCACGATCGCGGTTCGCGACGGGGACGATTACGTCATCAACGGCACCAAGACGTGGATATCGAACGGCATCCACGGCAGCTGCTTCGCGCTGCTGGTGAAGACCGATCCCGCCGCGCAGCCGCGCCACAAGGGCATGAGCCTTTTCATCGCGCCCAAGCTCAGCGGCTTCGAGGTCGGCAAGAAGATCAAGAAACTCGGCTACAACGCGATCGACAGCGCCGAGCTGATTTTCGACACTTACCGACTTCCCGCCGCGAACCTGATCGGCGGCGCGGAAGGCAAGGGCTTCCTGCAGGTGGCGGGCGGACTTGAGCTGGGGCGCATCAACGTGGCTTCGCGCGGTGTCGGGCTTGCCGAAGGCGCGCTGCGCCACGCAACCGAATATGCGACGGTGCGCCAGACGATGGGCAAGCCGATCTGCGAGCATCAGGCAATCCAGCTGAAGATCGGCGAGATGGTGACGCGTGCGCGTGCCGCGCGGCTGCTGACGATGGACGCCGCCGAAGCCTACGATCGCGGCGAGCGCTGCGACATGGAAGCGGGCATGGCGAAGTATTTCGCATCCGAAGCTGCCGTGCGCAATTCCGAGGAGGCGATGCGGATCTTCGGCGGCTACGGCTATTCGAAGGAATACGAGATCGAGCGGTATTTCCGGGATTCGCTGCTGATGTGCATCGGCGAGGGAACCAATGAAATGCAGCGCATCATCATTTCGAAACAATGGATCAAACGGCATTCCGCGTAACAGTTCACGTCAACAAAAAAGGTTCGCCGGGGAGCGCTGAAGGCAATGACAACCGAAGGGACAAAGGGGGAAACGATGACAAAGTTTGAACTCAAGCTCGCAACCTGTCTGACGACCACTTTCGCGATTATGCTCGCCGATCCGGCGGTGTCCTTCGCGCAGGAACAGGCCGCCGCAGCCGCAGACGATACGCCTTTTCCGGGTGAGATCGTAGTAACCGCACGGCGTTTCGATGAAAGGCTTCAGGACGTTCCGGCAGCCGTTTCGGTGCTGACGGCGGAAACCATCGAGAACACGGGCGCGCGCGTCGCCGCCGACTTCGTGCAGTTGACGCCCGGTGTCACGATCGTGACCGGCAATGTCGAGGCGGCCGATACGCAGATCAACATCCGCGGCATCAACGGCGCGCGCGACGCGGAAAGCAACGTCGCGCTGGTTGTCGACGGCGTTCAGAAATCGAACACGTCGTCGCTGAACCAGGATCAGGGCTCCGTGCAGCAGATCGAAGTGCTGAAGGGTCCGCAGGGTGCGCTTTACGGCCGCAATGCCGCTGCGGGCGCCGTCGTCATCACCACCAAGAAGCCGGGCGCGGAGCTGGAAGGCAGCGCACGCCTGAGCTACGGCAACAACAATACGGTGGACGCCGCCGCGCTGATCGCGGGTCCGCTGAGCGACAGCGTGGGCTTCGTCATCAACGGCGACTACGGCCGGGGCGACGGTTATTTCCGCAACATCTTCCTGCCGACCGATCTGAACACGACGCTCTATCCCGGCAACAGCACCAAAGCCGACTCGATGGACAATTACGAGCGCTGGAACGTGAACGGGCGGCTTGTGTTCACGCCGAGCGACGATACCGAAATCGATCTCAAGGCGCGCTACGGCAAGGTTCGCAGCGGCGCGATCGCATTCAACGCGGCGTTCCAGATTCCGGCGCTGGAGGGCGCCGACCAGGCGTTCAATATCGACATCAACGATCACAAGTTCATCTTCACGCCGAATATCGATCCGCTGAATACGCAGGAAACCATCGAGGCGTCGGCGCGCTTCACCCAGTCGCTGGGGGCTGTCGATCTGATCGGCTATGTCGCCTACAGCAACATCAAGAACGACTTTTATGCCGACGGCACGAGCGGCGCCTTCGGGTTCTTCGCGGACGAATCCACCTGCGCCGCGACGTCGGTGGGGGCGGTGCCGGTCGTCAATCAGGCGCCGTTCGACGAAACCTATCTGGGCGGGGCGTTCGTCAGTTCGCAACCTTACTCGCCCGCATCGTGCGACGGAACGCAGTATCAGCGCCGCAATCAGGAGGATTTCAGCGCGGAACTTCGGCTCGTCGGAGAGACGGATTCGCTGCGCTGGCAGCTCGGCGGGTATTTCCTGACGCTCGATCGGCGGACCTGCATCAATCTCGGTCTCGATACCGGGCAGGGCGTCGTGCGCGAATGCTACACGACCGATCCGACGAACCGCACCGAATCGCTCGTGGACGACGATTTCAAAACCAAGGTGTATGCCGCATTCGGCTCGGTCGATTACGATGTGACCGAAGCCTTCAAGGTCGGCCTTGCGCTCCGCTATGACATCGAAGATCGCAGCACGAGCAACAACGTGCCCACAGGGCGCCTGACGCGCTGGGTCGGCAACGAGCTCACGGGCAATCCGAACGGCACGGCGTTGACGCCCGCGAACTATTATCTGAACCCGGGGCTTGATCCGGTGTACAACCCGAGCGGGGTGCTCGCGGACCGTAGCCAGACCTACAAGCAGCTTCAGCCCAAGATCACGCTGAGCTACAAGGCGAGCCCGAACCTTTCGCTGTTTGCGAACTGGGGTATCGGTTTCAAATCGGGCGGGTTCAACAACGGCGGCTCGCAGGCGGTGATCGACAATTTCTTCAACGCGACGATCTCGTCCGGCCTTTCGATCTTCGACGATTACCGCAAGGAACGATCGAGCGCGTTCGAGGCCGGGATCAAGGGCAAAGCGCTCGACGGGCGGTTGACGTTCGATTTCGCGGGCTATCACACGACCGTGAAGGACATGCAGTTCTTCGAATTCTTCGTGGGGCCGTTCGGTCTGCTGCGCGTCGTCTCCAACATCGACAAGGTGGAGCTGTACGGCGCCGAAGGTTCGGCGAGCTTCCGCCTGATCGACGGCTGGTCGCTGTTCGGCTCGTTCAACGTGACCGACAGCAAGATCAAGCGGAACGACGCGCGGCCGTATACTGAGGGAAATAAGTCTCCCTACACGGCGGACTACACGCTGAACATCGGAAGCCAGATCGACGCACCGCTCAGCGATGCGCTGTCGCTGCTGGTGCGCGCCGATTACCGCATTACCGGCAAAACCTGGTTCCATACAGTGCAGGACAATACCGTACCGACGATCTTCGGGCTCGCGGCGAACTTCAAGAATTCGCAGCGCGACCCGTACGGCATCTTCAACCTGCGCGTCGGTGTGAAGGCGGATAGCTGGGCGGTCAGCGCCTTTGCCGAAAACATGTTCAACGAGAAGTATGCGGCGGAGGTCATTCCGGCGCCGGAATTCGGCGGCGACTTCCTGACCCCGGGTATCCGCCGCGCTTATGGCGTGGAACTGTCCTACAAGTTCTGAATGAATGCGCTCCGGATCGGCGGCTGCCGATCCGGAGGGTCTGAAGGAGTGAAGAATGGCGTCTGGTGCGTTGCAGGGGTTGCGACTTGTCGAAATGGGGCAACTGATCGCCGGGCCTTTCTGCGGACAGCTGATGGCCGATCACGGCGCAGAGGTCATCAAGATCGAGGCGCCGGGCGTGGGCGATCCGATGCGTGAGTGGGGCCGGAACAAGCCGGTCTGGTGGCCGGTCGTGGCGCGCAACAAGAAGAGCATCACGCTCAACCTGCGCGATCCGCGCGGGCAGGAGATCGTGCGGAAGCTCGTGGCGAAATCGGACTTCCTGCTCGAAAATTTTCGCGCCGGGACTATGGAGAAGTGGAATCTGGGCTACGATCAACTCTCGGCCACGAACCCAGGCCTCATCATGATCCGCGTGACGGGCTTCGGCCAGACCGGCCCCTACGCGCCGCGCGCGGGCTATGGATCGATCGGCGAGGCCATGGGGGGAATTCGCAACCTCGCGGGCGATCCATCTACGCCGCCGAGTCGCGTCGGCCTTTCGATCGGCGATTCGCTGGCCGCGACGTTCGCCTGCCTCGGCGCGCTGATGGCCCTGCAGCACCGCAACCGGACGGGGCAGGGGCAGGTGGTCGACTCCGCGATCTATGAAGCGGTGCTGGCCATGATGGAATCGACCATTCCCGAATATACCGAAGCCGGGTTCACGCGCGAGCGGACCGGGGCGATTTTGCCCAAGGTCGCGCCTTCCAACGTCTATTCCACGAAGGACGGCGAAATCCTGATCGCCGCGAATCAGGACAGCGTGTGGAAACGCATGGCCGAAGCGATGGGGCGGCCGGAACTGGGCAGCGACGCGCGCTACGCCACGCACCATGCGCGCGGCGAAAATCAAGTGGAACTGGACGCGATGATCGATGCCTGGACACGGACATGGTCCAGCGGCGATCTGCTGGCACACCTTGAAACGCACGGCGTGCCGGGGGGCAAGATCTACAAGGCGTCCGACATGCTGGAAGACCCGCACTTCAAAGCGCGCGAGGCCATCATCAAGGTGAAGCACCCGGCCTTTCAGAACCTGTGGATGCAGAACGTCTTCCCCAAACTCTCCGAAACGCCGGGCGAGGTCGCGTGGGCGGGGCCGGAGCTTGGCCAGCACAACGAGGAGATCTACGGCGATATTCTTGGGATGAGCCGGCCGCAGATGACCAGCCTGCACGATGAGGGTGTGATCTGAAGGCTCAGCCCCGCGCGGTCGGACGGCGGCGGAGCCACAGGGTGACCCCGAGAAGGATGGTGACGGTGAGCCAGAGACCGACAGTCATCGTCATGATGCGTCCCGGCGTGCCGAGGCTTTCGCCCGTGTGAAGCGGGTAGAAGGCGCCGATGGCGGCCTGGGCGGGATCAGCCTCCGTGGCGGGCCAGGCGCCGCGTACGCCGCCGGTGTTGGCGTCGACGATGACGAGGCTGCCGCCGTATCCGCCGCGATAAAGCTCGCCGGGCGCGCGCACCCAGGCATAATAGCTGGCATCCTCCGCCGACGGGAAGGCGGTGCCCACGAAGCGGCTGCCGGGAATGGCCTCCACGGCCGCGCGTGAGGCCGCGGCAAAGCCGACGCCCGGGCCTGCCGGCGGGTTGGCGGGCAGCGTGATATCGGGAACGCCGGCGAGATCGCGCAGCGGCTGCTCGAGCAGGATGAGCGTCCCCGTCGCCGCGATCACGATCGCGGGAGCGGCTGCCCACATGCCTACGGCGCGATGCCACGAATAGAGGCCCGCACGGGTTCCCGCCGTTCCGACGGGCTTCAAGACGCTGCGCCACTGGCCTTTCCGCGGCCAGGCCGTGACGACCCCGAAGATCAGGTTGGTTACGAGCAGCAGCCCGGAGACGGCCAGGAGCCAGTGGCCCAAGGTGCCTGCCACCAGCGTCAGGTGAATCTCGCGCATCAGACCCAGAAAACTGTAATCATCGGCCCGACGATCGCGCAGGACATCGCCGGCGCCGTCGATATAGGCCTTGCGCATCGTGCCGCCGGGATCGGAAAACAGGATGATGTAGCGATCGGGAAGCCCTGCGGTCGTCCATATCCATGTGACTCCGGCATTCCCCCCAGCTGAAGCGAAACCGTCGATCGTCCGTTCAATCGCGGCCGGATCGGTAGGCCGATGCGCCGTGGTGAGCGCCGCATCCTCCAGTTCGAAGTGAAAACTGAGCATCGTGCCGGTGATGGCCTGGACCAGCCAGAACAGCGCGGCGCCGAGGCCGAGCCAGCGATGATATTTCACGATCCGGCTTCGAACCGATCGGCGGGGCTGCTGTGTTTCAGATGTCATGGCGGTAGCATGGTGCCGTTACGAGGCGCCGACCGCAACGTGACGAAAGGGTAAGCTGCCCCGCCAACCGGGTAAACGTTGGTGTCAGAAAACGTGAGAACTCTGCCATTTGCGCGGCGACAAGCCGCTACCCGGGGGCGGGTCTTTTTCCTTACCCGTCTTTGCGTCTCATTACCCTCAATAGCCGTTCGCAGGGTGCCAAGACTGTTGTTGAATGTGTGATGTAGGAGCCGGGGATAGACAGACACACGCGTCCGGCAATTCGCAGCTGATGAAACAAAGGGGGTAACCATGACACGCACGGTTCAAAATTCCGGTTCGATAACGTCGATGTTCCGACTGGCGCTGCTTTCAACAAGCTGCGCGGCGCTGCTGCCTGCGGCTGCGCTTGCGCAGGTGGTCGACGATGAAGACAGCATCATCGTGACGGCAGAGCGTGCCGTGGCGGCGACCAAGACCGACACGCCGCTTACCGAAGTGCCGCAGTCGATCAGTGTCGTCACCGCCCAGGATTTTCAGGATCGCACGGTCGTCGATTTCCAGGACATCTATCGCTACAGCGCCGGCGTCGCCTCCAACAACAGCGTCGATTCGCGCGGCGATTTCGTGCTGACGCGCGGTTTCGACGCGGCGCAGTATCTCGACGGGCTGAAGCGGATGCCCGATTTCATCTACGGCGCGCGCCTCGAAACCTTCACGCTTGAACGCGCCGAAGTGCTGCGCGGGCCTTCATCCGTGCTTTACGGCGCGGGCGGCCCCGGCGGCGTGCTCAATGCAGTCAGCAAGCTGCCCCAGTTCGAATTCGGCGGCGAGGCGGGCATCATCGTCGGCACCGACGACCGCATCCAGGGCCAGATTGACATCACCGGGCCGCTCGCCGAAGGCGTTGCGGCGCGTTTCGTGGGTGTGCTGCGCGAAGGCAAGACGCAGTGGGGCACGCCGGACGACCGCCTGCTCATCAACCCGTCGCTGCGTTTCCAGCCCGGCCCGAACACCGACATCACGCTGATCGGCCTGTACCAGAAGGACAAGCAGGGCTCGCTCGGCTACGCGCCGATTTTCAAGTCGCTTCTCGCGCCGAACGAGGCGGAGCGGGTGAAGTTCAACTTCTATCAGGGCGAACCCGGCTTCAACGGGATGGACACCGAATATGCGTCCGCCGCGCTGATCTTCTCGCACAGGTTCAATGACGCGATCGCGTTCCGCAGTGCCTCGCGCTACAGCCACATGGATACGGACTACAAGGAGGTCTACGCCAACTACACAGCCGAGCCGTGGGAGGACGAAGCGGAAACGCTGCTTCGCCGAGAGTTCTACGTGAACTACGAGAAGAGCAAGGTCTTCAACAGCGACAACAACATCTCCATCGATTTCACGACCGGCGCGATCGAACACAAGGTGCTGCTCGGCGTCGATTACACCTGGTTCAAGCAGAGCAAGGACGAGGGTTTCTCGTATCTCGACTTCTTCCCGTTCCCGGCACCGCCGCCCATCGACATCTATGATCCCGAATATGGCGTGCCGTTCGATTTCGGCGCGTTCAATTTCCTCGACTACAAGAGCACGCAGCTCGGCTTCTATGTTCAGAACCAGATGAGCTACGCCGACCGTGTGCACGTCGTGCTCGGCCTGCGCCGCGACAAGGCGACCTCGAAGCGCAACGGCGTGTCGGAGCTTTCGCAGACGGCATGGTCGTTCCGCGGCGGCATTATCGCCGAGGTGGTGAAAGGGGTTTCGCCCTATTTCAACTACGCCGAATCCTTCCTGCCGGTTCCGGGCGGCGATTTCTTCGGAAACCCGTATGCGCCCCGCACCGCGCGCCAGTACGAAGGCGGCGTGAAGTGGGAACCGATGCGCGGCGCGCTGCTCAGCGTCGCTTATTTCGACATCAAGGAATCGAACTACATCTCGCAGGATCCGGGCAACATCCAGAACTTCATCCAGGGCGGGTCCGTCGGGTCGACGGGTGTCGAGGTTGAAGCGGTCGTGCGCATGCCCGAAAACTTCGAACTTACGGCATCATACAGCTACATCGATGCGAAGGTGATCGCGTCCAGCTCTACGCTGGTTGAGGGCGACCGACTTGCGGCGCAGCCCCGGCAGCTCGCTTCGATCTGGGGATCGAAGACGTTCATGGTGGGAGACGACTGGCAGGTACGCACCGGCGCGGGTGTGCGCCATATCGGCAACAAGATCGACGCGGGCCAGGCCTTCCTGACACCGTCGGTGACACTGGTCGATGCCATGATTTCGGCAACCGGCGGCCAGTGGGTCGCTTCGGTGAACGCCAGCAACCTGTTCAACAAGAAATACTATGACCTCTGTTCGCTGCTCGCCCCGACCCACGGGTTGTGCACGGCAGCGAAGGATCGCACGTTGCTGGCGTCGATCACACGCAAGTTCTAGTCAACCTTTCGGGAGCGCGGCACGGTCGCGCTCCCGACATCGTTTTGAACGCGAGTATTCTGATGACGACGTCTTCCCACACTCTCCTGCAGCGGGGAGCCGCCGCTTTCGGTGCGGTTCTTCTGGCGTCCTGTGCGGGACAGACGGGGCAAACACCGGCTGCCGACCTGATCCTGGCGAATGCCCGTGTCTATACGGTGGAGACGGCGCAGCCCTGGGCGGAGGCGGTGGCGATCGACGAAGGCAAGATCGTCGCTGTCAGATCGATGAAGGACATTCAGGCCTATAACGGGGCGGGTACACGCACCGTCGATCTCGGCGGGCGACTTTTGATGCCGGCGTTCGGCGACGCGCATGTGCACCCCGTATTCGGCGGCATGGCCTACACACGCTGCTCGCTGCACGAGGGCAAGACGCTGGAAGATTACCAGCGGATCATAACGGCCTGCGTGGCCGCCGCGCCCGGCGATGCGCCGGTTTACGGTGTCGGCTGGCAGGACGCGCTGTTTCCGCCCAAAGGCGTGCCGCGCAAGGAAGCACTCGATGCGGTGACGACGCAGCGGCCGCTGATCTTCGAATCCATCGGCGGGCATACCTATTGGGTAAATTCCAAAACGCTGGAGATTGCGGGCATCACGAAAGACACGCCCGATCCCGCGAACGGGCATATCGACCGAGACCCGGTGACGGGCGAACCGGTGGGCGGGCTGCAGGAAGCGGCGATGGGGCTGGTGGGCAAGCTGATCCCAAAGCCGAGCACGGAAGAGTTGCAGCAGTCGATTGTTTATGTCGCGCACCATTTCAACAGCCTGGGCATCACCAACTGGCATGATGCGGGAATCGATCTGACGGCAGACGGAACGAGCGAAACGCTGGCCGCCTATCACGCTGTAAAGGATCGCGGCGCGCTGACGGCGCATGTGTCGCTGGCGTTCAAATGGGAAAACGAGCGCGGGCTCGAACAGATTCCCGTCATCGTCGCGGCCTCGGAGCGCGCCGCCGGATGGGGGATCAGCGCGAAATCGGTCAAATTCTATGTCGATGGCGTGATCCCGCAGCAGACCGCAGCGATGATCGCGCCCTATGCGCATGCGGGCGACCATCGCGGGCCGCTGCAGATCCCCCCCGAGACGTTGACGGAGGCGATCACCACGCTCGGCAAGGAGGGCTTGCAGCCGCATGTCCACGCGATCGGAGATCGCGCGACGCGCGTGGCGCTGGATGCCTTCGCTGCAGCGATCGAGAAGAACGGCACCGCCAACCGCCCGATGGTCTCGCACCTCAATATCATCGACCCCGCCGATCAGCCGCGCTTCGGCGCGCTGGGCGTGATCGCGCAGCTGCAACCGACATGGTCGAGCAATTATCCTTACATGGACCTCACCAAGCAGGCCGTGGGCCCGGTGCGGTCGCAGTATATTTATCCCGCGCACGGCGTCGTTTCGGGCGGCGGCATGATCGCCTACGGCGCGGACTGGCCGGTGGCGACGGCGAACCCGTTGCATGGCCTTCAGGTCGCGGTGACGCGCGTGAATTACGAGGACACCGCATCGCCGCCGCTGCTGCCGGGTGAGGCGATCACGCTGGAAGAAGCAATTCGGGCGCACACGATCAATGTGGCGTATGCGAACGGTTTCGAGACGCTGACCGGATCGATCGCGCCGGGCAAGAGCGCCGACCTCATCATCCTGGACCGCGACATCTTCACGCTCGCGCCCCTCGACATCGGCACGGCGAAGGTGATGGTGACGCTGTTCGAAGGAAAGCCGGTGTTCGGGAACCTGACGGAACTGGGCGCCGCGAAGGCGCCCTGAGAGAAGTCGTTTAACGCTGGCGCGCGGCGGCGCGCAGGGTCGCGGTGACCGACCGGCTCGGCACCGAGATGTGGGTTTCATCGTCCAGCATGATGAAGTCGCTGCGCAGGCCTTGTCCGGAAAGCGCGGCCATGCGCTCTGCGAGCGCCTTCGTGTCGCCCGCGATATTGCCTTCGTCTTCCCGTTCCCCCGCCATCAGCAGCAGACTGCTCGCCTTGCCGGTGCCGGGGGTCTTTTCGATCTGCGCCCTGAACGCCGCCTCTTCGGCCAGGATCGACTGGTTATCCCACCAGATCGACGGGCTCGCCGCGATGATCGTGCGGAACGCGCCGGGCCGGGAATAGAGCACGTGGAGCGCGAACAGGCCGCCGAGCGAATGGCCATAGAGCGATTGCCAGTACGGACTCACCGCATACCGCTGCCCGATCGCGGGACGCAGCTCGTCGAGCAGGAATTTCACGAACCGGTCGCGGCCGCCGCTTTGATGCCCGGCGTAGGCCTGCTTCAGCGCGGGGGTCTCGATCGGGGCGGTGAAATCGAACATGCGCCGCCCGTCGTAGATCTGCTCGCCGGGGTGGCCGACGCCCACGACGATCATCTTGTCGATGCCGCTGCTCCCGAAGCTCTGGATGCGGCGGGCTTCGGCGAAGCCCGCGAACATCGCGTTGCCGTCGAGTACGTAGAGGATCGGATAGCCGCCCTCGGGCGCTGGCGCGGAGGGGCGTGAGACGAAGATGCGGAACGCCTGTCCGTCGGCCGAGGTCATGTCCCACGTTTCGGTTTCGGGCATGGCATAGGGGACCGACGCGGGTTCGGCTGCGGCAGCCGGGGCGGAGAGCATGGCGAGCGCAAAGGCGATGGCTACGGGGTGCGAACGCATCAGATACTGTCTCCTGTCGGTGGTCGGCGATCTGCCCAGGGCAGGGATTCCTCCAGCGCGGTGCCGAGCGCGAGCAGAAGGTCGTCGGCGCCCTGGCGCGCCCAGAACATCGCGCCTGCCGGGAGGCCGCCGGACGCCGTGAACAGCGGCAGCGACAGGCCGGGGTAGCCGGCCATGTTCTGAAGCTGGGTGTAGTTCACATGGCGGAAATGATCGTTCCAGAGCGCATCGAAATCGCGGTCGGGCGCGAGCACGCCGAGCGGCGGCGGCGTGCTGCTGGTGACGGGGCCGAGCACGAGGTCGTAGTCCTGCCAGAACGCTTCGAGCTGACGGTCGACCCCGGCAATCGCAGTGAGCGCGGCGGCGAGATCGTCGGCTGTGAAACTGTCGCGGCGGCGCGCGAGGCCGAGGGTCCAGGGTTCGAG
This sequence comes from Sphingosinicella soli, assembly GCF_014199685.1. Classification (GTDB taxonomy): domain Bacteria; phylum Pseudomonadota; class Alphaproteobacteria; order Sphingomonadales; family Sphingomonadaceae; genus Sphingosinicella; species Sphingosinicella soli. The sequence goes on along the minus strand of NZ_JACHNZ010000003.1, from coordinate 64,975 downwards.
GAGGGCATCTGCTTCCGCGCCCAGTCGCGCCCGGCAAAGGTCCGTGACGTCGCCGCCGCCGTAGCTCCACAGAATGTCGAACGCGCGGCCGAGCGCGGGGAGATCGAGCGGCAGTTCGCGCGGCTCAACGTGGTGCCCGAGTGTCTCGCACAGCGACGCGGCCTTGCCGATCACTTCGGCGATGGCGGGGTCGGGCGGGAGGCCGTCGAGGCCGGTGAGGCACATCGCGATCCGCAGCGGGCGGGCGATCGCGGTTTCGCCCGGCGGCTGCGTGCGGAGGAACTGCGCGGCCCAGATCGTGTCGCGCATCGAGCGGCCAAGGAGGCCGTCGGAGGCCAGAAGATCGTCGATCAGGCTCGCGGCGCGGGCGCGGACGTTCCAGCCACGGCTCGGCTTGAAGCCGATGATGCCGCAGTGCGCGGCGGGAATGCGGATCGAGCCGCCGCCGTCGCTGCCTGTCGCAAGCGGCACCATGTTCGCGGCGACCGCAACCGCTGCGCCGCTGCTGGAGCCGCCGCTGCTGCGGGCCAAATCCCAAGGGTTGCGCGTGGGGCCGTAGAGCAGGGCCTCGCCCGTGCCGAGCAGGCCGAATTCGGGCATGGTCGAGATGCCGCACGGCACCAGCCCGGCTGCGTCCAGACGCCGGGCGAGGGGGTAGGCGGTCCTGCCCACGGCGCCCGTTCGCGTCCGCGAGCCCGACAGCATCGGAAATCCCGGATATTCGAGCGAGGCCTTGAGCAGATACGGAACCGCCGCCATCGGCGCGGCCCTTTCGACCATGCGCGCGGCTTGAAGCGCGTGATCGAAGGCGCGGTGGCAGACGGCGTTGAGCGCAGGATCGATCGCTTCGATCCGGCCGATCGCGGCCTCCACGAGTGCGGTCGGCGGCACTTCGCCGCTGCGGACGAGGGCGGCCTGCGCGTGCGCGTCGAGCGCGGCGATCACCGCCGCTTCCACCACAGCAGAAGGCCGTAGCTGCCCGCAGCGAGGAGCGTGGCGTCGAGCGCGGGAACGGTCGTGAGCGACAGCCCCATGCGCATCGCGGGGATGGTGACGGCGAGCGAGCCGAGCCACACGCCGACGGCGGGCCAGACGATCGCGGGCGGCGTCTCGCTGTCTGTCCCCGCAAAGCGCGTGAAGCCGTCGATCACATAAATCGCGGCGATCGGCGGAATGATGAGGCCGAGCATCACGAGGAACGGAATGAAGGAATTGATGATGCCGAGCAGCGCGAACGTGCAACCGATCGCGCCGCCGCCGACGATGAAAATCCAGTGGCGCACGTTCGGAAACGTCGCCGCCATCGAAAGCCCGGCCGAATAGAGATTGAGCGCATTGATCGTCCAGACCGAGAGCAGCAGCATGGCGAGCGCCGGAATGCCGAAACCCATGCTGACGACGATCTGCATGATGTCCGTCTGCCCGGTCGCAAGCGCGATCAGCGCCGATATCAGCATCAAGAGCGGCGCGGCAAGGGGAAAGGAAAGGAGCATGCCGCCGATGGCGCCGCGCCGGGTGCGGATGAAGCGCGACAGGTCCGGCATCGCGGCGACCGTGAGCATGTTGCCGCCGACGAGGGCGGAGAGCGCGATGCCGAAACTCATCGGCGTCGGCGGATTTGCGACGGGCGCGAGATCGACCGGACCTGCGCTGACGGCGGTGACGCACACCGCGATCAGAATGGCGCCGGCAAGCGGCACGGCGACCATCGCCAGGCGGTCCAGCGTGCGGAAACCGTAGATGGTGGAAATCGTGATGAGCACGCTGCCGATGATGACGAACGTGCCGAAATCGCCGGGTATCCCGTAACCTTCCTTCGATGCGGCCACCATCGCATCGCCGAAGAACGACACGTTGACGCCGAACCAGCAGAAATGAACGATCGCGATCACGATGTTGACCAGCGCCGCGCCCTTCAGACCGAACGAGCGCTGCACGAGAACGTAGGTGGTCAAGCGTGTGCGGACACTGATGACCGCTGTGAGGCACGCGCCGGCGCAGAGGATGAGACCGGCGAGCAGGGCGGCCAGAACGGCCCGGTCGAGCCCGAGCGCGAGGCCGGTCTGGGCGCCGTTCAGGAAGCCCGGCAGCGAGAAGGTGAAGCTGGTGATGATGAGCGCGACGCGCCATCCCGCGACGGTCAGGTTTTCCGGCAGCGGTCCGCCGGCATGGGCATCGCTGTGCCCGCCGCTCATTTCGTCTCCGCGGTGTCGAGGTTTTCGAGCGCGATGAAATCGGTGCCGAGCCTGAAGGCGCGCGGTCCGACGAAACGCAGCGCCGACTCTTCCCGCAGCATCGCGGGCGCCGCTGCGGCGACCACTTTGACGCGCTGGCCGTACTTCAGGCGTTCGGTGGTGATCGTGTCGGCGGTTTCACGGTCCATGATGGTGATGAGATCGGGGACCATCGCGCGGATCCTGCCGTCCTGTCGGGCGATCAGGTTCTCGTTCTGAAATTCGATCTCCATGCGCCCTTGCCCTCCGAAGCCGTCGATTATGACGTTTCCGACGGAAAAGCCACCGCGCGTCTCGCGCTCCAGATCGACGATCTTGCCGTCGAAGAGCGTCTTGCAATGCGGGTACAGTCCGGTTGCACGAAGGGCTTCGGCAAGGGCCTCGAAGGGATCCTGCCGGGCGGCGCGCGCCTCGCGTATGGCGGCGCCCGTGGCGATTGCCGCGCTGACGCTGCCTGCAATGGCGTGTGCACGCGCCTGCGCGCCGGAAAGGGGATATTCGACCATGTGCGCGATACCGCCGAGCGCAACCGAAAGGCTTCGAGCGATACGTTCGTGCGCGAGATTGTCGTCGGTTTCGATGACGGTAAGCGCGCCGCAGGAGGCGGTGACGACCGATGGGCAGGCGCTGAGGCCCCGGATATTGAAGATCGCCATTTGCGATTCCGGGAAGGCGCGCCCCATGCCGTCGCAATCGACGACGGGCACGCCCATATCCGCCGCAGCTACGAATGGCGCAAGCCCGTTGCCGCCGCCGATTTCGATGGGCAGGACAGCATCGATACGGCGGCCCAGAATCGTCTCCAGCCGACGCAATCCCGCCACCGCCTCGCGGCCGTTCGGCAGTTTTTCCACCGAGACGGTCGGCGCGCCGATCCAGCCGCAGGGAACGACGAGCGCGTCGTCGACGAGCGAGGAGAGCGGGATCAGCTCGACAGGGCCGCGCCGCTTCAGCGCGGCCTCCGCCAGGAGCAGACTGTAGTAGGGATCGCCGCCGCCGCCGGAGCCGAGAAAGCCCGCGCCGCGCGCCAGATCGGCCAGCATCGCGCGTTCAATGCGCATGGCGAACCCCCGCGACCGCGGTGCCCATGGAAGGCGCGGTGGGTTCAGCGAGATCGCCGACGGCTTTCATTCGTACCTGTGCAGACCGGCCCGGCAGATAGCTCAGAAAAACCTCCTCCATATCGACGATCCGGATGCTGTCCGTCTGACCGCCATTGGCCGTGACACGCGCCATGACGGCTTCGCGCATGCGTTCGAGGGCTGCGTGACGCGGCACGGAATCGTAGTCCACGATCTGTTCGAGCTGCGCCCCGATCTGCGCAATGGCGGCGCCCACGGCATTGGCGACGGCGGCATGCGGAGGCCGCAAGACCTGCGTGGCGCCGGGGAGATCGTTGTCGATGAGAAAATGCCCGCCGCCGACGGCGATGATGGGAACGTCGCCCTGCGCCGTTTTCATGCGATCGACGCCCTCGGCGAACATCGCCTGCATGCGGTGCCAGACCGCAGTCTGCACGGTCGCGCTGAGCGGAGGGATGGATGAAGCATCGCCGAAGCGCGTGCGCCCCGCAGCCACGGCGACATCACTAGCCGTCAGCGTTTGCCCGCCGAACAGGAACGCATCCTGCAGGATCCGGTAGCCCACGGAATCCGGCCCGATCCGCAGATCGGATTCGACGAGCGCATCGGCCATGTAGCGCGCCGGATCGAGGTGGATGCGCGTGCCGCCGCCAAGACCCATCGCGAGGATGTCGGGCATTCTGAAATTGGTGCGGACCCCGCCGATATCCACGGAAATTGAGGATTCGCGCGGGAAGCCCTTTGAAAGCACGCCGATGTCGCAGGTGGTTCCGCCCACATCCATCACGATCGCGTCGTTGATGCCGGTGAGAAAAGCGGCGCCGCGCATGCTGTTCGTGGGGCCGGAGCCGATCGTCATGACCGGATAGCGCGCCGCATCTTCCGCAGAGATCAGCGTGCCGTCGTTCTGCGAAATGAAGAGCGGCGCCGCGAGCTTCAGGTCGCCGAGCGCGCGTTCGAGCGAGGCCACGACATGCCGTGCGAGACTGATGAGCGCGGCGTTGAGGATGACGCCGTTCTCGCGTTCGATGAGCCCCAGCCGCCCCACCGTATGCGACAAGCTGATGCTGGCTGCGGGATGTTCGGCGTGGACCACCTGCGCGGCGCGCTCTTCCATGGCCGCATTGATCGGCGCAAACGCGCTGCTGACGGCGATGTTGTTTATGCCGCCTTCCCGGCAACGGCGCGCCGCTGCGCGCACGCGGCCTTCATCGAATGCAGAAATTTCGCGGCCATCGAATTCGTAGCCGCCGGGCAGCAGGAAGGTTTCGCTGGAGATCTGTTGCGCGAGGTTTTCAGGCCAGCCGGTGAACGGCGGCAACGCCTCGCCCGAGGGGCTGGCGAGCCGCATGATCGCCACACGGTCCAGCCGGTTCGCCTCGACGAGCGCATTGGTGAAATGCGTCGTGCCGATCATCACGGCCGTGATCGCGGCGGGCGCGACGTTCGCGTCCCCGAGCACGGCGCGGATGGCCGCCGAAACGCCGCTGCTGACGTCCGGGGTCGTCGGCTGCTTGTTCGTGGCGACGATCCGGAGGCCATCGATCAGAACGGCGTCGGTGTTCGTTCCGCCGACATCGACACCAATACGCACCTGAACCTCCTCGAAGCGTCGCTCGCAAACCTTGGGGGATTTGAAGGGCCTGCCCCCTCGGGCGCAACGCGAATTACGGGTGCGAGAGGGTGCGAACGGGTAATGCGTCTGTCCGATGTGGGTAAAACGCCTTGTCTGCGCCGCGCGGATACCCCGGCAGGTTGCCATAAACGCCCTTTATCCGTAACTTCCGCGCGCTTGGTCACGTTAAATCACGCGCGCGAGGTTCGAGGCCCCATGCTGGATGTGATTGCCGCCAAATTCGATCCGCCGATATGGATGGGCGAGCAGATTCACCGCGGACTTCTGCTGCGCCAGCTGAACCATGCGCTGTCCCACCGCCTTACGCTCGTCCACGCGCCCGCCGGATACGGAAAGACCAGCCTTCTCGCGCAGTGGCGGGACAGTCTCGACCCGGCCGCAGCGCAGGTGGCCTGGCTGACGCTGGAACGCGATGACCGGGATCTGAAACGGCTGGTGCGCTATCTTCTGATTGCCATCCACAGCGATGCTCAGGACGGAAGCCAGAAAAGCTCCTCGCCGGACCTGCCGCCGCGTGCCGCGCTTTCCGCCATCATCAACGGTCTGGCAGGGCGTGCAAAGCCCTTCGTGCTGATCCTCGACGATCTTCACCACGCGGACAGCGAACCCGTGGTCGCGTTCCTGCAATCGCTGATCCGGCTTGCGCCCGCCGACTGTCATTTCGTGTTTGCATCCCGCGACTATCCCCGCATCGGCCAGTCCGTGCTCGCGGCCGAGGAGCAGTTGCTCGAAATCACGGCGCATCAGCTGAAGTTCTCGCTTGCCGAGGCGGAAAGCCTGCTGGCGCGCGTGGACCAGCCTTTGGAAACGTCCAACATCGAAACCATTCTCGACCGGACCGAAGGCTGGCCGATCGCCGTGCAACTGGCATCGCTGTCGCTGAAGCGCGGCGCGGACGCCGGACGGGTGATCGACGAATATTGCGGATCGAGCACCGACCTTGCGCGCTATCTTTCCGAGCAGGTGCTGATGACGCTGCCGCAGGAGACGCGCGAGATCGTGATCCGCACCGCGCTGCTCGACCGGCTGACCGGCGGACTGGTCGATCTGCTGTGCGACCGGCAGGACGGCTGGCTGGTGCTGGAACGGCTGGAACAGCAGGGCGTGTTTCTGGCGCCGGTGACGTGGGAGCGGCGCGAATACCGCTATCATCAGCTGTTCGCCGAATATCTGCGTGACCGCTTCGAGCGATCGGACCGTGCCGGCTACTCCGCCCTGCAGCGGCGTATCGCGCAGTGGTTCGCCGAGCGCGGCATGGTGGCGGACGCGGTGAACCACGCGATCCTGGCGTCGGACGACATGCTGCTCGCCGGGATCATCGAGGAAGCCGGAGGCTGGCGGCTGATACCGCAAGGCTTGCAGGGCGTCGTCGAGCGCGGCCTTTCGAAGCTGCCCGCCGGGTTTATCCGATCGCGTCCCGGGCTCGCGCTGGCGCAGGTGTATCTGCAGATCAAGCTGGGAGAGCTGGGCGCGGCGCGCGCGGAATACGATCAGCTGGCGGGCGAAGCGGAAACGGCGGAGCTTTCCGCCGCCATGCGCATCGAAATGCAGGTCGTGGGCGATACGCTCACCGACTATGAAAACGAGCCGATGACGTTTGAGGATCTGCTGTCGCGCGAGGCGCTGCTCCGCAAGTTTCCGGCGAACGATCATCTCGTCCTCGCCAACATATCCGAATCGCTCGGCGCGAAATATTTCGAGGGCGGCTGGCTGGAACGCGCGCTGCAGCCGACACTCGCCGCGCGCGAACATTACCAATCCTGCGGTTCGCTCTACAGCGATCTCTTCACGCGCTTCCTCGAAGCGCGGATCAAGCGCGCGCAGGGGCGATCGAAAGAAGCCGCAACGATCCTGCAGGCAGCCTGGCAGGCGATCGTGGAGAATTTCGGAAGCCGATCCGACCTTGCCGCCAACTGCGCGGCGTTTCAGGCGGAACTGCTGTACGAGCAGGACCGGGTCGCCGAGGCGCGCGAGCTTCTGTCGTGGGCGCTGCCGCACATGGAACAGTCGGACGGCTGGGTCGATGTGTACGCGGTGGCCTATTTCACCGAGGCCGGGGCGCTGGCGGGCGAGGGGGCATTCGACGAGGCGTGCGATGTCGTGGCGCGCGCACGGCGCGTGGCGGGTCGTCGGCGGCTGCTGCAGCTCGAACAGCTCGCGGACATCTGCGAGACTGACCTGAAGATATCGCAGGGGCTTTCGTCCGCAGCCGAGGCGATTGATCTCGACCGCTACGCCGACATGATGGCGGAAGATTCGCCGCAGTACCGTCCCGTGGCCGTGGCCGCGTCGCTCTGCCGGGTCAGGCTTTGCCTGCTCACCGGCGAACACGACGCCGCGCTGGACGAACTGACGCGCCTGCGGGCATGGGCGGATCAGCGCGGGGCAGGGCGGTTTCTCGTCGATATCAACATCCTGAGCGCAGCGGCGATGCGCAACCTCGGCGCGATCGAGGATGCGCGGAACTGCTTCGACGAGGCCGTCAGCATCGCGATGTTCCAGGATATCGTTCGGCCGTTCGTGGACGCGCGGCAGTTCGTGCAGCCCTGCCTTGAAGATGCGATGCGCGCCGATACGCAGGTGGACCGCTTTCGGGCGCAGTTCCTGAAATCGCTGGCGCGGTCTGTCGCGGCCTGTCGGAATACAGTGACCGGGCAAGGACCGTTCACGGAGGCGGAGGCCGAGGTGTTGCTGTATCTGAGCCAGGGCCATTCGAACAAGGAGATCGCCCGGCTGATCGGCATGTCGCCCGATACCGTGAAATACCGGCTGAAATCGGTTTTCCGTAAAATCGGCGTCGCCAAGCGCCGCGATGCGGTGCGCATCGCTGCCGAGCGCGGCCTCGTTTCCGGGCAGCCCGCCCCCACGGCTTGAAGCGCATCGACGCGAAGGCTATGCGCCTCGCGCGCAAAAAAGACGGAGCCGTGTCACGTGTCGATATTCGAACAATTCGCCCCCGAGGATGTGCGCGCGCTGATCGAGGCCTATCCGCTCGCGTGGGTTTGCGGCGGCGGCGCGGCCGATATGGAGGCAAGCCTGCTGCCGCTCGTCGGTGTTTTCGGCGAGGATGGAACCCTTGTGGAATTGATCGGCCACATGGGGCGGGCCAATCCCCTTCATGCCGCACTGGCCGCCGATCCCCGCGCGACGATTTTGTTCAAGGGGCCGGACGCCTATGTGAGCCCTGAACACGCGGGCCTGCGCAACTGGGGACCGACATGGAATTATGCGCAGCTGAAGATCGGCGCGGAGATCACGTTTGACGCGGGGTTTACCGAAACCTCGTTGCAGGTTCTGCTTGATGCGGTGGAAACGGGTCGTGCGCAGCCTTGGAATGCTGACGAACTGGGCGCGCGCTATGAGAAGATGCTTGCCCAGATCATCGGCTTTCGGGCGCGCGTGACAGGACTGTCGGGACGGTTCAAGCTCGGACAGGACGAGGCGCCCGAGACGTTGCAATCCATCTTGGGGTCGCTACCCGACGCGGCGACGGCGGCGTGGATGCGCCGCTTCAATCCGGGGCGCTTTTAACGACGCCCGTCGCGATCAGGGCATCGATGTCGCTTTCCGGCATTCCGGTTTCGCGCAGGATCGCGCGGCTGTCTTCCCCCAGACCGCGCGGCGGCGTGTCGGGGCGCGGTTCGAAGCCGTCGAACAGAACGGCTTGCGGAAGGCTGCGGACAACGCCTTCGGGCCATGTTTCCGGAACGTCGAAAAAGCCGAGCTGCGACAAATGCGGATCGGTGAGCAGCCCTTCGAGCGTTTTGACTTCCGAGCACGGCACGTCGCGCGCCGAAAGCGCGGCGATCCAGTCGGCGGTCGTGCGCGCAGCCAGGCTTTCGGCGACGAGCGCGTAAAGTGTATCGATCCGTGCGGCGCGCTGCCGCGCATCCTTGAACCAGTCTTCTTCCGCCACGTCCTCGCGACCGATTTCCGCCAGAAAGGCGCGCCACTGGCGATCCGTATAGGGCAGTACCGCGATCCAGCCGTCGGCGCTGCGAAACGGGCGGCGGTTCGGGGAGAGTATGCGCGGATAGCCGACGGCGCCCTCGCGATCGAATGTCGCCGCTGCGAGATGCTCGTTGAGAAGGAAGGCGGTGAGCGCCTCGAACATCGGCACCTCGACCTTGATCGCGCCCTCGCGGCCGTTCGCGCGCGCTACAAGTGCGGCAAGGATGCCGTAGACCGCGTGGAGCGCCGCAATTTTGTCGGCAAGAATGGTCAGCACGAAGCGCGGCTCGCCGCCCGCTGCGATCCCCAGGCCCGCGATGCCTGCCGCGGCCTGAATGATATCGTCGAATGCAGGGCGGTCGCGGTAGGGGCCGCGCTGGCCGAAGCCAACTGCGGCGCAATGGATGATACGCGGATTGATCGCGGCTGCCGTCTCGAAGCCGAGGCCGAGCCGGTCGGCGGCATCAATGCGCATGTTGTGGAAGAGCACATCGGCAGTTTTCAAAAGTGCCGCGAATGCAGCGCGGCCTTCAGGCGCCTTCAGGTCGATCGCAAGCATTCGCTTGTTGCGGTTGTTGTTCACGAAAAGCGCGCCGCCGCCCTCTCCATGCGGAAAGGCCTGGCGCGCGATATCCCCCTCCAGAGGTTCGACCTTGATGACGTCGGCGCCGAGGTCTGCAAGCAGCTGGCTCGCATAGGGGCCGAGCACCACCGCGCCGACCTCGATTACCCGTATTCCATCCAGCAATGGCAGCATGATCCCTCTCTCCATCTTGACATATATTCCTAAATGGAGACAAATTTGGCCACAATCAGAAATTAGTTGGGGAGTCGCGATGTCGACCGGGTTTCGTTTCGATCGTCTGTTCATAGGCGGCGCATGGGTGGCCCCGATCGATGGCGGCGTCCGGCCCAGCATCGATCCGGCCACAGGCCAGCCCTGGGGCGATGTGGCCTACGGCGGGGCGCGGGACATCGATGCCGCAGTCGCGGCGGCGAAGGCGGCTTTCGAGGGGCCGTGGCGCAGGATGCCGCCGTGGGAGCGCGCGGCGCTGCTCAGGAAATTCGCGGACCTTTACGCAACTCAGGTTGGCGCGCTCGCCGAGGTGGAAACGCGCGACAACGGCCGCGCGGTGCGGGAGTCGCGCGGTGATATTGGGCTGCATGCACAATATTATCACTGGTTCGCCTCTCTCGCAGACAAGCTCGGCGGGCGCACCATTCCGATGGACGACAGTGTCCACGCCTTTACCACGCGTCACCCCGTGGGCGTCGTCGGCGCGATCACGCCTTGGAACGTGCCGCTGATGGCGGCGGCGTGGAAACTCGGCCCGGCGCTCGCAGCGGGCTGCACGGTGGTGCTGAAACCGGCGGAGCAGACTCCGGCGTCTTCGCTGGCGCTGGCGCATCTGTTCGAGGAGGCGGGATTTCCGCCCGGTGTCGTCAACGTCGTGCCCGGCGATGGCCCGGTCGCGGGTGCGCGTCTGGTGGAGCATCCCGATGTCGCCAAGATCAGCTTCACCGGTGAGGGGACAACGGCGAAGACCATCCTGAAAGCGGGTGCGGACACGCTGACGCGCTGCACCTTCGAACTCGGCGGCAAGGCGCCGCACATCCTCTTTGCCGACGCCGATCTCGATCAGGCGCTGAACGCGGCGACGGGCTCGGCATGGGCACTCTGCGGCCAGAGCTGCGCGCTCGGCAGCCGCGTGCTGGTGGAGCGGCCTGTCTACGACAAAGTGGTCGAGGCGTTCCGCGCACGCGCCGCGCGCGTGCGGGTCGGCATACCGCTCGATCCGGCGACGCACATGGGGCCGCAGGCGCATCAGCAGCAGCTCGAAAAGACGCTCTCCTATGTTTCGATCGGCCGCGCGGAAGGGGCGGAACTCATTACAGGCGGCGCGCGCATCGATCGCGACGGCCTTGCTGACGGCTATTTCGTCGAGCCGACCGTGTTTGCCGGGGTGTCGGCGAACATGCGGATCGCGCAGGAGGAAATCTTCGGGCCGGTGGCCGCGATCATCCCCTTCGACGGTGAGGACGAAGCCGTTTCGATCGCCAATTCGACGCCTTACGGCCTCGCAGCCGGTTTGTGGACGCGGGACACAGGCCGTGCGCACCGCGTCGCCGCGCGGATCGAGGCGGGCATGGTGTGGGTGAACACCTACCGCTACATTCGCTGGTCGACGCCCTACGGTGGCGTCAAGGCCAGCGGATGGGGCCGCGAGAACGGCATCGAAGGGCTCGATCCGTTCCTCGAAACCAAGACCACGATCGTTTCGACCACCGGCACATTCGCCGATCCCTTTGCAAACTGAGGACAAGACCATGCGCCTTTCGGGCAAGCTCGCCATCGTCACTGCTGCGGCATCCGGCATGGGCCGCGCCGGCGTGGAGCGTTTCGTGCGCGAAGGCGCGCGCGTTGCCGCCATCGATATCAATGCCGATGCGCTTGCGGCGCTCGTCGAGGAGTTCGGGGACAGCCGGGTAACACCCGTCGCCGCCGATCTCTCCACGCCCGAAGGCGCGACGGAAAGCATCGACCGGGCCGTTGCGGCGCTGGGCGGCGCGGACATTTTGTGGGCACACGCAGGAATGCCCGGCCCGGCATCGGTCGAGAACCTCGATCTTGCTGCCTATGACAAGGCGATCGCGCTCAATGTCACCGCAGCGGCACTCGGCGCGGGGCGGGTTGCGCCGCACATGCGCGCGCGCGGCGGCGGGGCGATCGTTTTCACATCCTCGATCTCCGGCCTCGTCGGATCGATGATGAGCCCGATCTATTCGGCGGCGAAGTGGGGCGTGGTGGGGCTGGGCAAGAGCCTCGCGCTGGCGTTCGCCCCGGACAATATTCGCGTGAACGTGGTGTGTCCCGGCCTTGCCGACACGCCGATGAAGGTCGGCTTCACCGGCCGCAGCGGCGATCCCGCCGAAGCCGCAGCGAACGAGGCGAAGATCGTGTCGGCCGTGCCGATGGGGCGGCTCGTGAAGCCGGGCGAGGTGGCCGACGCGGTGCTGTGGATGGTTTCCGACGAAGCGAGCTTCGTGACCGGCGTCGCCTTGCCCGTCGACGGCGGCTTCACGGCACGGTGAACGCAGGTGCTTGCGGCTTTTCCGGGCGCGCCGCTTCGGCCATACGGGAGGCTGCAATATCCTTCAGGCGAAAACCAAGATGATCGTGCGGCAAGCAGCCAATGTGCTGGAAATTCTGGAATACTTCGCCAAGCGGCTGAAGCCCGCGACTCCGGCCGAGATCGCCGGGGATCTCGGCTGGCCGCGATCGAGCACGTTCAAGCTGGTGGGCACGCTCGCCGCCAAGGGCTATCTCTACGAACCGCGCGGACGCGGCAGCTATTATCCCAGCCCGCGCTGGCTGGTGCTCGCCGAAGCGGTGACGCGGGCCGAGCCGCTGCCCGAGCGGTTTCAGCGGCTCGCCCGCGACGTGATGGAAGCCACCGGCGAGACGACCGCGATCTCGGCACCTGCGGGGATCTTCGCGACCTTCGTGGATGTCGCGGAATCGCGTCAGCCGGTGCGCTATTTCGCGCGCGTCGGCGACCGGGTGCCGATCCATGCGAGTTCGGCCGGGCGTGCGCTTCTCGCGCAACTGAGTGCGGACGAACGCGAGCGCCTGTATCGGAAGATCGATTTCACGCTTTATTCGCCGACGACACCGGCAAGCGCCGAGGCGGTGGAGGTGGAATTGAAGCATGCCGCCAAGCGCGGCTGGCACCAGAGCAACGCCGAATATACGCCCGATCTGGCCGGCGTGGCCCTGCCGCTGCCGGGGAGCGACCGGAACATGTCGGTCGTGGTGGTGGGTCCGGTTTCACGCTGTCTGGAGCGGCGGCCGGAAATGGCGGCTATCGTCGCACGGCATCTGGCGGCGCTGTAGCGTCCGCGCTCGGAATCAAAGAAGAGCCGCGACCGATCGGGTACGCGTTTCTCAGGGGGAGGGCAGCATGACGAGTGACCCAAGGGCGGTGCTTGCCGCAGCACCGATGCGACCGGTGCAGATTGTCGTCGTGGCGCTGTGCATCGCGCTCAACGCGCTCGACGGGTTCGATGTGCTCGCGATCAGTTTCGCGGCGCCGGGCATCGCCGCCGAGTGGGGTGTCGACAGGGCGACGCTGGGCGTGGTTCTTTCAATGGAACTGTTCGGCATGGCCGCAGGCTCGGTGCTCATCGGTAACATTGCCGACAGGATCGGACGGCGACCGACAATTCTTGCCTGCCTGATCGTGATGACGCTGGGCATGGCCGCCGCGCTGTTTGCGAACGACGTGCTGACGCTTTCGGCGGTGCGATTCATGACAGGTATCGGCATCGGCGGCATGATCTCTTCAACGAGCGCGATGGTTGCCGAGTTCTCCAACGACCGGCGACGCGGACTCAACATGGTGCTCAACATCGCGGGCTATTCGGTGGGCGCCATTTCCGGCGGTCTGGTGGCGTCCGCACTGCTGGAGATGACAGGCGACTGGCGATCGGTTTTCATGCTCGGCACTGTGGCGACTGCCGCAATGATTCCGCTGGTGATTTTCTTCCTGCCGGAATCGATCGAGTCGCTGATTGCGCGGCGACCTGAGGGCGCGCTCGAAGGTGTCAATCACACACTGCGCAAGCTCGGCCACGCGCCGGTCGATACGCTGCCTCCGCCGCCGGAACAGGTCGTGAAGCCTTCCATCGGTTCGCTTTTTTCGCAGAATTATGCGCGCGTGACGATCCTGCTCACGGCGGCCTATTTCGCGCAGATCCTGTTTTTCTATTACATCCAGAAATGGATTCCCAAGATCGTCGTCGATCTCGGTTTCGACGCGGCGGAGGCAGGCCGCGTACTCGTTGCCGCCAACGTGGGAAATCTGGCGGGCGCGCTGGTCATCGGCCTTGCGAGCCAGCGTTTCAACCTGCGGCCCCTGGTTGCCGGTGCGATGCTGGCCGGGTTTCTCGCTATCGGTGCCTTCGGCCTCGCCGGGCCCGATCTCACGCGGCTTGCGATTACGGCTGCGGTTGCGGCCTTCTTCGTCAATGCGGGGGTCGTGGGCATGTATCCCATCTTCGCGCAGACCTATCCGGCAGCGCTTCGCGCGAGCGGAACCGGCTTCGTGATCGGCGTCGGGCGCGGAGGATCGGCGCTGGGGCCGGTGGTTGCGGGCGCGTTGTTTGCGGGTGGAAACAGCCTGCTGATCGTCTCGCTGGCGATGGGCCTCGGCGGGCTGCTCGCGGCGACGATGATAGTCCTGCTGCCGCGCGCGCGTTCCACAAAAAGCGGGTAACGATCGGCCCGCCGCGCGGGCTCAGCGTATCTCGAACGCGAACCGCAGGACATCGGTGACTGACCGGGCGGGTACGCTCATGTGGCCTTCGTGTTCGTAGCGCGTGAAGCGGACACGAAGACCGCGATCCGAGAACCGATCGAGCCGATCCGCGAGCGCGCGCGCAGGTTCGGGATCGTCGTCGACGTCGAGATCTCCCACAACAATCATCAGGCGGCTTGTCCGTCCGATCTTGCCGTTTTCAAGCTGCGATGTGAACGCCCGCTCCTCGCTCAGCACGCCTTGATGATTCCATTCGATCGAGGGGCTTGCCGCAATAATGGAATGAAAGGCATCGGGCCGCGAATAAAGCGCATACAGACCAAACAGACCGCCCAGCGAATGACCGAACAAGGCCTGGCGTTCGGGATCGGTCTTGTAGCGCCGGCCGATTTCGGTGCGCAATTTTCCGGTCAGGAAATCCAGGAATTCCTTGCGGCCGCCGCTTTCGTATTTCGCCAGTCCGCGCCACTGTGTGGGCGCGGGATCGAGGAGCGGCGGGGTCAGGTCATTGAGGCGTCTGACATCATATGTCTTGTCGGTCGGATAGCCGACGCCGACGATGATCGATTTTCCGACCGCGTAGAATTCCTGCAACCGCCGCGTTTCGGCAAAGGACGCGAAGCTCGCGTTGCCATCGAGCACGTAGAGCACGGGATAGCCGTCAGCGGGCGGTTCGCCCTCGCCGGGGAATGAAACGAAGATCCGGTAGACCTCCCCGGTGTCGGACGTCATGTCCCACATGTGGGTCGAGGGCATCGTATAGCCGGGCGGGGATTGCGGTGGCGCGGGCGGCTCTGCACTTGCCGATACGGCGGGGATCGCGATAGCAAGTGCTGTGACAGCGACGAGCTTCGTCCACGACATGTTCATTCCGTAAGTCTCCGTTCAGCCATGATTGCGATAGCTGCCGCCCTCATAGAATCGCTTTCTACGGCGTTTTGCCAGCGGATCGGGGGGTAATCACGGTCGCTTTCAGGTAAGGCGCTGCGCCATGAGAGACGTTTTCGGCGGATTTGTCCCTATGATGCGGCTCGTGCGCGATACAGATCAGGTACAATCGTTCCTGCATGGGGCAGCGCATTTCACGCCATTTTGGCGCGTATTCTGCAAATTGTACCCGCTTCGAAGCGAGGACATCAACTGCACATAAGCTCATAATCATGCCTGAACGTCGGTTCGTCGATGCTCTACTAAATTTTCCTGCACATCGGACGGAGCGCGAAAAGCCATCGGCTTCAGTGTCCGCCCGGTGAAGGGAATATCCAATTCCTGCGTCCGGGCTACGTGGCCGGGGCGAACGACACGGTTTTAAAAAGGGGGATTCGTAGCATGGGGAAATTGACACGGTTCTTGACATCGGGTTCGGCGGCCGTGCTGGCGCTATATGCAGCGCCGGTAATCGTATTCAGTGCAGGCATCAATGCGCCCGCCATGGCGCAGGATTATACATCGGGCGCTCTTGCAGGAACGATCAACGACGCCGACGGCGCGCCCGTTGCAGGCGCGAACATCACGCTGACCTCGGAAGACCAAGGGTTTTCCCGCACGGCGAACAGCAGTTCATCGGGCGGCTTCCGCTTCGGTGGGCTTCCGCCGGGCCGCTATAGCGTTGCCATCACGTCCGCTGCAGGGGACACGAGCGAGGAGGGCATGCAGATCGCAGCCTCGGCAACCGCCAATTACACCTTTGTCGTCAGTTCGGGCGGCGAAATCGTCGTGACGGGCGCACGGCGCAATCTCGACTTTTCCAATACCACCACCGGCATTGCGGTCGACCTTCAGGAGCTGACCGGCCGCGTGCCGCTCGGTCGCAGCCTCACCGATGCGGCGCTGCTCGCGCCCACCGCCACGGCCGGCGATACGGCCTTCGGCAACCTTCCGTCGTTCGGCGGTGCTTCGGTGGCGGAGAACGCTTATTACATCAATGGCCTCAACATCACCAACTTCGACACGTATCTGGGCTCCGCGCCGGTTCCGTTCGAATTCTTCCGGTCGGTCGAGGTCAAGACCGGCGGTTATCCTGCCGAATACGGCCGGGCGACGGGGGGCATCATCAATGCCGTGACGAAGGCCGGCACGAACGACCTGACGGCGGGCATTCATCTCAACTGGGAACCGAACAGCCTCAGGTCTACAACCAAGGATACCTATCGCGATCGCAACGGGAAGGACACGAACAACAATTTCAGCGCGATCGCGGAAGTAGGCGGCCCGATTATCAAGGATCGGCTGTTCGCGTATGGCCTGATCGAGTTCCGCGACATCAAGAGCGGCCACAGCAGTATCGAATCGGGCGCGCGTTTCGTGGACCGGGACAATGATCCGATCTGGGGCATCAAGCTCGATGCCTATCCGCTCGATAACCATCATCTGGAATTCACATATTTCGACACCGGCACCGAACGCCGCAGAACCACGTACGCCTTCGATGCGGCGACGGACACGGTGGGCGGTGAACTCGGCCAGACGCGCCATCGGTCGGGCGGGGCGAGCTATGTTGCGCGCTACACCGGGAATCTGGCCGAGTGGTTCACCATTTCGGGTGCCTACGGCGTTTCCAAGGAGCGCTTCGACGTTCTCACCAACAACGACGGCAATTATGTGCGGGACGAGCTGACCGGCGTGGTTCTCAGTGACCAGAAGCTCGACAGCGTTCAGTCTCCCTATAGCACGCGGCGCGAATTCTACCGGATCGACGCCGATCTGTATTTCTCGATGCTCGGTGACCACCATGTCCGCTTCGGCATGGACACCGAGAACACCAAATTGTCGAAGGTTTCCGTGCCCACCGGCGCGGATGGTTACGATGCGAACGGGCTTGCGGCGGCGCCCGGCGGTGTCGCTTATTACCTCAACGTCTGCGGTGTGGATACGCCGCAGTGTGTGGCCGCTGGTCTCGCGGCGGACGAGGTTTATGTAGGTGTCGGATACGGCAGCCTCGGCGGCGGATTTGAGGGCAAGAACAAGGCGTATTACGTCCAGGACGAATGGAGCGTGACGCCCAGGCTGACCGTCAATCTCGGTGTTCGGCTCGATCAGTTCACCAACTCCAGCAACGCGGGCGTAAAATTCATCGATCTTGACAATGCCTGGGCCCCGCGCATCGGTGCATCCTATGACGTATCGGGGGATGGCCGGATCAAGCTTTATGCCAATTATGGCCGCTATTATCTTCCGGTGGCGTCGAATGTTTCCGCCGTCAGTTTCGGATCTCCGATCAGCTTCACCGAATACTGGCAGACCGACGGCACGTTCAGTGCCAGCAGCGTGCCGACGCTCACCACCCAGATCACCGGGTGGGACGGAGGCCAAGCCTGCCCGGCGCCGATTTTCGGCGTGGGCGGCGCCAATTGCAACGTCATTGCGACCGGTGCGATCCGCGACCCCGGCCAGGTGGCCTCGCGAAACCTGAAGGCCAGCGAAGAAGACGAGATCATCGTCGGCGCATCATACCGTTTCGACGAGCAATGGACGTTCGGCGTCGCCTATACGCGTCGGCGCCTGCTGGCGGTCGCCGACGACATCGCGATCGATGCGGCGGTACGCTCATACTGCGCCGCGGAAGGCATCGCCGGATGCGACGATATCTGGTCGGGATATCACCAATATGTCGTCGCCAATCCGAACCGGGATATCGAGATCACGCTCAGCGATCCGATCAACGGCGAAGCGACGCCGCGAACAGTTACACTGAATGCCGAAGACATCGGCATTCCGAGCGCTGTGCGGAAATATGATGCGGTGGAGTTCACCTTCGAACGTGCCTTCGACGGCGTCTGGTCGCTGCGCGGTTCCTACACGTGGTCGAAAAGCCGCGGCAACGTCGAAGGCTTCGTCCAGTCCGACTTCAGCCAGAACGGCACGGGCCTGACGCGCGACTTCGATCAACCCGACCTGATGGAGGGCGCATACGGTAAACTGCCGAACCACCGCGCCCACCAGTTCAAGGTCTGGGGTGCCTATCAGGTGACGGACGCATTGCTGTTCGGGTTCAACGCATCGCTGTCCTCGCCGCGTCACTACGGCTGTATCGGCAACAGCCGCGGCGGGTTCGACGGCACCAACCTCGGGTATTTCTACGGTGCCTGGTCGCAATACTGCCTCGGCCGCCTGCAACCTCGCGGTACGGGTCTCGACGGTGCCGGACTGAAAAGTGACTGGGTCAAGAACATCGATGTTTCCGTCCGGTACGACATCGATCTGCCGGTGATGGGCAAGGCGACGCTTCGTGCCGATGTTTTCAACCTGTTCAGCTTCAAGGGCGTGACCGACGTCGATCAGATCGGCGAGATCGATTACAACAGCGATGCCCTGCGGCCCGAATACGGATCGCCGATCGGCTATCAGCGGCCACGCTACATTCGGCTTGGACTTGACCTGGTATTTTAAAGCACAGGAGAGGGCCGGGCTTGCATAGCCCGGCCCGGTTTCCCGGTTCAGGGTTGACGCGAGGACGACAGGGGAGTGGGCGTGCCGTTACTGGACATGATCGTCTTTGCGCTGTTGTTTCTCTCGGCGGTCCTGCTTTCGTGTTGGCATGACCCGCGCAGCAAACGTGCCTTCCTGTGCGGGTCGTTCACGGCACTTGTCGTCGCGGCGATCGCGGCCTGGTCGCTACGCTGGCAGATCGTTCCTGCGCTTGTGGTTTCCGCAGTTTCGACGGGCCTCGGCGCATGGATGGTATGGCACGCCGAACGGAGACGCCTTGTGGCGGCCTCCACCGCCGGGCTCACGCTTGTCGCAGTCGTGCCGTATGTTTTCTTCCCGATATTCGATTTGCCAGCGCCTGATGGGCCGTTTCGTGTCGGTATTCAGAATATCGATCTGCGCGATACGTCCCGCCGGGGCGTGTCGTACCTCGGCCCCGATGTGCAAAGGGATATTCCGCTAACCATATGGTATCCGGCGTCGGCCGATGCGAAGGGAAAGATACGCCCCTATCTCACGCGGCGCGAGGCGCTTGACGAGGCGGTATCGGTGGCGACCTTGTGGGGCTTTCCCGCATATCGGTTCCTTTCGCTGCATTCGACGGGTACGCATGCCATCGAAGATGCCGATGTCGCGCAGGGGCATAAGTTTCCCATCGTCGTTTTCAGCCACGGCTATTGGTCGTTCCGTGCCCAGAATTCGGCGCTGATGGAACGGCTGGCGAGCCATGGTTATATCGCCGTCAGTGTTGCGCACCCGCGCGACAGCGCCGATGTGCGGTTGCAGGACGGGACATTGATAACGTCGGCGCTTCATACCGGCCCGGAAGGGGTTGGCGATCCGGCGGCCGACCGGAAATGGGACGCGGCAACGTCGGCATTTATGGGAGGCGAGAGCCACGAAAAGCGCATAGCGGCGTTGCCGTCCTACAAGGCCGCGGTCTCAGGACACCGGCTGGGCCGAAGTCTGACTGTCTGGCGGGACGATGTGCTGTTTGCGAGCCGGACATTGCGCGATCGTCCACCGCCCGCAGTTCAGGGTATCATGGCGGTCGCAGATTTTTCCAGAATTGCGTATGCGGGTATGTCGTTCGGCGGATCGACGGCTGCGAGCGCCTGCGACGCCGATCCCGACTGCGTTGCGGCGGTCGATCTCGACGGAGAGAATTTTGACGGCGCGCAATTCGACCGCGCGCTGCGCGCTCCGCTCCTTCTGATACTTACGGATCAGCCGTTCAGCGATAAACAGCGCAGTGACCGGACATTCAATCCCACGGACTATGCATGGGAGAACTGGCACTGCGTCGGCGATAGGGAGGACATACTTCGGCTTCGCGCGCGCGGCATTTTGCACATGGGGCTGACCGATTTCGTGCTGGGCGCGCGCGGGCCATACAAGTCGAAGCATTTTACCAGCCTTGACGGTGAACGGGCGCTCGCCATCATCAACGATACGACACTCGCTTTCCTCAACCAGTATGTTCGTGGTTTTCGGCCCGCAGGGCTGAAGTCGACGCTTGAAAACTATCCGGAACTGCAGAGGCTCGATACCGCTTCGCTTCGTGCTTATGCGCAAGAATTGCCCGGTCGCGCGCCTTGCCTGGAACGCGCTGGAGAAACACGATGACGACTCGCGCTGCAAGGTGCGATGTAAAGCGCCTCGGCGTTTGATCGAAACGGGCGAGTGGCTGAAGACGGACTTGGGAGACAGGACAATATGAATCATCAGATCACGCGTCGCCAACTGATCGCTTCCGGAGCCGCCGCCGCGCTCTGCGGGCCGGCATTCGCGGCGCACGGCACACTGGACACTGCGCTTGTCAACGCAGTCGTGTGGACCGGCGATCCTGGCGTGATCTCGGATGCTGTCGGCATTTCGGGGAACCGGATCGCAGCCCTTGGGAGCAGCGCGGTACGATCTGCAACCCGCCCGGGAACGCGTGTGATCGATTGCGGCGGCGTGTTCGTGATGCCCGGCTTCATCGATTGCCACACGCATTTTCTGCTGGGCTCCATCACGCTCGCGCAGCCTGTTTTCCTCGATGTTCGGTCCAAAGCCGAGTTCATCGACCGCATCGGCGCGGCCGTTCGCGCCGTTCCAGCCGGCCAGTGGTTGACGGGCGGGCCGTGGGATGAGCAGCGCTGGGGCGGCGAGCTGCCACGCAAGGAATGGGTCGATGCGGTGTCCGGCGACACGCCGATCGCCATTCCCCGCACCGATCTGCATTCGCTGTTCCTGAACTCGGCGGCGCTACGCCTTGCCGGAATCGACCGGAATACCCCTGATGTCGCCGGCGGGGTTATTGAACGTGACGAGCGAGGCGAGCCGACAGGGGTGCTGAAGGACAACGCCACGCGCCGCGTGGGCGAAGTGATCCCGCCGCTGACCGATGCACTCACGAATCAGCTTGTCCGCCAGGGCATTGACCATGCTTTGAGCAAAGGAGTCAGCCAGGTCCATAACACCGAGATTGACTGGACCGTTCAGGATGTCGCGCGGCGTTTGCGGCGCGAAGGGGGGCTGGGCCTTCGCTTCAATTCCTTTGTCCCGCTCGCGGATTGGGAACGCATGGCCGCGCTGGTCAAGGCGGAAGGGCGGGGCGACGACTGGCTGCGCTGGGGCGCGCTCAAATGCGTTTCAGACGGTTCGCTCGGTGCGCGGACCGCGCGCTTTCATGAACCCTACCTCGATGCGCCGGATCAACGCGGCGTGTGGGCCACGCGCGTTGAAGACATGCGCGAATGGATACCGGCAGCGGACGCGGCGGGGCTCACGATCACCACCCACGCCATCGGTGATGAGGCGAACGATGTCGTGCTCGATATCTTCGCCGATGCGGAGCGGCGGAACGGCAAGCGCGACAGGCGATTCCGGATCGAACACGCCCAGCACCTGAGCCCCGGAGCTTGGTCGCGCATGGCGCAGCAGAACGTGATCGCATCGGTGCAACCCTACCATGCCGCCGATGACGGGCGCTGGGCGGTGCACCGGATCGGGGAGGAGCGGCTGAACCGTACCTATGCGTTCCGATCGCTTCTCGACGCCGGTGTCCGGACCTGCTTCGGATCGGACTGGCCGGTCGCGCCGCTCGATCCGATGACGGGCATCGATGCCGCTGTGCAGCGCCACACGATCGACGGCGCGAACCCGAATGGGTGGCATCCCGAACAGCGGGTGTCGATCGAGGAAACACTGACGTCTTATACGCGCACTGCGGCGTTTGCCGGGTTTCAGGAAGACCGCCTCGGGCGGATCGCCGCCGGTAGCCTCGCCGATATCACGGTGCTCGACCGAAATTTGCTTACCGTCGCGCCCGATCAATATTTGAAGACCGGCGTCCTGCGAACCTTTGTGGATGGTGAGGAACGCTTCGCCGCGCCTTCTGCGTGAGTGGACGAAACATGGAAATGGGGGATGATCGTGTCAGTTGAAGAAGCGAGCCTGGATAAACCAGCCGCCAAGGATGTTCGCCGCGTCATCACGGCTTCGTCGCTCGGCACCTTGTTCGAATGGTACGATTTCTTTATCTACGGTACACTTGCCGCATCGGGCATTATCGGCCAGGTCTTCTTCCCGTCCGACAATGCACAGCTCCAGACACTGCTTGCGTGGGCAGGGTTCGCCGTGGGGTTCTGTTTCCGGCCTCTGGGCGCAGTGGTGTTCGGCTATTTCGGCGACAGGTTCGGGCGCAAGCACACGTTTATCGTCACCATCCTGCTGATGGGCGTGGCAACGGCGGGTGTGGGTTTGGTGCCGTCTTATGCCGCCATCGGATTGGCTGCGCCCGCGCTCATCATCCTGCTGCGCATTCTTCAGGGCCTGGCGCTGGGCGGCGAATATGGCGGTGCGGCGATCTATGTGGCGGAACATTCGCCCGCCGGTAAGCGCGGATTCTTCACCAGCTTCATTCAGGCGAGCGTCGGCGCGGGTTTCTTCCTCAGCCTTGTGGTCGTGCTGGGCTGCAAATGGAGCATGCCCGCGGAGACATGGAACGCATGGGGCTGGCGCGTACCGTTTCTGCTCTCCATCGTGCTGCTTGCGATCTCGCTTTGGATGCGCGTCAAACTTTCCGAGAGTCCGGTGTTCCAAGCCATGAAAGCGGCAGGAAAGACCTCGAAGAATCCGCTCCGCGAAAGTTTCACCTATCCCGGAAACGGTCGACGGCTCTTTCTGGCGCTGTTCGGTATCGCCGCCGGGCTCACGGTGATCTGGTTCACAGCGATGTTCACGACGCTCGGCTTTCTGCAGAGAGCGATGCACGTTGAAGAGAGCGTGGCGCAGATCATCGTCGGCGCGGCTGCGGCGATGGGCGTGGGCTGGTTCATACTGTTCGGCTGGCTGAGCGACCGCATCGGGCGCAAGCGGCTGATCGTGACAGGCTATGCGCTGACGCTGCTGTTGCTCTTTCCGCTCTACTGGGTGATCGGCTGGGCGGCGAACCCGCATCTTACGCGCGCAGCCCAGCAGGCGCCGATCGTTGTCTCCGGACCGGACTGCGCTTTCAATCCGTTTGCCGGGACACAGGACGAAGCGTGCGGCCGCCTGATCGATTATCTGTCGAAGCGAGGCATTTCCTACAGTCTGCAACAAGCGCCCGCCGTGGAGATGACGGTGGGGGGTAGCGTCGTGACCGGCCGTAGCGAAGCCGAACTCGACGCGGCTTTGACAGGGGCGGGCTACCGGCTCGAAAAAGTCACGCCGTCGCCGCGGAACATTGCGATCATCTTCCTTGCCATCATGGCGCTCACGGCGCTGTCCGGCGCGACTTACGGACCTGTAGCGGCATTGCTGAGCGAATTGTTCCCCGCGCGCATACGCTATAGCTCGATGTCGATTCCGTACCATTTCGGTACAGGATATTTCGGCGGGGTGCTGCCGTTTGTGGAGCAGTATATCGTGGCCCGAACCGGGAACTCCTACGCGGGGCTCTGGTACAGTTGGGGTGTTGTCGCGATGGCGCTTGTTGTGACCATGCTGCTGCTGCGTGAGCGCGACCTTCTGAAGGACGAATAGCATGCCGCTGAACGTTGACGGCAATGAAACCGCCGGCCCCGCATCGCCGCGCACGGGGCCGCTCACGGGCATTGTCGTTCTGGATGTCACGCGGGTTGTCGCCGGGCCTTTTTGTGCGATGATTCTGGCCGACATGGGCGCGACGGTCATCAAGATCGAAAACCCCAAGGACCCGGACTACACGCGGACCTTCCCGCCCATGGTGAACGAGGGTGAAAGCCAGACGAGCGCCTTTTACGCGCAGTACAACCGCAACAAGCTGGGCGTTTCGCTCGACCTGAGAAGCGCAGACGGGAAAGAGATTTTCAAACGGCTGGTTCGGAAAGCCGATATTCTGATCGAGAACTTCCGCCCCGGCGTCATGGACAAG
This sequence comes from Sphingosinicella soli, assembly GCF_014199685.1. Lineage (GTDB taxonomy): Bacteria > Pseudomonadota > Alphaproteobacteria > Sphingomonadales > Sphingomonadaceae > Sphingosinicella > Sphingosinicella soli. The sequence continues at coordinate 40,943 of NZ_JACHNZ010000003.1, read as the reverse complement.
TTCGGTCTGGGTTACGACGATCTGAAGCACGAGAACCCGCGCCTGGTTTATGCCGGAATCAGCGGATTTGGACGTACCGGACCGAACTCCAGGCGCCCCGGATATGACAATAGCGGACAAGCCACTGGCGGGCTGTGGTCGATGAACGGCTATCCAGGGCAGCCGCCCGTTCGCGTCGGCACGATCATCGGCGATCTTTCGGCGGCGCTTTATGCGGCGATCGGTATCCTCGCCGCATTGCGCGAGGCCGAGCGTACCGGTATCGGCCAGGTCGTCGATATCTCCCAGCAGGATGCCGTGCTCTCTCTCACCGAAAGTGCGGTTGTCCGCTACACCGTGGACAAAGAGATAGCGGGTCCCCTCGGCAACGATCATCCGTTTGTTCGGCCCTATGGCCAGTTTCCCTGTGCCGACGGCTATGTGTTCTTCGGCGGATATACGGACAAGTTCTGGGCGATCACCTGCGCGCTGTTCGGCGAGCCCGGGATGGCGACTGATCCGCGGATCGACACGATGGAGAAACGCTTCGATCCGGAGGTCAGCGAAAAGATCGTTAACCCTTTGCTCGAACGGTGGTTCGGCCGCTACACCAAGGCGCAGCTGGAAGCGATGGCAGGGGATGATGTGCCGCTCAGTGCTATAAAATCGATCGATGAAGTGATCGCGGATCCACATATCGAGGCGCGGGGCATGATCGTTGATGTTCCCGTGGGTGGGCGCGATATCCGCATGCTGGGTCTGCCCATAAAACTTTCGGGTGCGACGGCTGCGGCGCACGATCCGGCGCCGTCGCTGGGTGAACATAATGCCGCTGTGCTTCAGGGCATGCTTGGTCTCGACGATGCTGCGCTTGCTGCGCTTCGCGAAGACGGAGTGATTTGAGGTGGCGATCGAGGTGACGCGCGACGGCGCGGTTGCAACCGTTCGCTTTGCGCGGCCGGAAAAGCTCAACGCGCTGACGCTGGCCATGTACGACGATCTCGGGCGCGCCTTCGCCGAGATCGGCAGCGATGATCGCATTCACGCTGTCGTCCTCGCCGGCGCTGGGGACCGGGCGTTCTGTGTCGGCGCCGATCTCACCGAATCCATTCCGGCGCTTGCTTCGGGCCGGTTCGATATCAGTGCCTGGGATCCGGCCCATCTCAAGACCGGCGCCTTCTACAAGCCCATCGTGTCTGCGGTACGCGGGCTGTGCATGGGCGGAGGATTCGAGATTTTGCTGGCGACCGATATCAGGATCGCTGCCGAAGACGCCGTGTTCCAGCTTCCCGAGGTCGGGCACGGGTTTGTACCTGCAGGCGGCACGCTGGTTCGCCTGACCCGGCAGATCGCCTATGCGCATGCGATGGAATTAATGCTGACGGGCAGGCGTTTCACCGCCGCGGAATTACTGTCGCGAGGCGTGTTGAACCAGGTGGTTGCAAGTGGCGAGGTTGAAGCGACGGCGGCTGCCATTGCCGCCGAGATCGCAAGCAAAAGCCCTGTCGCGGTCCAGACCATCAAAGAAGCGGCACTGACGCTGTATGACCTTCCCGTCGCGGAAGCCTTCGCGCGCGAAGCGATCCTCGGCCAGCGCACATTCACCAGCGATTCCGCCAAACAATCCTTGGCCCGCTTCGCTTCGCCGCGCGCCCGGATCAGCGACGATTGACCTGATCGCCCAGCCAGCCGATGAAGCTCGGGTCCGCGCCGTAGGCCACGTTGACGCGCATGGCGGGGGGCGGATTCCGGGAGGTCGAGAAATTGGCGGCCGGGGCGATGAAGATGCCGGCCATCGCGGCATCATGGGCCAGATCATCGCCGCCCATATGTTCCGGCAGTTCGATCCATAGATAAAAGCCGCCGCCGATAGGGCGACGGATGCTGAACCCCAGAGCCTCCAGCGCCTTCACGCTCGCCGTGGTGGCCGTGCTCGCGCGCGCGCGCAGCCGGCGAAGGTGCTTGAGATAATGGCCGTGCTCGACCAACTGGAAGATCAGCCGTTCGTCATGCGCCGATGTCGAAACGGTGGTGACGACCTTCAGTTCGTTCAGTTCGCTCGCCAGTCGCGGTGCGGCGGCGATATAGCCGGTGCGGAAACTGCCCGCCAATGTTTTCGAGAACGTGCCGATATAGATTACCCGGTCGAGTTGATCGAGTGCTGCCAGGCGGGGCGCGGTATAAGGCAGAATATCCGCGAACGGATCGTCCTCGATTACGAGAAGGTCGAACTCCGTCGCCGCTCTCAGCACGGAATAGGCGGTGCCGAAGGTAATCGATCCACCGGTCGGATTGTGAGCAAGCGACTGGGTGAAGAAAAGTCGTGCGCCGCTTTTTTTTGCCTTTGCTTCCAGATCGCCGACATCGGGGCCATCCTGCATTCGATTGACACCGACCGCATTGGCGCCTGCGAGTGCCAGCTTGGCAAGCAAGGGATAATAGCCCGGATCGTCAACCAGCACATTGTCGCCCGGCGCGACATATCTTCTGATGACGAGATCCATCGCATGGTTGGCGCCGTGGGTCATCAACAGCTGGCTCTCCCGGCATGAGATACCTCTTTCCGCCAAAGCGCCGCACAGTCGTTCGCGAAGCGGCGCGTAGCCCCAGCTCGAATTGTAGGAATCTGCTTCCTGAAATCTTTGATAGGAGAGATAGCGACGAAGCTCGGAGGTTTCGAGCCACTCGGTAGGTGGGCGTCCATCGCCGGGACGGATCGGCAAACGGCGGTCAAGCTGCTCGGCAAGTAGCGAAACCCGGTCGGTCGCAGCGACCAGCGGTATCTTGTGTTCCTGCGTTGCAGCCGGAGGGGTTCGGACAACATAATAACCGGATCCCGGTTTCGCCTGCAAAATGCCTTGCCCGACCAGGCGAAGATATGCCTCGACCACGGTATTTTTTCCGATGCCGAGGCGCTGTGCTTCGTCTCGTATCGATGGCAGGCGCTGCCCGGGCCGCAGCGTGCCCGCACGCAGTTGCATCAGGATGCTGTTGACGACGAAATCAATCTTGAGGGGTGGCGATGGCGTGATGCTCTGTTCCCGGCGTTCGCTACGTTCCTATCATATTGTCCTGAATTGTACCTGCATCATGTCCGCTGACATCGCTATCGATAAATCGGGACACCGTGCGGATTGTCGAAGTTATTTTGCGGCATTGACGCGTCTGGTGCCGCCGTACAACAGTAAGCGAAAGAGCAGCGGTGACAAACGACGCGACCCGAAGGACATCCCGGATATCAGGCTTTCACAAACTCGGTGTCGAGGAACGCATCGACCTGGTCGCCGGCTTTGCAGACCTTGAAGACGAGCATCGGCGCCAGCTTGCCCGGCCATCCAATATCGATACGCATCTGGCAGACCATATGATCGAAAACATGGTCACCACCATCGCCGTTCCGGTCGGCATCGCGACGAACATGCGGGTCGATGAGCGCGATGTCCTTGTACCGATGGCCACAGAAGAATCATCGGTCATCGCCGCTGTCGGCAATTCGGCGCGCCAATGTTATGAATCGGGCGGCTTCACGACATCGATGTCGGGAACCGAAATGATCGCGCAGATCCAGTTGCTCGATATACCGGATCCCGTCCGCGCGCGTTTTCTGATTCTGGAACGCCGGGCGGAAATCGAACGCATCTGCAACGCCTGCGATCCCATTCTCGTCAGCCTGGGCGGAGGCTTCCGCGATCTCGATGTCCGTCTCATCGGTACGGATTCGGGCTGCATGGTCATCACGCACATCGTAATCGATACGCACGACGCGATGGGTGCCAATGCGGTCAATTCGATGGCAGAACGGCTTGCGCCTGATATCGCGGCGTGGACCGGCGGGCGGACGCTGCTGCGTATCCTGTCTAACCTCGCCGATCGACGGGTCGTGCGTGCGCGGGCGACCTGGACATGCGAAGCCATCGGGGGTGCTGAGATCCGCGATGCGATGATCGCCGCCTATAAATTTGCCGATAACGACCCCTATCGCGCAGCAACGCACAACAAGGGCATCATGAACGGCATTTCCGCTGTCGTCCTTGCCACGGGCAATGATACGCGCGCCGTGGAATCGGGTGCGCACGCCTTTGCCGCGCGCACCGGACGCTATCGCAGCCTGACCCAATGGGAGGTTACATCCGGCGGCGACCTGGCCGGCGCCATCGAATTGCCTCTCGCTGTCGGCTTGGTGGGCGGTGCTGTAAAAATCCATCCGACGGCGCGCGCGCTGCTTGCCATTTTGCAGGTTCAAACGGCGGGAGAACTGGCGCGGATCATTGCGGCCGTGGGGTTGGCGCAGAATTTCGGGGCGATGAAAGCCCTGGTGACCGAGGGTATCCAGCGGGGGCACATGTCGCTTCATGCCCAGAATGTCGCGTTCGCGGCGGGTGCTGTCGGCGACGAGGTGGCTGAAGTCGCGCGAAGGATCATTGATCGCAAGTCCATCAACGAAGCGGCGGCGCGTGCGGCGCTTGTCGAATTGCGCGGGCCGGCGTGACGCCGCCCATGAGAGCGGCCAATTTTCAGACCAAGGGAACGTAAACGCCGCCCGCGCGCTTGTGGCTCATACCTACAGGCTTGATGCCCGACTGACTTGCGGAAACGTGAGATCGGACGCGGATTTGCAAGGGCGTCTTATGTTTCTGACTGAAACCCGAAACCTGCGTGGCGGAACCTCTTGCTGGCTTCCGGACGATTACCCGGAAACGGTGACCGACACGTTCCCCGATCATGCTGTCGATGTCGCGATCGTGGGGGCCGGTATCATTGGGGCGATGCTGGCGGAGCGGCTCTCGTCTTCCGGGCGCAGCGTCGCACTGTTCGATCGCAGGCCGCCGGGTCACGGCAGCACTGCCGCATCGACGGCGCTTGTCATGTGGGCGGCGGATGTGCCGCTAACGCACCTGTCGGAACGCATCGGTGCCGAAGAGGCGGGGAGGCGCTGGCGGCGGGTGCATAGCGCTGTGCGAGGCCTGGCAAACAGAATCGATGAGTTGCGCCTCGATGCGGCGCGGGTGGAGCGCCCCGAACTGTATCTGGCCGGAACGCTGCTCGATGAAGACGCGCTCAAAGCCGAAGGTGAAGCCAGGCGTGCTGCCGGTCTTCCAGCGCAGTTCCTGGAAGGCGGCGCTGTCGCGTCGCGATTTGGTCTTCCGCCGAGACCGGCGCTCCTTTGCGATGGAAGCTACGAGGTTGATCCCGTCAGATTGACGTTGAGCTTGCTGGACCGTGCGCGCAGTCAAGGAGCAACCATAACATTCCCTGCGGATATCAATGCGATTGAACACTCTGCAACCGGCAGCACACTGCGTACTGATGCCGGTCAATCTGTAACCGCGCATAAAGTGGTTCTTGCCACCGGCTACGAGCGTGCGCGCTGGTTTCTGCCCGAGGCGTTTTCGATCCTTTCAAGCTATGCCATTGCGACCATGCCGGGCACCGCGCCGCTTTGGCGGGAAAACGCGATGATCTGGGAGGCCTCGAGCCCCTACATGTACGCGCGTGCGACCCATGACGGGCGGGTGATTGCGGGCGGAGAAGATGAAAATTTCGAGGACGGGGCCCGGCGAGACGCGCTGATCGGTGAAAAGCGCGGCAAGCTGCAGGCGAAACTGAGCAAGATGATCGGCCGGGATGACATCGCTGTGGACTGCGCATGGGGCGCGGCCTTCGGTTCATCGCCGGACGGGCTGCCGGGCATCGGAGAGGCCGCCAACCATCCCGGCCTATGGCTCGCAAGCGGCTTTGGCGGAAACGGCGTCAGCTTCGCCGCGCTGGCCGCCGAACTCATTGCAGCTGAATTTTCCGGCACCCCGGACCCCGACGCGGTTTGCTTCGACCCTTATCGCTTTGGCGCGTAACGCGACGGCGCTTCGGAACATCGAGCGTCCGCCGCCGTTGGAGTTGCATGCGAACATGGGGAGACGAATCATGCCGAAGGTAGACTCGAAAACGACGGGCTTTGAAACGCGGCCGGGCAAAGGCGGCGAGACGCACCAGCAGGTGCCGAAGAGCGGGCCTCATGATGCGGAAGGCCATCTTACCACCAATCAGGGCATCCGTGTTTCGGATAACCAGAATCAGCTCAAGGCAGGCGCGCGCGGTCCCGTGCTGCTTGAAGACTTTGTGCTGCGAGAAAAGATCTTCCACTTCGATCACGAACGCATTCCGGAACGCATCGTTCATGCGCGCGGCTCTGCGGCGCATGGGTTTTTCGAGGTTTACGAGAGCCTTGCCGAGCTTACCTCAGCCGATATTTTCCAGCGGCCCGGCGAGCGCACGCCGCTCTTCACGCGCTTTTCCACCGTGGCGGGTGGTGCAGGATCGGTCGATACACCTCGCGATGTGCGCGGCTTTGCCGTAAAATTTTATACGAAAGACGGTAACTGGGATCTTGTCGGCAATAATATTCCGGTTTTCTTCATTCAAGATGCGATCAAGTTCCCGGACCTCATTCATTCGGTAAAGATGGAAGCCGATCGCGGATATCCGCAAGCGGCTTCGGCACATGATACATTCTGGGATTTCATCAGTCTGATGCCGGAATCGACGCATATGATCATGTGGGCGATGTCCGACCGCACGATTCCGCGCACCCTCCGCAACATTGAGGGCTTCGGCATCCATACCTTCCAGATGGTGAACGCGAAGGGAAAATCCACTTTCGTCAAATTTCACTGGAAGCCGAAACTCGGCCTGGCATCCACGCTTTGGGATGAGGCCGTGAAAATCGCGGGTGCCGATCCTGACTTCCAGAGGCGCGACCTTTTCGAGGCTATTGAACGCGGTGATTTCCCCGAATGGGAGCTTGGCATCCAAGCCTTCGACGAGAAATTCGCGGACAGCCTCCCTTATGATGTGCTCGATCCCACCAAAATCATACCCGAAGAAGTGCTTCCGATCAGGCCGATCGGCCGAATGGTGCTGGATCGCAACCCCGACAACTTCTTCGCGGAGACCGAGCAGGTCGCTTATTGCCCCGCGAATATCGTGCCGGGTATCGATTTCACCAACGATCCGCTGCTGCAAGGGCGACTGTTCTCGTATCTCGATACACAGCTGAAGCGGCTGGGTTCGACCAATTTCCACCAGATTCCCATCAATGCGCCGAAGTGCCCGGTCATGAATTTTCAGCGGGACGGTCACATGCAGATGCTGACGCCGAAAGGCCGCGCCAACTATGAACCCAATAGTCTAGGCGAGGCAGGCGAGGAGACCGGCCCCCGCGAATGTCCCGTCACCGGTTTCGAGACGGCGATCGGTCGTGACGTGGCAGAAGAGCAGGGCGGAAAACTGCGTATCCGTGCCGAAAGCTTCGCCGACCACTACAGTCAGGCACGGATGTTCTTTCGTTCATTGCATCCGGCGGAGCAGGCACATCTTGCGTCGGCGCTGGTTTTCGAGCTGTCCAAGGTCGGATTGGAGCATGTGCGGATACGGGTACTTGCCAACCTTTTGAACGTGGATCCGGACCTTGCGAAACGTGTCGCCGAGGGACTTGCCATGCCGCTGCCGAAAGCTTCGCCTTCAGCAGTGCCCGTTCAGGATTTCGACCCCTCTCCCGCGGTGAGAATCATCAACGGCCCGCTTGATCTGGATACTCTGGCAGGCCGATCGGTTGGCGTATTGATCGCCGATGGCTCGGACGCCAAGGCACTCGACAAGCTCTTGAAAGCGATCGATTCGGCCGGCGCACGCGCAGTGTTGATCGCGCCCAAGGTCGGGGGCGCGACGCTTGCCGACGGGTCCATACGCAAGGCGGATGCGCAACTCGCCGGCTGCCCTTCGGTGATGGTCGATGCGGTTGCGCTCGTCCTTTCCAAAGAGGGCTGTAAAACACTGCTGGGCGAGGCTGCTGCAATCCAGTTTGTGATGGACGCGTTCGGGCACCTCAAAGCGATCGGGCATACACCTGAGAGCGCTCCTCTGCTCGAAAAGGCAGGGGTTGAGCCGGATGAGGGTGTCGTAGACCTCGCAGGCTTCGTCGAGGCTGCCAAAACCCGCTATTGGGACCGAGAGCCCAAGGTGCGCATGCTCGCATAAGGGCGCTCTATATAGAGGGATGGCTGACCCGGCTTTATGAGCGGAAGGGCTTTTCGCCCATAAAGCCCGCGGCGGGTGAGCGCCGTCACCCAGGCCCTTGCGGTCCGTCCAGGAGACGAAGTCCATCGCGTTGCGCAGCAGAGGGACGACGCAGGGTCGGACGATCGCGTCCGGGAATGGCGGAGTGATCGCCTTGGGAAGCCCTCCGCCTGCCTCCCAACGATGCTCAGGATCGCCGAAACCTTTGCAAGCTCCGGGGCCAACACGCCTTCGGTACGCTCGCCGATTTGCTTGAACAGAGCGCGAACCCTGTATAGGTTGTCGGAAGGATCGGTCGTTCCTGTCTGGACCGACGCATCCGCGGGGAAATGGCAGGTGATCACGGGACCGAACGCGTCTAAGGCTGCCCCTCGCACGGTCGAGATGTTGGTCGAGTTCGGTGGCCGCTTGGCTGAGCGCCGTGCCCTCAATCCGAGTGTCGAAGCGCCACGCAATGGGGTACGATTTCGGCCGGCTGCGACCGTGTTGATCAGTATGGCAATGGATAAGCTCGCAAAAAAGTCCGCCGCGTCTTGAAAACCGCTGGGAGAATCGTCGATTCGAACCGCTCGGAGCGCAGGGGCCATTCCGTGGTGGCCGGTTCCGGCTTTGGCCTCCTGAGTACAAGACGCTTCGGGCCCCTTTTCGTGACGCAGGCGGTGAACTCGTTCAACGACAACCTGTATCGAACCGCGATGCTGTTCGTGATTGCCTTCGAAATACTCCCCGGCAATGCCGCGATGGCCGGGACATGGGCCGTCGTTGCGGGGGGACTTTCTGTCCTTCCCTATTTCGTGTTCTCATCGCTCGCGGGGGAACTCGCGGAGCGAATGGACAAGGCGCGGCTCGCGCAGATCCTGCGCGCTGTCGATGTCGGCCTGATGATGTTCGCGGCGGTCGCGATCATGCTGAGCTCGCTGCCGCTGATGCTGGCGGCGGTCTTCGGGACCGGCATGCGGGCCGTTTTCTTCGGCCCGTTGAAATATTCGATCCTCCCGCAGCACCTCGATGAACGCGAACTGCTTGCCGGCACAGGCCTGATGCAGGCGGCGAGCTTCCTCGCCACCGTTTCCGGTCAGGTAGCGGCAGCTTTGCTCCCCAATGCGGCTACTGCCGTGATCCTGGTGCTGCTCGCAATCGGCGCTTTCCTTGCGGCGTGCGCGATACCGCCGGCGCCGCCGGTGCACCCCGATCTGCCCATGAGGCGGAACCTGGCAGCCGGAATGATCGATCTGGTCAGGTCCGCCATGGAGGATCGGGTGCTGCTCGGCGCTATCCTCGGCATCTCATGGTTCTACGCGCTCGGTGCAGGCTTCACCAGCCAGTTCCCCTCGCTGGTGGCGAACGTCGTCGGTGCTACCGAGACTGTCGGGGCGATCTTCCTTGCGGCCTTCACCCTGGGCCTCGCGGCGGGTGCGATAGGGGTGAGCAACCTTCTCAAAGGCCGCGTTTCGGCGCGATATGTGCCGTTCTCCGCCGCATTCCTAAGCCTCTTCACCTTCGACCTTTGGCTTGTGACGAGCGGACTGCCCGCTCCGTCCAGGCTCGTTGGCGCGTCCGAATTTCTGACGGATGGCAACTCCTGGCGCATCCTGTTCGATCTGTTCGGCATATCCCTCGCGGCGGGCGCGTTCGCGGTACCGCTGTTTGCCGTCCTGCAGACGGTCGGCGATCCTGAACGGCGGGCTCGAAGCGTTGCCGCCAACAATCTGGCCAACGCCGCTGCGGTCGTGCTGGTTGCGCTGCTTGCGGGCTTCCTGTTCGCTGTGGGCGGCTCGATCCCGACGTTCTTTCTGATGCTGGCGATGACGACACTCGCGGTCGCTACGATCGCATGGCGGAACTCCGCGCGCATCCGTCTGAATCGCGCGAGTTGACGCGGGACTACTGGCAAGCCGGTTTTCACAGCCTCCCCAGCTTGAGCCGGATCAAGTGTCGCCCTGCATGGATGGCTTCTCCTCACTGCCCTCTTCAGCATGCAGCGTATCCCCGAAGATGTCGGCCTGTCTCAGGTGCTTAGTCTAGCGTTCACGGCCCACCTCTCCCCATGCCGGATTCCAGTCGATCCCGTTCTGATCTGTCAATTCCCAGAAGAACCTGCTGCGTTCACGCGGATGGTTGCCAATCTCGTTCATCGTTTCGGAATCATAGAGCCGGCCATTGACCATGGTGTAGCGCACGCTGTTCGTGTTCTTGATGTCGACGAGCGGGTCGCGATCGAGGACAATCAGATCGGCAAGTTTGCCTGGCTCGATCGAGCCAAGCTGATGGTCGAGCCCGAATGTTTTAGCGCCGTTGATTGTCGCGGCGCGGAGAATGCGCATCTGCGTCATTCCGCCTTCGGCAAGCAGTTGCATCTCCCAGTGAATGGCGATTCCAGAGGATTGTCCGTGCGAACCGACATTGACCGTGACGCCCGCATCATCCAGCCGTTTGATCGAGCGTCCTACGGATCGGAAGCCGACGTCGTAAAGCGCGTCGGCCTGATGGATCGATTGCATGGCGCGAACATATAGAGGAGCATCGGAGGGGCCGGACACCGGGTTATAGGCGTTATTGACACCGGGGATGAAGGTGCGGACCTTCGATTCCTTCCATGGTTCCTGATGCTGATAGATATAGTTCTCCCCGAAAAGTTCGCCGAACGTGACGATGAGCGTCGGCGTCATGGACATCTGCGAATTTTTGAAGAGCTGCAGAAGATCGTCGTAATAGGTCGCGACGGGCAGATTATGTTCAAGGTTGGTATAACCGTCGAGGATCATGCTGACGTTGTCGTAGAAGTGGCCGGCGCCTTCGGCATCCACCATCTGTCCGGTTTCGGCGGCAGCCTCGAGGAGCCATTGTTTCTGTGCGCGGGTCGTCAACTTGTAGCTCTTGAGTATCGCGCCGTCCGTGATCGCCGCCTTGCGCCTCGTGATAGCGCGGGCATCCTCCAGACTCCGGATCTGATTGAACACGCGGTCGGGTTTTCCGGCGCGGCCGTAGATCACGTTGCCGGTCGTGATCCAGCGCGGGCCGACCATCTTTCCCGCGATCGTCATTTCGCCCGTTTCGTAGCTTGAAAGCTCGTTCGCATAGGGATCGAAGTTCGTGGTGACGCCGTAGGCAAGCGCCGCGTAGCGGGTAGGATGCTTCTGCGGCATGACGCCGGTGCCATAGCAGCAGTCTATATGGCCATGCGCGTCGAACAGACCGGGCATGAGCGTTCGGCCCGCGAGGTCGATGGTCTTGGCATTGGCCGGAATTTGAACGCGGCTTTCCGCACCCACCGATTTGATGCGATTACCTTCGACCACCACGGTGCCGCGTGGGATCACGGTGTCGCCGCCGCTCATTGGGAGGATGCGCGCGTTGGTGAAGGCGATGACTCCCGATGGTTGGTCGGCGGTGGCAGTGATTGCAATCTTTCGCGTGGCCGTGCCCACTGTCCCTGCGTCATCGGGCGAGGTGCTGAAGAGGTTCGGTCCAAGAACCCAGTAAAGTTGCCGCGAATCAGCGCTCCACGCCATGTCGAAGCCGCCCGATCGCGTCAGCTTTCGCGCGGATGAATTGCCCCTTGCACTTATCTTCGCGGCCGTCTCGCCGGCGGTGGGGAAGGGCATGACATGAAGTTCCTGCTCTTCCTTGAAGGCGATCCATTTGAGGTCGGGACTGAGCGTAAAATCGCCGGTATCCGCAGTTTCCGCATACGCGTGGTCTCGCGTTTGGCCATCAGCGACCGCTATGCTGCGCAGGTTCACCGCGCGTTTCGCAGCATAGTCCGGCGTTCCCATGAAATAGACACGGGAATCATCGGGTGAAAAGCGGGCGACACCGGACGCTTTTGCGAGGAAACGCGGTTTGGTGCCGTTCATATCGACAACATAGAGGCCGGCAGCATCGCTTGCGCCGCCCATCGCGCTGTCCGGATCGAGAATGCGATAGGCGATGCTCTTGCCGTTGTTCGAGAAAACGGGCTCTCCGATGATGCCCCGGCTGCTTGCGATCACGCGTTCGCGTCCGCCGCGGGCATCGCGCACCCGCAGCGTGCTCCCGGTCTCGTCATTCCAGTCGACATAGGCGATCGATCTGCCGTCAGCAGCCCAGACCGGGTTGGTTTCGACGCCGGTTCCCTGCGTGAGCCGCCGGGGTGGGGCGGAGCCTTCCATGTCCTGTTGCCACAATGCACCGAGCGCGCGGAACAACAGGGTTCTGCCATCGGGTGACGGCGAAATCTGACGAATGATCTTCGCCTCGACCTGCTTCGGAGCCAGGTCGAGTCTGGTTCGCAGCGCGTCGTGGATCCGGTGCCGGGCCGTGAGACGAAACGGAATCTCGGATGCCGCTCCGGTCTGCATGTTTACCTTGTAAAGCTTGCCCTTGCCCCCGATCGCGACATGGATGTTGTCGGGGAACCAGTCGAAGGCGGGGTAGTAATGTTCCTGCGCCAGATAATCTGCCTGCAGATCCCGATCGAGATCCTGATAGATCGCAGTTTGTATGCGTGCTTCGATGTCGTAGCGAAACAGCACGGTCTTCGCGCCGACGCGACGGATGAAGGCGATCTTGGTGCCATCCGGGGAAATCTGCGGGCTTGTCGCGCTGCCGAACCCGGAAATGAGGTCGCTGGTTTTGCCGGAAACCAGATCACGGCGACGGATGACGAAGTTCGAAAGTCCCGGATTATGGTAGACGTAATGCGTGCCGCCGACCCGCTCCGTATAATAAAGCGAACGTCCATCGGGAGCGTAGCGCGGTTCCTGGATATCCTTGCCGCTGGCGGGTGCCTCGACGATTCCGGTGTCGCCGCCGCCGGAGACTTCGAAGCGGCGGATTTCCGAAGTGCGCATCTCGAATACGGAGGCGCTGGTTTTCGTTGCTGCGATTGCCCGGCCATCAGGCGCCCACGTTGGCGCGGTGATCATGGCTACGGTTTCCCGGCTGATCTGTCGCGCGTTCCGGCCGTCGGTATCGGCGATCCAGATGTTGTCCGCACCGTCCTCGTCGCTCAGGAACAGGATGTGGCGACCATCGGGGCTGAACTGCGGGCTACGCTGTGTGGCCGGACCCGAGAGAATGGCTTTTGCCTGTCCGCCGGTGGCCGGCATTGCGTAAACGTCGTTGAGCAGATCGAAGAGTATGGTTTTCCCGTCGGGGCTCACGTCGACGCTCATCCAGGTGCCTTCCGTGAGCGTCAGCGCAACGTCTCGGGCAGGAGAGGTCAGAATTTCCGTTCCCTGCGCCGTACTGACCTGAATGCCCATCATGATGCCGAGGGCCGTAGCGCCACGGATCGCGCGTAAAGTCGAAAGGTACGGCATATGATCTCCCCCTTGTCCCTTAAACTTACCTTAGAAATGCCCGGCGGTGGTTGGTGCTGCCAACCGCGCCTGCGGCGGTGTCCGCATATCACCGCGCCCCTCTGCGCCTGACCCACAGGGTGAGGCCCAGCATGAAAATCGTCAGAAGCCAAAACCCTGTGGCAGCCACAGCAAGCCGTCCCGGCAACTCTCCAAGGCGGCTTTCGATCGCCGGCGGATCGGTGTTCCGATGAACGGCGGCGATCAATGCGTCTTCGACCTCCCAATGGAAGACGATCAAAACCCCTGAAAGAGCTTGCGCTAGCCAAAACAACACGGCTGCGAGGCTGAGCCGGCGGTGAATGCGCAGAACGCCCGCGTGCAAACGCTGCCTGGCCTTCCCCAAATGCTCGTTCCTTCCAGAATCGCTGTGCTGCCATTGACGCATCAGGCGTTGCGTCTGTGAAGCTGACTGGCGCGCCTGAGGCGGTGCGTTTATGGCAACACCTGCTTTCGCATTTGCATCTTCGCTTTTGCGGCAGACATCGCAATTCTGGCCCGAAGGTATCGGGATGGAGACAAAAATGGGACAGGCGAGAACGCGCGGAATGGTGGCCGCGGCAGCGGCGGCCATCGCATTGGCTCTTACGGGCGCTCCGCTCGCGGCCCAGTCTCCGGCGCAGGATGCGCTGAAGCTCACCATAAATGATGGCTACGGATCGCCCGCGGCACTCCGCTTCGACTGGCCAGCCCTCAGAATCGGCACCGGTCAATATGAGGATGGTCCGACCGGGCTTACCGTTTTCCGGTTCGATCGGCGCGTTTTCGCGGCGGTCGATGTTCGGGGCGGCGGGCCCGGCACCGTGAATACCGAATATCTAAAGATCGGTTATCCGTTCCCTGAACTGGATGCCGTCGTCTTCTCCGGCGGCTCCTGGTACGGCCTCGAAGCGGTGACAGCGGTCAACACGGCGCTGAAGGACGAGGGCTATCGCGGGGGGAACTGGGACAATATCGGGCTGACCGTGGGGTCGATCATCTATGATTTCGGCGGACGACGACTGAACGAGATTTACCCGGATAAGCGACTCGCGCAGGCTGCACTTAAAGCAGCCACGCCCGGTGTTTTCCCCAGAGGGGCATACGGCGCGGGCCGATCCGCGATCAGCGGCAGCATCTTCGGCTGCAATGCGCACTCAGGGCAAGGCGGTGCCTTCCGGCAGACCGGTGAGCTGAAGATCGCGGCCTTCACCGTCGTCAACGCGCTTGGTATCGTCACCGATCGTGACGGTCGCGCCGTGGCCTGCTACCCGGACACAACGTGGCTTGAGGGACTCAAGACCCAGCACATTCTGGCGGGCGCACCGGCGAGCGGCAAGCCGGGGTGGCAGGGTCAGCCCATGGACGCGTCTTCGAGCATGGCCGAAGGTCCAGCATCCGGGGAAAAGAAGAATACGACGATCAGCCTCATCGTCGTGAACCAGAAAATGGAACCCTCGGAACTGCAGAGACTGGCGATCCAGGTTCACACCTCGATGGCGCGGGGTATTCAGCCCTTCCAGACCGAGTTCGACGGGGACGTGCTCTATGCGGTTTCAACGGCCGAATATACGCCGCCGGAGGATAAGCGCATCGCATCGATCGATATCGGAACAATGGCTTCTGAAGTGATGTGGGACGCGATTCTCAGCGCCGTGCCACCCCAACCCGCTGCAGCGTCGGAAACGCCGGATCGCCACCCCGCCGACAAAGCCACCCTGCGCAGGCTTACGGGCCGATACACCTTCAGCGCTTTGGCCGAACTCGAACTTACGGTGGATCAGGACAAGCTTTTCGGCAAGGCCACCGGCGCGCGCAAGGTTTTCGGTATTCCGAAGGAGGCGCCCGTCGAGCTGTTGCGGACGGAAGCCGGCGATTTTGTTGTGCCCGGCCGATATCCGACCGTGCTGCGCTTCGACGATCGGGGTGGGGTGATCGTCAATCCCGGACGCTGGCAACAGACGGGCCGCAAGCGCGGCAACTAATCATCAAGGAGACATTCGCATGCCTGCCCAGTTCAACTGGTCGGATCCGCTCGCCTTCGATTCAGATCTCACCGATGAAGAGCGCCTGATCCGGGATACAGCCCGAAACTACGCGCAGGCTGAACTGCTGCCCCGCATCATTGATGCCAATCGCGATGGTGTGTTCGATCGCGGAATACTTCGGGAAATGGGCGCGCTGGGATTGCTCGGCTGCACGGTGCCGGAAGCGGATGGAGGAGCCGGGGCCAGCCATGTGGCCTACGGCCTCATTGCCCGCGAAATCGAGAACGTGGATTCCGGCTATCGGTCCGCGATGAGCGTGCAGTCGAGTCTCGTTATCCATCCCATTCACGCCTATGGCTCGAACGCGCAGCGCGCACGCTGGTTACCGGGATTGATCTCCGGTGAGCTTGCGGGGTGTTTCGGGCTGACCGAGCCCGGCTCGGGTTCCGATCCGGGCGGTATGGCGACCCGCGCCGAACGCGTGGCTGGCGGATATCGACTCACGGGCACCAAGACGTGGATCACCAACGCACCTGTCGCCGACGTCATGGTGATTTGGGCGAAGCTCGACAGCGTTATCAGGGGCTTCGTACTCGAGCGCGGTTTCGATGGCCTGTCGACACCCGAAATCAGGGACAAGCTGGCACTGCGCGCCTCCATCACCGGTGAAATCGTGATGGACGGGGTTTTTGTGCCCGAGGAGAATATCCTGCCGAATGTGGAAGGCCTGAAAGGTCCGTTCGGCTGCCTTAACAAAGCCCGCTACGGTATTGGCTGGGGTGCGTTGGGGGCCGCCGCGGCCTGCTGGCATGCGGCACGGGACTATGCGCTCGAACGGCACCAGTTCGGCCGACCGCTTGCGGCGAACCAGCTTGTCCAGCGCAAATTGGTTGAGATGCAGGTTGAAATCGCCCTCGGCCTGCAGGCATGCCTGAAAGTTGGACGGCTTCTCGACGAAGGGACATGTCCGCCCGAAGCGATCTCGGTGATCAAGCGCAACAGTTGCGGCAAGGCGCTGGATATCGCGCGTGCCGCAAGGGATATTCATGGCGGCAATGGCATTTCCGGCGCCTTTCACGTCATGCGGCATATGTGCAATCTTGAAGCGGTCAACACGTATGAAGGCACGCACGACGTCCATACGCTGATCCTGGGGCGCGCGCAGACAGGCATCGCGGCTTTCACGTAAGATGTCATGGTGGTGACTTCATTGCACCGCCTGTCGCGATTTTCGCATCTGCCGCGAAAGTGGCTGTCCCATAGCCTTTCCAACCAAGAACAAGCTGCAAAGAGGGGGTGGTAATGGTTTCGAGAATGAAGTTCGTCGCAGGCGTATCTGCGTTCGCGATGGTCGCGGCTGCAGCGCAGGCGCAGGAAGCAGTCGATGACGCGGGCGAGAGCAGCCATGTTATTGTCGTCACCGCTCAGAAACGCGAGCAGCGTCTGATCGACGTGCCGATGGCCGTAGCGGTGCTCGGCGGCGAGGATCTGGAAAGGCGCGGGATCGACAGCGTGCAGGATCTGTCGTTCGCGGTGCCCGGTCTTACAATGCGCGAAGACGGCCCCGGCAGTTACACGATCTTCCTGCGCGGCCTGGCGAACCAGTCGGGCTCGGGCGCGCTGGTCAGCATGTATCTGGATGAGGCGCCGCTTTCGCTTTCGGGTTTCGATCAGCTGAGCCCGGTTCCGCTCGATTTCGCACGGGTGGAAGTTCTGAAGGGCCCGCAGGGCACGCTCTACGGGCAGGGCTCTGCGGGGGGTACGATCCGCTTCGTCACCAACGATCCGAACGCCAGCCGCTTCGAAGGCAAGGTCGAGGGAGAAGTTTATGATGTAGCCGACGGCGAGGTCGGTACGAAGCTGAGCGGTGTGCTCAACATCCCGCTGGTGGAGGATCAGCTGGCACTGCGTGTCGCAGGCGCTTACGAGCAGGGCGGCGGCTGGATCGACCAGCCGGAGGCAGGGATAAAGAACGGCAACGGCACCGAACTCATCAATGTCCGCGCCAAGCTGCTGTGGACGCCAGGTGACAATTTCAGCGCGGAGGCGATGGTGCAGATTCACCGCGCCGACACGAAGCTCGGCATGGGTTACGAAGAACCGGACCGCACGGTGGACGTGGGGCCGGACCGCAGCAAGGCCATGATTCCCAAGAAGTTCGATTTCGATCTCTACAACCTCGAACTCCGCTACGACATGGGCTTCGCCGAGCTGGTCAGCGCAACGACGTACATCGAGCACAGCCACCAGTATCCGTTCACCTACATCCCGCGGCCGGGAAACTATTCCTACGGTATCGTGGAAGGGAACGACGATCGCTGGGGCAATGCGGAGCAGTTCAGCCAGGAATTGAGGCTGACGTCGGCAGGTGGGCCTTTCGAATGGACGCTGGGCGCATTCTACAGCGACGGCAACAGCGATTTCATCGCCGACTATGAATATGTCTACGCACCCGACGGAGATCTCAACGAGGGCGGCGGCGTGCTGTACGACGACCTCTATTATTTCTCCGAATCCAGCGCAAAGTCGTATTCGCTGTTCGCAGACGCGTCCTACAAGCTGTTCGACCGCCTGACCGTCGGCGCCGGCATCCGCTATTTCAAGGACAAGCGGACGAGCCTGATCGAATATGCGCCGGGCGCCGGTACGACGCAGCGGGCGAAATTCGATTCCGTCGATCCGCGTTTCTACGTTTCCTACCAGTATTCGGAGAACGGCAGCCTTTATGCGAATATCGCCAAGGGTTTCCGCTCGGGCGGGTTCAACAGCGAGCCGTTTGCCCCCTATGACCCGGAAAAGGTCTACACCTACGAGATCGGCACGAAGGGCATGACGCCCGGCGGCGCGTTCAGCTACGATATCGCGGCGTTCTTCACCAAGTACAAGGACATGGTGCGGCGGCGGCTGGTCGTGGTGGAAGGCCAGTATTTCTCGGAATCGAGCAATATCGGCGAGGTCGAGGTGAAGGGTATCGAACTCGGCGCCGCCGTCCGCCCGACCGCCGGGCTCACCTTTACCGCAAGCGCCGCGTATCTCGACAGCGAGATCGTCGCGACGGCGGATACGGATCAGGTCAATATTCCCGGCGACCGCACGGACTACACGCCGAAGTTCAGCATCACGCTCGGCGCCAACTACGAGTTCGACTGGACGGCGAACGTGCCCGGCTTCGTGCGCGTGGATTACAGCTACCGTGACAAGGTGACATACATCGATCGGTCGAGCTTCCTGCCGTCCGCGCTGCCGCAGGCGTCCGACGATATCGGGCTGCTGAATGCGCGGATCGGCGCGACGTTCGGTGCGGTGGGCGTCGAGCTGTACGGCCAGAACATCGCCAACGTGAACAAGGCCATCGACCCCTATCAGGGCTGGGCAAACTCCAATCGCACACGTCCGCGCGTCCTCGGCGTCAAGGCGTCGGTCAGCTTCTGAACGATACCGGCGGCGCGTCTTCGGACGCGCCGCCCCTGATTTAAGGCTTTCAAGTGGTTGGTTCACGGGTTCTTGACCCGAACAGGGCGGGATGGGAAGCTCAGCCTGGTCGGGAGGACTATGTGCTGGAGCGTAAGGTCAAGGGCGTCAATCCGCCGTCGCGCAAGTCGTTGCCGCCATTCGAGGCCTTGCGCGCCTTCGACGCGGTCGCGCGCCTGAAGGGCGTAAGACGCGCCGCCCAGAGCCTTGGCCGCGACCATGCCGTGATCAGCCGCCACCTCCGAACGCTCGAGACATGGACCGGGACCACGCTCATCGAGCGCACGTCCGCCGGTGTCGTTCTGACCGAAGAGGGCATACGCTACCACGAGCAGGTGGCGATGGCGCTCGACATCCTGTCGGATGCCACGATGGATCTGATCCGGCGAGGGAGCGAGCACCGTCTCCACATCTGGTGCATGCCGGGCTTCGCATTGCACTGGATGTCGCGCCGGGTCGGCGCTTTCGAGCGGCTTGACCCGACCGTGCAGATCGAAATCCGTCCGACGGATCGCAGCCCCGATTTCGGTTCCCACGAAACGGATATCGATATCCGTTTCGTTCCGACCTACGGTTCACCGTTCCTGCTTGGCCCCAAGCTGCGCCATGTCGAACTGGCGCGCGTGCCGATCGTCGCGGTGGCAAGCGCCGACTACCTTGTCGCCTCGGCGCCCATTGAAAAACCCGGCGATCTCCTTCGCCACAGACTGCTTCACGAGGATAACTTCGATTCCTGGGTCAACTGGCTTTCCGCGCACGGTATCTACGACGATATAGATTTAACCGGGCCCAAGCTCTGGCAAGGCCATTTGACGCTCGATGCGGCGCTGCATGGGCGCGGTGTCGCGCTCGCGAACCATCTTGTCGCCGCCGACGACCTCGCGAGCGGCCGCCTTGTCGAGATCGGCAAGGGGCTGGAGAGTTTCCAGCCCTACAGCGACGGTATTTACCTGTTCATTGCGCGCGCCGACCGCTGGGATGCGCCCCTTATCCGGCACTATCGACGCTGGCTGAAGGACGCGATCGCCAAGTCGCTTTCCGGCAAGGCCTGAGTGCTTTCAGCTTGCGTTGGCGAGCCGGGGCGAGATCACATCGAGTGCCGCGAGCGACCGCTCGAGAATCGTAAGACCCTCTTCGAGATGCGCGTCTGGAATCGTCAGCGGCATCAGGAAACGGATGACGTTGCCCCTGGTGCCGCAGGAAATCAGGATCAGGCACTGCGTCTGCGCCTCCGCGATCAATGCGCGCGTCAGCGCCGGGTCTGCGGCATGCGGCGCTTCGGCGGCGCAAAGCTCCATGGCGACCATTGCGCCCAGGCGGCGGATGTCGCCGATCATGCCTTTGCGCGCCCGCGCCCGCAGTTCGGTGAGACGGGTTTCGATCGTCTCTCCGATCGCTTCAGCGCGCGCGCACAGATCCTCGCGTTCAATGACGTCGAGCACGGCGAGCGCCGCAGCGCAGGCCACGGGCGAACCGGCATAGGTGCCGCCGAGGCCGCCGATCGCGGCGGCGTCCATCAGGTCGGCGCGGCCGGTAACGGCAGCGAGCGGATAACCCCCGGCGATGCCCTTGGCCATCGTGATGATGTCGGCCTCGATCCCCGCGCGGGCATGCGCGAACAGCGCGCCGGTCCGGCCGAAGCCGGTCTGTATCTCGTCGATAATCAGCAGGATGCCGTGATCGTCGCAGAGCTTGCGCAGCGCCTGCAGAAGCTCGACCGACGCGATGTGGAAACCGCCTTCGCCCTGCACCGGCTCGATGATGATGGCCGCGACGCGCGCCGGATCGACATCCTCGTGGAAGATGTCGTGGATGCTGGCGATGCTGTCTTCCACCGTGATCCCCGCCGCACTGTCCGGGAAGCGTGCGTGGAACACGTCGGCGGGGAAGGGGCCAAAGCCGGCCTTGTAAGGCGTCACCTTGCCGGTGAGCGCCATCGTCATCATCGTCCGGCCGTGGAATGCCGCCGAGAAGGCGATGATCGCGCTGCGCCCCGTCGCCACACGCGCGACCTTCACCGCGTTCTCGACAGCCTCCGCCCCCGTCGAGACGAGGATCGTCTTGCGCGGGCTGCTGCCCGGCACGAGCGCGTTCAGGCGCTGCGCAAGCTCGACATACTGCGGGTACATCGCGACGTTGAAGCTCGTGTGCGTGAAGCGGTCGAGCTGGGCGATGACGGCCGCCTTCACATCGGGGTGATTATGCCCGGTGTTGCACACGGCAATGCCCGCCGCGAAATCGATGTAGCGACGGCCTTCCAGATCCCAGATCTCGGCGTTCTGCGCGCGGTCGCAAACGATGCTGGTGACATGCGACACGCCGCGCGCGACGGCTTCGGCGCGGGCTGCGAGAACCTCTTTGCTGGTCTTCATCGGAACTCTCCCTGTTCAGGCCGCCGCGGCGATTCCGCCGAGCGCAAGATACTTGATTTCAACAAAGTCTTCGATGCCGTAACGCGAGCCTTCGCGCCCGATACCGGATTCCTTGATGCCGCCGAACGGCGCGCCTTCGTTCGAGGTCAGCACTTCGTTGGCGCCGACCATGCCATATTCCAGTGCCTCCGCCACCCGGAACACGCGGCCGATATCACGCGACCAGAAATAGGCGGCGAGACCGTAAGGCGTATCGTTCGCGCGGGCTATGACCTCGGCCTCGGTTTCGAACGGCGTGATCGGCGCGACGGGGCCGAAAATCTCGGCGCCTGCGATCTCCATGCCGGGCAAGACGCCGGTGAGGATCGTCGGCTGGTAGAAGTTGCCGCCGTGCGGATGCCGTCCGCCGCCGAGCACGGCAAGCGCGCCCTTGCCGATGGCGTCGCGCACGAGCCCGTCGACCTTCTCGACAGCTGCGGCATTGATAAGCGGACCGATCTGCGTGCCGGATGCGAAGCCGTCGCCGATCTTCAGCGCGCGGACCGCCTCGGCGTATTTTCGTGCAAAGGCATCCATGACGCCGGACTGCACATAGAGGCGATTGGCGGATACGCATGTCTGCCCGGCGTTGCGGAACTTGGTCGCCATGGCGCCGGCGACGGCGGCATCGAGATCAGCGTCGTCGAAGACGATGAAAGGCGCATTGCCGCCGAGTTCGAGGCTCAATTTCTTCACCGTATCGGCGCACTGGCGCATCAGCAGCTTGCCGACGCGGGTTGAGCCCGTGAACGAAAGTTTGCGCACATCCGGGCTCGCCGTCAGCACGCCTGCGACCTCGGACGCCTGCGCCGCCGTGACGACACTCATCACGTTCCGGGGAAGGCCCGCGTCTTCCGCCAGCACGGCGAGTGCAAGCGCCGAAAGCGGCGTATCCTCGGCGGGCTTCACCACGATCGTGCATCCCGCCGCGAGCGCCGGTGCGACCTTGCGCGTCATCATGCCGCTCGGGAAATTCCACGGCGTGATTGCGCCGACCACCCCGATCGGCTGCTTCAGCACGAGGCAGCGCTTGTCAGGCGCATGGGGAGGAATGATGTCGCCGTAGACGCGCTTCGCTTCCTCGGCGAACCATTCGATGAAATTCGCGCCGAAGAGGATTTCGCCGCGCGCCTCCGCAAGCGGCTTGCCCTGTTCGAGCGTCAGGACTTCCGCGAGCGCATCGGCGTGATCGACGACAAGCCCATGCCAGCGCCGGAGGATCGCGCCGCGTTCCTTCGCGGTGCGGGCGCTCCAGGCGGGGAAGGCGGCCCCGGCACGTGCGACGGCGGCGTGCATGTCGTCAGCACTGCGGTCCGCAACGTCGGCGATGTGCGCGCCGTTTGCCGGATTGAGCACCGCAAACATGCGGGACGCAGGCCCGCCGAGCTTCAGTCCGCGCGCGATCAGCGCCGATGCGGCCGGTGAAATCGGCAGCGTCATCATATCACGAACGCAGCGGCGGTCGCGTCGAGGCCTGCTTTCAGCTTATCGACCATCTCGTCGATCTCCGCGCGCGTGATGACGAGCGGCGGGCTGAGCACGATGGCCTGTCCGACGGCGCGGGCGATGAGGCCGTTGTCCCACAGGGTTTCGCGGCAATGGATCGCCGCCTGTTGCTCCGGGGCGAAGAAGGTTTTCGGCGCCCTGTCGCGGACAAGGTGCAGCGCCGCCACGAGGCCGACACCCCGAACCTCGCCGACCAGCGGATGGCTGTCGGCCAGCTGGCGGAGCGACTGGTGGAAATAGGGGCCGACATCCTCGCGGACGCGATCGACGAGGCCTTCGTTCGCGATGATGTCGATGTTGGCGCTCGCGACCGCGCAGGCGACCGGATGCCCCGAATAGGTGAAGCCGTGCGCAAGAAGGCCGCCCTCGTTCAGCACATCGAAAACCTTCGCGCCGACGGCGACGGCCGCGATCGGCAGATAGCCCGAGGAGAGCCCCTTCGCCATCGGCATCAGATCCGGCTGGATGCCGTAAAGCTGCGAGCCGAACCATTCGCCGGTCCGCCCGAACCCGCAGATAACCTCATCGGCGACGAGCAGGATATCGTACCGGCGGCAGATGCGCTG
This sequence comes from Sphingosinicella soli, assembly GCF_014199685.1. Lineage (GTDB taxonomy): Bacteria > Pseudomonadota > Alphaproteobacteria > Sphingomonadales > Sphingomonadaceae > Sphingosinicella > Sphingosinicella soli. The sequence continues at coordinate 17,628 of NZ_JACHNZ010000003.1, read as the reverse complement.
GATTTCCGGCCAGTAGGTGGACGGCGGATCGATCACGCCGCCCGCGCCCTGCAGCGGCTCGCCGATGAACGCGGCGACATTGTCCGGGCCGAGTTCGAGAATCTTCTCTTCAAGCGCGCGCGCAGCCTTCAGGCCGAACTCTTCGCGCGTCAGGCCGTCGCCGAGCAGATAGTGGTGCGGGTGCATGATATGCGCGAAGCCCGGGAGCATCTCGGGGGCCATGCCGTGCATGTGCGACATGCCGCCAAGGCTCACCGCGCAGAGCGTGCTGCCGTGATAGCCCAGATCGCGCCCGATGAAGGTCTGCCTGGTCGGCTTGCCTTGCAGCATCCAGTAGCGGCGGACGAGCCGGACGATGGTGTCGTTGGCCTCCGACCCGGAATTGGCGAACAGGATATGATCGAGCCCGTCGGGTGTCAGCCTTGCGATCTTCTCTGCGAGTTCGATCATCTGCGGCGTGGAGGTGCCGAAGTGATTGTTGTAGTAGGCAAGCTCGGTCATCTGCCGCGCGGCGATGTCCGAAAGCTCCTGCCGGCCGTAGCCGACCGCGACGCACCAGAGCCCCGCCATCCCATCGAGGAGGCGATTGCCCTCGTTGTCCCAGACGTAGCAGCCCTTGCCCTGCGTGATGATGCGCGCGCCCTTTTGCGCCAGCGCCTTGGGGTCGGCGAACGAGTGGACGTGGTGCGCGGCGTCGAGGGATTGAAGCGCGGCGGTATCGGCAAAGTTGCGAAGCATGACCCTGAAATCCTCACCCTGCGGGTCGCCTCAGTCGGCGACCCTGTTGATCGCGATCATTCAGGGGGTTGGCGAAAGGGCCAAGATGACAAACGGAAAGGTGCTGGTGCCCGGACCGCACCAGCACCCTGTTCAGTGCCGGGCGCGCGTATCGTTGGAGCGCAGCATCGAAACGAGCCATTGCCGCAGCAGCAGCACGAACAGCGCGCCGCTCGCGACCACCGCGGCGTGAAGCATCCAGAAGCCGAGCGGCCCGAGCGGCTCGTAAAAGCGACCCAGCCAGCCGCTGCCGATGCCGCCGATGAAGATGCCGAGGTAGTAGGCGCCCACCATCATGGCATTCACGGCGGCAGGGGCATCGCGCGACACCAGCGCAAGCGCGATCGGCGCGACGTAGAGGTAGCCGATGGCGCAAAGGAAATGAAACGCGACAGGCCAGACCAGCGCGACCTGCCCATCGCCTGCAACGGCCTGGCCGATGCTGAGGAGCAGGCAGGCAGCCGCGAAGGCGCAGCAGCCTATGGCGATTTTCGAAAGCTCGGTCGGCTCGGTGCTGCGTTTCGCCTGCTTCCGCCAGGCCAGGATCATCACGGGAGCGAGCATCAGCACGGCGAGGGAGTCGAGCGACTGGAACCAGGTGACCGGCACGGACCAGCCAAGGACATCGCGGTCGACATGATCGCGAAGCCAAAGCGGGTAGGTGTTCCAGACCTGTGCCTGCGCAATCCAGTAAAGCGCGGTGATCGAAAGCACGATGAGGATGGCGATGATGACGCGGCCGTCGCCCGGCGCCAGGCTCGGCTTGTCGCCGCGTTCGATGGCCTCGTTTTCAGGAGGCAGATGGCGATAGCCCGCAAGATAGATGACAATGCCCACCAGCATGCCGATGCCGGCGGCGCCGAAGCCGTAGTGCCAGCCGTAAAGCTCGCCGAGTGTACCGCACACAAGGGGGGCGATCGTGGCGCCGACATTGATTGCGGTGCAGTAGATCGTGAACGCACCGTCACGCCGGCTGTCGTTTTTTTCGTAAAGATCACCGACCTGCGCGGCGAGATTGCCCTTGAGAAGACCCGCGCCGAGAATGAGCGTCCCCAGTGCAGGAAGGAAAGCCGCTTCCAGGGCCATGAGGAAGTGACCGATGGCCATGAGGCAGGCACCCGCCAGAACCGCGCGCTTGCGTCCCGTAACCTTGTCGCCGAGGAGACCGCCGAGAACCGGCGTGAAGTAGATGAGCCCGACGTAGAGTCCGAAGATCTGCGATGCGAGCGCCTGGGTGGAGAGCGGCCCCGTGATCGATTCAATGCCGCCGCGGAACGTCGCGAACCCCCAGACGGCTTCGATATTGCCCGGCTGAAGCAGATGGCCCGCCATGTAGAGGACCAGAAGCGCCTGCATTCCGTAGAAGGAGAACCGTTCCCACGCCTCGGTGAAGGCGATATAGGCAAGCCCCCGCGGCTGTCCCCAGATTTCGCGGGGGGCGGGCTTGCCCGGCAGGCAGGGGGCGTCGATGGCGGTGGTCATGACCTGTTCTTGCCTCCGCCAATGTCCATCAGCCAATAGCCTCGACGACCGAATTGAAGAAATCATTGTCGAGGATCGCTTCGGCGCCCCTGGGTTTCGACCGCGCGCTCAGCACGACGACAAGGATGCGCCGGGCGGGATTGATATAGATATACTGTCCGAAAATGCCGCGGGCGGAGTAAGCGCCGTCGGCCAGCGCGCCATCTCGCGCAGGCACGGCCCACCACATGTAACCATAATCCAGCCGCTGGCCGGCGACCTCTCGCGCAGCGCCCGCTTCGGCCGCCCATCCTTCCGGAAGAATGGATTCGCCATCAACGACACCGCCTTCCAGCACAAACCGCCCGAAGCGCGCATAGTCCCGCAGCGTCGCGCAAATGCCGCTGCCCGCGACCTCGAGACCTCCGGGAGCTTCCAGCCACCAGGCGGCATCGGCTTCCGTGCCGATGCGCGACCAGATCCGTTCCGAAAGATAATCGGCCAGCCATTTTCCGGTTGCGGCGTGCACCAGAGCACCCACCACATGGGTCTCGCCCGTGCTGTAGTTCCACAGCGTGCCCGGCGGCCCTTTGCGGGCCAAACCCGCCATATAGGCCATGATCGCGCCCGGTTCCTGCGCGATCTGCAAGTTCAGCATGTGTCGCCGTTCAGAATCCGGGTTTGTGTGGGTGTCATCCCAGCTTACGCCCGAAGTCATCTGCATCAGCGCGCGAATCGAGACGCCCTCATACCCGCTGCCGCCAAGCTCCGGCAGATAGTGTGTGAGCTGATCGTCCACCGAACCGATGTAGCCATCCCTGATCGCCGCGCCCACCAGCGTGGTGCTGATGGATTTCGCCATCGACATGGAAATCCAGCGCGTATCCGGGGCGATGCCGAGCTCGTACTGCTCGTGGACGAGTTCGTCGCCCTGCATCACCAGCAGACCGGCCACCCGGTTGCGCGATACATAGTCATAAAGATCATACTGCGTGCCATTGGCAAGAACGGGAAGCGCGGGGAGCCCCCGAGCCGGACCGCTGCCGAGAGCCCGCACCGAGGAACCGCGACGAACCGCGCGGGTTGCGAAGGCGCGCTCGGTCTGTCCGAAAATCCGCACTTGCTCGTCGGGCATCAGGTGTCCCGAATAGACATCGACCATCAAACTTGCCGGTGACGGATCGATAGTGGCTGCGACGTCCCTCAATCCGTACTGCAATTCCTGCTCCATGACCGGCGGCATCATCCCGTTGCCGTTGCCGGAATCCTTATGCCGAATGTCGCGGTCTGCCTGAGGTGCGAAGCAAGCAATGGCCGGTGTGCCTCAATCACCAGTGGGGTTGTAAGACGGGGCGCGGGTGCAGCGCGATGTCCCAAGCTCCGCCCGGCTGAATTGGCGGCGGATGGGCGACCACGGGGAGGGGGAAACGCGCGTTTATGCTTGCCGCTGCGGGAAGGGGACGCGACGGCTCCTAGCTCCGGGCCAAAAACAAGTTCCGGATGCCGGGCATCATCGACGAGTTCAGCCGCGAATTTCTCGCAATGCCATCGCCGCGACAGTCACCGATCCCGACCAGTTCCGATCGGGAAGACAATTCGCCGCGTCGCTCGGGCTGACACCACACCGGACATAGGAAAGCAACCGATCAATCCCGTCCCGACTAAAGTCACTTGGCATAGGGGCTGCCACATATGAATCAGAGTCATATTGTATACCGATACAAAGGCGATACGTCAATAATATCAAATAGTTAGTATAAAAAAGTCACTGATCCTTGTTGTTCATGTTCTCTAAAAAAGCATTCATGTCTGTTTTTTTGCTTTCACAAAATGAACATATATGCTCCTTTATGAAACAGCCAACCGGCTATGAAACGGAAAATGATTCGCCCGAAAGGGGCGGACGACCATTGAGGGATGGAGGACGCCATGAAGGAGTTTCTCTGGGGCGCAAGACGCGCTCTGGAAACGGCGACGATCGCCTTTCTGACAACAACCAGCACAGCAGCGCTTGCGCAGGCGCAGGCCGATACGTCGCCAGCACAGACTGGAAATCCGGCTCCGGCCCCGATGAGCGCGCAGGAAGAAGTGTTCAGTCTCGAAGATATTGTTGTGACTGCGCGCCGCGTCTCTGAATCGCTTCAGGATACGCCGGTCGCAGTGACCGCGTTTTCCGCCGCCGCGATCGATCGCAAGTTCGCGACCGATCTCCGCGCAATTGCCGGTGACGTTCCGAATGTCGTCATCGCGAACGTGCCGGGGTTCAACGCTGCGGCCATTGGTATTCGTGGCCAGTCGACCAGCGACATCATCCTGACCTTCGAGCCTGCCGTGGGCGTGGTGGTTGATGATTTCGTTCTGGCGCACGTTCAGACGCAGCTGTTCGATCTGTTCGATATCGAGCGTATCGAGGTGCTCCGCGGGCCGCAGGGAACGCTGTTCGGAAAGAACACCGTGGGCGGCGTCATCAACGTCATCACCAAACGCCCGACCGCCGATTTCGGCGCGGAACTTCGGGTCGGCTATTCGAGCTTCAATACGAAGGATGTGAAGGCGGCGGTCAATCTTCCGCTCGCCGAAAACCTGTTCCTGCGCGTTGCGGGGTCCTTCCAGGAGAGCGACGGTTTCTACCGGTTGACGAAGAGCAACAATGTCGATGAGTTCCAGCCGGACGTCGAGCCGCGCGGCCAGCGCATTTCGGGCACCCGCTATTTCAGCGGGCGCGCGAAACTGCTTTGGGAAGCCGGTGATGACACCGACATCATGCTGACCTACGAGATGCTTCGGGATCGCGGCGATGCCCCGCCCAGCGTCAATGAAACGCCTCCCGGTTTCCTGTTGGACGCGGTTGGTTTCCCGGGCATCCAGACGACGGGCGGCAGCCCGTTCGACACCGGCAACACGCTTTGCCGCGGCGACGCGGATGCGCCCACATGTCCTGGCACGATGAATGGCCACCGGATCGACGTGGACGGTGTCTATCTTCGCGGCGAGCATAGCTGGCCGGATGTCGGCGCGCTCACGCTCGTTGGCGGCTATCGCCGTGTGGAATCCAGCCTGCCATCGGATTATACGGGAGAGAGCGCGTATCTGTTCGTTTCGACACGCGAAGACGTGCGCGAACAATATAGCCTGGAGGCGCGCTTCTCGTCCGATTTCTCGGACAGCCTGAAATTCACGGTGGGTACGATGTACTGGGGGCAGACGCTGGACGCGAACGCCACGTCGTTCCTGGGCTTCCTGCGCTACCTTGGCGACGATACGGCGACGTCCGATCCGAACCAGTCGACCGCGGATTACAAGGTGGACAGTTACGCGGCGTTCGGTGAAGCCGAATACCAGCTCGCCGATCCGTTCTCCGTGTTCCTGGGTGCCCGCTACACCAAGGAGAAAAAGAGCTTCTCGGTGCGGCCGCAGGTTCGCCGGTCGCTGATCGAAACCGGCTTCTGGCCGGAATATTCGGACAGCGACAGCTTCCAGAAGCCGACGTTCCGCGCTGGTTATCGCTGGACAATTGCCGACGGTATCAACAATTATTTCACCTACAGTCAGGGCTACAAGTCGGGCGGCTATAACGAGCAGGCGATGTCCGCGACATCTGCGCTGCCGTTCCGCGAGGAAACGGCGGACAGTTTCGAACTCGGCTTCAAGACCGAAACGGCCGACCGCCGGTTCCGCTTCAATGCCGCTGCCTTCTACGTGCGTTACGATGATCTTCAGCGTGATGCCGTGGTGCCGTTCACCGATCCGATCACCGGGCTTCCGGGGCAGGAGACGAAGACCACTAACGCCGGCAAGGCAGAGGTCTACGGGCTTGAGCTTGAAGCGAGTGCAGCGCCGGTGGATGGCCTGACGCTCAACGCGGCGCTGGGCTATCAGAAGGCGAAATATCTCGAATTCCTCACGGATATTGACGGTGATGGCATCAATGATGATGCCTCGAATCTCGAGCTGCGCAACGTACCGAAATGGACGGCGAACTTTGCCGTCAATTACGCCTTCCCCGAGCAGGATTGGGGTCAGGTCACGGTCAATGCGGACGTGAATTATCAGACCGATTACCAGACCACGACGCTCAATTCCGATTTCACAATCGGTCAGTCGCGGACACTGCTGGGAACCAGTCTGCAGTGGAACGATCCGACAGAAACCTACCGGGTCGCGATCTACGCGCGCAATCTTCTCGATGAAACGTATCGCGTCGCGGCAAATTCCGTTGCCGGCCTGTTCAACTTCACCAACTATGCTGCGCCCCGGTCCATCGGAGCGGAGCTGGGTGTGAGGTTCTGAACGGCCGTGATGGCCCGGCCCTCCGATCTGCCTCCCACAATCCTCCCCCGTGGGTTCGATCGGCGGGCCGGGCTGTCAAGCCATGGTCGCATCGAGGCTGTGCCGCCGGCCGATGCCCTCCGGCACAAGGTCGAATGCGAAACTGATCCGGCGGTTCGTGCCGGTGAACGGCAATGTCGCATGCCAGAGATAAGACGGAAACAGGATCATGCGCCCCGCCTTCGGCTGGCGAACATGAAGCGTGCCGCCGCCGCCGAGCGCCTGCGGCAGCGCGCCGATGGCGAACCAGCCCTCGTGGCCGTCTCCTCCGTCCTGCGCGAAGGCGGGATAATAGACGCCCGACAGCCAGTTGGGCGCGTGAATGTGCGCTTCGACCGCGCCGCCGGGAGACAGCATCGTTCCCCACAGCGTGAGCGACCATTCCGAGGGCCGCGCCCTCAGCCAGGGATGAACGCCATCGCCCACCCTGTCCATGTGGCGAGCAAGCTCGGTGCGAGCGATGTGCGCAAGCGCGGCGAAGGCAGGGGAGGTGTCCTCCGCGAGGTCTCCGCTCTGATGTCCGGTCCGCGCCACCAGACCTTCCGGTTCGAACGTGAGCGAGGGGTGCGCCGCGAGGTCCCGTTCGAGCGCCCTGTGAAACTCATCCATCGTTTCGAATCCGGGCGCTTCCTCGATGTCGATCATCGCAGTGAAACGGTCGAGGCTCATGAGCGTATTCAGCGCCGCCGCGTCGCCGATTCTGTCCAGCGCCGCGCATTTCAGCGCGAGGGGCGTTGTAATGCTGGGAGAGGCATCGAGCAGCCTGTCGCACAGCGCGAGCGCGGCGGGATTGTCGCCCACGCGCAGCAGCGCCATGGCGAGGTTCACACCGATGGGATGATTGAGCCCGTCGCTGTCGAGCGCCTCGCGGTAGAGCGCAATCGCCCTGTCGAGATCGCCGCGCCGGTCGTGAAGGCTCGCCAGCTGGTTCGCGGCGCGGGGATGTCCCTTGTGCGTCGCCAGAACCTCGCGAGCGATTGCTTCGGCCTCGTCGATGCGGTCGCCGCGCACGAGCAGGTCGGCCCGGTTCAGCAGCGCCTCGACATATCCGGGCCGGTGCCGAACCGCCGTCAGATACGCCGTGTCGGCCGAGTCGGCGTTGCCGCTCCGCGCGAGTGCGATGCCCAGGTTGTTCCAGGCTTCGGCATGATCGGGTTTCAGGGATACGGCATTTCGCAGCGGGGCAACGGCATCGCCCGCTCTGCCTGCGGCAATCAGGCACGATCCCAGATTGGCGAGCGTGATGGGCGCGCCTGGGCGCAGCTCCAGTGCGCGGTGCAGCGCGGCGATAGCCTCGTCGTATCGGCCCGCCTGTTTCAGCGCGACGGCGTGGTTTCCAAGCCGCGCGGGATTGTCCGGGTCCACGCTGCGCGCCGCCGCGAATCGTTCGAGCGCCAGCGGCAGGTTGCCGAGGCGCTGCGCGGCGAGCCCGGCGACGGTCAGCACATCCGCATGACGGGGCGCCGCCGCGAGCATCCTGTCGATGAGCGGCAATGCGGCGGCCGGAGTCGGCCCCTGGGCCAATCGCGCAGCTTCACGCAACATGTCCTGCGAAATCAAAGAGGTGTCTCCTTATGATCGGCGTCATCATGCATGTGCGGACCAAGCCCGGCCGCGCCGAGCAATTCTCACGTCTCGTCGCAAAGCTCCAGAGCGATGTGCACGCGAATGAACCTGAAGCGCTGATCTGGCAAGTCATGCGATCGAACGACGATCCCGATCTTTTCATCTTCACCGAGCTATTCGAAAGCGCCGAAGCCCAAGCCGCGCATCCCGGCAAACCCTATCACGTCGCGATGTCGGCGGCAGGTTGGGACTGTGTCGACGGGCAGCCCGAAATCCACCTCTGCACACCGCTCACCGACAAGAACATCTAAGGAGAATTGGGATGATAGGATCGCTCGAAGGCCGCGTTGCGCTTGTCACCGGATGCACCGGCGGAATCGGCAAGGAAATCTGTTCCGCGCTTGCCGACGCAGGCGCCACCGTGATCGGCGCCGATCTTCCCGCCGACAGCGGCACGTTCACCAGCGATATCGCGAACAGCAGCTATTACCGGCTGGACGTCACCGACGAAGCAGGCTGGCAGAAGACCATCGCCGCGACCGAAGCCGAGCATGGACGGCTCGACATTCTGGCGCACGTCGCCGGGATTGTCGTTGTCGAAAAGCTGGTCAACACCACGCTTGAACAATGGCGCAAGCAGATGGCCGTCAATGTCGATGGGCCATTTCTGGGCACCAAGGTCGCGTCTGATCTGATGGCGCGGACCGGTGAAACGACGCCGCACGGCAGTTCGATCATCATCATTTCGTCGGTCGCCGGCCTCATCGGCTCGCCGCTGCACACGGGCTATTGCACGTCGAAGGGCGCGGTGCGTCTGTTCTCCAAGGCGTGCGCGATGGAATTCTCGGCGCTGAAGCAGAAAATCCGCGTCAACACCCTGCACCCTTCGGGCGTGAAGACCGGCATGGTCGATCAGATCATGCAGCGCTTCGTCGACGAGGGTTTCTTCAAGTCGGTCCAAGAGGCGTTCGCCGGAATGGGCCCCGCGCATCCCATCGGGCGGATGGCCGATCCCATCGATATCGCGAAGGCGGTCAGGTTCCTCGCGTCAGACGAGTCCGGATACATGCAGGGCTCCGAACTCATTGTAGACGGAGGATACACCGCGCAATGACGCGTTTTGCCGACAAGATCGCGCTCGTCACTGGTGGCACCTCCGGCATCGGGGAGGCCGTCAGTCGGCAGCTGCGCGGCGAGGGCGCATATGTGATGGTGTTGTCGAACGCCCCGCAGGCCGAGCTGGATGCGGCCGTTGCAGAGGGCATGATCGACGCGGCGCGTCACGTCGATATCTCCGATGCGGCGGCGGTGGCGCGCAGCGTCGCAGACATGACCGCGTCCGCTGGCCCGGTCGATATCCTCGTCAACAACGCTGCGATGTGGGCGCCCAATCCCGTGCCGGAAAGCCCGCTTGCGCTGTTCGATCGGCACATCGACGTGAATCTGAAGGGCAGTTTCTACGTCACGCACGCGGTGTTGCCGGCGATGCTGGAAAAGCGCGCAGGGTGGATCGTATTTGTCGGCTCCGTCTCCGGCATCGCCGGTCGCGCGGGGGACAGCGCCTATTCGGCATCGAAGGCGGGCGTCGCCATGCTGGCGCGCACGCTCGCGGCGGAGTTGGGCGCGCAGGGCATTCGCATCAACTGTGTTTGCCCCGGTTCGGTCGCCACACCGCTCACGGCGGGCCTGCGCACGCCGGAAGGCGAGCAGGCCATCGCTGCGCTGATGAAGGATCATCCTTCGCCGCGCGGCGAATTCTTCATGGACCCCGCCCAGATGGCGGAAGTGATTTGCTTTCTCGTCGATCCGAAATCGAGCGCGCTCCACGGCGCGGTCGTGATCGCCGACGAGGGGCTTACAGCGACGATGTGACGAGGAGAGCACGATGACTGCGACACATAATCCCGGCAAGGTGGGCGATCTCATCGTCAACATCGCCGACGCGAAACCGCATCAGCTGGGCGAGGGGACGACGATCCGCATGCTGCGCTACAGCGAGGAAACCGGCGACTGGGTGCTGTGGGTGGAAATGCAGCCCGGCGCCACCTTCGCGCCGCACTGGCACCTCGGTCATGGCCAGTATTTCATCACCAAGGGCGAGCTGATCTACGACGTCGGCTCCGCGCCCGCCGGCACCTATGGCTACGAGCCCATCGGTTCGCGTCATACCGAAGCGCATTGCAAGGTGCCCACGGAATATCTGTTCATGGGCCACGGCGCGGTTGCGTTCACTGGTCCCGAAGGCGACATTCGTTTCGTGCTCAATCACGAGTTCCTGCGCGATCTCGATCTGGGCAAGCATCAGCCCGACATTTCGAAGGCAGAAGCCGCCGACACTGCGGTGCGGGAGCCTGCCTGATGCCGAACCCCCGTATCGACCGTATGCGTGACATGATGGCGCGCGAAGGTCTGGACGCCGCAGTGCTCAGCCATCCGCACGACGTCCGTTATGCCACCGGCTATCATTCGGTCCTGGAACGCTGGACGCAGATGGAAGCGTTCGCGGCCGCAATCGTCTTCGCGGATCCGGCCAAGCCGGCGATCCTCGTCATTCCCGAAGCCACGCTCGGCATCGTCGCGGTGCTGAACCGCGACGGCGCCAATTGCACCTACGACGAGATTCGCACGTTCGATATGCTGAACTTCTGCGAGGTCGCGCGCTATATCGATCCGGATCGCACTCCCGGTGCGCTCGATGCCGATGCCGTGAAGCTGGCGTCGGCGATCCGCGGCGCGTGCCAGCCCGATATCGCCGCCGCGATTTCCGCCGCGCTTGCCGATCATGGCATGGCCGGGAAAACGATTGCGTTCGACGAGCACCGCGTCTCCGCAGCGGTTGTGTCCGCCGTTCCACACACCTATCGCGATGCGCTTGATTTCATGATGCGCGTGCGCGTCGTGAAAACCGCCGGCGAGATCGAACGCTATCGCCGCGTCGGCAAGATGGCCGACCGGGTGATCGCCCACGCCGGATCGCTGCTCGGCGAAGGCGTCGACTGGAACGGCGTGCAGGTGGGTCTGTGCGATTTCATGGTGCGCAACGGCGTCATCCCGGTTGACGAGGGCGCGATGCTGTTCGGCGGCTCTTATGACAAGGATGATTTCATCCCGGATCTCTTTCGCACGCGCGGCAATCGCAAACTGCGGCGCGGCGATATCGTCATCCTGGAAACGCAAGGCGTGCTCGACGGGTTCTGGATCGACATCAACCGCACTGCAGTCATCGGCAAGCCCTCCGCCGACTATCAGCGTATGCACGACATTCTGCGCGATGCGTTCCTGAAGATGGTCGATCGTTTGCGGCCCGGTGTCTCCACCAACACGCTGCCCGCCATCGGATACGAGTATCTGAAGGACAAGGGCGTCGCGACGCCCGAAAAGCTCCTCGTCGTGGCGCACGGTATCGGGCTGATGCCGCTCGAAATCCCGCTGCCCTATCCCGCCGCCGGTCTTGCCGGGGTGAAGCAGGGCTTCGTGATGGAAGAAGACATGCTGATCAGCCTCGACAGCCTGTATTTCGGCGCAAAGCTCGGGCCCTGTCATATGGAAAATGTCTACGCGATCACACCGCCGGGGCCGGAGCCGATGTATGCCGCGCCGCTGGAACTCATCACCACCGAGGACGCGCCGGCTGCCGCCGCGCCAGTTCGCGAAACTGTTTGAAAGGACCATGATGACGGACGGAACCAACGATCGCAGTCTCGAAAAATATCGCCGCATGCAGCGCATTCGGCAATTCGAGGATCTGGCGGAATCCATTCACGCGCAGGGCGAGATCCCCGGCTCGCTGCACACCTATGCGGGGCAGGAGGCCTCCGGCGTCGGCGCGTGCATGGCGCTGCGGAACGACGATTACATGGTCGGCACGCACCGCAGCCATGGCCATCCGATCGCGAAGGGCGCGAAGCTGCGCCCGTTGATGGCGGAACTGCTCGGCAAGGTCACGGGCATCTGCAAGGGCAAGGGCGGCTCCATGCATTTGTCTGATTTTTCCGTCGGGAGCCTCGGCGAAACGAGCATCGTGGGCTCGGGCATTCCGGTTGCGACCGGCGCGGCGCTCGGCTCGAAGCTGCAGGGCAACGACCGCGTCGCCTTGTGCTTTTTCGGTGACGGCGCGACCAACGAGGGCGCGTTCCACGAAGGCGTCAATCTCGCGGCCGTCTGGAAATTGCCGGCGATCTTCGTTTGCGAAAACAACGGATACGCCGTCTCCACACCCGCACATGCGGCGGTGCCGGTGAAAGACATTGCTGAGCGTGCGAAAGCCTACGCCATGCCGGCGATCATCGTCGATGGTCAGGATGTCGACGCCGTCGAGGCGGCCGTTGCAGAGGCTGTCGAGCGCGCGCGCACCGGCGGCGGTCCGACCCTCGTTGAAACCAAGACCTATCGCTATGCCGACCACGCCGTGAACATGGGGCGCATCCTGCTCGATCGCGGCGCGGAGGTGGACGAATGGCGCAAGCGTGATCCGCTGACGCTCTACCGTGCGAGATTGCTGGAGGCCGGAGTCGCTGCGGACGTGCTCGACACCATCGAGCGCGAGGTTGCCGACGAAGTGGCGGACGCCATCCAGTTCGCCCGCGACAGCGCCTATCCCGAACAGGCCGAAGCCTTCGACGATGTGTTCGTCGATCGCCTGCCGATCCCTGATTTCATCAAAGCCTGAGCGGAGAGAGACAATGGCAAAAACAACCTTTCTTGAAGCGATCCGCGAGGCGCAGTTCGAGGAGATGAGCCGCGATGAACGCGTCTTCATCATGGGCGAGGACATCATCTGCAACGTCTTCGGCACGACGACCGGCTTCGTCGATGCCTTCGGCATGGAACGCGTGCGCGACACGCCGATCTCCGAAAATGGATTCATCGGCGCGGCCGCCGGCGCCTCGATGGTCGGCATGCGGCCGATCGTCGATGCAACGATCTCGTCGTTTCTGTATCCGGCGATGGACCAGATCATGAGCATCATCGCCAAGTCGCGCTACATCTATGGCGGGCAGGCACGTCTGCCGCTCGTCATTCGCAGCTGCATGTTCTACGGCAATGCGAACGCCGCGCAGCATTCGGATCGGAACTATCCGATGTTCATGAACCAGCCCGGTCTCAAGATCATGGTGCCGTCCACGGCATACGACATGAAGGGCATGTTGAAGGCCGCGATCCGGGATGATGATCCCGTTTTGTGCTTTGAGGATTCCACCTGCTGGACGTCGAAATCGGAGTTACCCGACGATCCCGATTTCATAATTCCGCTCGGCCGCGGCGATATCAAGCGTGAGGGAACAGACGTCTCCATCATCGCGATTGGCGGCGCGGTTCCGCTGGCGCTGAAGGCCGCGCAGACACTTCAGAAAGAGGGAATCTCGGCGGAGGTCGTCGATCCGCGCAGCCTCGTGCCGCTCGACAAGGATATCATTCTGAAGTCGGTTCGAAAGACCGGCAGGGCGATTGCCGTGGACCCCGCGCACCAGACCTGCAGCGCCGCCAGCGAGATCGCCGCGCTGATTGCGGAGCACGCATTCGAGTCGCTGCGTGGGCCGGTTCTGCGGGTGGCCACGGCCGATACGCATCTGCCGTTCTCGCCGTCCATCGAGAAGGCGCTGTATCCGTCGGCGGACCGCATCGTCGCTGCCGCGCGCCAGCTTGTCACGTCGCCCGAACCTGTCCCCGCCTGAAGAGGAGCAACAGACAATGGCAAATATCAAGGTGCTGCTTCCCCAGTTCGGCATGGGCATGCAGGATGCCGAGATCATCCGCTGGATGAAAGCCGTGGGTGATACCGTTCAGGAGGGGGAATACCTTCTGGAAATCGAAGCCGCGAAGACCACGGTCGAGGTGCCGTCACCCGGCTCCGGCGTGCTCTCCGAAATCCTCGCCGAGGAGGGCGAGACCGTCGAGGTGCGCGCCCATATCGCGACGATATCGGCCTGAGCCGATGGCCGGCCGAGCGCGCTCCGTCAAAGCCCTGTCCATCCTGCTGGCGATTGCCGCGCTGCTCGCAGGCGCGTGGGCGCTGCTTGGCAGATCGGATCCGGGGCCGCTCGTCATTCCCGCCACCGCATCGGACGAAACACCGTGGGCACAGTGGGGCGCGACCGAGGCCGGCACGCGCTTCACCCCGGCGGAACAGATCACCCCGCAGAACGTCGCGCACCTGAAGGTCGCCTGGCGCTATTCCACCGGCGAGCTGGGCCGCCGGTCGGAGTCGATGCTGGCGAACAGCACCAACGAGACGACGCCGATCCTTGCGGCCGGCTCGCTTATCACCTGCACGCCGTTCGCGCGCGTGATCGCGCTGGATCCCGCCACAGGCCGGGAAAGATGGGTTTTCGACCCGCAGATTGATCCGCGCTTCCGTATCCCGGATCAATATATCTGCCGCGGCGTCTCGCAGTGGCGCGACACGCAGGTGCCGGAAACTGCCGCGTGCGCCACCCGCATCATTCTGGCCACCGTCGACATGCGCCTGATCGCGCTCGATGCCCGCAGCGGCCGTCCCTGCGTTGCCTTCGGTGAGGGCGGTACGGTGCGTGTCGATCCGGGGAAGGTCCATCATCCGGGCGAGGTGAAGCTCGCGGGCCCGGCCGCTATCGTCAGGGACAGTATCGTCATCGGCACCTCGGTGCTCGACAACGTGCGCGCCAGTGCCCCGCGCGGCATTGTCCGTGCCTTCGATGCGCGTTCGGGCCGGGAAATCTGGACCTTCGATCCGATCCCGCAGGATGGCGGATCAGACCGCGACTGGATGGGCGACAGCCGCCAGACGACGGGCGCTGCCAACGTCTGGTCGGTGATGTCGGCGGACCCGGACCTCAACATGGTCTATCTGCCGACCTCGAGCGCCTCGCCCGACTATTACGGTGGCCTGCGTCCGGGCGATAATCGCCATGCCAACAGCACCGTGGCGCTTAATGCGGCGACGGGGCAGCTGGTCTGGGCGCAGCAGCTCATCCATCACGATATCTGGGATTACGACACGCCCGCGCAGCCGACGCTGATGACCATAGACCGCGACGGTGTGTCCATCCCGGCGCTCGTGCAGCCCACCAAGCAGGGCTATGTTTTCGTCTTCGATCGCCGCGACGGCGCGCCGCTGTTCCCGATTGATGAAGTGCCCGTTCCGCAAGGCGGCGTGGAGGGCGAATGGCTGTCGCCGACCCAGCCCCGGCCGCGCCTCCCGCGTCCCATCGCGCCGCAGTCGATCACGCCTGACGAGGCGTGGGGATTCACCTGGTGGGACCGCGGCAAGTGCCGCGACCTCATCGCCAAATATCGCTCCGAAGGATTGTTCACGCCGATCACCATGGGCGGCACCATCACCTATCCGGCGGCGTCGGGCGGCGCGAACTGGGGCGCGGGAGCTATTGATCCGCAGCGGCAGATCTATTTCATCAATTCCAGCCGCGTGGCGTCCGTGGTAACGCTGCGCAGGAGGACGTCGGAGGGCGGCACCGTGCAGCTGTCCGCAACCGAAGATGTCTCGCCGATGGCCGGCACCCCTTATGACGTAAAGCGGGAATGGCTGTTATCGCCGCTCGGTGCGCCCTGCACGCCGCCGCCGTGGGGCGGGCTCACCGCCATTGATCTGCGAACCGGGAAAACGCTCTGGGATGTGCCGCTCGGCACGATCAACGATCGTATTCCGGTGCCGCTGCCTATGGATATTGCGCTCGGCACGCCCAATATCGGCGGGCCTGTCACCACGGGCGGCGGGCTGCTGTTCATCGCCGCAACAATGGACCGCTATCTGCGGGCGTTCGACATGCGCTCCGGCAAGGAACTCTGGCGGGATCGGCTTCCCGGCGGAACCCAGACGACGCCGATGAGCTACATGAGCGGGGGGCGGCAATATGTCGTCGTCTCCGCGGGCCAGCACATGTGGTTTCAGACGCCGCGTTCGGACGAGATCATTGCCTATGCCTTGCCGGTGAAATGAATGCCGTCGTCGCGTTCGGCCCGGTTGGTGGATGCCGCCGCGCCGATGGGGCTCAGCCCGAGCGCGCGGTGCGTTTCCGCCAGAAGGTCAACGTACCGCCGGCGTTCCTCGCCTTCCAGTACAAGGATGGCGCTTTTCAGAAAGTTCGCGTGAAGCTCCAGGCGGCACGCCGGCCCGTCAATCGCCTCGACCGCCCAGCGGTGGTAGATCACGAATTCCGTGGCGACGAGCTCCTGCGCGATGCGTTCCAGATCGAGATTGCTGCACGTGTTGCCTGCCAGAATCTCGCGGTCCATCCAGTTGCGGAAACGATTGTAGGCGACCGATCCCAACTCGCGAATGGCAGCCGGGCGCGGCACCGATGAAAAGAAGAAATCGATGACCGTGCGCGCGTACAGAAGGTCGCGGTACATTTCCGAAACCATCCAGTCGAGTTCGTCGAACACCACCTCGATGGTATAGACCTTGCGGCGGCGCGCGATGTGGGCGCGCACTTCGCAAAGCCGTTCGGCGACTGTCGCAAAAATCACGCCCTCCTTGTCGCCGTACAGCCGATACAGCGTTCGCGGCGCGACATCGGCTTCGCGGCACAGGCGCTCGATCGTGAAGCCCTGAACGCCGCCCTCGCCAAGAATTTCATGCGCGCGGGCGATGATCCGTGCCCTGCGCTCGGTCATCCCCTGGCTGCTGTATTGTCGCCGCGTTTTCGGCGCTGGAGGCGTTGTTCTGGCACTCGCTGTCATCATCCGGGGACCCTAGCGGAAGGATGAATCGCCGTCATCCGGCATTATGGTCGCGATATGCCTGCGCTCCCGTTCAGAAAGACAAGGTGCCGATGCCGATATTGGCGTCCTCGCGCCCCTTACAAGGCCGTTTATGCTGAATTTCTCTCCAACCAGATCATCGCTCTCGGCCTTCCTGCGCGCGTCGTGCAAGCCTGCCCGACCTCGATCTGCGTCAGCACATCCCAAGGGCCGATTTTGTCGTTCTATAGCAGGCGGCCATGTCGCCTCGCTCGATCCATGCGCTTGCACTTGTCCACAATATTCCTTATGTTGAGGACAGTCTTTTAAAGGACGATGCCATGCCCAAGGCCATGACCCTGAATGTCCGTGTCAGCGGCACACTGGGCGAGTTTGTTGCCAACAACATCGGCGACGACGGTGCCTATGAGAATGTCAGCGAATATGTCCGCGATCTCATCCGCCGCGACAAAGAGCGCGCCGAGGCCGAAGGGTTCGCGCGGCTGAAAGCCGAATTGACGGCCGCTTTTGCTGCGCCGGAAACGGCCTATGAAAAACTCGATGCCGAGACGGTGATCGCGCGCAATACGCGGGGCTGATCGAGTGGCCACCTTTCGGGTTCAGAATCGTGCGGGTCGCCGCCTCGACGAGATCTACGTCTATACCCGCGACAATTGGGGCGAGGAGCAGGCCGCCCACTACATTCGAGGTCTGTTCAAGCTGACGTGACCCCCTGGTTTCCACCAGCACGGATTAGAGTCCGGCAGCTTTGTTGCGCATGAGCGCGGGTTGAGCAATGGCCTGCGAAGCGGAGCC
>NZ_JACHNZ010000002.1 GCF_014199685.1 Sphingosinicella soli | reverse complement strand
TCGCCACGGCGCAACTCGCCCTTGCCATCTCCGCCTGCCGCCTCCGCCCAGGATCACGCCATCACGCAGCGGCCCGGTGAATAAGAGGGGCTAGTGTTCCGGATCGCCGCGAGACCGACGCAGCGCTCTCCGACCGCCGCTTGCGGCGCGGGCGGTGTCTCCGGTTCCGGCGCGGCCTGGGGCGGCGCGCAGGCCGCGACCGCAAGCGTGGCCATCGCCGCGGCGAGCGCGGTCTTCAGCGGTGTGTGGACGTGGAACGCGATCATCGGGATGTCTCCGCGAAGGGTGACGTGCCGGACCGCCTCCCATAAGGCGGGTTCGCGATCCGGCGGTACGCAAACGCTACAATGTCACAATACGGCCAGTACATAACGTCTCCATCTGAACGCGAAGTGAATCGGGCCCGCGCCGGGCTCATGCCGTCGTCTTGGCGTTGTATCCGCATTCATTGACCACGGGGCAGTGCCAGCATTCGGGTTTCCGGGCCTTGCAGGTGTGGCGTCCCAGCAGGATCAGCCAGTGGTGCGCGTGGCGGCGATAGGGTTTGGGGATCGCCTTCTCCAGCTTCAGCTC
This sequence comes from Sphingosinicella soli, assembly GCF_014199685.1. Classification (GTDB taxonomy): domain Bacteria; phylum Pseudomonadota; class Alphaproteobacteria; order Sphingomonadales; family Sphingomonadaceae; genus Sphingosinicella; species Sphingosinicella soli. Next base: position 163,436 of record NZ_JACHNZ010000002.1, on the reverse strand, counting down.
GACGGCGAGCGGCGTCTTACCCGGCGCGAGGCCGGTTCGGTTGGAGACGCGGAACACATGCGTATCGACCGCGAAGGTTTCCTCCCCGAACGCGACGTTGAGCACGACGTTCGCGGTCTTGCGGCCGACGCCCGGCAGCGCTTCCAGGCTTGCGCGGTCGCGGGGCACTTCGCCGCCGTGCCGTTCGAGCAGCAGCGCAGACAGCGCGATCACGTTCGCCGCCTTGGCATTGAACAGCCCGATCGTCCTGATGTGCTGCTTCAGCCCGGCTTCACCGAGCGCGAGCATCGCGGCGGGGTCGCGCACGTTTTGAAACAGCGCCTTCGTCGCCTTGTTGACGCCCGCGTCGGTGGCCTGCGCGGAAAGCACGACGGCAACGAGCAGCGTATAGTCGTTCACATAATCGAGTTCGGTTTCGGGGGCGGGGTTCGCTTCGACGAGATGGTCGAAAAATCGCGTGATCGTCTGCGGCTTCATGTCTCACGGCCTACCGCAGCTGCCCGCGCATTGGTAGAGTGGAGCGCTGTGACGACGCTCGATCTGAAACTCATGCCTCCGCCTCCGCTCGGCGCGCGTCCGGCGCTGTGGATCGTGGGTGGCACGGCGTTTGTCATGCTTCTCGTCTCGGCGCGTTTCGTCGCGCTCGGCGCGTGGCCGATCCTGCCGTTCGTGGTGGTTGATCTGGCGCTGCTCGTGTGGGCGTTCCGCGCGGCGGCGCGCGCGTCCCGCGCTTACGAGCGCCTGCAGCTCGATGCGTCGGGGCTTCACTACAGCCGTGTCGCGGCGGACGGCAGCGCGCGCGCGTTCCGGCTGGAGCCCATGTTCACCAGCGTCGAGCTGGAAACGCTGAGCCCACCGGAAAACCGGCTCTGGCTCGGTGAACGCGGCCGCAGGCTGCTTGTCGGCCGCTGCCTCAGCCCGCGCGAGCGGCAGGAGGTGTATGCCGTGCTGAAACGCGTGCTTCCGGCGCGCGGCTACAGATAGTCTCGGCTCAGGACTTATAAAATTGCCTTGCGGTGGGATTGATCAGTTGATGCTCCATCACCAGAGGCACAGGGTCGAGACCATGTTCGGAAAACACAAAGACTGGCGGCGAAATGATCCGACGATCATCAACCTGCTACATTCCGTGCGGCAATGGAAAATACGGCTCCATCCGGCTCACCAAGACAATCGAACCCCAACGGTTCACAATCAATCCGGCCCATCAAATGCCGGGACACTTAAGCGATACGCTCCATCCGCACGTCTTGCGCGCCTTCCCACAGCGTTCGCTTGCCGAGCGCTCGAAGCTGGTTGTTGCCCTCGGTTATCGTCATGAAGTGATTGCCTGCCAGCTGGCCCAGCGCGCTGGCAAACTGCACGCCGCCGTAGGCGAGCAGGATCTCGGCTTCGCTAAACCCTCCGGGATAGAAGATCATCTGTCCCGGTGCGGGATAGCTGGTGGCATTCTCGAATCCGAAAGGCATTGTCACTTCGCCGAGCGGCACCCAACACGCTTCTCCGCTCCAGCGCACATGGATGAATTTCGTATCATAAGGGAGGAGCGTCTCGAAATAGCGGCAGGTTTTGGGCGCCAACTCATGCTCAAGACGGCCGACGAGACGAACGTCGTTTATGGTGATGAGAATGTCCGTCATATCGGTCAGGATCCTGTGCGCGGGGTTATGGAACGCGAGGCAATCGCTTCGATTTCGACCAATGCGGCGGGAACGACGAGTTCGCTTACTACGGTCGAGCGAGCAGGCTTGTGCGAACCGAAGCATGCTGCATAGGCTGCATCAAAGGCGACGAAATCCGACGAGTTCTTGAGCCATACCGTGGTCTTGAGGATGTCGTTGAGCGACAGATCGGCGGCCCGGAGGACTTCGGCGAGGTTGGCGATGACCTGCCGGGTCTGTCCGTCGATATCGGCGCTCGAAATTTCCCGATTCGCATCGAAAGGGAGCTGCCCCGAGAGGAAAATGAGCGAGTCTCTCTCAACAATCGGGGCCAGGTGTGGCGTCATGTCGGTTCCTCATGCGCGGTGGGTTGAAAATCTGCACCCGCGTTATGCCGGAATCTATGGATTTGCAAATATTTTTCCATAATAGTGCAATTCTCCGATATAGAGAATATGGTTCGCGTTCGCGATCCGATTGTCCGCACGAAGCAGGAACGAATGATGACGGCAGATGCAGCTGTAAGTCTCGACGACAAATATGAGATCGGGCCCGGTCATGCCCTCGTCGCAGGGCGTCAGGCGCTGGTACGGCTGCCCATCGTTCAGCGGGCCCTGGACAAGCGAAGCGGACACAGCACGGCCGGCTATATCAGCGGGTACAGAGGGTCGCCGCTGGGCGGGTATGACGCGGAGCTGTGGAAAGCCGCCAAAGTGCTTGGCGAGAGTGACGTGGTCTTTCACCCCGGCCTGAATGAAGACCTAGCGCTCACGGCCGTCGCGGGAACCCAGCAGATCGATTTTGTTCCCGGCGGCACTGTCGATGGCGTGTTCGCGATCTGGTACGGCAAGGGGCCGGGAGTGGACAGGTCGGGCGACGCGATCAAGCATGCGAATCTGGCCGGCACGTCTCCGCTGGGCGGGGTCGTTCTGGTTTTCGGCGACGACCACGCTGGAAAGTCCTCCACGACCGCCCATCAGAGCGATCTCACGCTTGCCAGCTGGGGCGTGCCCATCCTCTATCCGTCGTCCGTTTCGGAGGTGCTTCCACTGGGGCTCGCCGCGATCGCCATGTCCCGTTTCTCGGGCGCGCTCGTGGGCCTCAAGATCGTGAACGAGACCGCAGAGTCGACGGGGGTGCTGGATCTTTCATTGCCGCAGGAATTTGTGCGTCCGGATATCGCGATGCCCGAGGGCGGCGTTCATATCCGCCCCGAGTTTCTGGCCATGCAGCGCCAGGAGGCGCGGCTGCTGGAATACAAACTTCCCCGCGCACAAGCCTTTGCGCGCGCCAATCACCTGGACCGGATCAGTTTCGGTGCAGAACGGCCGAGGTTCCTCATCGCGACTGCGGGAAAGGCCTATACGGATGTCCTTGACGCGCTTACCTCGCTGGGACTGGACGACAGGACGTGCCGCGACGCCGGAATCGGCGTTTACAAGATTGCGCTGATCTATCCGCTTGAACCAGACGCGCTCACTGCCGCCGCGATTGCCGCCACCGAGATAGTGTTCGTGGAAGAGAAGCAGGCGCATGGTGAAAATCAGGCGAAGCAAATCTTCTTCAATCGCGCGGAGAGGCCGGGAATCTGCGGCAAAACCACACCCGATGGCCAGCCTCTGCTGCCGTCCCACCTGCCGCTGGACAAACGGATAGTCGCTAAGGCGATCGCGTCCCGGATCAACGCCGTTCTTCCCGAAATCGCGTCCGCCCTTGGCATCGATGAAAAAGTCGAAGCGTCGGGCGGCAATCCGGTTGCGCCCCCGATGGTGCGCAGGCCCGAATTCTGTGCCGGCTGCCCGCACAATTCATCGACCAGGGTTCCGGCGGGATCGATCGGCGCGACCGGCATCGGTTGCCATGGCATGGCGGTGTTCCACCCGGACCGCAACCTGCTGCCGATGGGGCAGATGGGAGCGGAAGGGGCGAACTGGATCGGGCTTTCGCAGTTCACCACGACGCCCCACATATTCCAGAACTTGGGGGATGGAACCTATAGTCATTCCGGTTCGCTCGCTGTTCGCGCCGCCGTGCAGGCGGGCGTGAACATCACGTTCAAGATACTGTTCAACGATGCCGTAGCCATGACCGGCGGACAGCCCGTGGAAGGCCAGCTTCTGGTCGCCGATATCGTTCGCCAGGTGGCGGCCGAGGGCGTGAAGCGCATCGTCGTGCTTTCGGAAGATCCCGGTCGCTTTTCGCAAGAGCCGCTCCCTTCGGGCACCGATTTACGCCATCGCGACGAATTGGATGTTACCCAGCGCGGGCTGCGCGAGGAACCGGGTGTTTCGGTTCTGATCTTCGATCAGGTGTGCGCAGCCGAAAAGCGCAGGCGGCGCAAAACGGGCAATTTTCCCGATCCCGATCGGCGCGTCTTCATCAATGCGCTCGTGTGCGAAGGATGCGGCGACTGCTCGGTTCAGTCCAACTGCATGGCGATCGAACCGCTCAAGACGGATTTGGGACTGAAGCGCCGTATCGACCAATCGGCATGCAATAAGGATTTCTCCTGCAAGAAGGGCTTTTGCCCATCGTTCGTCACGATCGACGGCGGCAGGCTGCATGGCTCGCCCAAAGCGGCGGACGGGCAGGGCGACACTCTGCCCGAGCCTCAGGTTCCGGAGATCGAAGGCACGTTCGACGTGATGATTGCAGGCATAGGCGGAACGGGCGTCATCACCGTCGGCGCAATCCTCGGCATGGCGGCGCGCATCGAGGGGCTCGGCGTCAATCTCTTCGATATGACCGGCCTGAGCCAGAAAGGCGGCGCGGTATTCAGCCATGTCCGTTTCAGTTCTGACCGGGACGCCGTACTGGCGGCCAGGATCGGACCATCGCAATCGCGCGTTGTCATCGCATGCGATATGGTGGCTGCAACTCAGCCCGAGTGTATCGAGACGATCTCGAGCGATACCTTGGTCGTCGCCAACGGCAATGTGACGGCGACAGCGGCCTTCCAATCGAATCCCGACGTTCTGCCATCGCGCGACGGATTGGCGGAAAACCTCGCCCGCGCTGCGGGTCGCGCGCCGCATGTCTTTCCCGCGACGAAGATGTCCGAGCGCCTTTTCGGCGATTCCATCGCCGCCAACATGATGCTGCTGGGTTATGCGTGGCAGCTGGGTGGTATACCGCTCTCTCGTGCGGCTATCGAAAAGGCGATTGAACTGAACGGCAAATCCGTAGCCGCAAACTTGCGCGCTTTCGAGGCCGGCAGATCGGCCGTCTCCACGGAGCATGCCGATCCGGACGAGCCGTTCGATATCGAAGCGTTCGTTGCGGCGCGCGCCAAGGATCTTTCGCTTTACTGGAACGGCCGCTATGCGCGCCGCTATATCGACATCGTCGAAGCGGCCCGTCGGTCGGCAAGCCCTTACGCGGATGGCGATGCCCTCATTTGGGCCGTGGCCCGCGGCGCCTACAAGCTGATGGCCTATAAGGACGAGTATGAGGTGGGGCGTCTCTATACCGATGGCCGGTTCCATCGCTCGCTCGCGCGCGAATTCGTAAGTGTCCGGTCGGTCAAGGTGCACCTGTCGCCGCCGCTGCTTGCCAGGCGCGATCCCAACACCGGCCGTCCCCGGAAGTTCGCATTTGGCAGCTGGATTTTTCCGCTCTTCAAGTTGCTCGCTTCGCTTCGATGGCTTCGCGAAACGCCGCTGGATGTGTTTGGATGGACTTCCGATCGCCGGATAGAGCGCGCGCTTCGCGATGCCTATCTTTCGACCATGACGCGCCGGCTCGGCACGCTCTCGGCTGCCGATTTTCAGGCTGTCGTGGTCATCGCCGGCGCCCCGCTGGAGGTGCGCGGGTTCGGTCCGGTGAAGGAGGGGAGCGCGCAGGCCCTTCTCGATCGACTGACCGATACGAAGGGAGGAACGGACCGGCACCGCGCGGTTCCGGGCGCACCGCCGCTGGACGTCGAACAGGCATCGGCATGACGCACGCGGACCTCTCATCGACCCCGCCCACCGATGTCGTCTTCGGTCATCCCCGGGGATTTGTCGTGCAGCGCGGCGGCGGCGCTCGCATACTTCCGGAGGCCATTTCATGATACTGCACTTGTCGACCTGGACGGAGATCGAGGCTCATCTCGCACGGTCGCGGGTGATTGTCATCCCGATCGGTTCGAACGAGCAACATGGACCCACCGGCCTGTTGGGCACCGACTGGCTCTGCGCGGAGATCATCGCGCACCGGGCTGAGGTCGGAAGCATCGATATGCTTGTCGGCCCCACCTTCAATGTCGGCATGGCGCAACATCATCTGGGTTTCCCCGGAACCATCTCCCTGCGCCCGTCGACCATGATACTCGCGCTTCGGGACTGGATATCTTCGCTCGCCGCGCATGGCTTCGAAACAATCTATTTCCTCAATGGCCATGGGGGTAATATCCCGACTATCGAGGCCGCCTTTTCGGAAGTTTTTGCGGAGGCGAGCTTCCGAGGATGCCGATCCGGTCTCGACCTGATCTTGCGAAACTGGTGGCAACTGGCCGGTGTGGACGCGCTGGCCCGGCAGCAATTCCCCGTCGGGCACGGGAGCCATGCCGATCCGTCGGAAATTTCGATCACGCAGGCAGCCTATCCGCAGTCGATCAAGTCCGCCCCCTGCCATCCCCCGATCGCGCCAAGTGGCGCGGTGCGGGACGCGGTCGATTTCAGAGACATTCACCCAGACGGTCGGATGGGGTCGGACCCGTTGCAGGCCAGCCCCGATTTCGGGGAACGCCTGATTGGCGTGGCTGCCCAGGCTCTATCGAACGAAATAGCCGCCTTGAATGCGGCGCAAGCGCGGCCGGGGGCGAACAGCTAGCGACGAAGTCTCGGGGGCACTTCGGCGCAGCGCAGTGTCTTCAGCTTATGATACGCGTTTTGTCCGGCTGCGGGTTGTTGCTCGGCTGCGGGTTGCGGGGGCGCGGGGCTTTTTCTTTTCGCTGTCGATCCCGACATTCGCCAAGCCGTCGATGCTGTCCACCCCTTCGATCAGCTTTGATTCCTCGCCTGAACAGATGCACAGGACCTTACAGGGTATTTCGCCCACCGAAATATACGCGTGTCCCATCCTGCTGTCGAAATAGATGGCGTCGCCGGCCTCCAGCCTCACGGGCGCATATAATTCGGTATGCAGTTCGAGCGCGCCTTCCAACACGTAACAAAATTCCTCGCCGTGGTGACGGATCATGTCTCCAAAATCTTCAATCGAGGTTGCGAAGCCTTGGCCGAGGATCGGGACGAAGCGCTTGTTGAGCAAATCTGTCGCAAGAAACCGGTTTAAGTAGGAGTGGGTTGCGATCGTCCGACCTTCACCTTTGCGAACGATGCTGCGGCGGCCTCCGGCTCGGGATTGCGGCAGCTGCGTATCGCTGCGTGCGAAGAAAATGCCGATATCGACGTCAAGCGTCGTGCTGATGCGCGCGAGTTTGTCGTAACTCAGCGACACTTGGCCTTTTTCAATCTTGGACAGTGTGGAGATCGGAAAGCCGGTTCGTTTTGACACGTCAGCCAGCGTCCACGCTTTGTCGGTTCTCAGTTGCTTCAGAATCGCTCCCGGATTGGCTTCTTCGCTCACAAACTCCACCTCACAAGAATTGCCGATTTTCGCCCTGTAATCGCTAAATTTCCGGAAATTGGCAAATATTTCTCGCTTTACCGTCGCCCGCCCGCCTCAACGCCGTCTCCTCAAATCTCAAAGACGTACATTTTTCTTCATCGGCGAGAAATTTATCGACAGAGGATAAAAATATATCTACACGAGAATGAATCGACGAATGGTGCAGGCTGGGTCGGCAGGCGAGCCCCGTCTTTCGCACAGGCGGTTTCTCGTCGGCAATATTCAGTGCTGTACGGCTAGACATTTCTGAAAATGTTCAAATCGTAACCAACAAGAGATCGATAATTAAAGTACCAAAATAACAATAATAAGAGATATTCATGGGCGACAAAGAATTCGATGTTCTGGTTATTGGTGGGGGTATCGCCGGGATCGGCGTCGCAGCGCATCTTGCTCAAAGCTGCAGGGTGGCTGTTCTCGAAATGGAGGAGCAGCCGGGATATCATTCGACAGGACGATCCGCGGCGCTGTTCGTCAAAGGCTTTGGCAGTCCGGTCATTCGTGCGCTGACGCTTGCAAGCAAACCGTTCTTCTTTTCGCCCGACCCGCAATTCTGTGACGGACCGCTCGTCAGCAAACGGGATGTAATGATCGTGGGGCGCGCCGAAAAGCGCCAGGCATTCGAGCAATATACGGCCGACGAGATTCCTCACGGCAACCTCGTGCCTATCGATGCGAATGCCGCGATGAGCCTGTGTCCGGTGCTACGCGCAGAAGGCCTGATCGGCGCTCTCCTGGATGGAGGCGCCGCCGACATCGACGTTCATGCGTTGCAGCAGGGCTTTATAAAGCAGCTTAGAAGCCGCGGCGGCGAACTCTTTCTGAAGGCCAAAGTCGAAGCCATGGCATTTTTGCATGCCGCAGCGCTTTGGGACGTCAGAACCGGCCAAGGCGTCTTCCGCGCGCCGATCATCGTGAACGCGGCGGGCGCCTGGGCAGACGAGATTGCTCTCCGAGCCGGCGTCCGGCCGATTGGAATTGAACCGCGCCGCCGGACGGCGGCGCTCGTGGACATTCCTGACGGCTTGGTTTCCAAGGATTGGCCGATGGTAGTCGATGCCGACGAGCAGTTTTATATGAAGCCCGATGCGGGCCTGCTTCTGATTTCGCCCGCGAATGAAACGCCCTCCGAGCCGGAAGACGCTCAGGCGGACGAACTCGAAGTCGCAATGGCCGCTGAACGCCTGGAGCAGATCACGAGCATTGAGGTCCGGCGGATCAGGAGCAAGTGGGCCGGCCTCAGATCCTTCGTCGGGGATCGGTCTCCGGTGGTGGGATACGATCCGCAGGCGTCCGGCTTTTTCTGGCTGGCCGCCTTGGGCGGATACGGCATTCAGACGGCGCCTGCACTGACCGAACTTGCGGCTCGGCTCGTGCTGAAAATGCCCGTTCAACAAGCGCTGGAGGCAATAGGCATCCGAGAATCGGATATCTCGCCGTCGCGCCTTTCGCAGACGGCAGATCAATTGGCTGAAGACCAAAAAACGCAGGGTGAGATTACGAACCGGTGAAACTCATTGACAAAAGGGGACTATAGATGACTTTTTCACGAGAATTTCGTTCTTCGCGACTGGCGACCACGTCTATCGCTTTAGCCATGCTCATTCCCGTCGCTGCACAGGCCGAGACCGGGGCGGCCGATTCCGAGACTGACGAGATTATCGTCACCGCGCAGAAGAGAGACGAGCGGATCCTCGACGTGCCCGCAGGTATCAGTGTAATTTCTGCGGAGCGCCTGCGGGATCTTCACGCTACGCAGCTTGCCGACGTGAGTTCCTATATCCCTGCGTTTCAGGTGGACTCGGGCGGATCGCCGGGTCAGACCACGATCAGCATTCGCGGGATTGCGCCGATCGGACGGGCCAGTACCGTTGCAACCTACATCGATGACGCGCCGGTTGGCAGCAGCACGACGTATAATGGCGGCAACTCGTTTCAGCTCGATCTTCTGCCGTATGACGTTAAGCAATATGAGATTCTGCGCGGTCCGCAGGGCACCTTTTACGGCGCCAGCTCCATGGGCGGGCTCTTGAAATATTCGCTTGTATCTCCATCGCTTGACGAATTTTCGGTGCGGGCCGGCGGCAATCTCACCGCCGTCGAGAGCGGAGGGAAATTAGGAGGTGGCGTACGCGCGAGCGTTAGCGGCCCGCTTGTCGAGGGCAGGCTCGGCTTTGTCGCCAGCTATGCTCTGGAAAACACGCCGGGCTTCATAGACAATGCGGCGACCGGAGAGCGGAACCAGAACGGCGTCGAGCAGCAAAGCGCTCGCCTCGGTCTTTATTTCGAGCCCATGGAGTCCTTGACGATCAAGGTTGATGGCCTGTGGCAACGCATGAAAACGCGCGGCAATTCGAGCGTCCCGCTCAGCGACGGCAGTTTGCAGCCGCTTTTGGGAGACCTCGAGGATAACAACCTGGTCGATCAGCCGTTCCTGAAAACGATCAAAATCGTGTCGGGAGCGATCGAATATGAGGGCGCGCAGGTGACAATCACGTCCGCGACCAGCTATGCCGATACCGACGTCAGTCAGACGCAGGATGCCTCGTACACCTACGGCGTCGCATTTCCGTTCCTGGGTTTGCCGGCGGCCGGCAAATCGATCTATTCGTACGAACTGGGCCTGAAGAAATTCACCCAGGAAATCCGGGCCCAATCCAATGGATCCGGCCCGTTCGAGTGGACGGTCGGGGGATTCTACACGTTCGAGGATTCGACCAATTTCCAGTCGCCGAGCGCGCTTACGATGGACGGCGTGTCGATCCCGGGAGTCGACCCCATCTTCGAGGCGCAATTGCCGTCAACCTACAAGGAATATGCTGCGTTCGGCAACCTGAACTACGCTGTTTCCGACCGTTTCGAAGTGTTCGGTGGGCTCCGATACGCGCAGAACAAGCAGGTGTTCGGCCAGTTTGCGACGGGCATCATCCTGCCGGCTCCTATCGCCCTGCCCGATCAGAAATCGAAGGAAAATGTGACGACCTACAGCGCCGGCATGCGTTTCAAGCCGAGCGAAAATATCATGATCTACACCCGCGTAGCGACCGGCTACCGGCCGGGCGGGCCGAACCTCGCAATCCCGGGCGTTTCGCCGACCTTCAAGTCGGACAGCCTCACCAACTATGAATTCGGCGTAAAGGCCAACACGGCGGACAACATCTTCGCCATCGAAGCCGCCGCCTTCCGGATCGACTGGAAAGACATTCAGCTGCTGACCAGCCAGGGCGGCGGTTTCAACTACGTCGTGAACGGCAGCGAAGCGCGGAGTGAAGGCATCGAGGCGAATGTGACGTTACGCCCTGCCGGGGGCCTCTCCATCAATGGTACTTTGGCCTATATCGATTCCGTGTTGACGGCTGACGCGCTGCCTGCGGGCGGGATCGAGGGAGATCGCCTCCCGAACGTGCCCAAGCTGAGCGGTTCGATTGCGGCCTCGTACACGCAAGGCTTGACGGATTCCTGGAGCGGCACCTTCGGCTTTGGCCTTCGGATGGTGGACGATCGGCTGTCGAATTTGGAGAGTGCGCCGGCTGCCAGACGCCTGCCCGGCTATGCTGCCCTTGATCTGAATGCGAGCGTGACCGACGGGCGGTTTACCTTCCGGCTATTTGCCAAGAACGTGACCGACAAACGCGCCTATTCCTCATATGCTATCCTCAACAATCAGGCGACCGGCGCCGTGACGCAAGTCAACGCCGCCATTATCCAGCCGCGTACCATCGGCGCTGCACTCGACGTTCAATTCTAGCCGGAGCGGGCGGGGCGAATGTCCCGCCCTTGTTCGGCAATACCGGAGTATCATCACAATGCGTTTCAAGCATATTTCGATCTTGCTATTGTCCTCGGTTCTGGCCTCCGCAGCTTGCGCGCCCGTTGCCGCGCCCGTTTCGACGGCGCCGGGGAGCGTCGCGATGACCGCCGCGACACATATCGTGGAACGCGATGGCAGGAAAATCGCGTTCCACGTCATACCCGGCGTGCTGCCGGCCATTGTTCTCGACGCGGGTGGCGGGAACGACTCGAGCTACTGGTCGACCTTCGCGCCTGAACTTGCAAAACGGACGGGAGCCCGGATCATTACCTATGATCGGGCAGGGTTCGGCGGGAGCGACGAAGCCCCCGGTCCATGGAGCCTCACCTCGGCGATCGACGATCTGGAGGCAGGGCTGCGCGCTCTCGGTGCGACGCGCGGCACTTTGCTCGTTTCGCATTCGCTGGCAGGCGAGATCGCGACCGGGATCACCACGCGGCATCCAAACTGGTTCGCCGGCGGTGTCATGGTCGATGCAAACGTCCCGGAATTCTATACGGATGAAATGATCGCGCGTCAGACCAAGGTCTATGCTCCGCTGATTGAAAAGCTGCGCCAGGCGCCGCCTACGCCTGCCACTCGTCAGCTTTTGGCGCTGTCGGAATCGTTCGAGCCCGTTTCGCGCGCCTTTCACAAGATGGAATGGCCGAAGACTGTCCCTGTGGTCGTCATCGTTGCGGAGACTCCCCCTCAGCCGGATCCTGCCGACGCCCAGGCCTGGCGAGATGCGCAATCGCTCTTCGCGAGCAAGGCTGCGAACCGCACCCTGGTCACGGCGGCAAAGAGTTCACATAATGTTGCGCATGACAGGCCCGATCTCGTCTTCGATGCGATAGCCTCGATCAGGCTACAGCAATAGAGATACGGCTCCCGTCACATGTCCTGTGCCGGGAGCCTGTCTCATTCTGAAGGCGCAATCCTTCGGGCATGGCCATATCCGGCGGCTTTCTTCGATCGAGCGAAATCGCCCTGTCGCAGAACGCATATGACACTTCATCCCTCGCGAAATGCGGAACCGCGCTATACAGCGGCCCGAGCAGTGAGGATGATATCGACATGGCCGAAACAGGCAAAGGATCAAAAGGCATCAGGGCGAGCAGGGGAGTGGCTCTGGGAGAGCGTCTCACGCAGTTGCGACGCGAGAATAAATGGACTCTGGGCGATGTGGCGGCGCGAACCGGCGTTGGAGTATCGACCCTGTCGAAGATTGAAAACAACCAGGGCGACGTAACATTCGAGACCTTGATGAAACTTTGTGACGGGTTGGACCTGTCCTTGCGCCACCTTACGAAAGGCGAACCGGAAACCTTTCGCAGTGGTGCCCGGACGATCACGAAACGTGATGATGCTCTCATAATCGACACGGCACCTTATCATTTCGAAGTGATGTCGACCGAGCTAAGCCGGAAGGGAATGATCCCGACAGTCGTCACGGTAAAGGCACGTAGCATTGATGATTTTGCCGAAATGAACCGACATCCCGGGGAAGAGTTCATCTATGTCGTTCGGGGCACGCTGAAGCTTTACACGGAATTTTACCAACCGGCGATCCTGGAAGCAGGCGACAGCGCGCACTACGACAGCAGTATGCAGCATGCTTTCGTCAGTGTCGGCCCGGAAGATGCGGTCGTCCTTTCGGTAAGCCACGACAGCAGCGAAAGCCTGTCGGGACCGGTAGGCCATCTCGCCAATTTATTGGACGACGCCGCAGTGCAGTAACCGACGCATGAGGGCGCGCGTCGTAGCCAGGACGGAAAAATTCGCGATCGCGAAATATTTTCTCTTTCGTAAAAAATACGAAAAGCGTATCACGACTGCGCCACTCGTCGTTCTGCAGGGGAAATAGCATGACATCGTCCGCCACCGCCGGCCCGTCCGCGAAAATCGCGACGATTCTCCATTATCACAATACGGCAGCGAATTCGGGGGCGCCGTATGACGAGGAGCTCCAGGCGTTGCTCAACAGTCAGGGCGTGGAGGATGCGAAATCGGTGCTTCGGCAGTTGCCGTGGTACGCGCCGACGCCGCTTCGCGAACTCGATGGACTTTCGGACGCCATCGGTATCGGGCGCATTTTCCTGAAGGACGAGAGTTCGCGGTTCGGACTGAAGGCGCTCAAAGGCGTAGGCGGCGCATATGCGATTTACCGGCTGCTGGCCAAACGACTGCAGGAGGTCGCCGACAAGGACTTCAGCATAAGCGATATTCTTGGTGGAGATTACGCGAGCACGATTGAAACCGTTACGGTCGCATGCGCCACGACCGGCAATCATGGCCGATCCGTTGCATTCGCCGCCAAGTCATTCGGATGCAAATGCAATATCTACGTCCCGCGTCAGACCAGCGCGGGCCGAGTGGCGGCGCTGCAGGAACTCGGCGCAAATGTTGTGCGGATCGAAGGCAATTATGATCTGGCGGTCAAGGCCGTAGAGGCCGACGCCAAGGCAAACGGCTGGTACATCATCTCGGATACCTCCTATGAAGGTCACGAGGACACCCCTCGCGATGTCATGCATGGATACCAGGTTATCGCTGACGAGATTGTGGCCCAGCTTCCGGAAAATATCATTCCGACACACGTATTCGTGCAGGCCGGCGTCGGCGGAATCGCAGCAGCGATGTGCTCGCACTTCTGGCAGACATGGGCCGTTCGCCGCCCCCGGTTCATTGTCGTCGAATCCAAGGAGGCTCACTGCCTTTATCTCAGCGTCGAGAGCGGCGAGGTCGTGATCGTCGAGGGGGCGCACAGCACGCAAATGTACGGACTGGCTGCGGGCAAGCCTTCACTGAACGCACTCAAGATTCTGAGAAAGGGCGTCGACGATTTTCTGGCAATCGACGATGTGGAATCTTTCAAGGCCATGCGGCGCCTGGCTGATCCGGTCGGGGCCGATCCCGCCATCGTGATCGGAGAGGCGGGTGGTGCCGGAGTGGGCGCGCTGCTCACGATCATGGAGGCTTCCGATCCGGGCCTTCGAGACGCCTTGGGTTTGAACGATCAGAGCATCGTGCTTTTGTTCGGGACCGAGGGCGACACGGATTCCGAAAGCTATGCGCGTATTATTCATGCAGCGGATTGAGAAGGGCCGCGCAGTCCTCGCGCCATAGAGACGCGACAGCGCGGTTGCGTGTCGGGAACTGACGGACTTCCGACATGGAATCCCGATTGGATTTCGGGGCGCTTGGAAGAGATTGTTTTTTAAACGCCCGGCTCAATGGCCAGAATCGCCCGCTGGATCTCTGCAAACGGCATCTGTCGGTCGGGATCGATGTTAAACATCATCGCGATCGACAGACGGCGTGCGGGGAAGGTCACGAGATAGGCGGTATAGCCCGGAATAGAGCCGGCGTGTCCGACCGCCATCAGTCCGTCGAAGGTTCCGATCTCCAGCCCGAAGCCATAAGCCGCCGTGCCTTGCGCTATGGGCGCGTCGTCGCGGATCGCGGGGCGTCCGTCGTTCAACGTGCCCGTCGCCAGCATTTGACGGAAACTTGCAGGCTTGAGGATTTGCCCTCCAAAGAGCGCCTGATGCCATTGTACAAGATCTGCAGACGTCGACCGCAGGACGCCCGCGCCTCCCGCGTTATCCATCGACACATAGTCCGCCTTCCGGAACCGGCCGGCCAGCGCATCGATCAATGCATAGCCATCCGCGCGATGCGGCACCACGTCGATCGATCGATCGGCGGCTGTCTGCTTCAGGCGGGCCTGATCGATGAGTTCGTCAAAGGCCCGGGAGAGCGGCTGGCCTCCCACCCGCTCGATGATTGCGCCCAGCAGGAAATAGTTGGAGTTGGAATATTAGAAGCGCTCGTTGGGCTTGAAATTCAAAAGCGGCTTCTGCGCCAGGATATGATCAAGCATTTGCTGCGTTGTGCGGTCGATTTTTTGTTGCTGCGCGAATTCGCTGCCGGAATAATTGCGCAAGCCCGAGGTTTGGTGAAGAAGCATCCTTATACTGATCGGGCCGGCCGCGACCATTTCCGGAATATATTTCGAGGCCGGTTCATCAAGGCCGAGGTGACCTTTTTCGACCAGTTTCATTATTGCAACAGCTGTAAACTGCTTCGTTATCGACCCGGCCCGGAACACGGTATCCGTGGTCACGGGTGTGGATGTTTCAATGTTGGCGATCCCATAACCGGCCGAGAACACCAGTCTTTCGTCACGCGCGGCGGCTACCGAAAGGCCCATTCCGCGACCGCTGCCGATGAAGGACTTGGCAATGCCGTCAAGCGCGCGGGGCGGCGTAGGAAGCCTGGGCCTCTCACCGCTGAGCACCTCCCCCGCAGCCGCTCTCACGGATAAGGACAGGGGCAACGCGGCAGCTAGCAAGTGGCGTCGGTTCATGATCATGTCCTATTTGTGGAGGGGCCGACGGCGGCGAGTCATCAAGGCTGTCCGACGTTAGGGAGAGCAAGCCTTCGCATGTCGAGCAGGGTTATCCGCCCCACACCGTCTGCAGCAGGCGCTGAAAATTCTTTCCCAGAATTTTCCCGATGTCCTCGTTGGAATAGCCGCGACGGACCAGCTCTTCGGTCAGATTGAAGATTTTCAGCGGGTTGTCGAAGCCTTCTACATCGGCTTTTTCCCGGATTGCATAACTTTTATAGTACGCACGCGCTTCCGCCAGTGCGGCAGGCGACATGTCGTCATATCCGTACATGTCGATATCACTGCCGATACCGACATGATCTATTCCGACCAGTCGGACCACATGATCGATATGATCCACGATATTGCCCAATGTCGTGGGTTCCTTTGCGCTGACGAACATCCGCACCCCGGTAACCCCCATGACACCGCCCTTTGCCGCGCAGGCCCGGATGGCTTCGTCCGTCTTGGTTCGCGGATGAGTGTTCAGCGCGCGGCAGTTGCTGTGCGTAATCGCAATCGGTGTTTCCGAGAGAGAGATTGCGTCAAGCGTCGTGCGATCGCCGCAATGCGAGACATCGACGAGCATCCCGACGCGGTTCATTTCAGCGATAATCGTCGCCCCGAAATCGCTGACGCCCCCGTCGACGCGGTCGGTCGCGCCCGATCCGATCAGGTTCTGGCTATTATAGGTAAGTTGGGAAACGCGCTGGCCCAGGCCGTAAAACCGCTTCACGTCCTCAAGCCGGGAAAAATGCTCGGAATTTTGCAGGCCCATAATGAGCGCGATCTTTCCGGCGCGTTTCGCCGCCGGAATATCGGATGCCTTGTCGACGATCGAAAACAGGTCGCTGTGCCTGCCGGCGAAATTCTGTTGCGTGGCAAGGTAGTCCGCAACCTTCGCGGTCGCATCTGGCCCACCGATGCCGCTGGCTAGGTGCAGGCAATTGATGCCGCTGGCACGGAAGTCTTCGGCCGCCTCCGGGCTGAGAGGGCGTTCATAAAAGCCGTCGCGCGTATCAAGCTTGAGCGATCCCAGCATGTCGATCACGAGCGAGGATTCCATCAGGTCCATCACGCGTTTCGAATATAATCTCGGCGATTTCGCCGATGCGGCAAAATAGCCTTTATTGATCATGGGAAATGCAGCCATTCCAAGGGCGGCCGCGCCCAATATATGGCGGCGCGACACATTGGTTTTCGAAAAATGCTTATATTTCACAATGGATCCTTCCACGATCAATCGAAATTCCTTTGTGGATCAGCCTGTGCGGCCAGTCAGATCCTTCCGAGACACACTGCTCGCGCCCGATTTCCCCCATATCGCACGCGAGCGACGAAATGGAAATAGATTCTCTAATATAGAGAATAATCGAGAACGGCCCGCGGCGGAAAAGACCATGCCCGCCGCCAAAGGCGCTGGATGGTCGGATAGCTCTCCTCTAAACATTGAACGTCGGGGGGGTGGGGGAGCTTCAATGCTGGATGTGACGACGACCGAAGCAGCGCTGGCCTTGTGCATGTTGATCGGCGCGGCGCTGTATTCGAGTGTCGGGCATGCGGGCGCATCGGCCTACATTGCGCTGATGGCCCTGTTCGGCATTCCGGCGGGGGTCATGCGGCCCACTGCGCTTGTCCTGAACATCATCGTCGCGAGCTTTGCGTCCGTTCGGTACGCGCGCGCCGGCATGTTTCGTTGGCGAACGCTCTGGCCGTTTTTGTTGGGGGCGCTGCCGTTCGCGTTCATCGGCGGCGCGATCAGCCTTCCCGGTGACGTGTATCGGCCGCTTGTCGGCGTCGTGCTGTTCTTCTCGGCGGTTCGCCTGCTTTGGCCGAAGGATCTGAAATCGCTCACTGAAACGAAAGACCCGCCGATTGTGCTCGCCATCCTGTGCGGTGCGGGCATCGGCCTTCTATCCGGTTTGACGGGCACAGGCGGGGGCATCTTCCTTTCGCCGCT
Organism: Sphingosinicella soli; assembly: GCF_014199685.1. GTDB lineage: Bacteria > Pseudomonadota > Alphaproteobacteria > Sphingomonadales > Sphingomonadaceae > Sphingosinicella > Sphingosinicella soli. Next base: position 146,016 of record NZ_JACHNZ010000002.1, on the reverse strand, counting down.
GCTGTTGTTTCTTGCCTGGTCGCCGCCGAAGCCCGCTTCTGGCGTCGCGGCGGTTTTCATTCTCTTCAATTCAGCGTCGGGTTTGATGGGCAATCTGACGTCGGTTCAATCGTTGCCGTCGAACTTGCCGCTGTATGCGGCGGCAGTGATGGTGGGCGCGGTCATTGGAACGACGCTCGGTATTCGGCTGTCGTCACCGATGGTGCTCAAGGCGCTCGGCGTCGTTCTCCTCGTTGCCAGCGCGAAGCTGATCGGGGTCTATTGATCGGCACGGGCGGCTGAGCCGGTGCGCGCGCCGGTGCGGCGCAGGCCTCTCGTCTTCGATCTGTAACGTAGCGGGCATTTTTCTGTCACGCGAACGACGCCTGAGTTTCACGAATCGGCCCTAAGCGGACGCCGCAAAGGGGCGGTATCGGGATCGCCCCCTGAAAAGGGTCAATACCATGTCGCACCGTATCCGCGCGCGCCGCGGCCGCATCGTCACCGCGCTTTTTGCTGTCACCGCGCTTTCCACCCCCGCCTTCGCAGGCACGCTCGTCGGCAGCGTCGTCGATGCGAGCGGTGTCCGGGGGCTTCAGGGGGCGGAGGTCGAGATCGTCGAGATCGGCCGCGTCACGTCGGCCGGTACGGACGGCACCTTCCGGTTCGCGGATGTGCCCTCGGGCAGTTACACGCTGCGCACGCTTTATGCCGGTGCCGATGAAAGCCGCACGTCGGTCAGCATCACGGAAGACGGCACCACGCGCGCCGATATCGTGTTGGGCACCGGCGACGACACCATCCTCGTCATCGGCCAGCAGGCGAACCTCGGCAGCTCGATTTCGCGTCAGCGTGCGGCGGACGGCGTTTCGACCGTCCTCACGCGCGACGCTGTCGGCCAGTTCCCCGATCAGAACGTCGCCGAGGCGCTGCGCCGCGCGCCGGGCATCAACGTGCTGAACGATCAGGGAGAGGGCCGCTTCGTATCGGTGCGCGGGCTCAACCCCAATCTCAACTCCACCTCGATCAACGGAAACCGCGTCCTCGCGACGGGCGGCGACGAGCGCTCGGCGGCGCTCGACGTGATTCCCTCGGAACTCGTCGAATCCATCGAGATCAAGAAGACGCTGACGCCCGACATGGACGGCGATACGATCGGCGGGTCGGTCGAGATCAACACAACGAGCGCGTTCGACCGCAAGACGGGCTTCGTCTCGCTGAAGGCGGAAGGCTCCTACAACGAACTGCAGGACACCCTCAGCCCCAAGGTCGGCCTCGATTTTTCCACGCGGCTCGGCGGAAACTTCGGTATTTCGGGCGGCATCAGCTACAACAAGCGCAAGTTCGGCAGCGACAACATCGAGATGGCCGGATGGACCGAAGCCGACAACGGCATCGTCTATGCCGAAGAGCTCGAATATCGCGATTATGATGTGACGCGCGAGCGGATCGGCGGCAGCCTGTCGTTCGATGCGCGGCTGGGCACCACGACCGAGCTTTATCTGCGCGGCGTCTACAGCCGTTTCGACGACGTAGAGCTTCGCCGCCGTTTGATCTTCGGCTTCGATGGCGAGCCGTCATCGGGGACAGATACAAGCGCCACCTTCGATTCGGCCGATGATCGGATCGAGGTTCGCCGAGACCTCAAGGACCGCCAGGAAATCCAGACGATCAAGACGGTGTCGTTCGGCGGCAAAACCGAAACCGGCCCGTGGCGCCTGACATATGACGCGGCATGGTCAGAGGCCCGGCAGTTCGAGGACGGGTCCGTCGATCCGGTTCGTTTCCGTCGCCGCTTCGAGGAGCCGGGTGAACTCGGCGTGACCATCGACACCTCCAATCTTCAGATACCGGCCTACACGATCAACTACGGTGCGGCGGATTTCCTCGATCCGACCGGCTACAATCCCACGCTTCTGGAACGCACGACGGACGAAGACGCACGCGACCGCGAATATTCGCTGCGCGGCGACGTTGCCCGCAGCTTCGCGCTCTCGAACGGCACGTTCGAGGTGCAGACCGGCGTGAAGGCCCGTTTCCGCGACAAGAAGCTCGATTTCACGATCGACCTGTTCGATGATTTCGACGACGGCTTCACGCTGGCGGATGTCCTCGGCAAGCAGACCTACGGCCTTGCCGACATCAGCCCGACGACCGATCTCGCGAAATGGCGCGCGTACTACAACACGAACGGCACCGCAGGCATGGGGCGCAATGCGCTGGAAAGCGACTGGGTCTCCGCCGCCGAGGATTACCGCGCGAAGGAGGACATTCTTGCCGGCTACCTGATGGGCCGGTTCGACAACAGCGTGCTGCGGGTGATCGGCGGTGTGCGCGTCGAGCGGACGAAGAACGAATTCTTCGCCAACCGTCTCGAGGTGAACGAGGACGCTGAAACGCTGACCATCACGCCCATCAATTTCACGCGCCAATACACGGACTGGCTGCCCAGCCTCAACGTCCGCTATGCGCCCACCCGCGACATGGTGCTGCGTGCCGGCGCGTTCCGCAGCGTGGTTCGTCCCAAGCTTGGCGACATCGCGCCGCGCTTTGTTGTCGAGGAAAACGAGGACGGCGATCGCGAGGGCGATTTCGGCAATCCCGACCTGAAGCCCTATCGCGCCTGGAACTTCGATGTGACGGCCGAGTATTATTTCGCCCGCAACGCGGTCGTGCAGGGCGGCGTCTTCTACAAGCGCATCGATGATTTCATCGTCGATGCCGTGTTCGAGGAAGACGACGCGCCCTATAACGGCGTCTACAACGGCATTGCCTTCACCGAGGGCACCATCCCGCTGAACGGTGAGCGCGCCACGGTGAAAGGCTTCGAGTTCGCCTATCAGCAGGCGCTCGATTTCCTGCCCGGCGCGCTCGACGGCCTGCTCGTGAACCTCAATTACACCTACACGGATGCCAAGGGCCGCCTCGCCGACGGGGCCGACCTCGCCGGCCGCAGCATTGCGCTGCCGTCTTCGTCGAAGCACACGCTCAACGCTGTTCTGGGTTATGAAAAGGGTCCGGTCAGCCTGCGTCTTTCGGGTGCCTACCGTTCGGGTTATCTCGATGAAGTCGGCGGCGAAGCGGAAGAGGATCGCCTCGTCAAGAAGCACTTCCAGCTCGATTTCAGCGCGAAGTACCAGTTGCTGAAGAATGTCCAGCTGATCGGCGAAGTCGTGAACATCCTCGACGAACCCTATACCGCGTACAACACGTTCGGCGGCCGGGAGCGCCTCTATCAGTACGAGGAATACGGCATCACCGCGAAGTTCGGCGTCAAGGCGAACTTCTGATGAAACCGGCGTGCTTGCCGGCGCTGCTGCTGATCGCGGCGGCGCCGGCCGGCCCGGCGTCCGGCGGTGGCGTCACGGCCGTTATCGAGATACCGGCGGGAAGCGACATCAAATACGAGCGGGATGCCCAGGGGCGGCTTTTCGTCGATCGATTCCTGGCGTTGCCTGTGCATTATCCGGTGAACTACGGCGTCGTGGACGGGACGCGCGCGGGCGACGGTGACGAGCTTGATGTTCTGGTCCACACGCGCACGCCGGTGATGCCCGGTGCGCGCATCCGGGTGCGTCCGGTCGGGGTGCTGCGCATGACCGACGCGGGACAGGCCGACCACAAGATCGTGGCGGTTCCCGCAGACAGCGTCGATCCCGCCTACGCGCGGGTCGAAACCGTGACCGATCTTCCCGCGGCGGATGTGGCGCGGATCGCGGACTTCTTCCGCCTCTACAAACAGGCGCCGGACGGCGCGTCTCCGGTCGTGCTCTCGGGCTTCGGCGACGCCGATGAGGCCGCCGACATCATCAGGGTAGCGTCAGCGCAGCCGCGATAAGAGGGATTTATGATGAAAACGAGAACGCTTGCCTTCGCCGTGCTGGCCATCACGGCCTCCGCCGCGCCCGGTCTTGCCGCGCAGGTCGAAATCCCGCGCTCGCCGGGCCTGCCTTATGCGGCGAAATCGCTGCCCGACCGCATCGTCCTCACACCGGGCGCGGACCCGTCGCGCGAGATGGCGGTCGCGTTCCGCACCGATACGGCGCAGACCACGGCAGAGGCGGAAATCGCGCCCGCGATCGACGGCCCAAGCCTTGCCGCGCGTGCGGTCCGCGTTGTCGGCGCCGCGTCTCCCATCGAAAACGAAAACGGCAAGGCGCTTTATCATCAGGTCCGCTTCACCGGGCTCGAGCCGGGCCGCGGCTATGTCTACCGCGTGAAGGGCAGTGCGGGCTGGAGCGAGTGGCTGCAGTTCCGCACCGCACATGCGGAGGCGCGGCCGTTCCGCTTCCTCTATTTCGGCGACACGCAGAACAATATCCTCAGCATCGCCTCGCGCGTCATCCGTCAGGCGTTTCATGCGACGGCGGCGCCCGCGCTCGTCGTCCATGCGGGCGATCTCGTGGCGCAGCGCGACGATCTCGCGCACGATGATGAATGGGGCGAGTGGACGCAGGCGGGCGGCTACAATTACAGCATCGTCCCGCAGCTTCCCGCGACGGGGAATCACGAATACGCGGACACGCTCCTGCCCGACGGCTCCGAAGGCCGCGTGCTCGGGCCGCATTGGCCGCGCCAGTTCGCGCTTCCGGCAAACGGCGCCGACGCGGCGAAGGCGACGACGTATTTCGTCGATTATCAGGGCGTGCGCTTCATCATCCTCGATGGCACCGCCGCGCTCGATCTGGGTGCGCTCGAAGGCCAGACGCGCTGGCTCGACAGCACGCTCGCGGCAAGTCCTGCACGCTGGAACGTCGTGCTGTTCCATCAGCCGATCTTCACCTGCGCGCGGCCCAATGACACGGCGGTGCTGAAGGCGGCGTGGAAGCCGGTGTTCGAGGCGCGCAAGGTGGACCTCGTCTTGCAAGGCCACGATCATTGCTACAGCCGCCTGACGGCCGAAGGCGGCAAGACGGCGTCCGCGAAGGCGCGTGCCGACGGCAAGGTGCAGGGCCCCGTCTATCTCGTCTCCGTCACCGGCTCGAAGATGTACGGCCTGAACGACCGCGCGGGCACGCAGCCCGATCGCGTCGCCGAGGATACCGAGCTGTTCCAGGTCGTTGACGTGGCGGAGGACAAGCTCCAGTTCCGCACCTTCACGGCCACGGGTGGCCTTTACGACGGCTTCGACCTCATCCGTCATGCGGACGGCAACCGCCTCGTCGAAATCACCGAAGCCGCCGGCCCCGTGCGTCGCTGCGCGGGACAGGCAGGGCCGGACGGCTTACCCTGCACGGCAGATCCGAAGGATTGATGATGAAAACGCTTCTCACCGCCCTCCCGCTTGTCCTGCTTGCCGCCTGCGCCGCTTCGGAGATCGAACTGCCGCAGGGCACCGCCGCGCGCGGCGATCCGGCGAAGCCCGTGCCTGCGTCGGTGGAAACCGTCGTCACCACCGATCCCGCCGTCGATGCGGACGATCCCGCGCTCTGGGCCGATCCGCGCGACCCCTCGCGCGCCGTGCTCTTCGGCACGGACAAGACCGACGGGCTCTATGTCCACGACATAGGCGGCAAGGTGCGCCAGTTCCTTCCCGACGGCCCCCTCAACAACGTCGATCTGCGCCCAGGCTTCACGGTGGAGGGCAAGGATTATGTCCTCGTCACCGCGACCGAGCGGAAGAATTTCACGGTCGTCGCCTATCTGTTCGATCCCGATACGCTGGAAACGCGCCGATACGGCATCCTGCCGCTCGATATGGGCGAGCCCTACGGCTATTGCATGGGCAAGCTCGGCGGCGATTTCTACCTCATCCCCAACAACAAGGCGGGCGACGTTCGCGTGCTGCGTCTTGCAAACGGCGCGCCGCTCGAAGCGGCGACGCTTGCCTACAGCTTCAAGGTCGGCAGCCAGCCCGAAGGCTGCGTCGTCGATGATGAAACCGGCAGGCTTTATCTGGGCGAGGAAGATGTCGCGATCTGGCGCTTCGATCTCAGGCCCGGCGCGCCCGCCGAGCCCGTCACGGTCGCTGCCGTGGACGGCGAGCGCCTCGCTGCCGATGTCGAGGGCCTGTCGATCCTGCGCGATCGCGGCGCGAAGTATCTGATCGCGTCGAGCCAGGGCGATGCGACCTACCCCGTCTGGCGGATCGAAGGCGACAGCTACGCCTACAAGGGGCGTTTCGCGGTCGAAGGCGGCGCGATCGACAATGTGACCGGCACGGACGGCCTCGACGCATGGAGCGGCCCCATCGGTCCGTTCCCCGAAGGCGCGATCGCGATGCACGACACCGACGACGGCGGCAGCCAGCAGAATTTCAAGATCGTCGACTGGCGCGACGTCCGCCGGGCGCTGTCGCTGCCCTGAACGCAACGATTCACCGCAAGGATGCGCGGCCTCGTCGCGAGGGGCCTTGCATCCATTTCGCTTGCGGTGCGTTCGCGGCAACGCGATGAAAAAACACATGAACAGCAACGGGGCGTTGCATCACTGGTCCCGGCGGGATGCGCTCGCCGGCCTGGCCGCGCTCGGCCTGCTTCCCGCGTTCCCGGCGCTGGCCGCGCCGCGTCTCGGCGCCGCCGAAGCCTTCTCGTGGGCGGGGTTGAAGCAGCGGGCGCTCGCGCTGTCGCAGCGTCCCTTCGTGCCGCTCCGGCGCGTGGAGGCTGCGGCGGCGGTCGATTATGATGCGCTCAACAGCATCCGCTACCGCGATGACGCCGCGCTGTGGCCCGATCGGCCGGGGCAATCGGTGCGCCTGTTCCCGCTCGGCAAATATGCGCGCGAGCCCATCACCATAAACATCGTCGAGCGCGGCCGCGCCCGGCCGCTGCTCTATTCGCCCGATCTCTACGAGATGCCGCAGGACAGTCCGGCGCGCGCGCTCACGGCGGAAAACGGCGGTTTCGCGGGCTTTCGCGTCATGAACCCCGGAGACGTCGGCGATTGGCTGGCGTTTCAGGGCGCGTCCTATTTCCGCACCGCCGGGCCGCTCCATCAATACGGCCTCTCCGCGCGCGGCCTCGCGATCGATACCGGCCTCTCGACGCCCGAGGAGTTTCCCGTGTTCCGCGCCTTCTGGCTGGAACCGGGGGACGACGCCCTCACCGTCTACGCGCTGCTCGATGGTCCGCGCGTCGCTGGCGCCTACCGCTTCGTGAACCGCGTGCGCGATAACGAGATGGTTCAGGAGGTGACGCTGTCCGTCCGCCTGCGCGCCGACGTCGAACGTCTCGGCTTCGCGCCGATGACGAGCATGTACTGGTACGGCGAAACCGAGCCCGGCCCGCGCCGCGACTGGCGGCCCGAAATCCACGATTCCGATGGGCTTCTGATGGCGAACGGCGCGGGCGAGCGGCTCTGGCGTCCGCTCGTCAATCCGCCGCGCACGGCGCTGAACGCCTTTCTCGACGACAATCCGCGCGGCTTCGGCCTGATGCAGCGCGATCGGAATTACGACAATTACGAGGACGACGGCGTTTTCTATCACAAGCGTCCGTCGCTCTGGGCGGAGCCGATCGGCGACTGGGGAGAGGGCACGGTCGATCTGGTCGAAATTCCCACGCAGGGCGAAACGGACGACAACATCGTCGCGTTCTGGCAGCCGAAGGCGCCTGCGCGCGCGGGCAACCGCTACGATCTGTCGTATCGCCTGCGCTGGCTCGGCGGCGAGCCCGATGCCCTGCCGCTCGCGCGCGTCGTCGGCACGTATCGCGGTCTCGGCGGTCGGCCGGGCCACCCCGCGCAGGAGCATGTCGTCAAGCTCGTCGTCGATTTTGAAGGGGAAAGCCTGAAAGGCCGCGCGCGCGAGGATGTCACCGCCGATGTCTCCGTCAGCGGCGAGGTGTTGATGAAAGTCGCCTACCCCGTGGAGGGGCGCCCGAATCGCTGGCGGCTGATGATCGACTTTATTCCTCGGAACGGCGCCGCAACGGACCTTCGCGGGGGGCTCGTCTGCTGCGGTGCACAACTCACCGAAACGTGGCTATATCAATTGCCTGCGATGGGGAACGGATGATCCGGGCGCGCATTTTCTGACCGACCGGACGACGCTGCGGACGAGAGACGGCGACCGGAATTGAAACCAGGGTCGATATTGTATCTATGCGACATGAAGTTCTGCTGTCTCAGGGCGCGCCGGGTGGCTACGATGCGCTGACCTATGAAATCCTGCACCGGCGCATGGATGGGCTCCCGGCGGAATCGCCGCTCGCCATGCCGCTTCAGGATTGGAGCGCCTGTGATCGCACGCCGCTGCGGTCCGAAACCGCGCCGCACGGCATGGCGTTTCGCCGGTTTCTGCTGATCACCGCGACCCTTCTCATTGCGCTCGTGGGCGGCGGCGAAATGGTGCGCGCTGCGGCATCCGGCGGTTTCCTGCTCGGCGAAGTGCTGCTGGTCGCGCTGTTCGTTCCGCTTTTCGCATGGATCGGCTTCGGCTTCGTCACCGCTTTTGCCGGTTTCGTCCGTCTGCTTGCGGGCAGGCGCGATTTCGATCTTGTGGACGAAACCGCGCCGGAGGGCCGCACCGCCGTGCTCGTGCCGGTTTACAACGAGGATGTCGCGGCCGTGTTCGGCCGCATCCGCGCGATGGCGCTTTCGCTTGCCCGCGAAGGCCGCGCGCGCGATTTCGATATCTTCGTGCTCAGCGATTCAAGCCTGGAAAACGGCCGCGCCGAATATGCGGCGTTCCTGTCGCTCCGCCCCACGCTCGCGCCGCGCCTCTACTATCGCCGCCGCGAGAAGAATACGGAGCGCAAGCCCGGCAACATCGCGGACTGGGTCCGCAGGTTCGGCGGCGCTTATGATTACATGCTGGTGCTCGATGCCGACAGCCTGATGGACGGGCGCACGATGGCGCGCATGGCCGCCACCATGGATCGCAGCCCCGGCGTCGGCCTCATCCAGACCGTGCCCGACGTCATCAACGCCCGCACGCTCTTTGCGCGCTGGCAGCAGTTCTCGGGGCGTCTCTACGGCCCCGTGGCGACTGCGGGCATGATCTGGTGGTCGGGCAGCGAGGCGACCTTCTGGGGTCACAATGCGATTCTGCGCACGCGCGCCTTTGCGGAAAGCTGCGGGCTCGCCGCGCTTCCCGGCGCCGCGCCCTTCGGTGGCGCGATCATGAGCCACGATATGGTCGAAGCCGCGCTGCTCCGCCGCCGCGGCTGGGCGGTCCACATGGTCGCCGCGCCCGGCAGCACCGAGGAGTTTCCGCCCAGCTTCGTCGATTTCGCGAAGCGCGATCGCCGCTGGTGCCAGGGCAATCTGCAGCATCTGCGCGTTCTGGGCAGCGCGGGCTTTCACTGGGTGAACCGGCTCCAGCTGCTGATGGGCGGTTCGGCGTATTTCACCTCGCCGCTCTGGCTGCTGCTCATCATCGCGGGTGTGGTTCTGCATGTCACGCAGGGCACGGGCAGCGCTGTCGCGACCGCGCCGTGGCTGCTCGGCTTCACGCTTGCGCTGCTGCTCGGTCCGAAACTTCTGGGCATCGTGTGGACCTTGATCGATCGCCGCCGCCGCGCCGCGCTTGGCGGCGTGCGGGGAATCGCGTCGGGCGTGCTCGTCGATGTGCCGCTCTCCGCGCTCGCGGCGCCGCTGATGATGCTGACGCAGACCTTGAACCTTGCCGATATCCTGATGGGCCGCAGCAGCGGCTGGTCGCCCCAGCGCCGCGAGACGGACGGGATCGCGGCGACCGAAGCCCTGTGCCACTACCGCCTGCACCTCGCGCTCGGCGGCGTCATGCTCGCCGGTGTCGTTGCGGGTGTCGGCGCGTCGCTCTGGCTGCTGCCTGTGGCGGTGGGCCTCGTGCTCAGCCCGTGGATCGAGATGGCGACGGCGCGGCAGTCGGTGCTCGCCGGGGTGTTCGGTGTCGCCGATCGTCCGGCGCAGAGGGCGAAGCGGTCGGCTAGCGTTCCGGTTCCGCTGCCTGCGCGGCCGAAGGCTTTGGCCGCGTAACCACGAAAATCGCCGAGGCGATCAGCCCTGCGGCGGCCAGTCCCCGCCACAGCGGCGCGGGGTTCCCCGTGACATGGAAGATCGCGTATCCTGCCGCCATGCCCGTGCAGGCCGCGATCTTTGCGCGCGTGCTGATCGCGCCTTCCCGCCGCCACGCGACGACAGGCGGGCCGAGTTTCGGGTGGTTCAGGATCCTCGCCTCCAGCCGCTCCGACGACCGCCCGAAGAAATAGGCCGCGATGATGATGAAGATTGTCGTCGGCAGCAGCGGCAGGAACGCCCCGATAATGCCGAGCGCGAGCGAGAGGAAGCCGAGCGCTAGGTAAAGGTGGCGAGTCATGCCCCGGTTATGACCGCGCATGCGGCCTGCGTCGATACGCTATCGCCAATCATTTGCGCCGCCACGCTTGACACGCGCCTCTATTCGCTATTTAGCTATTTAGCGAATAGACAAAGAGAGGGTTTGTGAACGCTGTCTTCGATGCATTGGCGCATCCGATCCGCCGTCAGGTGCTCGAGATGCTGAAGACGGGCGGCAAGTCCGCCGGAGAGCTTGCCGATGCGTTTGCCGTTTCGAAGCCCACGATGTCCGCGCATTTTGCGAAGTTGAAAGCGGCCGGGCTGATCCAGGGGGCAAGCCGCGGCGGCAGCATCATCTACACGCTCAACCTGTCGGTGGTGGAGGAGGTCGTGATGGCCTTCATGGGCCGGCTTGGCGCCGGCGAAGCAGAGAAAGGAGCGGCGGCATGCGCGAACACGCACTGATCGTCTTGTCATGGGTCACGGTGGCGATTCTGGCGGCCATCGCCGCGATCGCGCTCGCCATATTGCCCGAAGGCACGCAGCTTCCGATGCACTGGAACCTGGCCGGAGAGGCGGACCGTCATGGGGACGCCGGCTTCGCGCTGTTCGCGCCCGTCGTGATGTGCGCGGTGCTGTCGCTGGTTCTGTCGGTGCTTCCGCGCATGGAGCCGCTGCAGAACCGGATGGCGGGCAGCGCGGCGCTTTACCGCGCCTGCTGGATCGGGGTTCTGGGGATGATGACCTTTGTCCAGCTCATGGTCGCGTCGCCTGCGTTCGGCTGGAGCATTCCGGTCACGTTTCCGCTCGTCGGCGCGGGCTTGCTGCTCATTTATGTGGGCAATGTGCTGCCGAAATCGCGTCCGAGTTTTTTCGTCGGGATCCGCACGCCGTGGGCGCTGCTCGATACCGACAACTGGATCGCCACGCATCGCCTCGGCGCATGGACGACGATGGCGGCGGGCGCGGCGATCATCTTCGCGGCGCTGATGCCGTTGTCGCCGACGGCGCGCGGCGCCGTGATCGTCGGCGCCATTCTGGTCAGTACGGTGCCGCCGGTGTTCTATTCCTGGCTGCTCTGGCGCCGCCGCACGGGGCGGTGACGAGAACGTGGGAGGCCGGGAAAGCCCGGCCTCCCTTTGTCCTCAGAGCTTGATGGCGACCGTAGCGCGCACGCCGTGGTCCTGGCCGTGGTCGCCCAGGTTGCCGGTGTAGCGCGCGCTGAGCGTCAGGCCCGGCGCCGCGCGCCAGTCGAGGCCGGTTTCCACCTGCACGCTGTCCTTCGAAAGCGGCGTGCCTTCGATGCGGAAGGCGTTGCCGCCCGCGGCGAACTGCAGGTCGGAATTCACGTCGACATCGCCCAGCGCATGTTCCCAGCCGACCTGAACGCGGCCGACGACGGGCGCAAGCGCCCCGCCGATCGTCGCGCGCAGCCCGAGCGAGGACCAGCTGTAGCTGCGGCGCCGACCGTCGCCCTCAAGCGCGGCGGTGCCGCCGGTTTCGGCGAAGTCCTTGTCCTTCAGCCACAGGCCGTTCAATCCGGCGAAGGGCTCTACCGTGCCCTTGCCGAGCGGCACCGTGTAGCCGATCTCGCCGAACGCCTGCACTGCCGATCCGCCGTAGCTTGCCGTAAGTTCCTCGCTGAAGGTGCGGAAATCGACATTGCGCGTCGTGTCGGTGTCGAAATCGGCGTAGCTGCCGCCGACGCGCAGTGTCAGCGCGCCGAAGGCGGCGCTGCCGTAAACGGCGCCGTACAGGCTCTTCATGTCCGCTTTCGATCCGCGTGCATCGAGCTTCACGTCGGTCTCTGCGGTTCCGCCTGCGATGCCGATCTTCACCGTGTCGCCGAGATTGGCTTCGATACCCAGCAGCAGCGAATAGCCGGAGCTGTTCACGTCGGCGGCGTTGCCGTCGCCGTCGCGGTCGATCCAGTTGCCGCCGGCTTCCGACCACAGCACGACGTTGCGGCCCTCGGCGGCTGCCATCGCGCCCTGCGAGCGCGCGAGCAGCGAGCGGCGGAGATGCGCTGCGTCTTCCGATGCGATCGAAAGGCTCGAAGCGTGGATCTCGCCCGAGAAGGCGTCGAGGCCGTAGCCGATCTCGGCGGTCGAAGCGCCCACGAGCGCGTTGAACACGTCGCTTTGGGGGCTGAACGCGCCTTCGATGGCGGTGCCTGTCGCGATCTGGTTCGGCGTGGTGCCTGCGGCGCCGAACGCGATGTCGTTGCGCGTCAGCGTCAGCGTAACGGCATTGGGGCCGTAGCTCAGCGTCGGCGTCAGGAACGCAAGGTTGCTCGTCACCGCCTCGAATGTGCCGGTAACGCCGTCGCCCGCCGTCACGATCTCGTACTGCGTCTGCGGCAGATAGGTGCCGTCTTCGGCGAGCACCGCCACGGTGCCGCCCTCGATCGTCGCCGTGGTGGTGGCCACGATCAGGTCGGTGTTGCCTGCCGCGTCGACTTCCACTTCATAGGTCGATCCGGCTTCGAAGACCACGAAGGTCGCCGAGGTCAGCTCGCCGATCGAATTGCCCGGCGCAGCGGTCGCGCCGGTGCGCACGATCAGCCCGCCGATGGTGCCGTTGCCGCCGATGCTGCCGCCGCTCTGCACGTCGACGTCAGACGCGGCGAGCGAGCCGTTCACCGCAAGGCGACCCGCGCTCACCGTCGTCGTGCCGCTGAAGCTGCTCGTGCCGGTCAGATTCAGCAGGCCCGCCCCGGACTTTTCGAAACTTCCGGTGCCCGAAATGGCGTCCGCGAAGGTGCCGTCGGTCGCCTGGTCGAAGATCAGCGCGGCGTTGTTGGCGATATCGCCCTGAAGGCTCGTCGTGTTGCCGACGAGCGTGCCATCGGTGATCGTGGTGCCGCCCGTATAGGTGTTGGCGCCGGTCAGGATCAGCGTACCCGCGCCGTCCTTGGTGAACGTGCCCGAACCCGAGACGACGCCCGCGAAGGTGTCGTCCGCCGCCTGGTCGAAGATCAGCGCGGCGTTGTTGGCGATATCGCCCTGAAGGCTCGTCGTGTTGCCGACAAGCGTACCTTCGGTGATCGTGGTGCCGCCGGTGTAAGTGTTGGCGCCGGTCAGCACGAGCGTGCCCGCGCCGTCCTTGGTCATCCCGCCCGCGCCGGAGATCACACCCGTGAAGGCGGCGTTGTTGCCGTCCGTATCGATGGTGCCGTCATTCTCGGTGATGTCGAGATCGACACCGAAGCTTCCCGGCGCGTCCACGAGCAGCGTACCGCCGTCGAGCACGGGGTTGACGTCGCCGTTGATCAGCTCGGTCGTCGTGCTGGTGCCGGTGATATTCTGCCCGATCGCGGCGTCGATGTCGGTGCCGAAGATATAGGCGTAATCGAAGGTGATCGTGCCGCCGCTCAGCAGGTCGCCGAGGTCGAAGCCCAGGCCGATGGTGTTGTCGCCGTCGCCGACGTCCGTGCCGCTCAGATACGACGCGGTGTCCGTCGTCCAGCCGGTAACGGCGGAATTGTGCGTGAAGTCGCTGTCGGTGTAGAGGCCGATCACGTATTTGGAAACCAGCGCCTCGGCATAGACGAGGTCGTTGGCGGAAACCGTGTCGGTCCCCCGGAAATTGTTGGTGACGCTCGAATCGCCCGCTGCCGCGACCGCATCGGGATCGAGCTGGCGCGAGAAGGTGATGTCGGTCAGATCGTCGAGCGCGGTGATCGTGGTCTTGATCTTCAGCTGCTGTTCGTCCTCGTCGAAATAATAGTCGTGGGTGATGGTGAACAGGCCGTCTGCCGTGCCTGTCCACACCGCGCGCTGCTCGTACGTCGCGCCGCCGAAGGCGACGCCGCTGTAGTCGGTCAGCGTACCGCCGGTGATGTCGAAGATGCCGGCGTTGTTGTTGACGAACGCGAAGGGCGCCCCGCCGTTGCCCTCGATGACGAAGCCTTCGAAGGGGCTGCCCGGCGTCAGATAATCATAAGCGGGATTAAAGGTTCCCGTGCCCGTGCCGTCATAGAGAATACCGGGGGATGTGTTGCCGGAATAGCCGAGCGTGCCGTTGTCGTTGAGGCCGATCTGGATGTAGTCGCCGGTCAGCACCAGCGACGCGGCGAGAGCGGGGAGGCGGCCAGCAGGGCGATCGCGGCGCCTGAATAAAGCGCGGCTTTGCGGGACAGGGCTGCGGACTTCATCATTTTCATTATTCTCGAATCCTGTTGTCAAAACGAAAGTACGGGTTCGCGCTGGCTACAGGATGATGATTAAAAAGGGATTTACGCTAAGCTGCGCGCGGCTGGCCTGAGTGCGGCTGGCCTGAGTGCGGCTGGCCTGAGCGCGCGTAAGCCCGGCCTTGACCGAGCATGGCCTTGACTCTTTCGCGGGCGCGAAGCGATACTGGAACAAATAGAGAACGAAAATGTCCGATTCGCTGAAATCCCTTGCCGATCTGCGCGGCCTCGTTGCCGAAATGGAAGGCGGCAGGGCGCGCCGCGGCAGGGGTATCGTCACCGGTCATGCCGGTTTCGATGCGGCGGGCGTGGTGCGGGGTCGGCTCCATGAAGTGTTCGGGGATGGCGACAGCGCCGCTGCTCCCGCGTTCGCGGCGCTGTTGGCGCGCGCGGCGGCGGAAGGTGCGCCGGTCGTCTGGCTGCGAACGGATGCGGCGGCGCGCCGGGCGCCGCTTTACGGTCCGGGGCTTGCCGCGATGGGGATCGACCCGGCGACGTGCATCGTCGCGCATGCGTCCGACGAGGCGGCCCTGTTGTCGGCGGCGGTGGATGCGCTGCGCTGCACCGTGCTTGGCGCCGTGATCGCGGAAAGCGTCGGCCGCTCGCGGTTCGGGCTCACCGGCACGCGGCGGCTCACGCTGGCGGCGGAGGCGTCGGGCGTGCCGCTGTTTCTGCTGCGGCTGGATGCGGCGCCCGCACCGAGTGCGGCGGAAACGCGCTGGCGCGTGGCTGCGGCGCTCTCGCAGGCGCTTGCGGCGGATGCGCCGGGTCATCCGGCGTTCGATGTGGAATTGCTGCGCCGCCGCGCCGGACCCTCCGGCCTCGGCTGGCGGGTGGAGTGGGATCGTGACGCAGGCATCTTTCGTGAAGCGGCGCTATCTGGCGCTCTGGTTCCCGTGGCTCCCGGCGGAGCGCCTGGCACGCACGCCGCGCGCCGGGCGCAAGGGGTCGCCTGAACGGCCGCTCGTTCTTGCAGAAGCGGTGAAGGGAGCGCTGCGGCTCGCGGCGGTCGATCGTCATGCCGAAGCGCTCGGTCTCCTGCCCGGCCTGCCGCTCGCCGATGCGCGCGCGCGCGTCACGGGGCTCATCGTCGCGGATCATGATGCGGCGGCAGATCAGCGCCTCCTCGAACGGCTCGCTGATCTCTGCATCCGCTATACGCCGATCGTCGCACCCGAGCCGCCCGATACGCTGATCCTCGATATCGCGGGCGCCGCGCATCTTTTCGGCGGGGAGGGCGGGCTGTCGCGCGATGTCCGCGTCCGGCTCGGGCGGCATGGTTTCACCGTGCGCACGGCGATCGAGGATACGCCCGATGCGGCGTGGGCGCGCGCCCGTTTCGATGCGGCCTGCGTCGCGGCGCTTCCCGTCGCGGCGCTGCGGCTGGGCGGGGAGCGCGAGACGGCGCTGCACCGCGCCGGGCTCTACACCGTCGGCGATATCGCCTCCCGGCCGCTCTCGGGGCTGGCCGCACGTTTCGGCGCGGCGGCCGCGACAGCGGTGCGGCGCATGGTCGGCGATGCGGAAAGTCCTATCGCGCCGCGCCGCGTGCTGCCGCCGGTCGAAGTGGAACGCCGCTTCCCGGAGCCGGTGGCGCGCACCGATTATGTCCTCGGCGTGCTTGCCGATCTGCTCGCCGAGGCGTGCCGGATGCTCGACGCGCGCGGCGAGGGCGGCCGCCGTTTCGAAGCCGAATTCTTCCGCGCCGACGGCAAGGTGCAGGGCGTCTGCGTTGAAACCGGCGCGCCCGTGCGCCATGCCGCGCCTGTCGTTGAACTCTTCACGCACAGTCTCGCCCGCCTCGAAGACCCTCTCGATCCCGGCTTCGGTTTCGATGCCGTGTGCCTCTCCGTGCCGGTCACGCAGCCGCTCGCGCCCGGCCAGCCCGATCTCGATCGCGCCCCGCCGCCCGGTCCCGCGCTCGATGCGCTCATCGATCGTCTCGCCGCCCGGCTCGGTCCCGACCGCCTGCTGCGTTTCCACGCGCGCGAGAGTCACGTGCCCGAGCGCGCCGCCCGGCTTCGTCCCGGAAGCCCCTCCTGTTCATGGCCGGTTCCGCCCCTAAGCGAACCCCCGCTGCGCCCGTTTTCACTCCTCCGTCCGCCGCGTCTGCTTTCGAATGTCGTTGCGGATGTGCCCGATGCGCCGCCCCGCCGCTTTCGTCTGGGTGTCACTTTCCTCACCATCGTGCGCGCCGAAGGGCCGGAGCGCATCGCCGCCGAATGGTGGCGCCGCCCCGGCCTCACGCGCGACTATTACCGCGTCGAGGACGAAACCGGCCGCCGCCTCTGGATCTTCCGCCACGGCCTCTACGGCCACGAGGAGACGAACCCGCGCTGGTATCTGCACGGCCTGTTCGCATGAGCATCGCCTTTGCCGAGATGGTCGCCGCGACCAACTATTCCTTCCTGCGCGGCGCCTCGCACCCCGCCGACATGGTGGCCGCCGCGCTGTCGCTCGGCCATGCGGGCATCGGCATCGCCGATCGCAACAGCGTCGCGGGCGTGGTGCGCGCCTGGGCCGCGCTGAAAGGCGAGACGCGGCCCTTCAAACTGGCGGTCGGCGCCCGACTCGTCTTCGCGGACGGCACGCCCGACATCGTCGCCTACCCCGAAACCCGCTACGGCTGGGGCCGTCTCACGCGCCTGCTGACGCTCGGCAACCGGCGCGCCGCAAAAGGCGATTGCATCCTCACCCTGCGCGATCTCCTCGATCACCGCGAGAATCTGCTGCTGATCGTGATGGCGGAGGGCGCGCACGAACTCGCGCTGCGCCAACTCGCGAAGGCCGCGCCCGGCAACGTCTGGCTCGGCGCCGCGATGCCGCGCGCGGGCAGCGACCGCCGCCGTCTCGCCCGGCTGATGGCGCTCGCGCAGCGCACCGGCGCTCCTCTGCTCGCCACCAACGATGCGCTTTATGCCGATCCCGCGCAGCGCCCGCTCCACGACATCCTCACCTGTATCCGCGAGAAAACCACCATCCACGCCGCAGGCCGCCGCCTTGTCGCCAACGCCGAACGCCACCTGAAGCCGGCGGCCGAAATGGCGCGCCTGTTCCGCGATTGTCCGCAGGCGGTCGCAGAGAGCGTCCGCCTTCTGGACCGCATCGGCTTCTCGCTCGACGAGCTGAAATACGAATACCCGCACGAACCCGTCCCCGAAGGCTGGACACCGCAAGCCTGGCTCGAACATCTGGTGATGACGGCGGCGCACAAGGCGCACCCGAACGGTCTCTCGCCGAAGATGCAGGCGACCCTCGACGAGGAGTTCGGCCTGATCGCAAAGTGCAATTACGCCTATTACTTCCTCACCGTTCACGACATCGTTCGCCACGCCCGCAGCAGGGGCATTCTCTGTCAGGGCCGCGGCTCGGCGGCGAATTCGCTCGTCTGTTATCTGCTCGACATCACGGCGGTCGATCCGGTGAAGGAAAACCTCCTCTTCTCGCGCTTCCTTTCGGAAGAGCGCCGCGAGCCGCCCGACATCGACGTCGATTTCGAGCATGAGCGGCGCGAGGAGGTGATGCAGTACGTCTATGAACGCTACGGCCGAGAGCGCGCCGGCATCGCCGCCACCGTCATCCACTACCGCGCCCGCAGCGCGCTGCGCGAGGTCGGAAAGGCGCTCGGCATCAGCGAGGATGTGACCGCGCGCCTTTCCTCGTCGGTGTGGGGCAGCTACGGCGGCATGGAGGACCGGCGCTACGAAGAGGCCGGGTTCGATGCCGACAACCCGGAGATCGAACGTCTTCGCGATCTCGTCGGCCGGCTCCTAGAATTCCCGCGCCACCTCTCGCAGCACGTCGGCGGCTATGTGCTCACCGAGGGCCGCCTCGACGAGATGGTGCCGATCCACAACGCCGCGATGGCGGATCGCACGTTCATCGAATGGGACAAGGACGATATCGATGCGCTGAACCTGATGAAGGTCGATGTGCTCGCACTCGGCATGCTCACCTGCATCCGCAAGAGCTTCGACCTGATGCGCGCGCAGGGCCTTGGCGATTTCGCACTGAAGACCGTTCCGCAGGACGATCCGGCCACCTACGAGATGCTCTGCAAGGGCGACAGCATCGGCGTGTTCCAGGTGGAAAGCCGCGCGCAGATCAACATGCTGCCCCGCCTCAGGCCGCGCCAATTCTACGATCTCGTCATTCAGGTCGCGATCGTGCGCCCCGGCCCCATCGAAGGCGACATGGTGCATCCCTATCTGCGGCGGCGGAACGGCGAGGAGGCGATAACCCTGCCCTCGCCCGCGCCGCCGCATGATCCCGCTGAACTGAAAGACGTCCTCGAAAAAACCTGCGGCGTGCCGCTGTTTCAGGAACAGGCGATGAAGCTCGCCATCGTCGCGGCCGATTTCACGCCGGACGAGGCGAACGGCCTCCGCCGGGCGATGGCGACATTCCGCAATGTCGGCACGATCCATCATTTCCGCGAAAAGCTGGTCGGCGGCATGACGTCACGCGGCTACACGCAGGATTTCGCGCAGCGCTGCTTCAAACAGATCGAAGGCTTCGGCAGCTACGGCTTTCCCGAAAGCCATGCACAGTCTTTCGCAAAGCTCGTCTACATCTCGTCGTGGATCAAGTGCCACCATCCGGCGGTGTTCGCCTGCGCGCTCCTCAATTCCCAGCCGATGGGGTTCTACGCGCCAGCGCAGCTCGTGCGCGATGCGCGCGAGCACGGCGTCGAGGTGCGCGCTGCGGATATCAATGCAAGCGATTGGGACAGCAGCCTAGAAAGCCGCGCGCTCCGCCTCGGTCTCCGCCAGATCGACGGTTTCCGCGAAGCCTGGGCGACGGCCATCACGTCGGCGCGTGATGAAGGCCCTTTCACTTCGGTGGAAACGCTCTCGCGCCGCGCTGCGCTGCCGCAGCGTGCGCTCAGGCTGCTCGCTGATGCCGATGCGTTCCGCTCGATCGGCATCGATCGCCGCGCCGCGCTCTGGGAGGCGCGGCGGATGCCGCAGGATGAACTCCCGCTGTTCGCCGCCGCCGGCGTGCGCGAACTCGGCGACGAGCCGGATCCCGCGCTCCCCGCGATGCCGCTTTCGGAGCATGTCGCCACCGATTATCAGGTGACGCGCCTTTCGCTGAAGGCGCATCCGATGCAGTTCCTGCGCGATGTGTTCCGCGCCGAGGGCATCCTCACCTGCGCGGAAATCGCGGCGGCGCGAAATGGCGCGCGCGTGCGCACGGCGGGCGTGGTGCTCATCCGCCAGCGCCCCGGCAAGGGCAACGCGATCTTCATCACGCTGGAAGACGAAACCGGCATCACCAATGCCCTGCTCTGGGCGCGCCTGTTCGAAGCCTGCCGCCGCCCGGTGATGTCGGCGCGGCTGATGGAGATAGAAGGCGAAGTTCAGAAAAGCCGCGAGGGCGTCGTCCATCTGATGGCGTCGAAGATCATCGACCGCAGCGACGAACTCGCCCGCCTCTCGCACGCCGCCGCCATGCCGGTGCGCAGCGGCCGGGGTCATCCGCGCAATGCGCGCATCCTGCCCGGCTCACGCGATTTCCACTAAGACCTTACGCCGCCGCGCCGAACCGCTTCGCATAGCGCGCCGCGATTGCGTCCACCGGCATCATCATGAACACGTCGATCGTGTTGAACTGCCGGTCGATGAAGGCGCCGCTGCCCACCATCGCGCCGACGCGCAGATAGCCTTTGATGAGCGGCGGCAGCGTGCGCCATGCCGCTTTGGGGTCGTAGCCGCCGATGGGCAGCCGCGCCATGTCCGTAAAGTGCCGCCCATGCGCGCTCACGCGCCGGTCCTGCGGCGCGAGGTGGTTGTGATGGAGATAGGCGAGCGCGGCGGCGTGCGTGTCGGGGTCGGTGCCGGGAAAGCTCGCGCAGCCGAACATGTGGCCGATGCTCCGCTGTGTCAGATAATCGCCGATACCGCGCCACAGCAGCTGGATCGTCGCCGTGTCGCGATATTCCGGCGCCACGCACGAACGTCCGAGTTCCAGAAGCTCGCCGCCGTGCCGCGCTGCATGCGCCTCGAGCGGGGCGAGGTCGTATTCCGAAGCGCTGTAGAAGCCGCCGTGGCGATGCGCCACGCTCTGCCGAAGCAGCCGGTACGTGCCCACCACGCGTGCGCCGTCGGCGCCGGTTTCCTCCACCAGCAGGTGATCGCAGAACCGGTCGTAGGGATCGACGTCGAGGCCCGCCGCAGCGCCGCCCGGAACCGCGCCCAAATCGCGAAAGAAAACCTGATACCGCAGCGCCTGCGCGGCGCGCACGTCGGCCTCGCTGTCTGCAAGCCGGATGCTGAGGCGTGTGTCGCGGGCCGTGTTTTCAATGAGACGCATGGCTATCCCCCGGATGTGTGACCATGGCGGATTTCGCACGCGCGTGTTTCGACCGCGCGTCGCCCTAGTGACGGAAATGCGTCAGCGAAGGTGGTCGCGGAGGGCCTTGAAAGCGCGCACGTGCAGGGGGTCGCTCGCCATGTTGGAGGGCAGCGGCGTCGACGCGAGCCGGATGATCGCAAGGTCGTTCCCGGGCTCGATGTGCAGCCGCTGGCCGTAAACGCCCATCGCCATCAGCGCGCGCGGCGGCGCGTGGTTCACCCACCAGAAGCCGCGGTAGCTATGGTCGGGGCGCATGTTCGCCGCCCCCGCCGCGAACAGCGCGCGGTCGCCGCCGCCGATCAGCGTCTCCGCAACCGGGCCGCCCGCCATCAGGAATTGCGCCAGCCGTGCAAGGTCGCGCGCGGTGGCGTTGAGGCCGGAGCCCGCGATCTCATGGCCTCCGGTGTCGAGCAGGAAATGCGCCGCGTCGCCGCAGCCCGCCGGTTTCCAAACGCGCTCGGCGACAAGGCCCGCAAGCGTCCGGCCGGTGGCGCGCCGCAGCACCCATGCGGCGGCGTCGGCGATCGGTGTGCGATAGCGGAAAGCAGTGCCCGGCGGCGCATCGCGGCGATCGAGCGCAGCAAGCACGGGCAGCGTTCCGTCCGGCGCCGCCTCCGGCGTCCAATAGCTCGCCGAATAGCGATGCACGTCGGATGCAAGGTCGGCGTAGTCCTCGTTGAAGGCGATGCCGTCGGTCATGTCGATCAGCTGGCGCAGCGTCGTTCCCGCGAAGGCGCTCATGCCGAGTTCCGGCACCGCGTCTTCCGTGGCGAGCGCCTCCGAAACCGTGCCGTCGGCGATAAGGGTTTCCGCGACAACCCCGACGATCGACTTGGTGATCGAGAACAGATGGTGGGGCGTCGCCGCCGTCATGCCGTTGCGATAGGTTTCATAGACCACCGCGCCCCGGTGCAGTACGATCATCGCATCGGTGTAGGTGGAGGCGACATAGGCTTCCCAGTCGATCGTCGCCCCATCCTCGCCTGCGAAGCGCAGCGCCGAAAGGTCTGCGGGGCGCTCGGCAAGCGGCGCTGCTGTCTCCGCGCCCTCAAGCGAAACGGAGGGCACGAGCTGCCGCGTATGCTGGAACGCCCAGCGATTGAACGGCCACGTCCGCCAGTTGGCTCCCGTCACGCGCCGATCCTCGGGCACGTCCGCGCCGCTCCCGAGCCCGGCTTCGCGCCAGTCGATGGGCGGCGGCTGCATCAGGCGCGCCGGATCAGCACTCGACGACGTTGACGGCAAGGCCGCCGAGGCTGGTTTCCTTGTACTGCGATCGCATATCCTCGCCCGTCTGCCGCATCGTCTCGATCACCGCGTCGAGGCTCACCACATGCTGCCCGTCGCCGTGCAGCGCGAGGTACGCGGCGTTGATCGCCTTGATCGCGCCCATCGTGTTGCGCTCGATGCAGGGGATCTGCACGAGGCCCCCGATGGGATCGCAGGTGAGGCCGAGGTTATGCTCCATCCCGATCTCGGCGGCATTCTCGATCTGGTGGTTGTTGCCGCCGAGCGCCGCGACGAGGCCGCCAGCCGCCATCGAGCAGGCGACGCCGACCTCGCCCTGGCAGCCCATTTCGGCGGCGGAGATCGAGGCGCGCTTCTTGTAGAGGATGCCGATTGCCGAAGCCGTCGCCAGCAGCAGCCGGCTTCCCGCAGGCGTCGGCGCGCTCGTGAACACCTCGTAGTATTTCAGCACGGCGGGCAGCACGCCTGCCGCGCCGTTCGTCGGCGCCGTCACCACGCGGCTGCCGGCGGCATTCTCCTCGTTCACCGCAAGCGCCCACAGGCTCACCCATTCGAACACGGTCGAGGGATCGACGCGCGGGCCGCGCGCGGTCAGCGCGCGCTGGATATCGTTGGCGCGCCGCTTCACCTTCAGGCCGCCCGGCAGCACGCCGACAGACTGGCAGCCGCGCTCGATACAGCCGAACATCGCCGCGCGCACGCTGTCGAGGAAACTTTCCGTCTCCTCGCGGCTGCGCCACGCAAGTTCGTTTTCCAGCAGCATGTCGCCGATCGAAAGCCCCGTTTCCTCGCCCAGCCGCAGCAGGTCGGCGCCGGATTCGAACGGATGCGGCAGGCGGATGTTCACGCGCGGCGCGGCCTCGCCCTCGCGCAGGATCGCGCCGCCGCCGATCGAGAAATAGGTCGCCATCCACGCCTCGCCGCCCTCGTAATGCGCTTCGAAGCGCACGGCGTTCGGGTGGCCGGGCAGGAACTCGCCCATGCGGAAACGCAGATGGTCGGCCTCGCAGAACGTCACCTTGCGCCCGCCCGCGAGCGGCAGCCTGTCCTCGCCGCAGATCTGCGCGAGTATCGCCGGTGCAGCGTCCGGGTCGAGGCCTTCCGGCGTGTTCCCGGCAAGGCCGAGGATGATCGCGGTGTCGGTGGCGTGCCCGCGCCCGGTCAGCGCGAGCGAACCGTAAACGTCACAGGCGACCGCGCGCACCTTGCCGCGTTTCACGGCAGCCTCGGCGAAGGCGAGCGCGGCGCGCATCGGGCCCACGGTGTGCGAACTCGAAGGTCCGATGCCGATGGTGAACACCTCGGTCACGCTCATCGGCCGCTCGGCCATCGCCCGGCGCGCCGCGCTCATCGTCGCCGTGCTCGCCACTGCCTGTTCCAGTGTCATGCGCGTGCAAGCGTGTCGCGTTTGATCTTCTTGGCGAGCGACCATTTGTGGACTTCGGTGGGGCCGTCGTAGATGCGGAAAGCGCGGATCTCGCGGAACACCTGCTCGACGATCGTGTCGCCTGAAACGCCCTGCCCGCCCATCACCTGGACGCAGCGGTCGGCGACGCGCATCAGCGCCTCGGAAACCGCGACCTTCGCCATCGAGCTTTCCACCGTGCCGAGCGCGCCGGTGTCGAGCACGTCGGCGCACCAGTCGATCATCAGCTCGGCCTGCTTCAGATCGATCAGGTTCTCGGCAAGCATGAAGCCGACGCCCTCGTGGTCCACGAGCAGCTTGCCGAACGCCTGCCGCTTGCACGCATAGGCAGTCGCGATCTCGTGCGCGCGCGATGCCGCGCCCCACCAGCGCATGCAGTGCGAAAGCCGCGCGGGGGAGAGGCGCACCTGCGCGTATTTGAAGCCCTCACCGCTCGCGCCCAGCATCTGGTCGGCGGGCACGCGCAGATTGTCGATGGCGATGATGGCGTGGCCGCCGGGCATCGAGGAATCGATGGTATCGAGCACGCGCTCGATGCGGATTGCGGGGTCGGGCAGGTCGACCAGGAACATGCACGCGCCCCCGGTTCCATCGGTGGCTTCCGACTTCGCCATCACGATGCCGACCTTCGCGCCGTCCGCGCCGGTGATGAACGCCTTGCGGCCGTTTATCACCCAGTGGTTGCCGTCCTGCCGGCACGTCGTCTGCATCATCGAAGGGTCGGATCCCGCACCGCCTTCGTCCGCCGGTTCGGTCATGAAGAACGCCGATCGCGCCTCGCCCGAAACGAGCGGCGCAAGAAAGCGCGCTTTCTGCTCGGGGCTTCCCACCTTGCCGAGCAGGTACATGTTGCCCTCGTCGGGCGCCATCGTGTTCACCGCGACCGGCCCCAGCGGCGAAAGGCCGGAGGCCTTCAGCACCGTCGCCGTATCCCGCTGATCGAGATGCGATCCGTCCGCGAAGATGTGCGGCGTCATCACGCCTGCCGCGCGCGCCTTCTCCCGAAGCTCATGCACCAGCGCGTCCGATGGCCCGTGCGCGCCGAGCCTGGGGTCGCGCTCATAGGGCACGACAACCTCGCGAACGAAGGCTTCGACCCGGGCGGCAATCGCGGCGGCGGTTTCAGGCATCGGCAAATCCCATTCTCGTTGCTTGTCTTGGGAGCGTGCTAGGCGAATGCGCCGCGCGAGGAAATGCCTGATTGCGCGCCCTAAGCCCGGTAAGACATGCGCCGCGCCGCCAGCGGCCACAGGATGTTGATCGCCAGCCCGCCCATAACGAGCGCTGCCGCCAGCAGCTTCCACCCCGGCAGGCTTTCGTTCAGCAGCATCGCCGACGCCGTCATGCCGAACACCGGAACAAGCAGCGCGCTCGGCGTGATGGTCGCGGCCGGGTGCCGTGCCAGCAGCCAGCCCCACGCGGCATAGCCGAACAGCGTATTGCCCACCGATTGCCACAGCACCGCCGCCCACGCCTCCACGCCCGCATCGCCGAGCGCGGCGCTGATCGCAGCGGGGCCTTCGAAAAGCAGCGATCCGATGAAGAGCGGCGGCAATGCGAACACGCTCGACCAGACGACGAAGCTCAGCATGTCGGTGACGCCGCTTGTGCGCGCGATGTGGTTGCCGATGCCCCAGCTCAGCGCCGCGACGAGAACGAGCGCAAGGCCGAGCGGCGTGGTGCTGCCGTCCGTGTGGGCAAGGATCACCGCAATCCCCGCGCTTGCCAGCAGCAATGCGGCGATCTGGAACAGCCGCAGCCGTTCCCGCCCGAAGTACATGGCAAGGCCGATCGTGAAGAACACCTGCGATTGCACGACCAGCGATGCAAGGCCCGGCGAGATGTCGCTCCGCATCGCGATGTAAAGCAGGCCGAACTGCCCGAACCCGATCAGAACGCCGTACGCCGCAAGGATTTGCCAGCGCACCTGCGGACGGCGGATGAAAAATGCGGCGGGCAGGAACGCGAATGTAAAGCGCAGCGCCGCGAAAAGCAGCGGCGGCAGATCATCCAGCGCCACCCGGATCACGACGAAGTTCGTGCCCCACACGGCAACGACCGCCAGCGCGAGCAGCAGATGCAGCGGCGGCACGCGGCCCTGCGACGACGATAACGAGGATTCGCCCATGCCCCTCTATACGCATCCCGGTCCAGACTGACAGGCCCATGGAATGCACGGCAGACCGGCACAAGGCGCATGGCGTCCTTATGGAATCTTTACGGCCGAGGTCAGCGTTCCCTCGCGCATCCTAATGCATCGATCCCGCATGAGGGCCTCTCATCAGGAGACCCGTTCATGTCGTTCGAACTCTGGCTTGGCGCGCTCGTCGCGCTGTTCATCCTTGGCTACCTGCTTGCCGTGCTTGCGCGGCCCGAGCGTTATTGAGGGGGGTTGAGCAATGACCTTTGCCGGCTGGACGCTGATCTTCGTTTTCATTGCGCTCATCATAGCGCTTGCCAAGCCTTCGGGCGCACTGCTGTTCAGGCTTTACGACAGCCGGCCGCTGCCATTGGAGGCCGGCCTGTTCCGGCTCGCGGGTACTGGTCCCCGTGAGCAGAGCTGGGTGGGCTATGCCGTCGCCGTGCTCGCCTTCAACATCGCGGGCATCGCGCTTCTGTTTGCGATTCTGAAACTGCAGGGTGGCCTCCCGCTCAATCCGCAGGGGTTTGAGGGCGTTGAAAGCTGGCTCGCCTTCAACACGGCGGTCAGCTTCGTCACCAACACCAACTGGCAGAACTACGGCGGCGAAACGACGCTCTCGCACTTCAGCCAGATGGTCGGATTGACCGTCCAGAACTTCCTGTCGGCGGCAACCGGCATTGCGGTCGCTTTCGCTTTCATCCGCGCGTTTGCAAGGTCGAGCGTCGCAACGCTCGGCAATTTCTGGGTCGATATGACACGGGTGACGCTCTACCTGCTGCTGCCCGCCTGTGCGATCCTCACGGTTGTTTATGTCGCGATGGGCGTGCCGCAGACGCTTGCAGCATCGGTGACGGCAACGACGGTCGAAGGCACGCAGCAGGTCATTGCGCTCGGCCCTGTCGCCTCGCAGCTTGCCATCAAGATGCTTGGCACAAACGGTGGCGGCTTCTTCAATGTCAATTCGGCGCACCCGTTCGAAAACCCGACGGCGCTCGCGAACTTCCTCCAGATGCTGTCGATCTTCGTGCTCGGCGCGGGTTTGACGCTGACCTTCGGCAAGGCGGTCGGCAATCTACGCCAGGGCTGGACGATCCTCGCTGCGATGCTCGGACTGTTCCTCATCGGCGTGACTGTCACCTACTGGGCAGAGGCCGCAGGCAACCCCATCCATCAGGCGCTCGGCATTGCGGGCGGCAATATGGAGGGTAAGGAGGTTCGCTTCGGCATTGCCGCGACGGCCTTGTTCGCAGTGGTCACCACAGCGGCCTCATGTGGCGCTGTCATCGGCATGCACGACAGCTTCATGCCGCTCGGCGGCCTCGTCACGATGTTCAACATGCAATTGGGCGAAGTGATCGTCGGCGGTGTCGGCGCTGGGTTCTACGGCATCCTCATTTACGCGATCCTCGCGGTGTTCATTGCCGGGCTGATGGTCGGGCGCACGCCCGAATATATCGGCAAGAAGATCGAGGCGCGCGAGATGAAGCTGGCGGTCATCGCCATCGCCGTCCTGCCGCTGTTCATCCTGGGACTGACGGCGCTTGCCAGCGTGACCGAGGCTGGATTGGCGGGTCCGCTTGCCGGGGGGCCGCACGGGTTCAGCGAAATCCTCTACGCCTATTCGAGCGCAGTCGGGAACAATGGCTCGGCGTTCGGCGGGCTGACGGGCAACACGCCTTTTTATAACATCACGCTTGCCATCGGCATGTTCGTCGGGCGGTTTGGTGTGATCCTGCCTGCGCTGGCGATTGCCGGGGGGCTGGTAGCCAAACGGCGGCAACCCGAAGGTCCGGGATCATTCCCCACCACGGGCGCCCTGTGGGTCGGCCTGCTCGCAGCAATCATCCTGATCGTCGGTGGCCTCACCTTCCTGCCGGCGCTCGCGCTTGGCCCCATCGCTGACCATTTCCAGGTCGCCGCCGGCATGCTTCTTTGAAAGACAGACACATGAGCCCGCAAACATCACTCTTCACCGGCCCCATCGTCCGCGCGGCAGCGCGCGATGCCCTCATCAAGCTCAACCCGTCCACGCTGATCCGCAATCCGGTGATGTTCGTCACGGCCATCGTTGCGGCACTTTCGACCGTGCTGTGGGTACGCGCGATTGCCACCGGCTCGGGCACTGCAGCTTTCGAAGGCCAGATCGTCTTCTGGTTGTGGCTGACCGTGCTGTTCGGCAACTTTGCCGAAGCCGTCGCCGAAGGGCGCGGCAAGGCGCAGGCGGCGAGCCTTCGCGCGACCAAGGCGGATCTGCGCGCCAAGCTTCTCGATGGGCGCGTTGTCGATGCGAGTGCGCTCCAGATCGGCGACGTCGTGCGCGTCGATACCGGCGAAGTCATTCCGGCCGATGGCGAAGTCGTTGCCGGCGTTGCGTTCGTCAACGAAGCGGCGATTACGGGCGAAAGCGCGCCGGTCATCCGCGAAGGCGGCGGCGACCGCTCGGCCGTAACGGCGGGAACGCGCGTGATTGCGGACTGGATCGAAGTGCGCGTGACGGCCGCTGCCGGCCAGGGCTTTCTCGACCGGATGATCGCGCTCGTGGAAGGCGCGAGCCGCCAGAAGACGCCGAATGAAATCGCCCTGACGATCCTGCTCGCCGGGCTGACGCTGATCTTCCTGATCGCGGTCGGCACGCTTCCCGCCTTTGCCGCCTACGCAGGCGGCAGCATCGCGGTGCCGGTCCTCGTCGCGCTGTTCGTCACGCTCATTCCGACAACGATTTCGGGGCTGCTTTCGGCCATCGGCATTGCGGGCATGGATCGGCTGGTCCGTTTCAACGTGCTTGCCAAATCGGGTCGCGCGGTCGAGGCGGCGGGCGATATCGACACGCTGCTGCTCGACAAGACCGGCACGATCACCATCGGCGACCGGCAGGCGGTGGCGTTCATGCCGCTGCCCGGCGTGAGCGAGGGAGAGCTCATCGCCTCGGCCAGACTGGCCAGTCTGGCCGACGAAACGCCTGAAGGCCGTTCGATTGTCGTTCTGGCCGACGAGAAGGCGCCGGGCGGCGAAGGTCTGCCTGCCGCTGCGGAGCCGATTGCCTTCACATCGCAAACGCGGGTCTCTGGCCTGCAAATCGGGGAGCGGTCGCTGGTCAAGGGCGCGGTCGATGCGGTGATGCGCCGCATTCCGAACGCTCGCAATGCCGATGCATTGAAGCAGATCTCCGACGACATCGCCCGCACCGGCGGCACGCCGCTGGCGGTTGCCGATGGCGAACGGCTGCTCGGCGTCATCCATCTGAAGGACATTGTGAAGGCGGGCATCCGCGAGCGGTTCGGCGAACTGCGGCGCATGGGCATCAAGACGGTGATGATCACCGGCGACAATCCGCTCACCGCAGCAAGCATCGCCGCCGAAAGCGGAGTCGATGATTTCCTTGCCGAAGCCACGCCAGAGGACAAGCTTGCCTATATCCGCCGCGAGCAGGAAGGCGGCAAGCTGGTGGCGATGTGCGGCGACGGCACAAACGACGCCCCAGCACTGGCCCAGTCCGACGTCGGCGTCGCGATGAATACGGGCACGCAAGCCGCGCGCGAGGCGGGGAATATGGTCGATCTGGATAGCGATCCGACCAAGCTCATCGAGATCGTCGGCCTCGGCAAGCAGTTGCTGATGACGCGCGGCGCGCTCACCACGTTCTCGATCTCCAACGACGTCGCGAAGTACTTCGCGATCCTGCCGGCGATCTTCGTGGTCCTTTATCCCGGCCTCGGGGCGCTCAACGTCATGGGCCTCGGGAGCCCGGAAAGCGCGATCCTGTCCGCGATCATTTTCAACGCGATCATCATTCCGTTGCTGGTGCCGCTCGCACTCAAGGGTGTGACGTATCGCGCGGCGGATGCGGGCAGTCTGCTCGCCCGCAATCTCGCCATCTACGGTGTCGGCGGCCTTGTTGCGCCGTTCATCGGCATCAAGTTCATCGATATGGCCGTCACCGGCCTCAACCTCGCCTGAGGATTCCCATCATGCTCTCCGAAATCAGGAATGCCATCCGCCCCGCCATCGTTCTGCTGCTGTTGCTCGCAGCGATTCTCGGGCTTGCCTACCCGCTGGCGATGACCGGCATTGCGCAGGTCGCCATGCCGTTTCGAGCCAATGGCAGCATGATCCGCGAAAATGACCGCATCGTGGGCTCCGCGCTTATCGGCCAGAACTTTGCTCAGTCTCGCTATTTCCACCCGCGCCCTTCTGCGGCGGGAGAGAATGGCTATGATGCCGGCGCGTCCGCCGCATCCAACCTTGCACCGGGATCGCAGGCCTTGCGCGACGACATCGATGCATCGATGCGCGCCCAGGGTTTGACCGGGCCGTCCGTCCCGGCTGATCTGGTCACCAGCAGCGCGTCGGGGCTCGACCCCCATATCAGCCCCGAGGCGGCCTTCGCCCAGGCGGCCCGCGTCGCTGCCGCGCGCAACCTCCCCGTAGACCAGGTCCGGCAACGCGTCACCGATGCCACGGAAATGCCGCTGCTTGGTTTCCTCGGCGAGCCCCGGGTCAACGTGCTCCTTATCAATCGACATCTGGACGAAATTCCGGCTAATTCCACGCGATGAATCCCGACCCCGCTCGTCCTTCCCCCGAAGCGCTGCTCAAGGCCGCGAAGCGGGAAGCGCGCGGGCGGCTGAAGATCATCCTCGGGGCCGCTCCGGGCGTCGGCAAGACATTCGAGATGCTGCGCGAAGGCGCCGATTTCCTGCGCCAGGGCAAGGATGTCGTGATCGGCGTCGTCGAAACGCACGGCCGCGCCGATACCGATGCACTGACGACGCCGTTCGAGCAGCTCCCGCGCAAGACGATCGCGCATGGGGCGCATACGCTGACCGAGTTCGATATCGACGCGATGCTCGCGCGGGCCCCGCAGGTCGCGCTGATCGATGAACTGGCGCACACCAATGCGCCGGGAAGCCGCCATCCCAAACGCTGGCAGGATATCGAAGAGCTGCGCGACGCGGGGATCGACGTCCTGACGACGCTCAATATCCAGCATGTCGAAAGTCTCAACGATGTCGTGGCGGGGTTCACCAAGGTTCGCGTTCGCGAAACCGTCCCCGATGCCTTGTTCGAAGACGCCGAGATCGAAGTGGTCGATCTGCCACCCGACGAATTGATCGAGCGGCTGAAAGACGGCAAGGTCTATATTCCCGCCGAAGCATCCCGCGCGCTGAATCACTTCTTTTCCAAGGCCAATCTGTCGGCTTTGCGCGAACTTGCGCTGCGCCGCGCCGCGCAAACCGTTGATCGGCAGATGCTCGATCATGTCCGGCTGGCGGGCGAGCCGGGTAACTGGGCGGCGGGCGAACGCATTGTCGTGGCGGTCGGCGATCAGCCGGGCGGTGAGTTTCTGGTACGCGCGGCCAAGCGACTGGCCGATTCGATGCATGCACCGTGGACCGCACTGACTGTCGAGACTCCGCGTAGCGCGCGCTTGTCCGGAGAGGCGCGCGCGCGGATCGCGTCTGTGTTGAAACTCGCCGCAAGTCTTGGTGCGACGCTGACGACCGTTTCGGCCGCCACGGTGATCCAGGGCCTGCGCGGCTATATTGCAGAGGCGCGGGCGACGGCGGTTGTCACCGGCAAATCGCGGCGAAGCTGGTGGTTCGAATTGCGTCACGGCTCGATTGTCGATCAGCTTGTGCGCGATAACGAGGGCATCGCGGTGCATGTCATGCCGATGCCCGAAGGTCGCGGAGAGGTTGAACAAACGCGTGGCACCGGCCGCGCATTTGGCAAGCGGGGTGTGCTGCTGGGCCTTGCAATGGTCGCTCTGACCACGGCAATCGGGCTGCTGCTTCTGCCGGTGGTCAGCTTGAATGCTGTCGATCTTTTCTACCTGATCCCGGTGATCGCGACCGCAACCATGTTCGGACTGCGTGAATCTTTGATCGTCAGCCTTGCGGCGGCATTGGCCTATAACTTCTTCTTTTTACCGCCGGTGCATACCTTCACCATCGATAATCCCCAGAATGTCGTAACCTTCGTCATCCTCGCCGGTCTCGGCGTCGTGTCCAGCCAACTGGCGGGACGGCTGCGCAGCGAAGCCAATGTCGGTGCCCGGACTGCGACCGAAAATGCGGCGCTCGCGGCGTTCGGTCAGCGGCTGGCCGCGGTGTCGGACGAAGTCGGAACGGCGGCTGTGACCTGCACCGAGATTGCCGGGCTGCTGGACGTGAATGCGGTGCTGCTCGTTCGGAAACAGGGGCGTCCCGTCGTCATCGGCGCACAGCCCGAGTCCGTCGTTCTCGGACCGATCGATCTGACGGCGGCCGACTGGGCATTCGAGCGCAATGAGCCGGCCGGAAGGGACACCGCGACGCTTACGGCAAGCGACTGGCAATTTCACCCGTTGGCGACGTCGCTCGGGGTGCTGGCCGTTCTTGGCATCGCGGCACCCGGCCGGAGCGAGCCTCTGCCCGCCGACAAGCGCATCCTGTTCGCGACGTTGCTGGGGCAGGCTGCGCTGGCACGCGAACGGCTGAAACTGGAGGGTGAAGCGCGGGAAGTCGCGGTGCTCAAGCAGCGCGACGATCTGCGCGCGACGCTGATATCGTCGCTTGGGCATGATCTGAAGACCCCGCTCACGTCGGTGCTGGCGGCAGCGGATGTCGTGGTTCGCGAGCAACCCGGCTCGGAAGCGGCGGCAACACTCAGAGCCGAAGCACAGCGACTTGCGCGGCTGTTCGACGATCTGGTCGAAATGACCCGGATCGAAGCCGGCGCTGTTGCCGTGCGTCTGGAACCGGTCGATCTGACGGATGCCGTGACAGCCGCGGTGCATGATCTCAAACCGGCGCTGGCGGCGCACAGGATCAAGCTTGATGTGCCGCCCGCGCTGCCGCTCGTCATCGCCGATCCGCGCATGTTGCATCACATGCTGATCAACCTGCTCGATAATGCCGCGAAGTTTTCACCCGTCGGCAGCGAGATCATACTGGCCGCCCAACGCGCGCCGGGTTCGCTCTCGCTGTCGGTGCTCGATGAGGGTGCCGGGCTGCCGATTGGTCGTCCTGATGATCTTTTCGAGCGATTTGCGCGAGGCGCAGGCAGCGATAGCACGGGGGGGGCGGGGCTGGGGCTCGCCATCGTGAAGGGGTTCGCCGACGCGCTTGGCCTGACGGTCAGGGCGCTGAACCGGGACGACAGGCCAGGATCCCGGTTCGATATCGATTGGCCTGAAAGCCTGATCCGACGGGTCACGGATGTTGAGCCTGCATGACCCCCCCGATCCTCATCGTTGACGACGAACTCGCCATCCGCCGCCTCGTGCGCGGCGCGCTCGAACGCAGCGGTTATACCTGCAGCGAGGCCGCCAACGCGGGGGAAGCACTGACTGCGGCGCGGCATCCGGGCTGCCAGCTCGTTCTGCTCGATCTGGGCCTCCCCGATCGCGACGGAATGGAACTGATAACGCTCATCAAAGCGATGGACCGAGCCGTTCTTATCCTCACCGCGCGCGATGCGACGGCCGAAAAGGTGGCGGCGCTCGATCTGGGCGCCGACGATTACATTACCAAGCCGTTCGATACCGATGAACTCCTTGCCCGCGTTCGGGTGGCAATGCGCCACCGTGCGGGAACGTCTGTCGATGGAAAGCTGACCGTCGGCCGGATCGAAATCGACATTGCTGCACATCGCGTGACCAGGCAGGGCAAGGTCATTCATTTGACTCCGAAGGAATTTGCGCTCCTGCTGGAACTCGCGCGACACGCGGGCAAGGTGCTGACCCATCGACACCTCCTGAGTGCCATCTGGGGCGAGGCGCATCTCGGCGATGTTGAATATCTCCGCGTCACGATGCGCGGTTTGCGGCAGAAGGCTGAAGACAATGCGGCGATGCCGACACTGCTGCTCAACGAACCGGGAATCGGCTACCGCATGTCGATTGATTGAGTGGAATGGTGCATCCGAGAGGATTCGAACCTGTGACCTCTGCCTTCGGAGCCCAAAAAGACGATATACGCCACAGTTTCTATTCGTACGCTAGACCACGCTAACCAACTGTAGGCATTGATCTTTTCTGGCGATCAACTCCGAAGCCAGTATCCTGTGATGACCCCGAATTTCCGCCTGGGTGCTTCCGCGGTGCTTCCGCGGAAGCGGTCCAACGGAAGCGGCGCAGCCGCCGGAGTATGTCACATGGCGAAGCTAAGCAAACGTAGTGTCGATCAGGCCGAAGCCGGCGACAAAGACTATTTCATCTGGGACGACGAGCTGCCCGGCTTCGGGCTGCGCGTCTTCAAATCGGGCAAGCGCAGCTACCTGGTGCAGTATCGCGCCAAGGGTCGCACACGACGCTTCACCATCGGCATGCACGGAGTCTGGACGCCGGACACTGCGCGCGTGCAGGCGCGCATCTTGCTCGGCCGCATCGCGCAAGGCGACAATCCAGCCGAAGAGCGCGAGCTCGACCATAAGGCCGTCACCATCAAGGAGCTGTGCGAGCGCTATCTCGATGACGCGAAGAACGGATTGATCCTCGGCAAGAAGCGCCGCCCGAAAAAGGCGTCCACCATCTACACCGATGAGGGACGCATCCGGCGTCACATTATTCCGCTGCTCGGCACGCGGCGCGTGAAAGACATCACCGCTGCAGACGTGACGCGCTTCATGCGCGACGTCGCATCCGGGAAGACCAAAGCCGATCAGAAGACCAAGAAGCGCGGCCGCTCGATCGTGCGTGGCGGCATCGGCACGGGCACGCGCACTGTCGGCCTGCTCGGCGCCATCCTGACTTACGCCCGCGAGAGTGGGATCATCGACGCTAATCCGGCTCACGGCATCCGTAAGGCTGCCGACCAGAAGCGCACGCGGCGTCTCTCGGAGGACGAGTATCGCTTGCTAGGAAAGCTCCTCAATAAGGCGTCTCAAGACGATCAGCTCGCAACCGCTGCGGAGATGGGGAAGGCCATCGCGCTCACGGGGTGCCGGCGTGGCGAGATCATCAATCTCATCTGGCCCGAAGTGGACAGCGACAATAGCTGCCTGCGGCTCACCGACAGCAAGGAAGGTGCTTCGGTTCGACCGATCGGACTCCCGGTGGTCGACCTTCTCAATGCGCGCCGGCCGGAGCATGCAACCGGCCCGGTCTTTGGCGGCACCATCGAAGGCAAGCCGCTGGTCGGGTTTCCGAAGCACTGGCACAAGATGCTGGAGAACACACCGCTTGCCGGGATTACCCCGCACGTCCTGCGCCACAGCTATGCCAGCATGGCGAACGATCTCGGCTTCACCGAATCGACAGTCGCGGCGTTGCTTGGGCACGCGCAAGGCACCGTCACCAGCCGCTACATCCACACGGTTGATACAGCTTTGATCATGGCCGCAGATGCGGTCGCTGGTTATATCCAGGGCCTGCTCGATGGCGTGCAATTCAAGCGCAGCTCCTACGCACTCGATGTAAGCATCCGCCGAGGACCGCGGGAGTTCAGCTTTCCGGTCTGGGCTGATCGGCGATCAGTTCCTTGAGGGTTTCAATGCCGAAGTGGGTGAAGGCCATGGTCTCACGCTCGTCGATGTCATGGACCCAGAGGACGCCGTCCTCGGGCTCCATTTGATCGGTGAGTTCCCAGAGCCGGTCTTCGCTCTCACTGAGCATCCGGGCTACGAGCGCCAGGGTGAAGACGTGGGAGATGGCAGCCATATCGTCAGGCGGCTTTGCGGCGATCGGTTGCTTCGTCGCGCCAGTTCCACGGCAACAGCTCCGGCAGCCTGGACTGCGGGATGGCGGCGATGCGGGCGAGGACGTCGGCGAGCCAGGCCTGCGGATCAACGTCGTTGAGCTTGGCCGTCTCGATCAGTGTCGCCATGGCGGCAGCGCGGTCGGCACCGCGATCGGAGCCCGCAAAGAGCCAGGCCTTGCGGCCGAGTGCAAAGCCTCGGAGCGCCCGCTCGGCGGCGTTGTTGGTGAGGCAGATCCGGCCATCATCGAGGAGGGCGGCAAATCGGTCCCAGCGCTTCAGCACGTAGTCGATCGGCTTGGCCACCGTCGCCGAGCGGGAGAGCGTTTGACGCTGGGCCTGGAGCCAGATCGCCAGGTCGTCGACGAGCGGCTTCGAGGCCTCCTGGCGGGCTCGAACCCGCTCCTCCGGCGATCGGCCGATGATCTCCCGCTCGAGGGCAAAGAGGGCGTCGATCCGCTTCACCGCCCCGAGTGCGATCGGGGAGACCGCGGCGGCGGAGCCACGGCGCGCCTTGGCCGTAATGTCGGCGAGCTCATAGAAGCCGCGTCGTGCATGGCTCCAGCACAGGGCTGACGTGACCGGCCCTTTCGGTCGTCGCGGATCATAGAGCCCGTTGTAGCCTCCATAGGCATCGGCCTGCAGGATGCCTCGCCATCCCCAGAGGTGGCCATCGGGATGCTCCTGTCGGCGATCCTTTGAGGCGAAGTACAAGGCCGCCGGCGGATCGCTTCCACCAAAGGGCCTGTCGTCGCGCACATAGGTCCAGATCCGGCCCGTGTCGGTCTTGCCCTTGGCGAGGATCGGCACCGTCGTGTCGTCGCCGTGGAGCCGTTCCGCCGCCAGCACATGCGCCGCGATCAGAGCGTGCAGCGGCTGCAAGGCCGATGTCGCCGCTCCCACCTGGTCGGCGAGCGTCGAGACGGAGAGGTCGATCCCCTCGCGGGCATAGCGCTCGCTCTGCCGGTTCAGCGGCTGATGCTGTCCAAACTTCTCGAACAGGATCGTTGCCAGGAGGTTCGGCCCCACAAAGCCGCGCGGCGTCGGATGGAACGGCGCGGGTTCCTGCGTGATCGTCTCGCAGGCCCGGCAGGCGAACTTCTCCCGCACCGTCTGGATCACCTTCCACTGGCGCGGCACGAGCTCCAGCGTCTCGGTGACGTCCTCGCCGAGCTTCGACAGCCGCGCCGAGCCACAGCACGGGCAGGAGGTCGGCGCCGGCAGCACCACCCGCTCGCGCGGCAGATGATCGGGGAAGGGTTTGCGCACCGGCCGCCGCCGCGGCGTCGCCGTGCTGGAACTCAGGATCGCTGCAACCTCGTCCTCGGTCGCGGCCGCCTCGCACTCCTCGAGCTGCAACTGCAGCTGATCGAGCTTCTGCGTGCCGCGCTCGGAGCTCTGGCCATAGAGCTCCCGCTTCAGCTTCTCGATCATCAGCTGGAGGTAGGTGATCATCGCGTCGCGCGACGACGTGCCAGCCCTCGCCTCAGCCGCATCGGCCTCGGCTGCGATCCTTGCGTCACGCTCTGCCAGACGGGCTTCCTGTTCTGCCAACCGCGCCGCGCGCTCCGCCAGGAACATCGCCGCGAGTGCCGCCGGATCAGTCGGCAATTCCAGCGGTTCAGAGGGGTCGGAGGGCGTGGTCACGTGAGGATGGAATCACAGAACCCCGCCTCTCCAAAGCAAATTCCGAGGGGCAGACCCCATCATCCGATCGAGGTTGGACGCCACGTCTCCTGCGGGTTCCGCCAGTCGATTCCGGACAGCAAATATCCCATCTGCGCCGATGTGATCGTCACGATCCCGTCCGCGGGCGACGGCCACAGGAACCGTCCACGCTCCAGCCGCCGCACATAGAGGTTCGCCGCCTGGCCGTCGTGCCAGATCACCTTGATCAGGTCGCCGCGCCGGCCACGGAAGCAGAAGATGTGGCCGCCGAGAGGATCGCGCTTGAGCACCTCCTGCACCTGCAACGCCAACGAGGCAAAGCCCTTCCGCATGTCCGTGTGGCCGGTCGCAAGCCACACCTTCACGCCCATCGGCACCGGGATCATCGCGGCGCCTCGAGGCCTCGCGCCAGGCGAAGGATCACCTCCACGTTGATCGCCCCCTCAACGATCAGCCGACGACCATCAACCAGCACAATCTCGACCCGGGCTCCCCGCCGCTCTCGCGGAAGCGGTGTCGCCATCCCTGCCTCAGGAACAACGATCGCCGGCACGAACCCGCTCGGCACCTCGCTCGCCATCAAGCGGCGCCAGGTCAACAGCAGCGTGCGGGATATGCCATGGCGACGCGCTGTCTCGGATATGAGCCGCGGCCCGCTCATGCTCTCCAGCACGATCCGGCGCTTCTCCTCGTCCGTCCATCGCCGGCGACGCCCGGTCTCGACGATCTCAAGTCGCCCGAAGGCACTGTGCGTATGGCTGTCCATACCGACAGTGCTCAACGATTTGCCTCAGCTCCCGCAAGGCGGCCTTCGGCGGACGCGTACCACTCGATCGCGAGTCGCGCCAAGCAGCGATGAACCGCCTGTTCGCGCAAGCGATGCAGCCAGGAGAAGCTTTGGAGCAGTTGGCGGCGTAAGTTTCAGACAGCGCCCTCAGCCGCAGCGAAAGCTCTCGCGCTCTCAAGCGTCAGCGCGAGGCCATCGCAACTTGCCCCGTCCTACCCTCAGGGTATCCACGACCGCCGTCGCCCCGGGCAACCTTCCCGAGAACAGGCTGGGCTTCGGATCTACCGCCGGCTTTTTGAAGGGGACCACCCGTCGATAGTCCGGTGTCGCCAGCCATGTGCGCCCATCGCCCTCGTCCGTGATGACCCGATAAAGCCCAGCCGGCGGCGCCGAGTGCGCAGGAAGGTCGAGCAACCTCTTGTAGCGTTCGATCGACCACTTCTGGATTCCGCCGCTGAGGGCCTCGGTCCTGAAACGCGCCCAGAGCGCGGCGGTATCAGGCGTTGGCCAGTCGCCGGCGTCGGTAAACGCCGTGATTTCATCGGATTCCAGCCATGCACGCATCTCGGCCGGCGTTACGAAGACGGGGTTGGTGGTCTGGATCGCCGCGATAGCCGCCCGCCTGGACGGAAGGCCCGCCCGTATCAACATCGACATCATGAACTGCGGAACCCCTGTTTCCAGAGATGCGGCTGCGCCACCCGGAATGATGTCCGGCGACCAGCCCAAAGTTAGACGCCGGGTTCTGATAGCTTCCAATGCCCAAACCAGCCGATACGTGAAGGCCTCTTCCACCATGCGCATGTTGTGGGGTCCGATCTGCGAGACCTCCGCGCCCGACACCCATTGCTTCAGGATCGCTTTCCAATTGCCAGGTAGCGCATTCTTCTTGTCGGGAATGAACGGCCGCATCACCAGCAGTCGCTCCCCGAGGCCCGCCAAGGCATCGGCCAGTTCGTCGACGTCTCCTGGCAGGGACGCGGCGTCGGCTCGATCGATGAGGGCGCCCAGCTCTTCCGCCATCGCGTCGATCGTCAGCCCGGCTTCCAAGCCGACGCCCATCGCGAAATGCCCGCGGCGGGCCTGAGGCGTCGTCACCGACCAGATGAGATTGGCACGCGCCTGGAACACCTTGCGGTGTTGCGCCTCCATGCCTTCACCCTCGCGCGCTATTTGACGCGCCCAGAGCGATCCGTTGAGCGCTTCGTCGAGAAGCTTGGGCAAGTCGGCGCGGTCGGCATCGAGCGCCTCCACCAAGCCGAAGACCGTTGCATCAAGGCGCTCGACGAGTTCCGAGAGCGGCTCCTCGTCGATGCTTTCCTCTTCATCTCCTCCCGCCTCGTCATCCTCGTCCTCGTCATCCCGATCAGTTCCGTCTGGAGGCGCCGCAAGCTGAGCGGCGATCGCCGCTTCTTCTGCCGGCGACTTCCAGGCCTCGCGGGCGTTGGCGAGATATTCCCACGCGTCGGCGCGTCCCAGCACGCCCTCTCGAGCCAGGCGATCAAGAATCTCCGCGACGATCTGAATCAGGCCGCTCTTTAGCGTCCGGGCCTTGGAAGAGGCCACTAATCCCCGCCATTCTCCGCTCCGCCAATCGACTCGATCGAACATGACGTGGACGATGAGCCCTTCCACGTCGACGAAAGCGCGGCCGGCGCGGCCGGCGACATTGGCGAACTCCTCGCCGGTGATCGGTTTGCCCGCTCGGTACAGCGCCGGGACGAGCAAGACTGCGGCGTTGAGATTGAGCCCCTGCGACAGCGTCGGCGATGCGACGATGACCTTGAGGACGCCCTCCGATAGCAGGACTTCCAACTCGCGGAGGAACGGGCTCGGCAGGCGGCCGTGGTGAATGGCAACGCCCGCCTTAAGGCTTGCCACCGCGGGATGATCTTCGCCGAGCCATTCTTTGCCGACCTCGATTGCGCGAGCGATCGATGCTTCGTCATCCAGAAGCGAGTCCAGATAGCCGCGTTTGCAGAGGTCGACGATTTGCTTTCCGTACCCCTCAACCCAGTTCGCTTGCGTCGAGAAGATGAGTGTCCGCTTGCCCTGCGCCGCAAACTCCCAGGCCGCGAACAGGGCCAGATGTGACGTCTTTCGGGGATAGGGCTTCTTCTCACGGCCGCGGGGCGGCTTTTGAACCACGAAATGATCCAGGAACGGGCCGTTGTTGGTCAGATCCAGGGTCAGGCGCGCATCACGCGCACGCCACGCCAGCATTCCGAAACGCTGGCGTGTTGGCCGCCAGTCAGACCGCACGGCGTCGCCTGGCTCGTCCGCCCGTATCCACGCAGTCAGATCGTCGAGCTCATCTCCACTCGGAAGAATCGCCGAGAGGCAGACAATACGGCGGTCGGCCGAGTCTGCGCGGCGCAACAAGCGCTGCACCAGCGTCTCGTAGCGGATCTCACGCTCGCTCGGCCCGATCATGTGGCCTTCATCGAGCACGATCAGCCCGACGTCGTCGATCAGGCTCGGATCGCTTCTCAGCGCGAAGTCGAGTTTCTCCGGCGTCGCTATGATGATCTCCCGCGATCGGAGCGCGTCCTCGTCACCAGCCGAGAGGCCGCTGGCGCCGTAGAGCGACGACACGCTGAATCCGAGCGGCGCGAAGGTCTTACGAAACGATCGTTCTGTCTGAGCCGATAGTGCTCGCAGCGGCGTCACGATGAGAACTCGCCGCGCCGAAGACAGCGTCATGAGCGCGGCGATCTCAGCGACGCGCGTTTTCCCGGCGCTGGTGGGTAGGGCGACGACCAGGTCATCCTTGACATCCGTCGAGCGGCGCGCCGCCTCACGCTGCGAGGGCCAAAGCTCAACCTCGGAATTCTTCCGAGCGTAGAGAGACCCAATAAACAATCGTCGCAGATCGGGATACTTCTCGGCGGCGCCCTCAGGTGGCTCTGTCGGCAGGTTCTGGTGCAACGAATGTTGCCATAGGTCGTCGATCAGATGCCGGCACAGATTGGTGATCCACCACAGCGGTACGTTCTCCGCATTGTCGGCCAGGCTGACAGCCGTTGTGAGAAGCGAGCGCGCCGCGTCGAGCGGTTCCTCTTCGCCGGTCTCCAACGCGAAATCGAAGAAGGCCAACGCCCGACAGATCGTGGTGTTGAGAACGATCGCCAGGATCTCGTCGACATCGGCATCCTCACCGGACAGCCCCGCAGCAATCCGGTCGTCACCATGCGCCGCGTCGTTCAGCCAGCCGCGCACGAAGGCTCGAAGCCCATCAAGGTCGCGCAGCACCAACCGCATCACCGCCATTTCACCCGGCGTCAAATTCAGGTCGCCCACTGCCTCGTTGAAGAGCGAATAGGCGACGGCCGAGAACCCGGCCAGATGGTAGGCCGTGGCGGCGATCGTCCTGCGGAAACCGCGATCGGCGGCTTCGGGATCGGCATTGCGCACCAAAGCTTCAAACGCGTTGCCGGCGCGCTCGAACGCCTTGTTCGTCAACTCGGAGGAGCCGGCCTGGGTGCGAAGGGCCATTGCCGCACGGAGCAGCGCAAACCCATGTTCTGCAAGGTCGGTATCGATGGTCGCGCCGAGCGGCGGGGCATTTTCAGGCAGAACACCATCACTTCGCATTAGCGACCATGCCGCCCCTCGGTATAGCAGCCGCCCTTGCACGCCGTCCTGCGTCGCGCGCGTCAAAAATGCTTGCAGTTCGTCAGTCGTCTCCAAGGTCTTCCGCCTTCTGATACATCTCCTTGATGAAGTCCTGGTGGTCTTCGATGTGGACGTTCACGACATACTGGTCCCGGTTCGTCCCGGCGCCTTCGAGATCGCCCTTCAGCGAAGCGTGAGGTCCATTGCCCGATATCGTAAAGAGCATGTGGTCGATGCGATCAGCACGCAGGGTCTTGAGACCGACTTCATCGCGAAGGTCGCGGCCCAGTTGCACATCGCCGTCGTCGTTGCTTTCGAGCAAGCGGTTCGCGACAAATGCCAGCGAGTCCGGCGTGCATCTGCCGTTGTCACGATTGAGCACCTTGCGGGCGCTCGTGACGGTGGCTTTCCCGAGGACTTTGTTGCTCTTGGCTTCGCCTTTCAGCAGCCAAAGCTTGGAGTCGTCGCCTCCATAGCCTGCCCCGATAAAGTCGTCGCCTCGCATCGCCATGTTCCGCCCATCCTTGTAGCGCAGACGACGAACGGGAACGCGCAGACCGATTTCCTCCTCGACCAACTCGGTCGCCAATATCTCGCCGAGATCACCCGAGCGGCCTTTATCTGTCTGGGGGAGCTGCGTGCGCAGAATTTCCGCGGCAACCTTGTAACCGAGCCGCTGGACGTCATCGGCTATACGCTCAAGCCGATCGTAATGGGAGCGCATGGTCTCGGCGAGGTCGTCACGGATCTCATCGCGGCCACCGTCCTTTTCGACATACGTCCAATAGCGCTTCCGCTTGTCCTTTTCCTTGGTGGCGTCGCACCACTTTTTATAAAGCACCACTTGGCGATTCCCTCCCGGCCGACGCCCCTCGCGCCCGCTCGCGATGACGGG
This sequence comes from Sphingosinicella soli, assembly GCF_014199685.1. Taxonomy (GTDB): domain Bacteria; phylum Pseudomonadota; class Alphaproteobacteria; order Sphingomonadales; family Sphingomonadaceae; genus Sphingosinicella; species Sphingosinicella soli. The sequence goes on along the minus strand of NZ_JACHNZ010000002.1, from coordinate 103,832 downwards.
CGAGCCTCCGGCGATGCTCGTCCGTCAGGGAAATCGGGGAACTCCAGCGGAGCTCAGCCCGCGCTTGCTCGCTGAGACAGGGCGAGAGCTCGGGCGTTCCTTCGTCATCGAAAGTCACGACCGCGCGGTCGAACGCCGCGTCCCACAGCGCGGAAAGAAGTAGGCCGTTATGCACGTCGAGCCGCTCGGCATCGCTTTCGCATTCCGCCCATGGGATAATGTGCGAGGCGCGTAGTAAGGCCACGTCGGAGATACCTGTGAGGGGACAGCGCCCCTGCCAATAGTCCATCAGGCGGGTGCGAAAAATGTCCTGACCAATCCTCTGGATGACCAACCGCTCGACTTCGGTCGCCCGGGGCAACCCCGCGACCCGCGCCTCGAACTCCCGTAGCGGCGCATCCGGCAAGCTGATCGCAAGTTCATAGACGCGGTGCAGCACCGAATAGAGCGCGCCGAGGCTATCGAAGACATGACGAACGCGTCCGGGGCCTGGCACGTCGGCCGGAAGCAGGTCCAGTTCCGCGATGACACCTGTATGGTCCAGCGCTAAGAACCACGGCCCTTGCACCCCTGCGGCGGCGAGATGAATTGTACCCTGCGCGGTAGTTGAGCCAAAGGCTGCCCAGCCTGCCTCTTCCCCCAGAACCCGGCGAAATCCGTTCTGCGAGGCAGCCTTCTCACATTCCTCACGGACTATGAAGGACTGGGGAGCCTCAACCATCGCATCCCCCCTGTCTCCGCATGGTCAGAGATCCATTCCGAACAGCCGCATTGCCGCTGGTGTCGAGCTCATTCGAAGCCTGACATGCCTGTCGGTCTGTAGCTCGATGGGTGGAGCTGTCGTCGTAGTGACGATGTATTGGAAGCAAGGCGTTTCCGCACTCTCCTCCCATTGATGCAGTAGGCCGAAAAGGCGTTCGTAGAGTTGCCCATCCAAGTCGGCCTCGCGCGGGCTGTCGTGGACGAGGAAAGCGGGCAGGTCCGCCTTCTCTTCGACGGCCATGTGCAAGGCGGCGAGGTCGAAGGCAACAATCTTGAGGGAGTCCAAAGCCGCCGTGGAAACCTCGCCTCGTCCCGCGAATTGGGCGTCGACCTTCAACCCGTTGCCATCGAGCTTGACGGTCCCCTCGACTCCATCCGGGAGCCAAGCGGCCATGATCCCCTGGTACCTCTCCTCCAGAGTCCGAATCGCGGCGCGAGCTCGTGAACGCCCTGCCTCGAGTTGCGCGCGAACCGCGTCCAGCGCGGCAGTAGCTGGAGGCGCGGGCTTTCCGGCTGTTTCCGCGTCGCGAAGCGATCGCACATCGTCGAGTATGCGCCTTGCCCGATAAATTTGATCCTGGACGTCTTTCGCTGCGGCTTGAGCTGCGCGACTTACCGCATCAGCGCTCCTCGCCTCCGCCTCGAGTGCTTGCTGACGAGGACCGAGCTGATTGATCAGCGCTTCGAACCGCTTTGCCTCCTGCGCGGCGCTATCCGATTCTCCGACTAACTGCGTTACTTTGGCGAGCTTGTCGGCAATCGCCACCTTGATCGCAGCCAGATCGCACCGTTCAAGCGAAATGCCGCAACCCTTGGCCAGAGTCTCTTCCACGCTGACCCTGCAGATTGGGCAGACTCTTACCCCTCCTTGCGTGATGTCGATCTCGCCCAGGTTCGCTTCTGAACGATAGCGCTCTGCTTCTCCCCGCTTGACGTCTGCCTCCTTCACAGACCCTTGTTGGCTTGCTTCTAACGCTCGGCGTTCTTCGTTGAGCGCGTTCAATCGAGCGAATATCGAGCCAACATCGGGCGGTTTTGGCAAATCGGCACGCATCGCCTCGGCCAGCGCCGCCTCCGCCAACGAAATCAGTCCTTTCTGATCTATGGTGTCATCGAAGCCCACCTCCTCGCCGGCACTCAATGCTGCCCTTACGACCTTCAGCCCATCAAGATATCGCTGTTGTTGATAAGCTTGGCGGCGCCGGTCATCTTCTGCAGCGGTCACGAGTCCCCGCTCGCGGAGGGCGGCCGTCTGTTCTTCCGCGTCAAGCGCGCGCAAGGCGAGGCGCACCATCGTCAGCTTGGCTGTTTCGCCCAGCACCTGCGCACGGGAACGAGACTGCGTCTGCGGTGACCGCCACGCTAAAATGTCGGCGAGGCGGCACTCCTGATCGCGCGTCAACCAGGCCCGAAGGACATCCCAGACCTGCTCGCGGCTGACTTCCGGGGGCGTTGCTCCCGCAATCAACGGGAAAAAGGCTTCGATCACCAAGGGGTCGATGAATGCTTGATCGCCGTCGCGACGCCCCCGCGCGATGGCATCTTCAATAGACGCGACTTGAACGACGAACTCACCGCCCGGCAGCCCCAGAGGGCGAACAGCGACCCAGCACACGCCATCGATCAGAAGCTCGGCCGCAATCAAGCCGTTCGGAAGCTGCGCAAAGATGCGCGATCGCTGAGCGTCCGTCGCGTAGCCGAGCTCCCCGAGGCAAGCTCGAAGCAGGCGACAGAAGGCTGTCTTACCGCTGCCATGAGCCAAAGCCCGGCTTCCGCTACTCGACATATCCGGTGTCCAGACGATGTTGAGGCCGGGTTTCAACGGCACGTCGCGGACGATAGTGCTCGGATCGCTGAAGATGGCCAGGCGACGGACCCAAAGGCGAGGACCGGCCCGACCTGCCGGTGCGACCGGCAGGCGCATTACCGGAGCGAACAGGTCAGCCGGCATGTCCGAACCTCGCCCAAATGACGTTGTCCTCCTGCGCAACGGCTGCGGTCATGGCGCCGATATCGATGCCCCGGATGGCGCGGATCGCGAACGCCGTGCGCTGCGCGTCGGCGGACTGCGTCTGCAGTCCGGTTGGATTGAAATGCTGACCCCGTGTCCACGACCCGTCGGCACGCTCCTCCAATTGACCAGAGGTAAGCAGCGTCTCGAACAGCGATCGCCACGCAGCATTGATGGACGGCCGTAGTCGGATCGCGCCTTGTGTCGGTTGCGCCTCCGGGCCGACGAGCCTGATCCACTGACTCCGGTCGCTAGTCGCTAACAGGGGCGTGAGCAGCGCCGGTTCCGCAAGACTGGCGATTGCGAAGCGCGCGCGTGTGCCGTCGCTCGCCGGATCCATCTGCGAAAGTACGTACTGAGCTGCATAACGGAGACGGTCTCGAGGTTGAATGCTTGCCGGCCATGCCCATACACCGTCCGACAGGTTTGCGAGAGGCGGCAACGCGACGGGCGCAGGTAGCGTATCGGACGGCTGATCCGCGTCCATTTGCTTCCACGCCTCCAGCACCAGGCGTTCTGTGCGGTATTCGTCGAACTGACGGATTTCCCTTTCCTTCAGCACTCTAAAAGTTTCGGACGGGTAACCCGGGCCCTTGGCCTTGGCCGGGTTCACAACGTATTGCAGATCTTCTTCGGTCAGGCCGTATTTTCTGGCAAAGAAGACATCGAGCTCGGCTCGCAACCGGCCCCGGCGATCCTCGTTCCAGACGAACGGGGCGCCTGAATGTCCCAAATCCTCCGCCCAAAGCTTCAGAGCGTGGCTGGTATAGGTCAGTTCGAGCACGCGAGTGCGGACGAATTCTAGGTCGTTCTCCGAAAAGACGGACGGTGGCAGAACGGGAAGCTGTTGAGCGATAAAGAAATTGAGATGGGTGCCGCCGATCTTGTGACGCGCAGTAAAGTCGAAGGTCATGCTTGTAAGCATTCCAACGAAAGCTGCTGCCTGCTTTGCGTTGACGTAATGCCCCGGATACCAAATGGGCAAATTGTTCCCGATACCAACTTTCGGGAAAACCGTGCCTATCACCGTGCGTTCGACACTCCGGAGCGCAATATCCCGCCAACCCATCAGCCAACGAGGCTGCTTGGCGGCAATCAGTTGCTCGGCAATGGCGAGCGCATCATTCGGCCCTTCGGCGAGAAGGGTGAGATCAGAGCCTGTGAGCGGCGTCTCACGTTGCATCTCGACACCGCCAGCTAGCGTCTTGGGATCGAGCAGGAAGCGTTCGGACGACGCCTTCAACGAGCCACGCCAATCCTGCCCACGACCGAGAACGCGAAACAGATCTTGCTCCCGCGCAGGGCGGCCCTCGACGAATGGGATGGCGCCGGCAATCCAAGTTGCCAGCGCCTTGAGGGCTGCCGAGCGGCTGCCCTCCTCAAGATCAGTGTCCGCTGTGCGCCGCCGCCTCCCGCCTTCGCGCGACTGTCTGACAGCACTTTTTAGCGCCGCCGGTACGCGAGCGGCGCGCAAGGTTACCTCTTCTTCGGGCACCCAATAACGCGGCGCCGGCTCAAAATCCGAGTTTTGCTTTTCAGCGACCGTGCAGTCGCGGGCACTCTCTTCGTCGTCGCTGGTGCCAGCGCCATAGGTTGCCCAGCGGTGATCGAAGTGGTGAATCATCTTGGATTCGTAGAGCGGCACGCGGCGTTCGACGCCCGCAACCGTCTTTCGGGTCCAATCTACTCCCTCGCAGCGCCAGCCCTCAGCCTCCATCTGCGTGGGTGTGCGGAAGAAACCGGAGTCCATGGACATATCGAACATGCGCTGGAAAGTAATGCCCCACGGATTGATGTTTCCGCCCTCTTCTTGGGCTCGTTCCTCAATCATTACGGGCGCGCGGGAATAAATCTTCGCCGTTAGCTCCGCATCGGCGCGGGAGCGGAAGACTGGTGCTGTTCGCGTGTTCGGGCTTATGCGTGCGATTTCGTCTTCCGTGAGCTCGAACACGCGCTCATGGTGGTCAATTTCCGCCATATCTTTTATATCGAAGCAGAACGTTGCGGCTTTCGCCTCGCCGCCTACGCAAATTATGCAGAATGACTTTCTGTCATCCGTCCCCTTGAACCAGCCCCTAATTTCATAAAAGCTAAACAGAGATTGCAGCTTTCGACCTTTAACAAGATGGCCGAAGAATTCGGATGTAGAAGAGTCAGTTGCTATCCCTGTTGGCACAACCACTCCGGCTCGACCAGTGGGTTTCGCGAGGTTCGAAAACAACTCTGCAAAAAGAGCGTAGGTGTTGACGTCGCCCCGGCCTGTAAGCGGATAGCGTCCCGAAGAGCGTGCGAATTCGCTCGCCGCTTCCGCAGTACGTTTGGCAATGACGAAATCCCGCCACAGGCGACCATCCGCGCTATCAAAATCTGCTTTCTCCAGGGCATCGATCAGCTTCTGACGTTCCGCCTTGTTTGGGGCGCTGGCGATCGCTGGCGAGCTAGCGGCGAAGAACTCCTGCTCCTGAAGCTTGATCCGCTCCCATGGCGGGTTGCCGATGACCACATCGAATCCACCATCGCGTTCCATGATCTCGGGGAATTCGATGAACCAATGGAAGGCGCTTACTTTCTCAGAGGTCAGCCTTGCGCCTTGCCGTAGATGCTCGGCAGGCGCGTCGCCACCTGCCGCTTGCCACACATGTTCGGTGAGCGGCATGGCGTCCGTGCCAGCGGCGCTGGCCTTCGGCATGAAGAACGCCGCCATGTAGAAGTTGGCCGAGATATAGAGGTCGCTAGCTGTCTTCAGACTCTGCCAATCGCCCGATGCGCGCATTTCTGCAAAGCCTATTGCCTTTGCCTCGACGCTCGCCAGATCGTCCTGCGCCATCTCCTTCAGCTTGTGATCCCGCTCAGTCAAAATTTCTGGCGGCGACCAGTTCCGGAATAGTTGCGGATGACCTTTCGCCCGATCCCGCTGTTCCTTGTTTAGGCGAGCGTAGCGGCGGGAGAGTTCCCGATCGTCGCCGGTGAGCGGCTTGTAGGCTTCATCAGGCAACCCAGTTCGCAGCATCGATCTACCAAAGACGCCGATCAAACTATCGCCGCAGCGGATCTGCGCGTCGAAGAAGGCGAGCGGCCGGCCCGGCTCCAGAGCTTCGATCCAGAGCGCCACTTTGGTCAGTTCGACCGCCATGGGGTTACGGTCAACGCCATAAAGGCAGCGGCAGGCGACCTCCCGCAACGCATGGCGGAAGTCGGCGGCCGAAGGAACTCCACCGGCGCGATGGCGGGCGACACGAGCGGCAATGCGCCGCGCCGCCGCAAGCAGGAAATGACCCGAACCGCAGGCCGGATCGATGACGGTCAACCTCAGAAGCTGCTCGGCCGGATCGGCCGCTTGGGCTTCGCGTTCATCGAGCACTGGGTTGAGTGTGCTATCGAGGAGAAGTTGCACCAGGCTGTCTGGCGTGTAGTAAGAGCCTGTCGTTTTGCGCTGATTGCCCCGCTGCTCTGCAACTTCAGAGGCGAAAAGGAGAGTCTTGCCGTCGTCGCCCAGTTGCGGTTGGAGTTCGAGCAGAGATTCATAGACAGAGCCCAACTCCTCGGTCTCCATCGCGCGCCAATTCACCGACACCATGCTGGTTCTGTCAGCTAGCCACGAGAGGCGATAGAGCGCTTCCATGAAGGCCCGATTGCGCAAGCGGGCGGTTTCCAGATGCGGCAGCATGTCGGAGCCGAAGAGCCCGCCAAGGGCCGGTAGGCCGAGCACCTCCTGACCGTGGGCAAGAGCTTTGAAGACGACCTTGATGCCTTCGTAGCGATCGTGGTGTTTGTCCCAAGTGGCCGCGCGGACACACTGCGCACGCAGCGCGGTGAGACTATAGCCTTCAACATAAAGCTTGCGCGACTCCGGCTTCGCCGTCTCGGGGTGGAGGAGATTCCGATCCTCAGCCACCATCAGGAAGATCAGGCGGTAGACGAGGCGTAGAAGCTCATTGAACCATTTCGTCAGATTGACCTCGCCGGACTTCAGGCGGGTGGCGAGATCAGGGTTGGCTTCCAGAAAACCGGAGCCGAGCACTTTGAGCGCTGTTTCGACCTGGGCCGCCAGCCGGTCGCGGGCAGCCTCGCCTTCGCGTGAGCCGGCCTCACGCCACCGTTCGAGTGCACAGTCGGTAACGGGTGTGCCGGTCACGCCGAACCGGGTCCGGTGAATCAGCGACCAGAGAACGGCGAAAGAGGCGGCGTCTTCGTTCGTGAAGATTTGGGCAAGGTCCGCTTCGACGTACGCTGGCCGGGTCAACGAGGCATTGTCGCGCATGAGACGGACCACGGCCCCGTTGGTCACCAGACCCCATAGCGCGTGCTCGCTGTCGTTAAGATAATCTTGGAGCACGAACGCCGGGGAGCGCGAACGATCGGTGGAGAGCGTCGGGCTCCGCCTATCGAGCTTTTCGTCGGAAGGCGGCACGACGACGATGGGAACACGGCCGCCGGCAAGGAAAGAGACCGCCCCGTCGACTGGGACCAGATCGTCGAAACCAAAAGTTTCCTCGAGGAAGTCACGCACGAAACGACAGGTCGCTTCAACGGAGGGTTTTTCAAACTTTGCGAACGCGTCGAAATGGGACTGGCCAACGCGGAAGGCGGTCGAGATTTCCTCGCGGATCGTCAGTCCCTTGCGGATCCGGTACTCTTCCTCCGTCTGCTCGGAGGCTTGTCTGCGGTCGATGCTTGCGACCATCGCCGGCGCGATGAGGTTGCCCTCAAGTGTGAGCGAGGGCCAAGCCGATATATCGGTGACGGGCTTACGCGCCATGGCTCAGGCCTCACCCGGCATCAGCACGAACAAGCCGATCATGTCCGGCGGCAGCACGACCTCCACTGTGACGCGCGATGCCGATCCTGACGCGGCGCGGAGCCGCGCATGGTCCCCCATGAGCTCTTGCGCGCGCGATCGGCCGAACTCGGCGATCGGTCCTTCGAGCAGACTGGGAAGATCCTCCTTCGCCTTCGCGATGAACCTGTCGCGTGCGACGGAAGCCAGATCGGCCATCGCCGGTGCGTTCAGCATTTCCCGGGCGGCCTCGCCAACTGCTACGATCCGGCCGCCTTGGATCGCGACGAGGGCTGCCTCCTCGGCTAGCAGCAGCCGTTCCTTGCGGGCATGGACGGTCAGCTTGAAGCGGACACGGAGCAAGGCAACGCGAGTCATCTGCTGCACGGCGGCGGTCGGCCACGCGCCGACCCGGCCTGTGCCGAGACCTGACAGGGTGTCGGGATCAAGCGAAGCCTCGACCAATGCTTCGGCAAGCGTCGCCGTCAGGGGATGAGTCCTGGTCAGTAGCGCGGTGCCCGAGGGCGCTGGCTCAGCCGTCGCCAGACGCACCGATCCGGTCAAATTGTGACCAGCCAAACGCTCGCGCAAGCCGACCTCGAGCGCATCGACATGAGCCAAGAGCACCGTTTTCCGGGCTTCAAGGGGCACGCCGAAGCGCGACATGGCGCGCTCGACGAAAAGCCTCGCATCCGCCGGAGAGCCGAGCAGCGTCCGAACCTTCTCCCATTCGGGGGCGACTTCTTGCGGCTTCATTGCGTTCTGAGCGAAACGCGTTCGGGATTTCTTCTCGTTCTCGGCGGCGTCGCGCCACCGGGCCTCCATGACTCTGGCGCCGTCGTCGAGGCGCAGATCGAGCGTAAGCTGGCGGGGCACGCCTCGGCGCAACATCACCGACGCCATCAGTGCGTCCGTTACCGGCCCTCGTTCATCGGGAAGCGGAACGGTCACGCCCGTCGCCTCGCGGATTTCCTCGGCTTTGCGAAGGATGACATCGAGCACGGCGCCGTCGATCGCACTGTCCGGCGAAAACATCATGATCGATCGGACAAGCTCTGCCGGTTGACCGAAGCGATTGACCCGTCCCTCGCGCTGCTGATGTCGGGTCGGATTCCATGACAGGTCGTAATGGACGACCGTGTCGAAGATCTGCTGTAGATTGATTCCTTCGGAGAGGCAGTCGGTGGCGACGAGGATGCGCTGAATCTGCTTTTCCTCATCCGCCGGAGCCATATCGGCCACGCGGTCTCGGCGTTCGTCGGGCGTAAGAACACCCGTTACGGCTTCGACGATCAGCTTTGGGAAGGCCTTGCGCAGGCCATCGCGGACATGTTCAGCAGTCGCCAGATAGCGACAGAAGACAACGGGATTGGCGCCCTTCTTGATGAGGGGGGTCAAAACATCGACCAAAGCGATCAGCTTCGGATCGGGTTTGCTGACCAGTTCCTCGGCGCGCTTGACCAGAGCGAGAAGCTCCGGATCGACGTCGAAGGCTGTACCCGGTTCGATATCGACCGCGTCCTCGTCGTCGCTGTCCTCATCATAGATTTGCGGCTCGAGGCGGTCGCTCTCGCTCGACATCCGGTTCCGCAGCGCGCTCTTAGCCGCAGCCGGCGAAGAGCCGATACAACGCATCAGGGCCAGCGTGCCCCAGAAGGCCAAGCGTCGCTCCCGCTGTCCGGATCCTACTCGGGAAACGATGCCGAGACAGTAGTCGAGCGCAGTTTCCTGGAATTCGAGGTGGGCCGGAGAAAGACGATAGGGGAATTCGGTTGTCTCATGATTCGGGAAGGCGCGATCTTCGTCCCAATCTCCTGAGACGAGATCGATCCGACGCCGCTGCACGAAGTGCCGCGCCAGACGCTCCCGGTAGCGAGCGTCCTCGAAGTTCATTGAAGTGAACGATGGCTCGACCAGCGAAAGAAGGCGCGCGAAGGCTTCTTCATCCCCGGAATGCGGCGTCGCGGTTAGAAGGATCATCCGGCGATCCGGATTCCGGGCCAGCCCTGACAGAAGCTCAAAGCGCTGCTGCCGACCCTTGTGCGTGCCTACGCAGGCATGCGCCTCATCGACGATAACGAAATCCGGGCAGGCACGTGCGAAATTCTCCCGACGCTTATCTGCCTTGATGTAGTCGAGGCTAACGACCGTGAAGGGATAAGCATCGAATACGGTCTGAACCGCCCCGAGTTTTCTAGACGCCTTCGGCTTGCGCTTTGTGCTGCCGTTCGAACTCGACGGGCGACAGCATCCCGTTCCGCGCGTGCTTGCGGGTCGGGTTGTAGAACATCTCGATGTAGTCGAACACGTCGGCCCGCGCCTCTTCCCTCGTGCGGTAGACCTTGCGACGGATCCGCTCGCGTTTGAGCAGGTTGAAGAAGCTCTCGGCCACCGCATTGTCATGGCAGTTGCCGCGCCGGCTCATCGAAGGCTCCAAATCGTGGTGCTTGAGGAACGAAGCCCATTCCAGGCTCGTGAACTGGCTGCCTTGGTCCGAATGCACCAGCACACGCTCCTTCGGCTTCCGCCGCCAGACGGCCGCCAGCAGCGCCTGAAGAACGACGTTTGTCGTCTGCCGGGCCTGCATCGACCATCCGACGACCCGGCGTGAGAAGAGGTCGAGCACGACCGCCAAATAGGCGAAGCCCTCGTGGGTGCGGATGTAGGTGATGTCGGTCACCCAGGCCTTGTCCGGCGCCTCCACGTCGAACTGTCGATCGAGCGCGTTTTGGACGACCAGAGACGGTTTGCCGCCATACTGCCCGGGCCGACGTTTGTAGCCGATCTGCGCCCGGATGCCGGCGAGCCGTGACAGACGCGCAACCCGGTTCGGGCAGCAGCTCTCGCCCATATCCGCGAGGTCGTCGTGGAGCTTGCGGTAGCCGTAGACCCTTCCGCTGTCCCGCCAGGCCGCGCGGATGAGCTCGGTCTGCCTCCGGTCTTCCCGTGCACGTCGGCTGAGCGGGTCCTTGAGCCAGGCGTAGAAGCCGCTTGGCTGGACCGACAGGCAACGGCACATGGCGCGGATCGAAAACAGCAGGCGATGCTCGGCGATGAACGCGTACCTCACCTTGCATCCTTGGCGAAGTACGCGGCCGCTTTTTTTAGGATGTCGCGCTCCTCGGTGACCCGCTGCAGCTCGCGCTTCAGCCGACGCACCTCGGCGGCGTGATCGTCGTCACGGGCCGCCACCGCAGGCTTCGCGTACCGCTTCTTCCACTCGTAGAGCGAGTACTTGCTGATCCCCAGCCGAGCCGCCACCTCTGCAACAGGATAGCCACGCTCCGTGATCTGAAGGACTGCGTCGCGCTTGAAGTCCTCGGTGAAGTTCGCTTTGCCCATCGGGGCCTCCTCGCCTCAAAAATTAGGGGAGAAGGCGTCCAGGAATCTAGGGGCGGTTCAGTCTGAGCGAGCGGCAGGCTGCGTTCCAGCCTGCTCGCCGTACCCGACGTGACTGCGACAGCTTCGATCCCAAAGCGCACCTTCAGCTCTCCTACCCACTGCTCGACGAGATGCGGAGGGCAGAGCACTGAGAACGTATCCACCTCGCCCCGATCCATCAGCTCACGCAGGATCAGGCCAGCCTCGATCGTCTTGCCGATACCAACATCGTCCGCGATGAGCAGGCGCGGCACCGGCAGGCGAAGGGCCATCAGCAAGGGGACAAGCTGGTATGTCCGAGGTTCGAAGGCGAGTTGCGCCGCGGACCGGAAAGGACCCGCACCACGGCGCAGGGTCAGACGCATCGCATCCGCGAGGAGCGCGGCCTTCGCCTGAACGGTTGTGGGGGCGTCGGCAGGCAGATCGAATCGTGCAGGCTCGACCGGCAGGAGCTCAAGGTCCGGGTCGAGGATGACCGCATCGTTCTCACCGCCCGAGAGTGGGCGGAGAGCCAGAACGCCATCTTGCGGGGACGGCAGCGCGACCCATTCGCGCCCGCGGGCGCGGACCAGATCTCCCGGGGCAAAATTCACGGTCATCAGGTCATCCCCCAAACATCGAAATCAACTCGTGGGGCACACCCGCTGTGACCGTCTCTGGCAGCTCGAACAGCGTCCAGCCCTTGGTTTCCGCCGCCTCGCGCGTTGCCGCGGTGAGGGGTGTGAGGCAAGCGGCCACGAAATGACTGCGCCAGGCGAAGTTCATCTCCTGATTAGAGAAGCTGACAGTGGAGGCGTCGGGGGCCGGAAGCCCCATCTCCTTGAAGGCGCTCGCCCATCCACCACCTTCAGCCGACTGGCCCGGCGAGACCGCGAGCACCACCTCGCCCCGCGCCAGATCGATCAGCATCTGCTTCGCTTCATCGCTCGTTCGGTCGATCAGCTCGTGATCAGGCTGGTTGAAATAGGAGAGCAGGCACCGATAGCACCCGCGAACACAGGCCTCCCCATCGTGACTGGCGAGCAGCTTGGCATCGCCAGCTGCGATCGCTTCATCGACCTTCGCAAAATGCATAAGGATCAGCGCTTCTCGGGCGACTTTGCCGAGGGCCTGCGGATCCTCGATCAGACGGCTCAACACCCCGGCACCGCCCTCTGCCGCTTCGTAGGCCAAGACGGCGCGGCGGTTGTCGCGGGCAGGCAATGGCTCGCCAAGTATCTCGCCCTCTTCCAGTTGGAAGACGACCGCAATCCCCCTCATTAGGGCATGCTGAACCGTCGCGATGGTCTTTGGCGCGTAGGCCGTAGGCTCGTTGAAACGGAAGAGAAGCGCGTTCTTATGGTCGCGGACGATGGGGACGATCCGAACCGGCCTCACGACATCCGGCGGCACATCGACATCTGGGTCTTCGTCTTCGGACTTCGACCAGTAGCCGCTGCGCGGGTCGATATAAAAACCGAACTTGGTCTGTTGTGCCCGGCGTTTCAGCCCTTTGTTAATCCGGCTGATCTCGGCGCTGTTGGCATATTGCAGATTGAGGATCGAGGTATCCTCGCAACGAAAGTCGGCCTCGGTGATCTGGACCCGGCCGTCCCGCTTTGGCCAAGAGAAGACGGTCTGAATCTCAAAGCCCTGGCGGACACGCTCTTCGTCATTTGCCGTGATCCGCTCTGTGGGCGCGGCTTCCACATTGTCGATCCGGAGCGTCCTCTGCACCGGCATCTCGCCCGCCATCGGGGCGTTGCAAGCGTGACAGCGCTCGACCTCGCCGTCATGACAGGCGCCGCAGTTCGAGCAGATGAAGATGTCTCGAGTGGCGAGCTCCGACCCGTCTCCCGTTCGGACTTCCGGCGGCAGCTTCGCCTTCATGACCCTGTAAGCGCGGCCTTCGTGGTAGATCAGGCTGCGCGGTCCGAACTCCGAAATGGCCAGGAAACGGGCGCGCTGGAGGAACGAGCCAGTTTTTCCATCCCCAGGGATGAAGGCATAAAGCGGCAGCCGGGGGAAATTGTATCCCGGTAAAAAGCCCTCTGTCGCGAGGTAGCGGTAGGAATAGAAGTCCGAGCCGTTCGTGGCCTTGCCCTGCTCCAGAATGGTGATCTGGTCGCTTGCCTGCATCTGCGCAGCCTTGATTCGACGACGGTCCGCGCCCGAGAGGCCCGTGATCTCGGAGCGAGCATTGGCCTCCATCAGCTGCGTTCGAGCTGAGTTATACAGTTCCCGCCAGCGACCGAAGGCTCGATCGAATTCCTGCGGCGCGCGCTGGGCGACCGCGGAGACGAAGTCATCTGGCTCAGTCATCCAGACGGGTTTCCGGCCAGCCACCGAGCCGAGAATCTGATCGAGAACGCGCTTCATCGGGAAATGCGCCGCACCCACCAACTCAGGCCGGTCGATGACGTTGTAGATCTCTCGCTTCAGCGGAAAGCCCGGTTGCGCCAGATCAAGAATTTCCGGAATGTCAGGAGACAGGGCGAGCTTCGCTTCGGCAAGCCAGACGGCATGTAGATGCGAGCGCACGAGCTCTTCATTGGTGATGTCGAGCGCAGGGGGACGAACAACACCAGCCACCATCTCATTGCGCCGTTCAAAGAAATACTGGTCGTGCGGCGATTGAGCGGCGCAATAGGTCACAATGACGGCAGCCTGCCCGGAGCGGCCGGCACGGCCGGCGCGCTGGGCATAATTCGCCGGCGTCGGCGGCACGTTTCTCAGATAGACGGCATTAAGCGCCGAGATATCGACGCCGAGCTCCATGGTCGGCGAACAGAATAAGGCCGGCAGAAACTGCTCCGACTCACCTGCCGCTTTGAGGTCGGCGGCACTCTTCGTGAGATTCTCCCGGTCTTCCTTCTCAAATCGGAAGCGCCATTCGCGCCATTCGCGCTGTTTCTGGGAAACTTGGGCTGTATGTTCGCGGCCTTCGAGGCCCCAATAGCTGCTATGGCCTGCTTTCATATGAGCAGCGATTTCATTGTAGAGATCGTGAAAATAGCGGTTGCCCTGCGCCGCTCCTGTCCTGATGGCTTCCCCAGGAACGATCCGAACCGCCGAAGGCGATAGACGCCAGCCTTGCAGATCGGCCTCAATGTCGACGCGCGACACTAACCCCTCACGTGCCAGGAGTTCCATAAGGCCCGTCATGACTGTCAGGTAGTCTGTCTTGCCGAGCTTGGTCCCAATGACGCTTTTTCGATTGATGAGGCGTCCGATACGGGAATTATGCCCGGCGCGGACGATCGTCTGTTCTTCCCGTAGCCCAATCCGGTCCTTGCCCGGAGCTTGCAGAAATAGGGTCGTGCGGCTTCTCGGCGTTTCTTTTGCGTCGATGGCCCAGGGGACGCGCAGGAGATTTCGCGACTTTTGAGCGACGGCGTCGAGGACAGTTAGATCGAGCGCTTCCGTTCCAACGGCCAGGCCGTCGAGCATGGCACCGAGGAGCAGCTTCAGCATCGACTTGCGCGCCGGCGCATCAAGCGTCCCAAAATCCGGCAAGATAGCCGTGAGGCGCTCTGTATCTTCCGCGATGTCATCGAGCCCAATGAACGCAACGTCGATGAGCTTGAGGACAGAGAGGCTCGGGTTGGTGTAGCGCCATCCCCGACGCAGATCTGTCCAGAGCCGATGGGCGAGAACCTTCGCGAGAGAGCGTTGAGCGTCTTCGCGAACTACAGCGCCGGCCTCGGGATCCGACATCCAGTGGATACGCGCATCTTTGTGGGCCGCAGTGAATCCGAGCGCCTTCACGACCCGCAGACCGAATTCGTCCTCGGCCATGCCGTCGTCGCCGGCATCCAGAACCGCTCGCAGGATCGCACCACGCAGGAGGCTGACGAACAAAAAATCATTGAAGTGGCCAGCCTGGAGGGCGGCGTCCTGCCGGTTGTCCGTGAAGCCGAGGAGCTTACGTTTCTCTTTGGGAACTCCGCTGTTGTTCCCGTTCATCCATTCCAGGGCGGTCGAAACGAGAAGTGTCGTGGCCGAGCTGCGGCCCTCACCCGATAGGCCGGCGAGTTTGGTGCGTTCGCGCATGTTGGGATGCGGCTGGTCGAGGCAGCACGGACAGAAACCAAACTTGCCTGGTATGAACCAAAATCTCTTCCCCAATGGATCGTAGCGACCATCCGGGGCTACCGTGATCATCTGGGGCAGTCTGCGTTTCCTGTTCGCCCGGAGTCGCTCGACGCCATTGCGCTCCTCGCGCCAGTCCTCGGGGTACGTTTCGATCTCGCCTGTAAAGGCATACTCTGAATCGCCATCGCCTGTGGGGGTCAGGTAACCGGCGGTCTCTCCCTCTTGATCGTCGAGCGGTGCGTCATCGATTCCCCTGGGTAGAAACAGAATGCCCTCGGCATCCTCGCTCTTCGTAATGACGTGGACCTCAAATCCGCATTCCCGGCAAAAGCGGGTAGGATAGAGGCGATGGCCCGGCGCACTGGGATCTTCGAGTTGGCCCTCGAACAACACGTTCCTGGGCTTGCCTGTCAGCGTGGTGAAAATCTCACCTGCGCCCGAGATGAATTGATGGAGCTTAAACGCCAGGAATGCGCCGTTTCCCGAGCCGCCCCGCTCCGTTTCCGGAAGGCTGACGCGCGTCAGGAATGCCTCGAGCCCGCTTCGGCAGGTTTCGATGTCGACGCCACTATCTTTTGAAAGCAGCGCTACGGCCTTTTCAAAAGGGATCGGCTTCTTGCGCTTGAGTTCCTGTGCGTCATCGAGGCCAATCGCCAGCTCCGTCCAAACCGCCAGCGGGTGTTCCTGCAGAACCACATCTGTCAGCTCCGCTGGAAGTACAGATGTCAGGACAGGCGCGAGCTTCGGCCGCACATCGCCGAGCTTCAGCCGATCATCCGTCGCCCGTCGAAGCGACTCGTCTATGACGGATTCCGGCCCGATGGGGGTCCCGAAAAGGCGCGACGCAACATTCGCCACGGCCTCAGCGCGATTGATATCGGATCCTTCGCTTGCCATGGTCGCCGAGGTTCCGATGCAGATTGGCGCCTTGTCTGGTGTGCATCGGTTGCGAAGGCGACGAACGAGGATGGCGACATCGGCGCCCTGGCGGCCGCGATAGGTGTGCAGTTCGTCAAGAACGATAAAATTCAGTCCGTTCGCATTTTCTATAACCTTGGTATCGAGCTGGTCCTGCCGCGTCAGCAGAAGCTCGGCCATCATGAAGTTAGTCAGCAGAATGTCCGGCGGGGCGTCGGCAATTCGCTGCCGATCCTCCTGGCTTTCCTGGCCGGTGTAGCGGCGGACAACCGGCTTAAGCTCGGTGGGCAGGCCGGACTGCGCGATGAATTTCTCGATCTCGTTGATCTGGCTGTTGGCCAGTGCATTCATCGGATAAACGAAGATAGCACTGGTTCTGCGTGGCCTTCCGGCCTTGCGGGCGCGAACGATCGCATCGACTACCGGTACGAAAAAGCAAAGCGACTTGCCCGAGCCTGTTCCCGTCGTAACCACGTAACTCTGACCCGCCTGCGCCTTGGCGATCGACTGGGCCTGATGGCGATGGAACCGCAGGGGCTCTGACCCGAACCGGAATATTCTGCCCGTCGCTTCATCGAGATCGCCCGAGGCGACCAGATCATCGACGGTTGGCCCCTGAAGAAACTTCGGGTTGAGAGACAGCATGGCATCAGGCCAGAAGCGCCCGGCATCATACTGGTGATCAACTTCAGACTTCAGGTCATCAGATCGAATGGTGCTGAACGACCGCGAGAAACGAGCGTAAGCATCGATAAGACGATGATCAAATTCAAACGCCTTCATTGCCAGCCTCGCCCCCCAATATTGTTATCATGCCACAATTATCATTCCGGTTGACCTTACTGATCTGTTTCCATGAAGACGCGAGGCCCCCCTGGGCAGGGATCGCCGTCCTGAATCGAACTCGGTTGCCAACCGGCTCCTCATTCGCAGTGCATCTTCGGATCGACCCATGGCGCTCACGCCCACAGGCACGACAATGGCGCCGCCACCAGCCGGTCGCCGAACGGCACGAGATCAGTGCTGTCGTAGAGGACGACGCCGAAGGCAAAGCGGTCCCCGCAGGCCTCGGCCAAGGCCCGCAAGCCAGCGAAGTCGCCGGCCTTGACCGTAGCGCTCGCCTTCACCTCGATCCCCACGATCATTCCGTCATCGCGCTCCAGCACGATGTCCACCTCGCGCATATCCCGATCCCGAAAATGATGCGGCGTCAGCCGCAAGTCCGAGGCCGTCATGAGCTTCAGCACCTCGGAGAACACGAAGCTCTCCAGCAGCGCGCCGAATGTCCCGCGATCGGCCTTCACTCTGTCGAAGGTGAGTCCGCGCACGCTGGCCAGCAGACCGGAATCAAGGAAATGCAGCTTCGGTGTCTTGACGATCCGCTTCAGCGCGTTCGTGAACCAGGGCTGCACAGTCGCGATCAGGAACACCTGTTCGAGCAGGGCCACGTAACGCTGCCCCGTCTTGTGGCTGACGTTGATGCCGGCACCGAACTGCGAATAATTGACCAATTGGCCCGAGTGCTCGGCCAGCAGCCGCACGAATTTCGGAAGCTCGGTCAACTTCTCCACATCGGCGATATCCCTGAGATCGCGCGTGAGGATCGAGGTGAGATAGGATCGGGACCAGTCCTGCCGCCGACGCTCGCTGTCGCGGCTGATCGCTTCGGGAAAGCCTCCGAGCAAGACGAGATGGACAAGTTCATCGCCGACGATCGCGTCCCGCTGGCTCTGGAGCTTCCCCTCGAACAGGCGCCCCAGGAAGGTCGGTGTCCGACCTTCGATCTCTGCCCTGGCCAGCGGCAGCATCTGGATGGTTTCCATCCTACCCGCCAAGCTGTCGGCGATCCGCGGCAGGGTCAACACATTCGCCGAACCGGTGAGCAGGAAGCGACCGGGACGATAGTCCTCGTCGACTGTCTTTTTGACCGCCAGCAACAGGTCCGGCGCGCGTTGGATCTCGTCGATGATGGCCCGGTCTAAGCCGCGAATGAAGCCGGCCGGATCAGATTGGGCGGCCGCAAGCACCGTCTGATCGTCGAGCGTAATATAGGTTCGACCGGCTTCCCCCATCTTTCGAACGAGCGTGGTCTTGCCGGCCCGGCGTGGTCCCACGATCAGGACCACCGGGGTATCCGAAAGGGCTTCCTCCGCCCGCCGCTCCACAAACCGCTCGAACATGCAATCCCCGACCTCGGTCGATTGGGACTATCGCTATCGGCTAATTGGAAGTCAATGGTCCGCTAATTGGGAGTTTGCAGGCAGCGATCTGGAAGGGCGGGAGGGGAAAGCCTTCCCCCTGGTCGGCGCCGGTGTCGCCGACACACCCCCTTCTGCGGGGAGGTCCCCGCAACGCCCCCTAGAGTGAGAGTGCGGACCGGCTTCGCCGTGACGGGTTGAGGGCTGGAGGAGAGGCCTCCGGCGCCCGTCGCGGAGACCCGCGATGTCCAGCAAAACCGCTTCGGCACGCCCCGGCCACGACCGGGTGAGCCTCTATTACGAAATCACCGGCAAGATCATCGCCGAGCTGGAGGCCGGCCGCGTGCCCTGGGTCCAGCCCTGGGGGACGGCTGCGGCGAAGGCTCCGCTCGCCATGCCGAAGAACGCCGCCACCGGCCGGCAGTATTCGGGGATCAACGTCCTGATCCTCTGGGGCGCCGTGATCGAGCACTGCTTCCCCGCCCAGAGCTGGCTCACCTTTCGCCAGGCGCTGTCTCTTGGCGGCAATGTGCGCAAGGGCGAGCGGGGCACGACCGTCGTCTATGCCGACCGCTTCGTACCCGACGATGAAAAGCGACGCGCCCGCGAGACCGGCGAGGAAGCCGCTGCGATCCCGTTCTTGAAGCGGTTCACCGTCTTCAACGCTGCCCAGTGCGAGAATCTGCCTGCCGACGTGGCGGCCGTCGCACCGCCGTCGCCAGATCTGGTCGAACCGCGGGTCGAGGCGCTCATTCGGGCGACCGGCGTTGACTTCCGCATCGGCGGCAACCGTGCCTTCTACGCGCCGGGCCCGGACTTCGTAATGGTGCCGCCGCCGCAGGCCTATTTCGAGCCGATCAACTGGCACCGCACGGCGCTGCACGAGCTGGGGCACGCCAGCGGGCATCCGTCCCGTCTCGGCCGCGATCTCGGCGGCGCGTTCGGCAGCAAGAAATATGCGTTCGAGGAGCTGGTGGCCGAGATGAACGCCGCCTTCTGCTGCGCCTCGCTCGGTATCGTCCCGACCGTGCGCCACGCAGACTATATCGGCTCCTGGCTCGAGGTGCTGCGCGAGGACAACCGCGCCGTCGTGCGCGCCGCCTCCCAGGCCAGCAAGGCGGCCGACTGGATACTCGGCTTCCTGCCCGACACCGAGAGCGCCGACGCCACAGCGCAGGAGGCGGCGTGATGCTGGGCCTCCTCACACCAGCAGCTTCCGTTTTTGGGTCTCTCTGAGTCGTCGGCTTTGCGGCGCGGTCCTCCAAGAGTGAGAGGGCTGCGCCGGTTTTCGTGACGGGTTTCAGTCCGAGAGAGAGGCTCCCGGTGCCCGTCGCGGAGACCATCCAGATGGCTACTGCTATTCAGAAGATCACCCTGTCGTCCTCGCGCGACATTCCCTTCAACAAGCTGGTGCTGAGCCAGTCCAACGTCCGGCGCGTGAAGGCCGGCGTCTCGATCGAGGAGCTGGCTGAGGACATCGCCCGGCGCACGCTGCTCCAGAGCCTGAACGTCCGGCCGGTCCTCGACGCCGAGGGCGCCGAGACCGGCATGTTCGAAATCCCGGCTGGTGGGCGCCGCTACCGGGCGCTCGAGCTGTTGGTGAAGCGGAAGCGCCTGGCGAAGACCGCGCTGATTCCGTGCGTGGTCCGCGATCCGGGCACCGACATTCTCGGTGAGGACGACTCGCTGGCTGAGAACATCCAGCGTGCGCCGCTGCATCCGCTCGACCAGTTCCGCGCCTTCCAGGCCTTGCGTGAAAAGGGGCGCTCCGAGGAGGACATCGCCGCGGCGTTCTTCGTCGGCGTGAACGTCGTGAAGCAGCGCCTGCGCCTGGCGTCCGTCTCGCCGACTTTGCTGGACCTCTACGCCGAGGACGGCATGTCGCTCGAGCAGCTCATGGCCTTCACCGTCACCGCCGATCATTCCCGCCAGGAGCAGGTCTGGCAGGCGATCTCCGGCTCTTGGTCGAGCGAGCCCTATCAGATCCGCCGCATGCTGACGGAGAAGACGGTGCGCGCCTCCGACCGGCGGGCGGTGTTCGTCGGGCTCGACGCCTACGAGGCAGCGGGCGGCGTGGTGCTGCGCGACCTGTTCCAGTCCGACGATGGCGGCTGGCTCGAGGACGCCGCGCTGCTCGACGGCCTAGTCGCCGAGAAGCTGAAGGCCGAGGCGGAAACGATCGCCGCCGAGGGCTGGAAGTGGATCGAGGTCGCCTTCGACTTCCCCTATGGCCACACCCACGGGCTGCGCGCGCTGGAGGGCGTCGCCACCGATCTCACCAGCGAGGAGCGGGCGACGATCGACGCGCTCAACGCCGAATACGCCAATCTCGAAGCCAAGTATGAAGGCGTCGACGAGCTGCCCGATGAGGTGGACGAGCGCCTCGGCGAGATCGAAGCGGCGCTCGCCGCCTTCGACCATCGGCCTGTCACCTATGACCCCGCCGACATCGCCCGGGCAGGCGTCTTCGCCAGCATCGATGCCGAAGGCGCGTTGTCGGTCGACCGCGGCTACGTCCGCCCGCAGGACGAGCCGCCCGTGGGCGAACCGGAGCAGGACGGCGACACCGATCCCGCAACGACCGGAGCGCGCGGCGCCGATCCCGAAGCGCCCGTGGTTCAGCGCGCCGTCATCACCATCGGCGGCCAGATCGCCGGGCCTGACGACGAGGAAGACGAAGACCTGAAGCCCCTGCCGGACCGCCTCGTCACCGAACTGACGGCCGAGCGGACGCTGGCGCTCCGCAACAAGCTCGCGGATACGCCCGCCGTAGCGTTCCAGGCCGTGCTGCACAAGTTCTGCCTCGACGTCTTCTCCCGCTATTTCTCGTACGGGACGGCGATGGAGGTGTCGGTGCGCAGCGCGAGCTTCCCGGTGCAGGCGCAAGGGCTGAAGGACACGGTCGCGGCGAAGGCGATCGAGGCGCGCCGCAAGACCTGGGAGGAGCGCCTGCCCAAGGACAAGGCCGATCTCTGGGACTGGCTCACGACCCTCACCGGCGACGAGCAGGCGACGCTCTTCGCTCATTGCGCTTCCTTCGGCGTCAATGCGCTCTACGAGAAGGGCGACCGCTACGGCGCGGGCGTCTCGTCCCACACCGTCGAGCAGCGCATCGCCGAGGCCGATCGCCTGGCCGAGGCCGTCGATCTCGACATGGTGCAGGCCGGCTGGCGACCGACCGTCGAGAATTATCTCGGCCGGGTGCCCAAGCGCCGCATCCTCGAGGCGGTGCAGGAAGGCGCCGGCGAACGGGCGGCGCAGCTCATCGACCATCTGAAGAAGGGCGACATGGCCAAGGAGGCCGAACGGCTCCTGGCCGATACCGGATGGCTGCCGGAGCCGCTGCGGATCTCCGCCGCGGACGATGCGCCTATCGAGACCGCCGAAGCGGAGGACGACGGCGAGGCGCTGCCCGAATTCCTCGCCGGCGACGATGAGGAAGCGGACGCCGAGGCGCCGCAGGTGATCGCGGCCGAGTAGCTCGCGCGCGGGGCGGCTTCGGCCGTCCCGCGTCTCTTTCCCTTCAACCGACCCGACAGCCCGGCCTCCGCGTCGGGCCTTCTCGTTTCAGGAGACCGTCATGACCGATACATCCGACACCACGCCGCAACCCGCCGCGCCGCTTTCCGATTGGGAGATGAAGGCGGTTGCACGCGCCAAGCTCGAGGCCGAGCTTTTCACCCTCAACAAGGCCACGGTGCTCAACGCACTGACGCTCGCCGGCGTCACCCGCGTCGTCGTCAGCTTCGACGGCTACGGCGACTCCGGCCAGATCGAGAATGTCGAAGCTCAGGCCGGCGACGATCCTGTCACCATGCCTGCCGCGGCCATCGAAATCGCCGAGGCCGTCTGGGACCACGCCGAACCGGCGCGCTCGTCCGTCAGCCTCGCCGAAGCGGTCGAGCGCTTGGCCTATGACGTTCTCGAAAAGACCCATTGCGGCTGGGAAAACAACGACGGCGCATACGGCGACATCGTCTTCGACGTCGCGGAGGAGACGATCACGCTCGATTACAACGAGCGCTACACCGCCTCCGAAAACTATACCCACACGTTCTGAGGAGGCGGCCATGGGACATTGCTATCACCACGCCCTCTCCTCGGTGAGGAAATGGGGCGGCGTCGCGGAAGACTATCTGCCGCTGCACCAATGGTTCGACGAGTCGAAGGCGATCACCGCCGACTTCCGCCACCGGGCGCTGAGGCATCACGCCGAAGGCATCTTCATGCTGGAGCGCTTCTTCGGTCCGACGATCACGATCTCGACTGGCCGCGTCGTTCCGGTGCGCCTGGTCGGCGAACAGCACGTGGTCGAGGATCTCGGATTCATTCCGAGCTTCGCCGACTGGGTGCGCTGCATTCGCCCCCAGCCCTGGATGGGTCGCGCGCAGCCGATCCACAAGCTGGTCGATCCCTTCGCCGTGACGTCCGGCGCGAGCACCGACGACGCGTGCGCCGCACCGCCTCCTTTGGACGCCAGCGCCGCCTAGCTGCCCCAGCGCTCCGAACGGCAACCACCCTCAAACCCCACCCGAGCCCGGCCTTGCCGGGCTCTCGTATTTCTGGAGACCATCATGTCCACGTTCACCATCGAAACCACCTACCGCATTCCGATCTACCGTCAGCGCAGCTACCAGGCCGACACGCTGGTTGAAGCCTGCCGCCTCGCCATCGAGGACGATGACTGGGAGGGGCAGAGGGAGGACTACGAATCCGCCGGCGAGACCTATGTGACCGGCGCCTGGCCGGGCGACGTCCCGCCCTACAGCGTCCCGGCGCTTCCGATCCCGTCGCATTTCGGCGAGGCCCTTCAGCGCAAGGCCGAGCACTTCGAGATTCTGCTCGGCCTGCTCAAAGTCTTCGCGCTCCCGCCCGATGGCGGCCTGGCCGACGAACCGTTCTGGTGCCAGCGGGTTCACGCCGCGATCGCGAAGGCCGAGGCGATCCTCGCAGGCGCCCGCGATCCCGACGACGAAGGAAGCGTGTCATGACCGAATACATCGTCAAGATCGCTTTCTGGCTGCGCGCTTTCGACAGCGTCAATGTCGAAGCACGCACCGACGCCGAGGCCATCGAGAAGGCGAAGGTGGCCGCTCGAACAGCGATGGAATCCACCACCTATCCCGAGCACATCGACACGGACGAACGGCGCGAAGGCGTTATCGCCTACATCGACCGGCTGACTCCAGACGGTCGGGATGAGGTCATCGAGGACGTCGAATTCGACGACGACCGAATCCACGATGCGCCCGCCGCCTGACAACCGCTCCCACAATCCACCCCTCGAAGCCCGGCCACCGCGCCGGGCTTTCGCATTCTAAGGAGACTGACATGGCCGACTATTTCACCCATTTCTCGTGCCTTCTCGATGTCGGCACACCCGAGAACGCAGCCCGCGCTCTCGAACTCTACAACCACGCGCCAGCGGACGATGACGGGTTCTCCTTGTCCGACGGCTTCCTTCTCTCGTTGGACAGCGAGGGCAGATCGCAGCTCTGGATTCGCGACGACGCCACCGGCGATCCCGAACGGGTGATCGAGTTCGTCCTGCTGTGCGCGGAGCAATTCGACCTCAAAGGCCTTTGGGGCTTCGAATATGCCAACACTTGCTCGAAGCCGCGCCTCGACGCCTTCGGCGGCGGCGCACACGTCATTGATCTCGGCGCCCGCAAAAGCATCGGCTGGATCAGCACCAACGAATGGCTCGTCATCGCTCTCGATGGAGGCGACCCCGATGCCTGAGATCATCGAAACCACCGTCTATCGTCTCGATGAACTCGACAACGCGGCGAAGGATAGGGCACGCGCCTGGTATCGGCAGGCCGACTTCGACCATGACTGGTTCGAGTTCGTCTATGACGACTTCGAGCGCGTCTGCGCGATCATCGGCGTCGAGCTCAAGACCAGCCCCGTTCGCCTCTACGGTGGCGGCACACGACAGAAGCCCTGCATCTGGTTTTCCGGCTTCTGGAGTCAGGGCGACGGCGCTTGTTTCGAGGGGCGCTACGGCCACGCGACGGGCGCACCGGGGACGATTCGCGGTCATGCGCCGAAGGACGATGAGCTTCATCGGATCGCCGATGTCCTGCAGGCGATCCAGAAGCGAAACTTCTACCAACTCCACGCCACCGTGGCGCATCGCGACCGCTACCACCACGAATACAGCATGGCGATCTCGGTCGAGCGCGACAGCCCGACCTGGCAGGATATGACCGCCGACGCCGAGGAAACCATCATCGAGGCGCTGCGCGATCTCGCCCGCTGGCTTTATCGCGAGCTCGATCGCGAATACGACTACCTCACTTCGGACGAAGCCGTCGATGAGGCCATCACCGACAACGCTTACACCTTCACCGATACCGGCCGCCGTTTCGGCTGACGGTTAGCGCCTCGCTCTCCGAACCTTGTAGCGCCGCCCACGATCCTCGGGCGTGCCTTGCCTGGACGCCGCGCGGCGCCGGTCAACGGGCAAGCCGTTTCCGCGCAAGGCGCGCGTGACCGTCGCCGCTTCACGCCGTCCTTCGCGGAGACCGCCTAACAGATCGGAGGCGGAGCAGATGTGCAAGGTTCTCAACAAGCGAGTGACTGGCGTTCCAGCCGAAGCCGTCTATATCGGCCGCGGCAGCAAATGGGGCAATCCGTTCCGGATCGGCCCCGAAGGCGATCGAGCCGCCGTCATCGCAAAGCACGAACGCTGGCTCGCAGATCAGCACCATCTGCTGCGCGCGCTCGACGAGCTGCGCGGCCGCGACCTCGTCTGCTTCTGCGCGCCGCTCCCCTGCCACGGCGACCTCCTGCGTCGACTGGCCAACGCCAGCCGCGACGAGCGGATTGCGTGGTGGCGCGCTGTGAAGGCGGCGGCGCGATGAGAGGAAGAGGGCGGCCGGGACGGGTTTGAGCCGGTGCGGTCCGAGAGAGAGCGCCGGCCGGCTCATCCGTTCCCGCTCTCCCGAGGCTCCCTTCATGAACGATCTTTCTCAGATCGCGGCCGACCAGGCCGCGCCGCTGTCGCCTGTCCCTCATCCCGACGCCCTCGGCGCCATCATCGCCGCCGCCCAGCAACTCCTCCCTCATCTCGAGCACGGCCAGCGGGTCGACGCCGCGATCCTGCGCGCCGCCATGGAAGCGGCGTTCGGCGCCTCCGACTCTTCCGGCGCCTGGGACTGGAAGACGGCTTATGACGCTTGCGAGGCCGCAACGGTCCTTTTCCTCCGCAAATACGGAAAGGCGCTGTTCCGCAAAGCCGACTCTCCGGCTTCACGACTTTCCGCCCTGGCCAAGATCGCGGGGCTTCTCCCGACTCACACGCGCCGCTCCGCCGAGAGCGAGGCCTTCCAGCAATTCTCCACGCCGACCCCGCTCGCCCTGGCGGCATTAACCGCTGCCGCCATTACCCCGGCGGACCGGGTGCTGGAGCCATCGGCCGGCACCGGGCTCCTCGCCATCCTGGCCGAGATTGCCGGCGGCGCACTTGTCCTGAACGAGTTGGCCGAGGCCCGGGCGACGCTGCTTTCCTCCCTATTTCCGGCCGTCACCGTCACGCGCTTTGACGCCGCCCAGATCGACGATCACCTCGATACCGCCGTCGTCCCGAGCGTCATCCTGATGAACCCGCCCTTCTCGGCGATGGCGAACGTCGCCGGCCGCATGGCCGACACCGCCTATCGCCACATCGCCTCCGCCCTGGCGCGTCTCGCCGATGGCGGGCGGCTGGTGGCGATCACCGGCGCAAACTTCGGGCCCGACGCCCCGGCCTGGAGCGACGCCTTCGTCCATCTGCAGGAACGCGGCCGCATCGTCTTCACCGCCGCGATCGACGGAGCGGTGTATGCCAAGCACGGCACGACCATCGACACGCGGCTGATCGTCATCGACAAGATGCCCGCCGAGGACCCGGCTGTGCTGCCGGAATCGCGGGGCATCGCGCCCGACATCGCCACCCTGCTCGGCTGGATCGCGGAGCATGTTCCGGCGCGTCTGGCGCTTGCGCCGAGTCACGCGATCCCCGTGTCGGCCGCCGCCGCGCCGCGAACGGTGCGGGGCTATCTCGCCCGCGCCGCTGCGGCAGGGCCGGCCAAGCCGTCCGTCGCCGATCCGGAGGCGGTCGATCTCGACTACGAGACGATCGACTGGACGCCGCCCGAGGGCGCGCGTCTCAGCGATGCGATCTATGAGGAGTACCGGCTCCAATCGATCCGGATTCCCGGAGCCCAGGCGCACCCGACCAAGCTGGTGCAGTCCGCCGCCATGGCATCGGTCGCGTCGCCGAAGCCGAGCTATCGGCCGCGGTTGCCGGTCGACCTCGTCAGCGACAACCTCCTGTCCGACGCCCAGCTCGAGACGGTGATCTACGCCGGCGAGGCGCATGGCGACTATCTCGCCGGCGCCTGGACGGTGGACGAGACCTTCGATCTCGTCACCGCCGCCCGCGACGATGCTCCGAGCGCCGTCCGCTTTCGCCGCGGCTTCATGCTGGGCGACGGCACCGGCGCCGGCAAGGGCCGCCAGTCTGCCGGCATCATCCTCGACAACTGGCTGAAGGGCCGGCGCAAGGCGGTCTGGATCTCCAAGTCCGACAAGCTGCTCGAGGACGCCCAGCGCGACTGGTCCGCCCTCGGCATGGAGCGCCTGCTCATCACGCCGCTCTCGCGCTTCGCGCAGGGCAAACCGATCCCGCTGGCCGAAGGCGTCCTATTTTTAACCTACGCTACGCTGCGGTCCGACGACCGCGGCGAGAAGCTTTCGCGCGTCCGGCAGATCGTCGAATGGTTGGGCTCCGACTTCGACGGAGTGATCATTTTCGACGAGAGCCACGCCATGCAGAACGCCGGTGGCGGCAAGGGAGAGCGGGGCGATGTCGCGCCCTCGCAGCAGGGCCGCGCCGGCTTGCGCTTGCAGCACGCTCTGCCGAACGCGCGTGTGGTCTATGTCTCGGCCACCGGCGCGACGACCGTCCACAATCTCGCCTATGCCCAGCGGCTCGGCCTCTGGGGCGGCGAGGACTTCCCCTTCGCCACGCGCGCGGAGTTCGTCGAGGCGATCGAGGATGGCGGTGTCGCCGCCATGGAGGTGCTGGCGCGCGACCTGCGCTCGCTCGGGCTCTACGCTGCCCGTTCGCTCTCCTATGACGGCGTCGAATATGAGCTGATCGAGCACCAGCTCACTGCCGAGCAGCGGCGCATCTACGACGCCTATGCCGGCGCCTTCGCCATCATCCACAACCATCTCGACGCCGCGATGCAGGCGGCGAACATCACCGGCGAGACCGGCACGTTGAACCGGCAGGCGAAGTCGGCGGCCCGCTCGGCTTTCGAGAGCGCCAAGCAGCGTTTCTTCGGCCACCTGCTCACCAGCATGAAGACACCGACGCTGATCCGTTCGATCGACCAGGACCTGGCCGACGGCCATGCCGCCGTCATCCAGATCGTTTCGACCGGCGAGGCGCTGATGGAGCGCCGGCTCGCCGAGATCCCCACTGAGGAATGGAACGATGTCCGCGTCGACATCACGCCGCGCGAGTATGTTCTCGACTATCTCGCCCATTCCTTCCCGGTGCAGCTCTACGAGCCGTTCACCGATAGCGAGGGCAACCTCTCGTCCCGGCCCGTCTTCCGAGAAGGCCAGCCCGTCGAGAGCCGCGACGCTATCGCCCGCCGCAACGCGCTGATCGAGCGCCTCGCTTCGCTCCCGCCAGTGCCCGGCGCGCTCGACCAGATCGTCCAGCGCTTCGGCACGGACCTCGTGGCCGAAGTGACCGGACGTTCGCGCCGTGTGGTGCGCAAGGGCGACCGCCTCGTCGTGGAGAACCGAGCGGCCTCCGCCAATCTCGCCGAAACGGCCGTCTTCATGGACGACCTGAAGCGCATCTTGGTGTTCTCGGAGGCGGGCGGGACTGGGCGTAGCTATCACGCCGAACTGTCGGCGCGGAACCGCCGGCTGCGCGTCCACTATCTGCTCGAACCCGGCTGGAAGGCCGACGCCGCGATCCAAGGTCTCGGGCGGACCAACCGCACCAACCAGGCGCAGCCGCCACTCTTCCGGCCAATTGCGACGGATGTGAAGGCCGAGAAGCGCTTCCTCTCGACCATCGCCCGCCGCCTCGACACGCTGGGCGCCATCACCCGCGGTCAGCGCCAGACCGGCGGCCAGGGCCTCTTCAGACCAGAAGACAATCTTGAATCGCACTACGCCCGCGGCGCCCTGCGCCAGCTCTACATGCTGCTCGTGCGCGGCAAGATCGAAGGCTGCTCGCTCCAGATGTTCGAGGACGCCACGGGCCTGAAGCTCATGGACGCCAACGGCATCAAGGACGAGCTGCCGCCGATCACGACCTTCCTCAACCGCCTGCTGGCGCTCACGATCGACCTTCAGGGCGTGCTGTTCACGGCATTCGAGCAGTTGCTGAACGCCAAGGTGGAGGGCGCCATCGCCGGTGGCGTCTACGATGTTGGCCTGGAGACGCTGCGGGCCGAGAGCTTCGTCGTCACCGATCGCCGCGCGATCTACACCCATCCCGCGACGGGCGCGGAGACCGGGCTGCTCACCATCACCGAACGCCGGCGCAATCGCCCGGTGACGCTCGATGAGGCGCTCGATCATCTCGCCGATCCTCGCGCTATGCTGCTGGTCAACGAGCGTTCCGCCCGCGCGGCCGTGCAGATTCCGGCGCCGAGCCTGATGCTCGACGATGGCGAGATCGAACGCCGGGTTCGGCTGATCCGGCCGATGGAGCACCATCACGCCTCGCTGAAGATGATGGACGAGAGCCACTGGCACGCGGCGGAGCGCGATGCCTTCGCCACCGCATGGGCTCGCGAAGTGGCCGAGGTGCCGGAGTTCGCCGACAGCGTGATCCATATCGTCGCCGGCTTGCTGCTGCCGATCTGGAAGCGCCTGCCGAACGAGTCGACGCGAGTCTATCGGCTCCAGACCGACGCGGGCGAGCGCA
The DNA here is from genome assembly GCF_014199685.1 of Sphingosinicella soli. Lineage (GTDB taxonomy): Bacteria > Pseudomonadota > Alphaproteobacteria > Sphingomonadales > Sphingomonadaceae > Sphingosinicella > Sphingosinicella soli. The sequence continues at coordinate 74,763 of NZ_JACHNZ010000002.1, read as the reverse complement.
TCATCGGCCGCAGGGTCTCTCCGGACTGGGCCGCGAACGCCTCCGTGACCGGGGCCACCACCCTGACACCGGATGCGGCCTTCGCAGCGCTGATGGAGGGGCGTACCGTTCTCGACCTTGCCGAGGGCGTGCAGCTCCATCGGGCGCGCGTCATGGGCGCCCACCGCATCGAGCTGTCGGGCTTCACCGACACGATGCGCGACCGCCTGCGCGCCTACGGCCTCTTCAGCGAGATCATCTCCTGGAAGCTGCGCATGTTCGTGCCGACCGACGTTACCGGCGCCGGCGTGCTGGCAAAAGTGCTCGACCACTATCCCGTCGAGCGTATTGGCGAGCGGGAGGCCGCGTGATGGCCCGCCACGACGCGTCCGAACTGACTCACCGTCTCGCGCGCGACGCCGAGTCGGTGTGCCGCCACTACCTCTCGGCCGGACGGCGGGAGGGCCGCTACTGGCTGGTGGGCGACGTCCGCAACACGCCGGGTCGCTCGATGTTCGTCCGGCTCAAGGAGTCGCCGAGGGGGCCCGCCGGCAAATGGACCGATTATGTTGCGCCGCGAGTTATGTTGCGGCCCTGCACCGGGCGGCGGTGTTGCGAGGGATCGGCAGCTTCTCCGCAACATAACGTCAGCGCTTCGGGGAGGGTCGCGTGATGCCCCGCGACGCTTCCGAGCTGGCGCGTCGGCTCGCCCGTGACGCCGAGGCGGTCTGCCGCCATTACCTGTCGAAGGGTCGACGCCAGGGTCGCTACTGGACGGTGGGCGACGTGCGCAACACGCCCGGCCGGTCGATGTACGTGCGGCTGAGCGGGCCGGACTCCGGCCCCGGCGCCGCCGGGCGCTGGACCGATGCCGCCTCGGCCGAGCACGGCGACCTGCTCGACGTGATCCGCGAGAGCTGCGGGCTGGGCGAGTTCCGCGCGGTCGCCGAGGAGGCGCGACGCTTCCTGTCGCTGCCGCGCGCCGAACCGACGCCCACGCCAAGACCGTCAGCACCGCAGGGCTCGCCCGAAGCAGCACGACGGCTGTGGGCCATGGCGAAGCCGCTCGCTGGCACCTTGGCCGAGGCTTATCTGCGCACTCGCGGGATAGAGCAAGCCCACCATGCGGGCGCACTGCGGTTTCACCCGCGGTGCTACTATCGCCCGGACGAGCATGCGCCGACCGAGACCTGGCCGGCGATGATCGCTTCCGTCACCGATCTCTCCGGCCATCTGACCGGCGCGCATCGCACCTGGCTCGATCCTGGCGGCTTCACGGAGGCGACGCTCGGCAAGGCGCCGATCGACACGCCGAGACGGGCGATGGGCGACCTTCTCGGCCATGCCGTTCGGTTCGGTGCGGCCAGCGACGTCCTCGCGGCCGGCGAAGGGATAGAGACGATGCTGTCGCTCAGATGCGTCCTTCCGACCCTGCCGATGGTCGCGGCGCTCTCGGCGGCGCATCTCTCCGGCATCCTGTTCCCGGACACGCTGCGGCGACTCTACATCGCCCGCGACGACGATCCCGCCGGTGACGGCGCGATGGCGACGTTGATCGAGCGAGCGCAGGAGGCCGGGATCGAGCCGATCGTAATCTCGCCACGGCTCGGAGACTTCAACGAGGATCTCCGCCTACTGGGAGTCGACGCGCTCCGGGCCATCGGCCGGGTGCAGATCGCCGCACAGGACGTCGCCCGCTTCATGGAGCTGGCGGCATAGCCGGAACGGGGATGGGGCGCAGCAGCGTCGTCGCCACTGGGTCGGCGGCCATGCTTTCCGTCAGCGCCGGAGAGGACCACACCCACGGCCTTCTTCAGAGGGCGATCGGGCTCACAGTCGCGCCGGCCGGGCAATGGCGGCAGCCGGCTATTTTCCGGCGGCGGGCCGAGGCCCGCCTTTCCATCGCGAAGCAAAATAGCCGGCCTTAGCCATCAAGGCCCTCGCTGCGCTCGGGCTGCCAGTCCGTCCCGCCGGTGAGCCTTCGTCGCCATGAAGGCCGCGATGGGCGCGGTCGATCCGACGAGGAAAGCCGCGATGACCACCGACCACGACGACGAATTCGAGCCGCACCACAGCTCATCCCCGACCGACCAGGTCCTCCACGAACTCCAGCTCTATGGCTACCGTCCCTTCCACGACGAGCCCGATCCTAGGCCGCTTCCCGAAGCGCAGATCCTCGCCGCCAGTATCTCCGACATCTTCGACGCCCTCGTGGTGGCGCTGGCCGACACTCGCCTCGAACCCGACCTCGACGACCTGCTCTGGTCGACGGTGAACGTCTTCCACCGCGCCATCGAACGGACCGAACGCGAACTCGACGACAACGAGCTGGCGCAGCAGCGCTCGCAACGGGAACAGGATGGCAGCGAGGTCAAATCCGTCGAGCTGGAACGACTGACGGCGGAAGGTCAGACGCTGATCGAGCGGCGCAACGCCTTCGAGCTGATGCGCGACCAAGCCGCCGACCAATTCGAGCGCCACACCCACTCAGCCTGGCGGCCGCGCAACGGCTCGAAGGTCAACCATCGCAACCTGACCTCGGCGATGATCGACAGCCGCGACTTCCTGGCGGCGAAGAAGCGCGCCGACAACCAGGTGCTCTTACCCGCAGGACCGAAAGTGGCTCTGACCGGCGGTCTCGACTTCAACGATCACCGGCTGATCTGGGCCAAGCTCGACCAGGTCCACGCCAAGCACCCGGACATGGTGTTGCTGCACGGCGGATCGCCGAAGGGCGCCGAGCTGATTGCCGCCAAATGGGCCGACAACCGCAAGGTTCCGCAGATCGCCTTCAAGCCGAACTGGACCAAGCACGCCAAGGCCGCGCCGTTCAAGCGCAACGACGCAATACTCGAAGTGCTGCCGATTGGAGTGCTGCACTTTCCCGGCACCGGCATCCAGGACAACCTCGCTGACAAGGCGAAGAAGCTCGGCATCCCGGTCTGGAAATTCGGCGGCGCGTGAGCGCCGCTTTACCCTTCCTGTGTAATGACGTGAAACCGCAAAGGCCGATCAATGGCTTTCCGCGAAACCGCCTTTCAGTCCGGTTCGCCCGTCACAGCGATTCGCGCCGCGCGAGCATAATGCGCCAACTCCGTATCGTTCTCGATCAGGTCATCGAGCAGCGCCTTCATATCGCTTTGATCGGACGCCGATTGAAACGGCCCTGGCCGCCGCTCGATCGCCAGCAACGCAATGGAGAGCGCCTTCTTCACCAGATGCAGGTCGCGACCCGTGAACTCCGCCATGCCGCATGCCTCAACCATCATATCGACTCGTAAACACACCTTAGCCGATCGGTCAGCGCACCGTGAGGGTAACGAGGTTTCACACATTGTCGGCGACCGCCTTTGAGTGGCGGCTCTGTCGGCGGGTGCCACCCCGCGTCTATCGGCGCTGATCCTTGGTCCGCCCGAGAGGCCTGACGCCATCAACCCACAAGGGGTCGGCTTACGCTGAAGCGTGCCGCCGCTCTGTCTTCGCCTTCGCGGTGATTGCGGCCCTCGGCCGGACACATCGGGCGCCTGTCGCGCGGGGATGGCCCCGCCTCAGCACAGGAGCCGGATCAATGTCTCAAGCCCTCGCATTCGCCAACGGCTGGAACCTCGCCACCACCCTCATGGTCTGCGTCGTCGTCTTTCATGCTGACGGTGGCAACTACGGCGTCATGCTCGCCGCCGAATATGACGGCGATCCCGGCGCCGTGATCCACGAATTCGACCCCTTCCAACCATGAAGGGGCGAACTGCCACGTAAGCTGCACCGCAGAAGGCCAGCGGGATTTCCGCTCCCGCTGGCGCTTGTTTGCGGCTATATTCATGGTCGCGCCGTGGTGGTGGTGGAAGGCGCGACCGTCAGACCTTTATCTCACGGAGCACACCGCCATGATCTTCATCGGTATCATCGCCAGCATCGCCGCGATCGGCGTTCTCTGCTGTCTGCTCTTCTATCTTGCGGTCTATGCGCTGCCCTTGTTCGCTGGCGTCACAGTCGGCGCATGGGCTTACGGCACAGGCGCAGGATGGCTCGGAGCTATTACCCTTGGATTTGTCGCGAGCTTGGTCACTCTCGGCGTCGGCCAGCTCTTGCTCGGGTTCGTGAAGCCGCTCTGGCTAAGGCTCGCGATCGCCATCGCCTTCGTCGCGCCGGCCGCAATCGCCGGCTACCACGCCACCCACGGCATAGTGAAACACACCATGCCGTCCGAGACGTGGCAGGTCATCTTCTCTGTGGTCGGCACCATTGCAGTCGGCGTCACGGCATTCGTTCGCGTGACGACGTTGGCCGGGCCCACGCCCTCGGGGCAAGGCGGAATCGCGCGCGCCTAAGCACGCTGCATCGAAGGGGCGGCCCAACGCGGCTTCCACTCGCCGTCCTTGTCGTCTGTTGGCAGGACGATGCCACGGAGCGCGCCTCGACTAGACCCGAGCGGCCCACATCGAAGCCCTTCGGGAAACGCAAGCCAGTCTGCGAAGAGGTTCGCTCAGCACCACGATGGCGAATCCCTGAGGCGTCTTTCGTCTGCGCTGCCGGGTGACGATCCCGCTTTCGTCCGCCGGACACCGATACGGAATGTTGCGCTTAACGTGCCGGTCCCGCGGGGAAGGCGACGGGTCGAGCCATGTTCTCCTCGATACACCTCTGTCTAATCGAGCACTCCAAGCGGCCTCTTCGATGGGCTGATCTGGCCGAAGGCCGGCTACGCCTCGACCGCCTATGCCGCAATGGCGCCGATCGACTTTCTTCCCCTGCCGGCTCTCGCCGGCATTCCTCGCGAAACAACAAAGTCGCTTGGCTGCCATCCTCCGCTGCGCTTCGGCCTGCAAGCAGGTGCGCCGTCGATCGCCTCCGGCCAACCGATCGCCATCGAGGCCGCATGGTGCGGGCTCGAAACAGAGATCAAGGAGAATTACCATGGCGACCATCGGCACCTTCAAGAAGACCGGCAACGAGTTCAGCGGCCAAATCGTCACCCTCAGCGTCCAGGCGAAGAACGTCCGCATTGTTCCCGAGGCCAACCGCTCCGGCGAGAACGCCCCCAGCCACCGCGTCTTCGTGGGCCGCGTCGAGATCGGCGCCGCCTGGGCCAAGCGCTCCAACGAGGGCCGCGATTACCTGGGCCTCAAGCTCGACGATCCGAGCTTCACCGCTCCGATCTACGCCAACCTCTTCGACGACGAGGGCGGCGAGGGATACAGCCTGATCTGGTCCCGCCCCAACGGCCGCCGCGCCGACTAACCGCCTGCGACGCCCCGCCCGATCCTCGGGCGGGGCAAGGCCTTCGAGGCCGGTGATCCGGCTTTCCGTCTTGTCGGTTTTCCACGTTGGCGGCTTTGCACGTTTCCGCCGCTGCGGCGGCGCGGATCACGTGCCCGAGTCGGATCGCAATCCCGATTCGCCGAGACTCATGTCTCAGCTTCCTCCACCGTCTCATCCAGAAGATCGGCGGGCCTCACGCCCAGCGCTTCCGACAAATGCCACATGGTCAACAGCGTGACGTTCTGCTGGCCCCGCTCCATGCCGCTCACATAGGCGCGGTCCACGCCCATTTTCACGGCGACCGCCTCCTGACTCAGACCGGCCGCGACGCGATACCTCCTGACGTTGGCTCCAAAGATTCTGCGAATGTCCATCCGCAGGATAGGAGACAATCGAGTATTATATCGCTACGTGTTATAATACACGGCCACGAGGGCGTGCGCGCGATGCCGCCAGTGGGCCGGCGCGATGCGCGAAAAGCATCGGGAAATTTCGGATGTCGGTCTGGTTTGCATTGGCGATGCGGATACGATCGATTAACCAAACCAGATGGGCGTGTCGATGACCGTCATTACCTTCCAGGATCGTCCGCCTGAGAGCGACCGTCTCACGGCTTACGATGAAAGCCATCTTGCGCTCTATATTCGGCTCCTCGACGCCGCCGCCGAAGGCGCTGACTGGCGTGAGGCGGTGCAGATTCTTTTCGCGCTCGATCCCGACCGCGATCCGGACCGCGCCCGAATAGTTCACGAGAGCCATCTCGCCCGCGCCCGCTGGATGACCACGACGGGCTATCGCGAGCTCCTTCGTCCCCGCGTGTCATAAAGCGAGACACTCCTCCCAGTTGTACGGGGCATCGCGCCCCGCAGTTTTGGGGACTTCCGCCGCGTCTGGGCGGCGGCAAGCTTAGCGTGCAGGGGGCCCCTCAAAGCGCGGACGAGGAGACGCGTATGGCCGAGCCGCCGGACTGGCGATTGCAGACAACCGAACGCGCACTGAACCGGCTGGAGCGGCAAGGGTTCGCGTGGGAGTTTCTGCGCCGGAATCCCGACTATCGCAGCGACTATGACCGTCTGCGCAGCGCCCCGGCCAGCCGGCCAGGCGCTTCATTGCCCCATAGGAGCGCAGCCCTGCAATGGGGGTTGCGCTTTCCCGCTCGACCCCGACTGGCCCGCTAGCGAAACCGCGATCTTCTGGCAGCCCGAGCTGCTCGCCAGCGTTCTGACACTTGAAGCGGCGCCCTCAGTCTTTCGGATGGCCCGGAGGCTCGAACAACTCGACCTAACCCACGCCACATTGCATGCGCAGCCCGGAGACGGGAGTGCGATCATATTAGCCGATCCCGACGGTGATCACTATCTGGTCGTCGGCGCCATCGATCCGGCTCAGCCCCTCGCCGTCCTGCTACCGCTCGACGACAACTTCCGCATCCGCGCCGAAGCGGCATTGCGATTCCAACACCGCCTATTCGGGCGCGCCGCCGGTCCGTTGCCGCGCGCGCTCACGCTTACACCGCGCCACCGCTTGCGGCTGGTACGCATGGTGCGAGCGCTAGACGGCCGATCGTCCGGCGCCACGTATCGCGAAATCGCCGCGGTGCTGTTCGAGTCGCACCAGCAGTCCGCGATTGAATGGAAGACGTCGTCCATCCGCGCCCAGACGATCCGCCTGGTCAAGGACGCGCAGACAATGGTGCGCGGCGGCTATCTCCGCCTGCTCGCCGGCCGCTGACCTGCACCCCGGCTCTCATCGAAAACCAGTCGAAGGGGTACGCGCTCGCAGGGGTCTCACTCCGTCATCCACCCTGACGCCGGTGGTTCGCCATCGTGGTCGCCGCTTCGCCACCGCACGCCGGCGGGGCAGCCGATGCCCCGGAGGCCCCAATGTCAGCAGCGCGACTCGATCCCCCGCCACGCTATCTCCGCACACCCGAGGCGGCCCGCTTCCTCGGTCTATCCGGTCGCACACTGGAGAAGCACCGCACCTACGGCACGGGACCGGTCTATCGCAAGCTCGGTGGCCGCATTGTCTATGCCCTCGACGATCTACAGGCTTGGGCCGATCGCGGCACACGGCAGTCGACGTCGGATCCGGGCCACGGTGTTGTCCACCCTGCGAAGCGACAGGCGACGCCCGCCGGGGGAATGCCCGTGCGACGCGGCGGCGCGTCATGATCGTCGCGATCCTCAATCAGAAGGGTGGCGTCGGCAAGACGACGCTCGCGCTGCACCTCGCCGGTGAATGGGCTCGGCAAGGAAAGCGCGTCGTTCTCATCGACGCCGATCCCCAAGGCTCGGCGCTCGACTGGTCTCAGCAGCGAGCGCGCGAAGGCCTCGAACGCCTATTTGGTGTCGTCGGTCTGGCGCGAGATACGCTTCATAGCGAAGCGCCGGAACTGGCACGAAGCGCCGATCACGTGGTGATCGACGGGCCACCGCGTGTCGCCAGCCTCATGCGGTCCGCGCTGCTTGCCGCCGACCTGGTGATGATCCCCGTGCAGCCCTCGCCTTTCGATGGCTGGGCGTCCGCGGAGATGCTCTCGCTGCTCGGCGAGGCGCGGATCTATCGCCCCCAACTCGCCGCCCGCTTCGTGCTGAATCGGTGTGGAGCGCGCACTGTCATCGCGCGCGAGACGGCCGAGACACTCGCCGATCACGACCCGCCGGTATTCACCAGCACCATCGGCCAGCGCGTCGCCTTCGCCGACGCGGCGCGGTCCGGACGCCTCGTCTCGGAAATCAACGAACACAGCCCGGCAGCGCGCGAGATCATCGCGCTCTGTGCCGAGATCGGGAGGATCGCGCCATGACCGGGCGATCCCAGAAACGCGGGTTCACTGCGCGTCCTGTCGATCCTGAGAGCTGGGTCAAAGCCTCCGATCCGCGTCCCGCTCGGAACGGCGACGCGGCGTTCACGGCGAGGCTTACGATCGACGTCACGCCCGACATGCGCGGCCAGATCAAGATCGCCGCGTTCCAGCGCGGCCTCACCGTCGCCGACATGCTGCGCGAGCTGTTCGCCCGCGAGTTTCCTCCGACCGAAGGAGGCACGCCATGAACGGCGCTCCTGACTTGCGTCGCGTGGCGACGCCGACTGTCGTCGGTCTGACCCATGTCGAGCTGACTTGGCTTGAGAAGAGGATCGAATACTGGATCAGGTTCGGCCAGGACGTCCACGAACAGATTCTCGACCGCCGTCGGCGCGTCGTCAGCTTCCCGCCTCATAGCGTTTTCGCCTTCGTCCGTTGGGCGTCCAACGACTTCGGGACGATCATCTCACGCATCGACATCGTGCGCGCGATCTCGCCGGGCGAACCCTATCAGACGCTCCCCTTCGTGCGCCCAGGCGGCGACATTCTGCTGAAGGCGGAGAGCTGGCCAAAGGTCGAACGCGTCCTTCAGATCGTCGACGCGATCGAGGCGATCGGCATCAATCCCACCGAGGTCACGCCGCATCATTGGCGGCACGTTCACAATCGTCTCGCCGCCGGCCAAGAGCCGCGCAGCTACACGATCGAACAGCACCGGGCCATCCTTCTGCGCCGGAAAGTCGAGCCATGACCCGCTTCGGCTACGTCATGACGACGTACTTCACCGTGATGCTGATCGGCGGCCTGTCGTTCATCCACATCACGCCGAGGCTGATCTGGAACGCCTCCGCCAGCACACCGATCGGACTCTATTCGCTCGATCGGCCGCCACGCCTTGAAATGACTGACCTGGTCGCCGTGGACGCTCCCGAGCCGCTCGCGTCGTTCCTCGCCGAACACGCTTACCTGCCGCGCGGCGTTCCCCTCATGAAGCGTGTCGCGGGCCTTCCGGGGCAGCAGGTCTGCCGCACCGGCGCACACGTCGCCGTCGACGGCATCGCGATGGGCGAAGCGCTAGCGCGCGACCGTCTCGGCCGCGATCTGCCCGTCTGGCAGGGCTGCCGGCGCATCGCCGACGGCGAAATCTTCCTCATGAACTGGTCCGTCGAGGACAGCCTCGACGGCCGCTACTTCGGTCCGATTTCCACCCGCTCGATCATCGGCCGCGCAATGCCGCTGTGGACCGATGAAGACGGCAGCGGCCGCTTCGAATGGCGCGCCGCGACGCGGTGAACGACGCGCCTATCCGACCTCACCGCATAACAAAGGAGTCGTCCCATGCCACAGATCGGCGAATTCACGCGCACCAAGAACGGCTACACCGGCCACATCCGCACGCTCTCACTGGACGTCGAGATCGTGCTCATCCCCGCCGAACACACCGACGCCGAGAATGCACCGGACTATCGTGTTCATCACGGCAATGACGACGGACCCGAGATCGGCGCCGGATGGAAACGCACCGGCGAAAAGGCTGGCGATTACGTCTCCCTGCAGATCGACGACCCCACCTTGGCCCAGCCGATACGCGCTAACCTGTTCCAATCGACCGAGGACAAATCCATCTGGAGTCTGCTCTGGAACCGTCCGCCCAAACGCGGCGAGCGGGACTGAACGATGTCTGTCCCGCGCTATCAAACTGTCGTCGGGCGGCTAAGCGCCGTCCGACTGACAGCCTTCCTTCTCCTTTCCGGCATGATCCTCGCCGTGCCGCTCAGCGCCACAGCGAACGCTCAGGATGTGCCGGCCACGCGAACGGCGCCGACGCATCCGTTCGCCGTTCACATCGAAGAGGCCGCGCGGCGCTTCGGCATCCCGGCTGCGTGGATTCGCGCTGTCATGCGCGCGGAAAGCGCCGGTGATGTGCGCGCGATCTCCTCTGCCGGCGCGATGGGCCTGATGCAGATCATGCCGGATACCTGGGCGGAGCTGCGCGTCCGCCATAGGCTCGGCCGCGATCCTTACGATCCGCGCGACAACATCCTGGCCGGCGCCGCGTACTTGCGCGAGATGTATGATCGCTACGGTTCGCCGGGCTTTCTTGCGGCCTATAACGCGGGACCAGGGCGCTACGAGGAATATCTCGCGGGCCGCCCGTTGCCGGCCGAAACCCGCGCGTATGTTGCCGCATTGGTCCCTTCCTTCGGCGGCGATGATCCGCCCGGTGCAATCACCGTCGCCGCGGCCGATCCTCGCGCATGGACTCGCGCGCCGTTGTTCATCACGCGCGCTGACGGCATGACCAGTGTCGATCCAGCGCAGACGGAAAGCCATCCGGACGACGCTCCGGCAGCAGCTCCGGCGCGCAAGACTTCCGCGATCGTCCCGCAATCCTCGGGCCTGTTCGTCGCGCGCTCGGATGGTCGAGGGCCGCAATGACCGCGTTCTGCCCGGATCGTAGGCTGGCGTGCTCCGGCGCATCATGGAGTGCGTTGAGGGGGGAGCGAGGCAACACGACCGTACGATGGCAGGATAAAGGGGCGCGATGTGCGCCTCGGTTCGGTTGTGCTTTTTCAAGGGCTTACGCTTCGAATTCGCGAGGTGCGCCTGACCGGCGCAGCCTGCGGCTTCCGCGATTCTCCAAGATTATCCGCGCCATGGCGCGATGTGCGGGCTCGCGGCGATGAGCAGCGAGGACGATTTCCGCATCCGGCCAGGCCGCATCCGCTCGACCAGCGCGCAGCGCGCCAGGCCCTTCATCGCGCAGGCACTGGCGGCGGCCCAGCGCGCCGGCGGAACGGTCTCCCGCAAGGGGACGATCGGGCCGAACCACCGTTCCCGGTTCGGCCGGGGCCAGCGCGCGTCGGTGCAAGCCAATCGGCTCATCACGTCACGCTCGCGCGGCGCAGTCGTCAAGGCGCGTGTCGTACGTCACGCAGGACGGGGCGCGCCACTTGCGACCCACCTCAGCTATCTGCGCCGCGAGGGCGTCACCCGGGACGGAGAGAACGCCCGGCTGTTCGGCCCCGGCACGGACGATGCCGATCGACAAGCGTTCGCGGAGCGGTGCGAGGATGACCGGCATCATTTCCGCTTCATCGTCTCGCCCGACGACGCCGTGGAGATGTCCGACCTCAAGACCTTCGCGCGCGACCTGGTCGGGCAGATGGAGAATGACCTCGGCACGAAGCTCGATTGGGTCGGCGCCGATCACTGGAACACCGAGCATCCCCATGTCCACCTGATCGTGCGCGGCGTGCGCGAGGACGGCGAGAACCTCGTCATCTCCCGCGACTACATCAAGGAAGGCATGCGCGATCGGGCGCGCGACCTGATCACCCAGGAGCTCGGCCCCCGCACCGATCAGGAGATCCGCCGCACGCTCGAACGCCAGATAGCCGCCGAGCGCTGGACCAACCTCGACCGGCAGCTCGCGCGCGACAGCACCCGCACGGGCGTCATCGATCTCGCGCCGCATCCCGACCGCCAACCCGACGAGTTCCATGCGCTCAAGGTCGGACGCCTTCGCAAGCTGGAATCGCTCGGGCTCGCCAGCCAGATCGGTCCCGGCCAATGGGCCATGTCGGAGAGCGCTGAGACAACGCTGCGCGAGCTGGGCGAACGCGGCGACATCATCAAGCGCATTCATCGCGGCCTGGCCGAGCGGGGCATCGAGCGTGGCGCAGCCAATTATGTGCTGGCTGGCGAGAGCCTGGACGATCCCGTCGTCGGCCGGTTGGTCGCCCGTGGCCTCGACGACGAGCTGAAGGGCACGGCCTATGCCGTGGTCGACGGTGCGGACGGGCGCACTCACCACATCAAGCTACCCGATCTCGATGCCGCCGGCGACGGCGCGCCGGGCTCGATCGTCGAGCTGCGCAAGTTCGATGATTCGCAAGGCCGGCGGCGCGTGGCGCTGGCGGTTCGCTCGGACATCTCGATCGAGCGGCAGATCACGGCGACCGGCGCCACCTGGCTCGACCGTCAGGCCATTGCCCGCGAGCCGGTCGCCCTCGGTGGTGGCGGCTTCGGCGCGGAGGTGCGCGAAGCCCTGGACCGGCGCGCCGAACATCTGATCGGCCAAGGCCTCGCCGAACGTCAGAGTCGCGGCGTCAGCTTCAGCCGTAACCTGATCGAGACGCTACGCCGGCGCGACCTGGACGCCGTGGGCGCTAAGCTCGCGGCAGAGAGCGGCCGCCCGTTCAATAAGGCCACGGCGGGGGAATACGTCGCTGGCGCCTACCGGCAGCGCTTCGAGCTCGCCTCCGGCCGGTTCGCGATGATTGATGACGGGCTCGGCTTCCAGCTCGTACCCTGGTCTCCCTCGCTCGAGAACCAGCTCGGCCGCCATGTCTCTGGCCTCGCGCGCGGCGATGGCGGCATCGACTGGAGCTTCGGCCGCAAGCGGGGCCTCGGCCTGTAATATAAGTGGTACGACGACAATCGCCTTGCGACGAGCGCGCATTGAAAACGCAAAAGCACGCTAGCCGGCGCAACACGAGAGCTTGGTTACATCCTTGCCAAAACCCTGAGCCGCGAGCTTGAGCCCTTCAACGGTAGTGAGATAGGGAAAGATCGTCTCGCCGAGCGCCTTCGTCGTCATCCCGAATTTGAGTGCCAACACCAGGGTCTGAATGCTGTCAGCACCTTCCGGTGCAAGTATCTGACCACCAAGAAGCCGGTCGGTCTTCGCATCCGCTACGAGCTTAATCGCTCCGCGCGTGTCGCGGGCGGCCAGCGCGCGGGGCACCTGATCGAGCGGCACGACCGAGGTCTTGACGCTGTAACCGGCTGCCCCGGCTGCCGCCTCGCTCAAGCCGACACCCGCCACCTGCGGATCGGTGAAGACGACCCAGGGCATGGCGCTGTTGTCATAGGCGAGGCTATCGCCATTCAACGCGTTCTGCGCGGCAAGCTTGGCGCCATAGGCCGCCATGTAGACGAACTGGTCGCGATCAGTGACATCGCCTGCCGCATAGACCCCGGCCTTGGAGGTGCGCATGCGGTCGTCAACGACGATTGCGCCGCGCGCATCAATAGCGACGCCAGCTTCCGCAAGACCCAAATCTTCGGTGTTGGGGCTGCGCCCGGTGGCGACCAGCAGTCTTTCGGCTTTGAGTTCGACCAGTTCGCTCCCTTCTTTGATGCAAACGGTCACGCCGGTCTCGTCCTCGCGGCAGGCGTCGTATGCGATGCCGCAATAGAGCGTGATGCCCTCGGCACGGAACGTGGACGCCAGCGCGTCCGAGATTTCCGGCTCCACCTGCGGCAGCAGACGCGACCGGCAGATGACGGTCACCGCCACGCCCATGCGCGCCATCATCTGCGCGAGTTCAGCCCCGATGTAGCCGCCGCCGACGACGATCAGGCTCCTGGGCAGCGCCTCCAGTTCCAGCAGCGTTGTACTGTTAAGGGACTTCACCTTCTCGATTCCAGGGATCGGCGGCAGAGCGGGCCGCCCGCCCGAGGCGACGATGATCTTGTCGACTGCAATGTGGTTGTCGCCGACCAGCACGCCAGCACCGTTGAGTCGCGCGGCACCCTCAAGATAACCGATGCCGTTATACTCGGGCAGCAGATCGACATACTTCTTCTGCCGCAGCTTCGAGACAAGATCATTCTTAGCTGCGATCAAGCGCCGCCAATCTGCGACGCGGGCCTCTCCCACGAGGCCAGGAAAACGCCCCGCCGACCTTGCGCCATGCAGGGCTTCGGCCGCACGGATCATGGTCTTCGACGGCACGCAGCCGACATTGACACAGGTGCCGCCGATGGTGCCGTGGCCGATGAGTGCCACGTTCGCGCCCTGCTCGGCCGCCGTGATGGCGGCCGAGAAGCCGGCCGAGCCAGCACCGATGACCGCGAGGTCGTAGCTGGTTTTCCGTGGTCCGGTAGTGGTGCAGCAGTCCGCCATCTCAAGCTCTTTCTTTGTCTCTTTGTGCATCTCTGGCACAGCAGTTCGCCGCCTGGTTTCGTCGCCAAAGGCCGAAGGCCGCCATGGCGAGGAACACCGCGAGTGCGGGCAGCAGCACATAGTCGAGCCAGCCTAGCCAGGTCGTCAGTCCAAGCGCACCGACCGCGAGGACGAGAATTGGCGTGGCGCAACAGATCGCGGCAATTATCGAGCCGATAATGCCGGTCCTGATAATGGTCGTGTCCTTCATTGATTCAGGTCTAGGCTTTGACCGCCGCTGGGTATCCGGCGTTCGTCGAGGCCGCAGCGATCGCTGCGGCGTTCGTGACCGACGGATCGAAAACGACGGTCGCCGTCTTCGCGTCGAAATCGACCGTGACTGACCTTACTCCGGCCACGCCTTCCATCGCCTTCCTGACCGTCACCGGACAAAGGGCGCACGTCATGTTCTGAATGGCAAAGGTGGTGGTTTGAGCCGCGGCGACCTGCATGGCCGCAGGTTGCGCGGCCACCGGTAGGAGACCTGTCGAGACAAAGGCCCCGAGCGTGCCAACGGCAAGTACGGCAACGGTGATTATGAGGGGGCGTTTCATGTCTAGTGCTCCTTAGTAGAAAAGTGGTGCCCACCAACCGATGGTGAGGGCTGCAAGGGTAATTACCGTGCCGATCCAGAGAGCCGATTTGGTGATGAGCGACGATTGCGGGCGGGCGCAGTAAGACCCGGGTTCGCATACCGGCCTGGCCCGAAAATACACCTGCCAGAAACCAAAGCCGATCAACCCGAGCGTCGCCGTCGCAACATATGGCTTATAGGGTTCCAGTGCAGTGAGGTTGCCGATCCAGGCACCTGAAACACCAAGCGTGACGAGCAGCAGGGGAACAACACAACACGCCGAAGCCAAGATCGCGCCGACAATGCCCCCTGCTGCAAGCCAACCGTTCTTGGGTGCCGAACGCGGTTCGCTCACTTCCAACGGTGCGGTTTCAATTTGTGCTTCACTCATGCGACTCGGTCCTCGAATTTCGATTGATTGCAGGCTACAGTCTGTAGCAACTACAGGCTCAAGGGGTTTTTTGAATGGTGGGCGATCACGTGTCCGGGAGGGGGTTGCAGCGAGCCAAACTGGCCCAGCGCACGGGCTGCAACCTCGAGACCATCCGCTATTACGAGAAAATCGGCATGCTGCCGGACCCACCGCGAACGGCGTCAGGCTATCGTGTTTACGACGAGGGTCATGTTTCTCGCCTTCGATTCATCCTGCGTGCCCGGGAACTCGGCTTCGCCATCGAGGAGATTCGCGGTCTTCTTGGTCTAGTCGATGGCGGCACCCAAACCTGCGCCGAAGTGAAGGAGCGGACCGAGCGGCATCTGGCCGATGTGCGCGCCAAGATCGCCGACCTGCGCCGCATCGAGAAAGTGTTGGCTGCGACCGCCGCGCAATGCTCCGGCGAAGACGTGCCGGAGTGCCCGGTCCTAGACGCGCTGGCATCATGATGGCGACATTTGCGATTTACGTTGGAGCGGCCTTGACGGAGATCGCCGGTTGCTTTGCCTTCTGGGCCTGGTTGCGCCTGGACCGATCCCCGCTGTGGCTCGCCCCTAGCATAGCCAGCCTTATGCTCTTCGCTTATCTCCTTACCCGCATCGACAGCGAATTCGCGGGACGAGCCTATGCGGCCTATGGCGGCATCTACATCGCCGCGTCGCTCTTGTGGCTTTGGATAGTTGAAGCACAACGGCCCGACCGCTGGGATGTCATGGGCGCCGCCGTCTGCGTCTTAGGTGCAGCGATTATTCTGTGGGGACCGCGGGGTGCCTGATGGTCAGGGCGCTGGCTATATTCGCGATGCCGAGGGCTCCTACGCTATCACCTGTATTTGCGCTCCACGGCACGATATGTTCACAAGGTTCTCCCATCGATCTTGAAACCGGCCGCGATCGTAGCCGACCTCTTCTCCCAAAGGAGAAGAACCTGTGTCCGCGACCAAAATCCTCTGGGGCCAAATTCTCCTCGTCTCCCTGATCGTCCTCGCGACGACCTGGACCGCGACGCAGTGGACGGCATGGCAGCTAGGCTTCCAGCCGCAGCTCGGCCGGCCTTGGTTCGAACTCTTCGGCTGGCCGATCTACTATCCCCCAGCCTTCTTCTGGTGGTGGTATTTCTACGATGCCTATGCACCGCACGTTTTCATCGAGGGCGCCTATATCGCGGCATCGGGTGGCTTCATCGCCATCGCATTCGCCATCGGCATGTCGGTCTGGCGTGCGCGCGAAGCCAAGAATGTCGAGACCTATGGGTCGGCCCGCTGGGCGCGCGCCGACGAAGTGCGGGCCGCCGGATTGCTCGGACCCGATGGCGTTGTGATCGGAAAGTTCGACCATGCCTATCTGCGTCATGATGGTCCGGAGCATGTGCTCTGTTTTGCGCCGACCCGCTCCGGCAAGGGCGTCGGCCTGGTCGTGCCCTCGCTGCTGACATGGCCGGGCTCCGCCATTGTTCACGACATCAAGGGCGAGAACTGGCAGATCACCGCCGGCTTCCGCGCCCGGCATGGCCGGGTGCTGCTCTTCGACCCGACCAACGCGAAGTCGGCCGCCTACAATCCGCTGCTCGAGGTCCGCCGCGGAGAATGGGAAGTTCGCGACGTTCAGAACATCGCCGACATCCTGGTCGATCCCGAGGGGTCGCTGGAAAAGCGGAACCACTGGGAGAAGACCAGCCACGCGCTCCTCGTCGGGGCCATCCTCCACGTCCTCTATGCCGAGGCGGACAAGACGCTGGCGGGCGTCGCCGCCTTCCTGTCCGATCCCAAACGGCCGATCGAGTCGACGCTCGCGGCCATGATGAAGACCGCGCATCTTGGCAAAGCGGGCCCACATCCCGTCATCGCCTCGGCCGCGCGCGAGCTGCTGAACAAATCCGACAACGAGCGCTCGGGCGTCCTTTCGACCGCGATGTCCTTTCTCGGCCTCTACCGCGACCCGGTCGTGGCGGCCGTCACGCGCCGCTGCGACTGGCGCATCACCGACATCGTCGGCGGCGGGCGTCCGTCGACGCTCTACCTTGTGGTCCCGCCCTCCGACATCGCGCGCACCAAGCCGCTGATCCGGCTGATCCTCAATCAGGTCGGCCGGCGATTGACCGAGGATCTGCAGGCCAAGGGCGGGCGGCACCGGCTGCTCCTCATGCTCGACGAGTTCCCGGCACTCGGCCGTCTCGACTTCTTCGAGTCCGCGCTGGCGTTCATGGCCGGCTACGGCCTGAAGAGCTTCCTGATCGCGCAGTCGCTGAACCAGATCGAGAAGGCCTATGGGCCGAACAACTCGATCCTCGACAACTGCCATGTGCGCGTCAGCTTCGCGACCAATGACGAGCGGACGGCCAAGCGCGTCTCCGATGCGCTCGGCACCGCGACCGAGATGCGAGCGATGCGGAACTATGCCGGGCACAGGCTCAGTCCCTGGCTCGGCCATCTGATGGTCTCGCGCTCTGAGACCGCACGGCCATTGCTGACGCCCGGCGAGGTCATGCAACTCCCACCTGCGGACGAGATCATCATGGTGGCGGGCACACCGCCGATCCGGGCGAAGAAGGCGCGCTACTTCGAGGATCGGCGCTTTCAGGAGCGCGTGCTCCCGCCGCCGGCACTTGCGAGGCCAGCTGCGGGAAAGCCGGACGACTGGAGCGTCCTGCCATTGCCGTCGCGGCCGCAACTCGATGCAGCCGCGCAGCAGGACGGTACAGGCGACGACGACTCCACCGGCTCGGAACGGCGTCAGCAACCGGAGCTGACCACGGTGAAGCCTGTCGAGAAGAAGGCGCCGATCGACAACGAGTTCGACCTCGATGGTTCCGACGACGCCGATGACGACACCGCGCGCGCAGGCCGGCTGAACCAGGTCATGCAGGGTGTCGCGCGGCAGGTCTCGCTCGATCCCAACGACGGGATGGACCTCTGAGCGTGGCGATCATGAAGATTCCGAAGAAGCAGCGTCTCTCAGTCTATCTCGATCCGGACATCATGAAGGCGCTCGCCGCTTATGCCGCGCGTCGCGATCAATCGCGATCTCTGATCGCTGAAGCGGCCATCGCATCCTTCCTCTCGCCCGACGCGGCCGAGCGCCAGGAAGCCGCGACCACCAAACGGCTGGATCAGCTCGACCGGCGCATGACGCGCATGGAACGCGACCTCGGCATTTCGGTGGAAATGTTGGCTGTGTTCGTCCGCTTCTGGCTCACGACCAATCCGCCGTTGCCGGAGCCGGCTCAGGCGGCCGCGCGCGCACAGGCGGGTGAACGCTACGACGCCTTTGTCGCCGCGCTCGGGCGGCGACTCGCAAAGGGGCCGAAGGTGCGTGAGGAGATTTCCGAGGACGTCACCGCGGTCGCAGGCACGGAATAACCATCGCGAGACGCGTCGCAAGAGTAGAGCAGTTCCGCCGCGTCCCTGTCTTTCTACGCCAGAGCACTACGACCCCATTCCGCTTGTTGTCATGCCCTGATTTCTGCCTCTTCTACTGATCCCCGATCCAGGGCCGCGTGTTTGCGGTCCCACGCAGAACGGGGACGACATGGCGGTTTCTCACCAGCAATCAGAGGCGATCCTGCGAGGCGCGCGCATGTTGCGCACGGCCCTCGGCCCCGCCATCGCCGGATTTCTGGAAGACCCGTCGATCGTCGAGGTGATGCTCAATCCCGACGGGCGGCTCTGGATCGACCGGCTCTCCGAGGGGCTCTCCGACACTGGAGAGCGGCTGTCGCCCGCTGATGGCGAACGCATCGTTCGCCTCGTCGCGCATCACGTCGGCGCCGAGGTTCATTCCGGTTCGCCGCGGGTTTCGGCCGAGTTGCCCGAGACGGGGGAGCGCTTCGAAGGCCTTCTGCCGCCCGTCGTCGCCGCGCCGGCATTCGCGATCCGCAAACCTGCCGTCGCCGTCTTCACGCTGGCTGACTACGTCGCCGCCGAGATCATGTCCGCTGAACAAGCGGAACTGCTCCGTCGCTCCGTCGCGGACCGCCGCAACATCCTCGTCGCCGGCGGCACCTCGACCGGCAAGACCACCCTCACCAACGCCTTGCTCGCCGAAGTGTCGAAGACCTTCGACCGCGTCGTGCTGATTGAGGACACGCGCGAGCTGCAATGCGCCGCGCCGAACCTGGTCGCCATGCGGACGAAGGATGGCGTCGCATCGCTCTCCGATCTCGTCCGCTCCTCGCTTCGCTTGCGCCCCGATCGCATTCCGATCGGAGAGGTGCGCGGCGCCGAGGCGCTGGATTTGCTCAAGGCCTGGGGGACGGGCCACCCGGGCGGCATTGGCACGATCCACGCCGGCACAGCGCTCGGCGCGCTGCGCCGCCTCGAGCAGCTCATTCAGGAAGCCGTCATCACCGTCCCGCGCGCGCTGATCGCCGAGACTATCGATCTCGTCGCCGTGCTCAGCGGCCGCGGATCGACCCGTCGCCTCGCCGAACTCGCCCGCGTCGAAGGCCTTCAGCCCGACGGCGACTACCGCGTCATCCCCGCAACCCAGCCCGCTCCAGGAGATTCCGCATGATCCGCCATGCCCTGCGCACGCGCCGTCATATCGCGACCGCCGTGTCCGTCACCTTTGTCAGCATGATGCTGGCCCCGGCTGCTTACGCTTCCGGCTCCTCCATGCCGTGGGAAGCGCCGCTGCAGTCGATCCTCGAATCCATCGAGGGGCCGGTCGCCAAGATCATCGCGGTGATGATCATCATCATCACCGGCCTGACACTGGCCTTCGGCGACACGTCGGGCGGAGCCCGAAAATTAATCCAGATCGTGTTCGGCCTCTCGATCGCCTTCGCCGCGTCGAGCTTCTTCCTGTCGTTCTTCTCCTTCGGCGGCGGGGCGCTTGTCTGATGGCGAGCCTGATCGACAGCGCCAGCGACGTGCCAGGTTACACCGTCCCGGTCCATCGGGCGCTCACCGAACACATCCTGCTCGGCGGCGCGCCGCGCTCGATCGCTATTCTCAATGGCACGCTGGCGGCGGCGCTCGGCCTCGGCCTGCGCCTCTGGCTGGTCGGTCTCGGGCTCTGGGCGATCGGCCATTTCGCCGCCGTGTGGGCGGCCAAGCGCGATCCGCAATTCGTCGATGTGGTGCGCCGTCACCTGCGCATTCCCGGCCACCTGAGCGCGTGAGGCCCCGATGATGAACCTCGCCGAATATCGCCGGTCCTCAACCCGCCTCGCGGACTTCCTGCCCTGGGCCGCGCTCGCGGGCGAGGGCATCGTCCTCAACAAGGACGGCAGCTTCCAACGCACCGCTCGATTTCGCGGTCCCGACCTGGATTCCGCGGTGCCGGCCGAACTCGTCGCCGTCGCCGGCCGGCTCAACAACGCCTTCCGCCGCCTCGGTTCGGGATGGGCGATTTTCGTCGAGGCGCAACGCCATGGCGCCGGGGCCTATCCGGCGAGCCGCTTTCCCGAGGCCGCGTCAGCCCTGGTCGACGCCGAGCGCAAGGCCGATTTCGAGGAAGACGCCTCGCACTTCGAGTCCAGCTACTTCCTGACCTTCGTCTATCTGCCGCCGGCCGAGGACGCCGCCCGCGCCGAGAGCTGGCTCTATGAAGGGAAGGCCGACAACGGCCTTGACCCTCATGAGGCGTTGCGCGGCTTCGCCGATCGCACCGACCGCGTGCTTCAGCTCATCGAGAACTTCATGCCGGAATGCGCATGGCTCGATGACGGCGAGACGCTGACCTATCTGCATTCGACCGTCTCGACCAAGCGCCATCGCGTGCGCGTGCCCGAGACGCCGATGTATCTCGACGCGTTGCTGGCCGATCAGCCGCTCACCGGCGGACTGGAACCGCGCCTGGGCGACACGCATCTCCGCATCCTGACGATCGTCGGTTTTCCGACCGCGACCACACCCGGGCTGCTCGACGACCTCAACCGGCTGGCCTTTCCATATCGCTGGTCGACGCGCGCCGTCCTCCTCGACAAGACCGACGCCACCAAGCTGCTCACCAAGATCCGGCGGCAATGGTTCGCCAAGCGCAAGAGCATCATGGCGATCCTCAAGGAGGTGATGACCAACGAGGCTTCGGTGCTTGTCGACACCGATGCGGCGAACAAGGCGGCCGATGCCGACCTCGCGCTGCAGGAACTCGGCGCCGACTATGCCGGTCAGGCCTATGTCACCGCGACGGTCGCCGTCTGGGACGCCGATCCACGCATCGCAGCCGAGAAGCTGCGCCTGGTGGAGAAGATCGTTCAGGGCCGCGATTTCACCGCGATGGCCGAGACCATCAACGCCGCCGACGCCTGGCTTGGCTCGTTGCCGGGCCATGTCTACGCCAACGTCCGGCAACCGCCGATCTCGACGCTCAATCTCGCCCACATGATTCCGCTGTCGGCGGTGTGGGCGGGGCCGGAACGGGACGAGCATTTCGGGCAACCCCCCTTGCTTTATGGCAGGACCGAAGGCTCGACCCCGTTCCGGTTTTCCCTTCATGTCGGCGATGTCGGGCACACGCTCGTCGTCGGACCGACGGGCGCCGGCAAATCCGTGCTGCTGGCGCTGATGGCGCTCCAGTTCCGGCGCTATCCCGGTTCACAGGTCTTCGCCTTCGACTTCGGCGGCTCGATCCGTGCGGCCGCGCTCGCGATGGGCGGTGACTGGCACGATCTCGGCGGTGGCCTGACAGAAGGGGCCGCCGACAGCGTCTCACTGCAACCGCTCGCCGGCATCCACCACGTGCCGGAACGCGCATGGGCGGCTGATTGGATCGTCGCGATCCTGCAGCGCGAGGGCGTGACGATCGCGCCGGAGGTGAAGGAATATATCTGGACGGCGCTGACCTCGCTGGCGAGCGCGCCCGTGGGCGAACGCACGCTCACCGGACTCGCCGTCCTCCTTCAATCAAACGACCTCAAACAGGCGCTTCGGCCCTATTGCGTCGGCGGCGCCTATGGCCGGCTGCTCGACGCCGAGAGCGAGCATCTTGGCGAAGCCTTCGTGCAGGCGTTCGAGACCGAGGGCCTGATCGGCACGGGCGCCGCGCCCGCCGTGCTCGCCTATCTCTTCCACCGCATCGAGGATCGCCTCGACGGCAGCCCGACGCTCCTCATCGTCGACGAAGGCTGGCTGGCGCTCGATGACGAGGACTTCGCCGGCCAGCTCCGCGAGTGGCTGAAGACCCTTCGCAAGAAGAACGCCTCCGTCGTCTTCGCCACCCAATCGCTCTCCGACATCGACAGCTCGGCGATCGCCCCGGCCATTGTCGAGAGCTGCCAGACCCGGCTGCTGTTGCCGAATGAGCGCGCGATCGAGCCGCAGATCACCGCGATCTACCGTCGCTTCGGACTCAACGATCGCCAGATCGAGATTCTCGCTCGCGCGATGCCGAAGCGCGACTACTACTGCCAATCCCGGCGGGGCAACCGGCTATTCGAACTCGGTCTGTCCGACGTGGCGTTGGCGCTCTGCGCCGCCTCCTCGAAGACCGATCAGACCGCGATCGAGCGCGTCGTGGCCGAGCACGGCCGCGAAGGATTCCTGTCGGCTTGGCTGCGTCTGCGCGGCGTCGCCTGGGCCGCCGACCTCATTCCCAACCTCAACAACCTGGAGACCCAGCCATGATCTTCCGTCGCTCACGCGCGGCGCTTCTTGCCGCATCCATCCTTTCGATCCCCGTGTCGCTGTCGCCCGTGTTGGTCCAGCCGGCGTCCGCGCAATGGATCGTCTACGACCCGACGAACTACGTGCAGAATGTTCTCTCCGCCGCCCGCGCGCTGGAGCAGATCAACAACCAGATCAGCTCGCTTCAGAACGAAGCGACGATGCTGATCAACCAGGCGCGAAACCTCGCGAGCCTGCCTTACTCCTCGCTCCAACGCCTGCAGCAGTCCGTGCAGCGGACGCAACAGCTCCTCGGTCAGGCGCAGCGTATCGCCTACGACGTCCAGCAGATCGATCAGGCCTTCACATCCACCTACGGTAATGCGTCGATGTCCGCCTCCGATCAGCAGCTCGTGGCGCAAGCCCACGAGCGCTGGCAGAACACGGTCGGCGGCTTGCAGGACGCCATGCGGGTGCAGGCCGGCGTCGTCGGCAACATCGATACCAACCGCGCCGAGATGTCGGCGCTCATCGGCCAAAGCCAGGGCGCCACCGGCGCCTTGCAGGCGTCGCAGGCCGGCAATCAGCTCCTCGCCCTCCAGGCGCAGCAGCTCGCCGATCTTACGGCCGTCGTCGCCGCGAACGGACGGGCTCAAGCGCTGTCCGAAGCGGAGCGCGCTGCGGCTGCCGAGCAGGGTCGCGAGCAGCGCCGCCGCTTCCTGACCCCCGGCAGCGGCTATCAGCCCGGCAACGCTCGCATGTTCCCGAATGGCAACTAAGGCCCCTCAAGAGGATCAGGTCATGGACGGCAAGCTTTTAGCGCGCGTCGGCGCCATCGTCTTCGTCGCCGTCGCTATCACCGCGACGGCGATCGAGCTGACCCGGAAAGAGGAAGAACCCGTCCAAGCGTCACGGCCAAGCGAACACACGCCGGCCGATCCGCTGCGCGAGGCGCAGCGGCGGTGTCAACTGTTGGGTGAGGCCGCCGCGCGCGATCCCGAATGCCTGCGCACCTGGGCCGAAACCCGCGACCGATTCCTCGGCGTTTCGCCCGCACCCGCGCCAGCGTCGCCGCAACCCAACGACGGGCGGTGATCCATGGGCGGCACCGGCGTCATCGACCAATTCCTCGAGGTCTTCACCCGCTACATCGACGGCGGCTTCGGCCTGCTCGGCGGCGAGGTGGCGTTCATCGCCACGACGCTGATCGTCATCGATGTGACATTGGCCGCGCTGTTCTGGAGCTGGGGCGCCGACGACGACATCATGGCGCGCCTCATCAAGAAGACGCTGTTCGTCGGCGTCTTCGCCTACATCATCGGCAACTGGAACAACCTCGCGCGGATCGTGTTCGAGAGCTTCGCCGGGCTCGGGCTCATGGCGTCAGGCACCGGCTTTTCCGTCGAAGACCTGATGCGCCCCGGTCGCGTTGCGCAGACCGGCCTCGACGCCGGCCGGCCGCTGCTCGATTCCATCTCCGACCTGATGGGCTGGATCGCCTTTTTCGAGAACTTCATCCAGATCGCCTGCCTGCTGTTCGCCTGGGCGCTGGTCGTCCTCGCCTTCTTCATCCTGGCCATCCAGCTTTTCATCACCCTGATCGAGTTCAAGCTGACCACCCTTGCGGGCTTCGTCCTGATCCCGTTCGGTCTGTTCGGAAAGACGGCGTTCATGGCCGAGCGCGTGCTCGGCAATGTCATCTCGTCTGGCATCAAGGTCCTCGTGCTCGCCGTCATCATCGGCATCGGTTCGACCTTGTTCAGCCAGTTCACCGCCGGCTTCGGCGGCCGGACCCCGACCATCGACGAGGCGATGGCCATCGTGCTCGCCGCGCTCTCGCTGCTCGGGCTAGGCATCTTTGGACCCGGCATCGCCAACGGCATCGTCTCAGGCGGGCCGCAGCTTGGCGCGGGCGCGGCGGTCGGAACCGGACTCGCGGCGGGCGGAGCGCTGCTGGCGGCCGGCGCAGCGGGTGGACTGGCCCTGCGCGGCGGCGCCGCCGCTCTTTCCGGAACTGCTGCCGCCGCGCGCGGTGGTGCGGCGATGGCCGGAGGCGCTTCGACTGCCTACAGCCTCGGCGCTGCCGGTCAGTCGGGCGCGTCCGCCGTCGGTTCGGGACTTGGCGGCGTTGCTCGCGCCGCTGGCGCGGCCGCCACCTCACCGCTGCGTCGCGCGGCCTCCCGAGCAGCAGACGGCATGAAGTCGAGCTTCTCCGGTGGCGCCAAATCCGCGTTCGCCGCCACTGGCGGCACGTCGACCATGGGCACGATCGGCGGAAGCACGGCCGAGGCGGCGCCACCCGCGGCGGCTGAAGGGCCGCCGGCCTGGGCCCAGCGCATGAAGCGCTCTCAGGCCTTGAGCCACGGTGTGACGGCCGCCGCCCACGCCGTTCGCAGCGGCGACAGCCATGGAGGCGGCTCCTCCATCAACCTCTCTCAAGGCGATCGCTGATGTTCAAACGACCTTCTACTCACTACGGCAAAATGCCGGAACCCGAGACACCTTATCAGCGCGCCGCTCAGGTCTGGGACGAGCGCATCGGTGCCGCGCGCGTCCAGGCGAAGAATTGGCGCTTCATGGCGTTCGGTTCGTTGATCCTGTCCGCCAGCTTCGCGGCGGCGCTGGTCTGGCAATCGGCGCGCGGCACGATCGTGCCGTGGGTGGTGCAGGTCGACAAGCTCGGCCAGGCGCAGGCCGTGGCGCCAGCGGTCGCCGATTATCGTCCGACCGATCCCCAGATCGCCTTTCATCTCGCGCGCTTCATCGAGCAGGTGCGCTCGATTCCGTCCGACGCCATCATCGTCCGCCAGAACTGGCTGCGCGCCTACGACTTCACGACCGACCGCGGCGCGATGGCGCTCAACGACTACGCGCGGTCGAACGACCCCTTCGCCAAGGTCGGCCGGCAACAGATCGCCGTCGACGTCTCCAGCGTCATCCGGGCTTCGCCCGACAGCTTCCGCGTCGCATGGGTCGAACGCCGCTACGAGAACGGCCAGCTCGCCGAGACGACCCGCTGGACCGCCATCCTCACCATCGTCGTGCAGGTGCCCCGCAACGCCGACCGGCTGCGCGCCAACCCGCTCGGAATCTACGTCAACGCCATCAACTGGTCACGGGAGCTTGGGCAATGAAGCCGTCTTTCCGTAAAGCCGGCAAACCGGCTTTTCGCACTTCCACATTTGCGATTCTGCTTTGCACGTCGGCGCTTGCCGGCTGCGCCACGGCCAACAGGCCGCCCGAAATCTCCTATGACAACGCCGTGCCGGCGGCGCTGAGCGCCGATCCTCCCGCTCCCGTGCGCGTGGTCGAAATTCCGAGGCCGCTCCCGCTGCCCGGACAATTGCAGCCCGTTGAACCAGTACGCCGAACGCCGGAGCCGACCGAGCCCACGGCGCGCGTCAACCAGGCAAATGCCGCTGCGCGCGTTCAGCCGGTCCGCGACGGCTTCATCAATGCCATGCAGGTCTATCCCTATACGGGCGGCGCGCTCTATCAGGTCTACACCGCCGTCGGCCAGATCACCGACATCGCGCTTCAGCCAGGCGAGCAGCTCGTGGGCTCCGGCCCGGTCGCCGCCGGCGACACTGTCCGCTGGATCATCGGCGACACGGTGAGCGGTTCGGGCGCGACCAGCCAAGTCCATATCCTGGTGAAACCGACCCGCGCCGACTTGATGACGAATCTCATCATCAATACCAATCTGCGCACCTATCACATGGAGCTGCGCTCGACCGAGCGCACCTATATGGCGTCGGTGTCCTGGCAGTATCCGCAGGATCAGCTCATCGCCCTGCGGCGCCAGAACGCGCAGGCCGAGGCTAGCAGTCCCGTCGCCACCGGCGTCGACCTCGCTAACATCAACTTCCGCTATGTCATCGAGGGCGACCGTGCGCCGTGGCGGCCGCTGCGCGCCTACGATGACGGGCGACAGGTCTTCATCGAGTTTCCGCGCGGCATCGGTCAGGGCGAAATGCCGCCGCTGTTCGTCGTCGGCCCGGAGGGCAACACCTCCGAACTCGTGAACTACCGCGTCCGCGCCAACTACATGATCGTCGACCGCCTGTTCGCCGCCGCCGAATTGCGCTTCGGCGCTGGCGACCGCCAGAAGCGCGTCCGCATCGTCCGCACCGATGGGAGGCCGGCGTCGTGAGCGAGCCCGAACCCCGAAAAGAGGAAGGCGAGGCGCCGCTGACCGGGTCGGCCGCCGACGCGGCCGCCCCGACGCGGCTCCGCGGCGAGGCGCCGCGCGTCACGCGGCTCTCCCGCAAAGTGCTTGCCGGCCTCGGACTCGTGGCGAGCGTCGGCATAGGCGGCGCGTTGATCTATGCGCTCCAAACCCGCGACGCGGGAAGACCGGCGGACGAACTTTACTCGACGGACAATCGGTCGACCGCCGATGGCCTGGCCGGACTGCCGCGTGATTACAGCGGCGTTCCCCAGCTCGGTCCGCCGCTCCCGGGCGATCTCGGCCGACCCATCCTCGGCGCGCAAAATCGTGGCCAGCCATTGCCGGGACAGCCCGATCCCGGCCTTAGCGCGGAAGAGCAGCGGAGGCTGCAAGAAATAGAGACCGCCCGCGTCAGCAGGCTGTTCAGCGGCGCCGAGAATCGGCCCATGGCCTTGACGGGCCCCGGCGCCGCGACGATCGCGCCGCACCCAGCGCCCGACCTCACCGGCCTCGGCCTCGCGCCGCCGCCCGCGACTCCATCGGCCCGGGATCGCCAGCTTGCCTTCCTCAACGCGGCCGCCGATCGGCGCACGGTCGCACCGGATCGCGTCGCCGCGCCGGCGTCGCCTTACATCCTTCAGGCAGGCGCCGTGATCGCCGCCGCGCTCATCACCGGCATCCACTCGGATCTCCCGGGCCAGATCACTGCGCAGGTGACTGAGAACATCTACGACAGCCCGACAGGCCGCATCCTGCTGGTGCCGCAGGGCACGCGCGTCATTGGGCAGTACAACAACAGCGTCCAGTTCGGTCAAAGCCGCGTGCTCCTGGTCTGGAACCGGCTGATCTTCCCGAACGGGCGCTCGATCGTTCTCGAGCGTCAACCGGGCGCCGACGTTGAGGGCTATGCGGGCCTTCAGGATGGCGTCGATTATCATTGGTGGGAGCTGGCGAAGGCGGCGGGACTGTCGACGTTGCTGAGCGTCGGCGCCGAACTCGCCACCAACGACGACGACCGCTTGATCCAGGCGATCCGCGACGGCGGGCAGGACACCATCAACGATGCCGGCCAGCAGATTGTGCGCCGCCAGCTCAACATCGCACCGACGCTGACGATCCGGCCGGGCTTTCCGGTTCGCGTCATCGTGACGCACGACCTGGTCCTCGAACCCTACGGAGGCTGAGCGATGGGCAAGCTAAAGCTTGGACCGCTTGAAGACGACAAGCCGGTCAAGATTTCGGTGGAACTGCCCGCCGCTCTTCACCGCGATCTCCTTGCGTATGCGGAGATCCTTGGCCGCGAAAGCGGCCAAGCTGTGGAGCCGGCTAAGCTGGTCGCACCGATGGTCGCGCGTTTCATGGCGACGGATCGGGGGTTCGCGAAGATGCGCCACGCGGCCCGTTCCCGTTCGCAACGGGCGGGCAGCGCTCCTCCAAAAGCCGAATGAAGTTCCGGAGCGCCGGGTTTTCGTTGCCGTCCCGCCAATAGGCGCAATACCCGATCCGGGTAGAGCCGTTGCCGTTGCGGGCCTCGCGATAGACGACGCCGGCATAGCTGGCGCCCATGCCCGCTTCGCACATGAGGCTCACGCCGCGACCGGCGCCGACCAGACTCTTGATATTCTCCGGACTCACATCGTGCCGGACGACGTCGGGCTGGTCGCCTGGCGAGGAGAGCTTGGCCACGAGTACGTCCTGGATTTCCGGTCCCGGATCGCGCTCGCTTAGCAGGAATCGTTCTCGCTTCAGGTCCGTCCAGTAGATAATTTCGTTTGCGATAAGCGGATGATCCTCGGGCAAGGCGACGATGATGCGCTCGCTCCACAAAACCATCGAACGATTGCAATCAGAAACTGGCTCCCCCGTGACGATGGCGATGTCGACCGTGCCGTTCTGAATTCGATCGAACAAACGCGAGCGTGATCCTTCGATGGTGCTGATCTCGACCTGAGGAAAGCGACGGCCGTACTCGACAAGGCTCGCGCGGAGATTGCCGGCCGAGAGGGAAGTGTAGAAGCCGATCGTCAGGTATCCAGCCTCGCCGCGGCCTACAGCCTTCGCCCCGTCGACCACGACCTGCAGTTCATGGAGGATCCGGCGCGCGCCATTGACAAAGTCCCGGCCAGCCGCGGTCGGCCTGACGCCGCCGTTCGTCCGTTCGAACAGCGCGATCCCGAGCTGCTCCTCAAGATGCCTGATTCGTCGGCTGAGATTGGATTGCTTGAGGGTGAGCGAATCCGCTGCCTTACGAAAGCTGCCACAGCGCTCCGCGACTTCAGCGTAGCGTAAATGTCTAAGCTCAATCGACACCTGGTCCAGTTTCCTCGCCGTCGACTTTTCTCAATCAAACAACGGCTTTCCGCCATTGACAAATTTTCTTGTCGAGGGCATTGACGGGTAAATTTGTCAACCTGAGAACAGCATGTTGGACGTTGAAGTCATTGATCGACCGAGCGCAGCGGTGGCCGCGCTGGAGCCAACGCGGAGCCAGCTTCTCTCGGAATTGCAGGAGCCCGCATCGGCTGCGACGCTCGCGACACGGCTCGGCCTCAAGCGACAGAGGATCAACTATCACCTGCACACCCTAGAACAGCATGGGCTTATCGAAGTAGCCGATACACGGATGTGGGGCGGGCTGACCGAGCGCCTCATGGTGGCGAGGGCCGCCGCCTATGCCGTGTCGCCCGAGGTGCTTGGTCCCGTGGCCGCCGACCCGGCGCGGAGCAAAGACCGTCTCGCCGCGAGCTATCTTATCGCGCTCGGCGCCCGAATCGTGCGCGAGGTCGGCGACCTGTGTCGGCGCGCCCGCCAGGCGGAAAAGGACCTCGCCACCCTCGCGATCGATACCGAAATCTGCTTCACCTCGGCGGCCGACAGGGCCGCGTTCACGCGCGAGTTGACGCAGGCAGTGGCCGAACTGGCCAGCCGCTACCACGACGGCGCGGCGCCCGGCGGGCGCCCGCATCGGCTGGTCGTCGTCGCCCATCCCATGCCAAAACCCGAAAAGGACGCATAATGCCTGTCAGGAAAGAGCCGTCGGGGCGCCGCTCCGTTCAAACCGAAGTCGAGGTGCCCGGCACGCCCGAGGCGGTCTGGGAGGCGATTGCAACAGGGCCTGGGATTTCGGCTTGGTTCGTGCCCACGACCATCGAAGGCCGAGTTGGGGGCAAAACCATCCAGCATTTCGGGCCCGATCCGAGCATGGATTCGGTAGGGGAGATCACCGAATGGCAGCCGCCGCACCGCTTCGTTGCCCAGACAGAAGAGGCAATGGGCACAGTCGCCAGCGAATGGACCGTCGAAGCCAAGGCGGGCGGCACCTGCACGGTGCGGATCGTCCATTGCTGGTTTGCCGATAGCGACGACTGGGATTCGCAGTTCGACGGGCACGCAGAAGGCTGGGTGTCGTTCTTCAAGATCCTGCGGTTCTATCTCCAGCACTTCCCCGGCCAAGAGAGCGCGCTGGTACAGGTCGCCGCGCAGTTCGACGGCGCGGTATCCGAGGCGTTCGAGCGTCTGATGAAGCCGCTGGGGGTGAAGCACGGCACGGAAGGGCAGTCAGTCAAGACAGGTGGTGACGCACCGGAGATGGGCGGCACGGTGCTCGAAGCGCAAAACACGCCCGAAGGGTTCAGCGTGATCCTGAAACTGGACACGCCCGCGCAGGCGATTGCGCATATGATTGGGTTTTCGATGGGCGGGCCGATCTATATTTCGGTGCGGTTCTATCTCTACGGAGACGAGGCCGCCGGTATCGCTAGAGAAGTTGAGGTAGCCTGGAAGACGTGGCTCGACGCGCGATTCCCGCCAGCCTGAAATGTTGCGAAAGCGGGGCACACGGCGCGGCGGTCCCGGGAGCCGCGCCTTGTCGGTCTCGCCTTCGAGGCGGGCTATTCCGACCAGGCGCATCTCACGCGCAAGGTGCGGCGCCTGTCGGGCTTCTCGCCCGTGACGGTTCTGCGGCAACTCGACGGCTGAGCTGGCCGTTTCGTTCAATACGTCCACCATCACGTCCGCATAGACTGCCTTCCTCGAAGGAGCCCGATCCCTCGAAGGAGGCGGATATGACCATTTGCACATCTCGCATCATTCACGTGTCCATCGACCGCGACTGGCGCGAAGTCTGCGACTTCGCCTCCGTCCTGGAGAATTTTCAACGCTGGGCGGCAGGCCTCGGCAGACGGTTCGAGCGATCGGGCGAGGAATGGATGGCGGAGGACCCCGATGGTCGGCCTATCCGCATACGCTTATCCCAGCCGAACGACTTCGGCGTGCTGGACCACATCGTCTTTGTCGCGAAGGTAGAAACCCATAACGCGGTGCGCGTGGTTCCCAATGGAACCGGCGCGGAGGTCATGTTTGTGCTTCTGTAGAAGCCGGACATGACGGAGGAGGTGTTCGCCGCCGACGCCGCCGCGGTAGACCGCGACCTCCATACCCTGAAAGCCCTGCTCGAACGCTGATTGCCCAAACCTCGAACGGAGAAGATCATGACCAAATCCAGCAACGACAAGCGCATCGACTATGTCGAGTTTTCCGTCGACGACATCGCGCGCTCGCGCGACTTCTATGGCAAGGCGTTCGGCTGGTCCTTCAAGGACTACGGGCCGGACTATTGTGAGTTCAACGACGGCCGTCTGACCGGCGGTTTCGCACTCGGCAGGCCGGGCAAGGCGGCCGGCGGCCCGCTGGTGATCCTCTTCGCCAAAAACCTCGACGAGACCCAGCGCCAAGTCGAGGCATCCGGCGGGAAGATCGTCAAGCCTACCTATGCCTTCCCCGGCGGCCGCCGCTTTGAGTTTTCCGATCCGGACGGCTACGAATTGGCGGTTTGGTCCGACAAGTGAGTGAGCGGGAGGGGATTACTACCCCGGTCTAGCCGACGGGCAGGGTTGCCGTCATCAGATTGCGGTCCCACGCGCCGAACTTCGTGGAGTCCAACGCACATGCCGTTCCTGCATCGCCCCAGACCGCGGCATTGGGATCGTCAAGGTCGCATTTGCAACCCGTGCGCACGCCTCCCTCGACGCCGACGGATGCCGTCGCGCATTCCGCCGCTCGGGCCCGAGGTCGCCGAGCGTGTGGGGGCATTGACGCTTCCCGATCCTTCGGGCGAAACCACTCGCTGGACCGCCGACATGACGGCGCAAACCGCCGGAATCAGCGCCAGCGCCGTCAGGCTCATCTGGAAGATGCACATGGAACCGCCTGATCTTCCCGAACGGACGCTCGATCGTTCTCGAGCGTCAGCCCGGTGCCGATGCCGAGGGCTATGCCGGCCTTCAGGACGGCGTCGACTATCATTGGTGGGAACTGGCCAAGGCGGCGGGGCTTTCCACGCTGCTGAGCGTCGGCGCCGAGCTTGCCACCAACGATGATGACCGCCTGATCCAGGCAATCCGCAACGGTGGTCAGGACACTATCAACGATGCCGGTCAGCAGATCGTGCGCCGTCAGCTTAACGTCGCGCCGACGCTGACGATCCGGCCGGGCTTTCCCGTGCGCGTGATTGTCACCCGGGATTTGGTGCTCGAACCCTACGGAGGCTGACCGATGGCGAAGCTCAAGCTCGGGCCGCTCGAAGACGACAAGCCGGTGAAGGTCTCGGTTGAACTGTCGGCGGCCGTGCATCGGGACTTGGTGGCTTACGCAGAGGTGCTAGCCAAGGAGGCGGGGCGCGCGGTTGGCGATCCGGTCAAGCTGATCCCGCCGATGGTCGAACGGTTCATGGCGACGGATCGGGGGTTCTCGAAACTCCGCCACGCGACCCGTTCCCGTTCGCAACCGGGGGGCAGCGCTCCTCCAAAAGCCGAATGAAGTTCCGGAGCGCAGGGTTGTCGTTGCCGTCCCGCCAATAGGCGCGATACCCGACCCGAGTCGAGCCGTTGCCGTCGCGGGCCTCGCGATAGACGACCCCGGCATAGGTCGCCCCCATGCACGCCTCGCACATGAGGCTGACGCCGCGGCCGGCACCAACGAGGCTCTTGATGTTCTCAGGGCTGACATCATGCCGGACGACGTCGGGCAGGTCGCCTGGTGAGGAGAGCTTAGCCACGAGGATGTCCTGGATCTCCGGACCGGGATCGCGCTCGCTCAGCAGGAACCGTTCGCGCTTCAGGTCGGTCCAGTAGATGATTTCGTTCGCGGCGAGCGGATGATCCTCGGGCAAGGCGACGATGACGCGCTCGCTCCAGAGGATCATCGAGCGACTGCAATCTGAGGCCGGCTCTCCCGTGACGACAGCGATGTCGACCGTGCCGTTCTGGATCCCTTCAAATAAGCGTGAGCGCGATCCTTCGACCGTGCTGATCTCGACCTGAGGAAAGCGGCGGCCGTACTCGACGAGACTTGCCCTGAGATTGCCGGCCGAGAGGGACGTGTAGAACCCGATCGTCAGATATCCGGCCTCGCCGCGGCCAACGGCCTTCGCTCCATCGACGACAATCTGCAGCTCATTGAGAACCCGGCGAACGCCATTGACAAAGTCCCGGCCTGCCGGGGTCGGCTTCACTCCACCATTCGTCCGTTCGAACAACGTGACCCCGAGCTGCTCCTCCAGATGTCTGATTCGTCGGCTGAGATTGGACTGCTTAAGGCCGAGCAAATCCGCCGCCTTGCGAAAACTGCCACAGCGTTCCGCCGCTTCAGCATATCGCAGATGTTTAAGCTCGATCGACACGAGAGCGCTCGTTTCGCTGCGCGGAAACAGCGCTGTCTAAGGACGCACCGCGTGCCGCATGCATCGGAAGCGCTCGGTAGACGTCGTCTACGCATTTCACCATCTCTGTGACGCTCCTCACGCAACTCGATATCGCCCCCGACCCGATGGCTACCGGACTCGGGGATTAACGTAGCCGCTCATCTATGGCGGCTTGGGCCTTCGCTCTCAAAAGCAAACAGAGTATCTCCAGGTCATTCAGAAGGTGCTCTGGATCGCGGTCTACTGCGGTCCGAAGAGCCTCCTTCAGCCAATCGCTCATGCCAGGATGGGCGAGCACCCACGCAATTTGCTTTTCGGCCTCTAGGAGAGGCTCAACGGGAGATTGGGAAGCGGCCATTCTGCTCTCCCTTCGTTCCCCTGGTCACGGGTTGCACTCCCCACAATGTCCCGGATCCGCAGTCGCCGCCTTCACCGCGCGCTCTTCCCGGTAACCGCACCCCTCACAACTATAGACATCAGCTTTCAGCGCGAGCGTTGGGCCTCCGCACCATGAGCATGGCAGGCCGGATAGCCGTTTGGTGATGGCAAATCCGGGTCGAGCGCAGATCGGGCACAGGCTCCGAAACCGGCGGACAAGGTCCAGCGTCGCGCGTTTGATGGTGCGCATGCGCGTGGGGTTGCGATGGGCGCGCATATCGGTCTCAACGAAGGCGGCGCCGCAGATCGTGATCACCTCCTCAATCGCCCTTTGCAGTTCGACCCAAGCGTCAATGTCCTTGATCAGCGCGCGCCTGGGCATCGGCTGCTGATCGACGCAGCCCATGACGATCACCCCATGTCCGGGAAATCGCGCGCGTTCGGCGAACGCACTGGCGCCGGCCAGGTCCGTAACGACCGTGTGGCCAAAATTCGTCGACAGGCCCGCATAATGACCGATCAATTCGAGACCGCTGACGCGGTCCTTCATTACGACAATCTCGCGGCCGAGCGGGACGAAGGGAATTTGGGGATGCGGCCCGAAGCTGCCTTCGCTTGCGACTGCCACACGTGCATGCGGTACGTGTTCGAACGCCGCGGCGATCTTGGCACGTGCGGCATCGAGCTGCGAACCGGTCCGCTCGATCTCACGGCTGAAGGTTCCGAAGCGGTCGGTATCGAAGGCCGAGGGCACAACGCAATCGAGGCCGAGCGCCTCAGTCAGCAACGGGGCGATCACACGCTCCTTGCCGTGCTTCGTGGCGATCACTGTCCGTGCGCCCGCCAGATGAAATTGGTCGCCGCCGACCTGATCGGGAAGCGCGTGGGCGGAGGTGTGGCGGGGATCAGACGACATGGAGGCTGAACTTCGCGTCGATTCGGAAATGGCTATCCGCTGTGCTGTACATTTTTGGCGAATGCTCCCTAGTTATCGGTTCCTTTGAGGGCGCGGCCGAGTTGCAGGAGATGGAGAACCCGATCGGCCAGCGCCTCGGCTGGCACGTCGTAAGAAGCGAGGCGCAGCTCCGGCGCCTCAGGCGTCTCGTAAGGCGCGTCGATGCCGGGGACATTTGCGATTTGTCTCGCTCTGGCCTTCGCATAGAGTCCCTTGGGATCGCGGGCTTCCGCCACCGTCAGCGGCGCATCGACGAAGATCTCATAGAATGGATGGCTGCCGGCGATCTCACGGGCGAGCGCCCGGTCGCGCGCGTAGGGTGAAATCACGCAGACCAGCACGATCAGCCCGGCATCGGCCATCAGCTTGGCGACCTCGGCCATGCGGCGGATGTTCTCGACCCGATCCACCTCGGTGAAGCCCAGATCGCGATTGAGCCCGTGCCGGATATTGTCGCCGTCCAGCACAAATGGATGGAAGCCGGCGGTCATCAGCTTGCGGTCGACAATGTTCGCAATCGTCGACTTGCCAGCCCCAGACAGGCCGGTGAACCAGAGGATCGCCGGACGCTGCCCCTTCGCTACGGCGCGTGCATCGGGAGCGGTATCGAAGGCTTGCCACGGGATATTGCCGGCGCGCCGCAGCGCGAAGTCGATCATCCCGGCACCCACCGTGGCATGGGTGATGCGATCGATGAGCACGAAGCCGCCCATGTCGCGGTTCTCGGCATAAGGGTCGAAAGCCACCGGGCGGTCCGCAGCGAAGTTCACGACCGCGAGTTCGTTCATTGCGAGCTGACGGACAGCCAGATGCGCACGCGTGTCGATGTCGATTCGATGCTTTAGCGCTGTGATGCTCACCGGCACTTCGTCCGTGCCGAGCCGCATCAGATACTGGCGGCCGGGGATCATGGGCGCCTCGCCCAACCACAGCAGATGCGCCTGACACTGATCCGCGATAGCGGGCGGCCTATCGGCCGCAGCCAGCACGTCCCCACGGCTTACGTCCAGGTCGCGGTCGAGCACCAGCGTGACGGACTGCCCGGCGGCGGCCTGGGCGGGATCACGCTCCGGGATGATCCGAGCGACGACGGCACGCGCGCCGGAGCGGGCTACAAGCACCGAGTCTCCCGGGCGCACGCTACCGCTCGCAATCCACCCGGAGAAACCGCGAAAATCCTGGCCGGCGCGACTGACCCACTGCACCGGCATGCGGAACGGTCCGATCTCAACGGCGTTGTCGACGACGACCGACTCCAGCCATCCGATGATCGTAGGGCCGTCGAACCAGGGCATCGCGGCCGAGCGGCCCAACACATTGTCGCCCTTGAGTGCCGAAACCGGGACGGCAACCGCGTCGGTGAAGCCGAGTGCTTCGGCGAGGTCGGCAATCTCGGCAGCATGACGCGCGAACGCAGTGCGGTCGAAGCCAACCAGGTCCATCTTGTTCACCGCCACGGCGACGTGGCGGATGCCCATCAAGGCGAGGATATGAGCATGACGCCGCGTCTGGGTAAGGACGCCCTTGCGTGCGTCGATCAGCAGCAGGGCGGCATCCGCCTGCGATGCGCCAGTGGCCATGTTGCGCGTGTATTGCTCGTGGCCCGGACAGTCCGCGACGACAAACTTGCGCTTGTCGGTTTCGAAGAAGCGCCAGGCGACGTCAATGGTGATGCCCTGCTCGCGCTCGGACATGAGCCCGTCGAGCAGCAGTGAGAAGTCGAGATCACCCTCCGGCACACGGCCTTTGCTGTCATTGAACAGGCGCGCGAGCTGGTCCTCGTAGACGCAGTCGGCGTCGTAGAGGATTCGCCCGAGCAGCGTGGATTTGCCGTCATCGACGCTGCCGCACGTCAACAGGCGAAGCTGCGACTTGGCTTGCTCGGCGGCGATGACGCGGGCGATTATGGCGTCCGGGCTTTCCTCTTCCGGAATCTGACGAGGCGTGTCGCGCATCAGAAATATCCTTCCTGCTTCTTGCGCTCCATCGATCCGGGTTGATCGTGGTCGATCAAACGTCCCTGACGCTCGCTCATGCGCGTCGACCGCATCTCGAGCAGGACGTCGGCGAGCGTGGCGGCGGTGCTTTCGATCGCCCCGGTATAGGGGTAGCAGCCGATCGAGCGGAAGCGGACCGATCGGAGTTCGGGGCGTTCACCGGGCTCGAACGGGATACGGTCGTCGTCCACCATGATCCAGGTGTCCTGGCGACGGATGACCGGACGGAGCTTCGCGAAATAAAGGGGGACGAGAGGGATGCCCTCGATCCAGATATAGGTCCAGACGTCGCGCTCGGTCCAGTTGGACAGCGGAAATACGCGCATCGATTCGCCGGGGGCGAGGTGCGTGTTCCAAGCGTGCCAAAACTCGGGCCGCTGGGTCTTGGGCTCCCAGCGATGGGCGGTGTTACGGTGTGAAAAGATGCGTTCCTTGGCGCGCGACTTCTCCTCGTCGCGGCGGGCGCCGCCGATGGCGGCATCAAAACCCCAGCGCGCCATCGCCTGCTTTAAGCCCTCGGTCTTCATCGCGTGGTTGTAGACGGCCGAGGAAGCGGTGAACGGTGTGATGCCGGCGCCCGCCGCTTCTCCGTTCGTATGAATCAGGAGCTCGAATCCAAGCAGCGCGACGGTGCTGTCGCGGTGGGCGATCATTTCCCGGAACTTCCATCCGGTATCGACATGCAGCACGGGAAACGGCAGCGGTGCAGGGGCGAATGCCTTTTGCGCCAGATGCAACAGGACCGAGCTATCCTTGCCGATCGAGTAGAGCAGCACGGGCCGCTGAAAACAGGCGGCAACCTCTCGGATAATGGCGATGGACTCGGCCTCAAGCCGACGTATGTGCGAGAAGTGCAGTTCATTGCGGCTGTGAGCGTCGACCAGTGTCATGCCAGACCAGAGCCTCCGAGACTTGAATTCGTTAGGCCGCAGCGCAGCTTGCGACTTCCCAACGTCGTCACGTGCCATCGCGGGAACCTCACGCGGCGGCGCGCTTGGCCGAGACGGCAAGACACTTGCGTGCAGCCGAAAAGGCGGCAGATAGGCTTTCTGTCGTGGCGGACCTCAGATATCGGCATAGGTGTGTGTCTCTGCGGCGGCGCCAGGGTGGGTGACCGCGCCTTTCGAGGCCGGCCCCACAGTCTGCGCAAATTTCCAGAGCGCGCCCGACTGGAAGTCGTGACGACGCGGTCGCCAATCCTTGCGCCGAACCTCCAGCTCCTCGGCCGAGAGCTCTACGTCAAGCGTGCCCGCCTCGGCATCGATGGCGATGATGTCACCGTCCTTCAGCAATGCGATCGGGCCGCCAACGGCCGCTTCCGGATCGACGTGCCCGATGCAGAAGCCGCGCGTGGCGCCGGAGAAGCGCCCGTCGGTGACAAGCGCCACCTTGTCGCCCATGCCCTGACCGTAAACGGCTGCCGTGGTCGCCAGCATCTCGCGCATGCCGGGACCGCCTTTCGGCCCTTCGTAGCGAATGACGATGACCTCCCCCGGCTGGTATTCACGCTTCTGGACGGCGTCGAAGGCCGCTTCCTCGGAGTCGAAGCACCGGGCCGGCCCGCGGAATTTGAGGTTCGTCATACCAGCCACCTTGACGATGGCGCCCTCCGGGGCGAGCGTACCGCGCAGACCGGCCACGCCGCCGGTGGTGGTGATCGGGTCGGAGATCGGGCGAACGATGTCCTGGTCGGTCGGGAAGGCCACGTCGGCCAGGTTCTCGGCGATCGTCTTGCCTGTCACCGTGATACAGTCGCCGTGCAGATAGCCGCCGTCGAGCAGCGCCTTCAAGAGCACCGACACACCGCCGATCTCGAACAGATCCTTGGCAAGGTAACGCCCGCCGGGTTTGAGATCGGCGATGTAGGGCGTGCGCCTGAAGATCTCGGCGACCGCATGCAGGTCGAAGTCGATGCCCGCCTCGTGCGCGATCGCCGGCAGATGCAGCGCCACATTGGTCGATCCGCCGGAGGCCGCCACCACGGCGGCGGCGTTCTCCAGCGCCTTGCGGGTGACGATGTCGCGCGGCCTGAGCTCGCGAGCCAGCAGGTTCATCACCGCCTTGCCAGACGCTTCCGCGAAGGCGTCACGGTTCTCGTAGGGTGCCGGCGCACCGGTCGAACCGGGCAGTGCGAGGCCGAGCGCCTCGGAGACGCAAGCCATGGTGTTGGCGGTGAACTGGCCGCCGCAGGAGCCTGCGGACGGGCAAGCGACACATTCGAGCGCGTGAAGCTCGTCGGCGGAGATCTGGCCGGCCTGGTAGCTTCCCACCGCTTCATAGACGTCCTGCACGGTCACATCCTTGCCGCGGAAGCGCCCCGGCAGGATCGTACCGCCGTATATGAACACGCTCGGCACGTTGAGGCGGACCATGGCCATCATCATGCCGGGCAGTGACTTGTCGCACCCGGCAAGGCCTACCAGCGCGTCGTAGCAATGGCCGCGCATGGTGAGTTCGACCGAATCGGCGATCACCTCGCGGCTCACCAGCGACGACTTCATGCCCTGGTGGCCCATGGCGATGCCGTCGGTCACGGTGATGGTGGTGAATTCGCGCGGGGTGCCGCCACCCGCCTTGACGCCGAGTTTGACAGCCTGCGCCTGGCGGCTGAGCGTGATGTTGCACGGCGCGGCCTCGTTCCAGCAGGTGGCGACGCCGACAAAGGGCTGGGCGATCTCCTTTTCGGTCAGCCCCATGGCGTAGAGAAACGAACGATGCGGCGCCCGCTCAGGGCCCAACGTCGTGTGGCGGCTCGGCAGTTTGGATTTGTCGTAGTGATGTGCCATGGGGTCGGCCTCTCGCTTTATGCTTCGATCAATTTCTCGCAGGCTGCCGGTTCGAGGAGGCGCCAACGAGCCACGCTCTCCGGGCGGAACACACGCACGCGATCATCGTCTCCAACCGGCAGCGATTCTGGCGGTTGCCACGGCGATTGCACGAGCGTGACTGTCTCGGTGTTCGGCGGCAGGCCGTAAAACCGGGCGCCGTTGAGTGACGCGAAGGCCTCGAACCTATCGAGGGCTCGTTCCTCCTCGAAAACCTGGGCGTAGAGTTCAAGGGCAACGGGCGCGGTGAAGATGCCGGCGCAGCCGCATGCCGATTCCTTGTCCTGGATCAGGTGCGGCGCCGAATCCGTGCCGAGGAAGAACCGGGGATCGCCGGAGGTCGCGGCGTCCCTTAATGCGAGGCGATGGCCCTCCCGCTTGGCCACGGGCAAACAGTACATATGCGGCCGGATGCCACCTGCGAACATCGCATTGCGGTTGATCATGAGGTGGTGCGCCGTGATGGTGGCGCCGATGGGACCCTCGGCGTGCTGCACGTAGTCCACGGCTTCGGCGGTCGTAATGTGCTCCAGGACGATCCGCAGCGCGGGGAAATCGGCTCGCAGTCGGACAAGCACCCGGTCTATGAACGCCTTCTCCCTGTCGAAAATGTCCGTTTCCTGATCGACTACCTCACCATGGATCAGGAGCGGCATGCCGATCGCCTGCATTTTTTCCAACACCCGGTAGACCCGGCGAATGTCGGTCACGCCGGCGGCGGAGTTCGTGGTGCTGCGCGCCGGGTACAGCTTGACCGCCGAGACAATCCCTTCGACGAAGCCTTGTGCGACGTCTTCGGGATCGGTCTCTTCGGTGAGGAAACAGGTCATCAGCGGTTCGAACCTGGAGCCGTCGGGCAAGACGCGCCGGATCCGATCGCGATAGGCGGCCGCCTGGGCGGCCGTCGTCACCGGCGGATCGAGGTTCGGCATGACGATGGCGCGTCCGAAAGCGCTCGCCGTCCACGGCAGCGCCATGCGCAGCAAATCGCCATCGCGAAGGTGCACATGCCAGTCATCGGGTCGACGGAAAGTTATGGTATCCACCGCGTCATCCTCGCTCCACGTCCTGTCAGACCATTCGTCTGTCCCAAACTCCACTGCCCAAGCATTCAGTCGGTCTCGCGCGTCTGCATGATGGCTCGACTGTGGAATTCGCACAGCTTGCGGCGCACTTCCTCGCGGCTGATCGAAACCCCACAACGGTTCAGGTCGCCAAACAGCTTCTCGACCACGCCGTCGCACCTCGGCTCGCCGAGGTCGGCCTGGTGAACCGCCGCCACGTAGCTCTGAATCGCATCGTCCGGGATCTGCATCAGGCGGCTGGCCCACAAACCCGCGAGCATGTTGCGATAGGCGATGACGTTGTCGCGGGGATCGGCATCGATGCCCGAGGCGGGCGCGGTGGAGGAAGCGGTGGCATGCTTCATGGCAGGAACTCTTGCATCGATGTTCATCGATCATCACCGGCAGAACGGGCGTGGGAATGCTTTTCGACGAAAGGCGGAGGCAAATCCGTTCGGCCGCGACCATGAGTTTCGTCGTGCGCGGCCGCACGTGTCTTCCAGAGCGAGAACAGCACACCGCCTGCGATGAGGGACAGGGTTACGCCAAGCGAGATCGCCGGGTCGAGTTTGCCGACGATCTGGTTCCAGAAAATCTTGGCTCCGATGAAGACGAGCACGATGGCGAGCGCGTACTTCAAGTACTCAAATCGGTGAACCATGGCGGCGAGGGCGAAGTAGAGCGCGCGAAGGCCCAGGATCGCCATGATGTTGGCCGTGTACACGATGTAGGTGTCGGTCGTGATGGCGAAGATCGCCGGCACCGAGTCGACCGCGAAGACCAGATCGGCGATGTTGATCATGACCAGCGCCAGGAACAGGGGTGTCGCGTAGCGCGCGAGCTTGCCTGTCTTCGGGTCTGGTTTGCGGACGAAGAAATGCGAACCGTGCAACTCGTCCGTCACCCGCATGCGCTTGGACAGGAAGCGCACGATCGGGTTCTTCGACACGTCCTTCTCGCCCTCGCCGACGACGAGGATCTTGATCCCCGTGGCGATCAGGAAGACACCGAAGATGTAAAGCACCCACTCGTACTGCTGCACGAGCGCTGCGCCGAGCCCGATCATGAGACCGCGCAGGACCAGCACCGCGAGAATGCCCCAGAGCAGCGCCCGGTACTGGTATTTGGCGGGGATGGCGAAGTAGCCGAAGATGAGCGAGATGACGAAGACATTGTCGATGGAAAGCGCCTTCTCCAGGGTGTAGCCCGTGAAGTACTCCATGCCCGAGGTCGGACCCATGGACCACCATATCCAGACGCCGAACACCACCGCGACCGCGATGTAGAACGCGGACAAGATCAAGCTTTCGCCGACACCGAGTTCCTTGTCCTCCTTGTGGAGAACGCCGAGGTCGAAGGCGAGCAGCGTCCCGACCACGACGAGGAACATGAGCCAGAGCCAGGTGGCTTTGCCGAGGAAATCGCTGGTCAGGAAATCGGCAAGCAGTTCCATGTGTAGTCCTTACTTTTCGGGTGTTCGGAGCACCCGTTGAATGGGTTTCGGGCTGCCCATTGCGCTTCTGCTCGACCGCCAACGGGCCCCGGGCCTTTTAGGAGCGCTTGAGACGGTGGCGAGCGGCCCCAATTGCGATTGCGCCAATGGCTTTTGCTGGCGCTGTCGTCATCGTGCTCGCCGGTGCGCTGACGTGGATGCGCCATCTCAATGTGAGAGGAGCACTGGCAGCGGTGGGTTGGCGACGATGGACCTCGTCGCGCCACCCAGGATGAAGTCGCGCAAGCGGGAGTGCCCGTAGGCCCCCATTACGAGCAGGTCTAGGGCGTGCGCGGTTGCATACTCTTCGAGAGCCTGGCCGATCGTCCGGCCGGCGGCGTCTTCCTCTTCAAGGACAGCCTCGATGCCATGACAGGCGAGATGCTCCGCGAGTTCC
The DNA here is from genome assembly GCF_014199685.1 of Sphingosinicella soli. Taxonomy (GTDB): domain Bacteria; phylum Pseudomonadota; class Alphaproteobacteria; order Sphingomonadales; family Sphingomonadaceae; genus Sphingosinicella; species Sphingosinicella soli. The sequence continues at coordinate 32,231 of NZ_JACHNZ010000002.1, read as the reverse complement.
CCTCCCGAGCTTCTCGTATGGGGCAGCTTCTTCTGTGTGATCGTCACCACCCGCACGGTTTTGGCGCGCTGAAGGAGCGGGACAGCATCCGCCACGGCTCGCGCCGCGGACCGGCTGAAGTCCCAAGCCACTCCAACGACATCGAGGGAAAAAGAACTGCTGTTTTTTGGCGTTTCCGGGAAGACAATCGTCGGTCGCCCCGAGCCGAGTATCACGCACTCGGCGACTTGTTGCTGTAGGTCCGCGTGCCTGCCGATCGGGACCATCGTGACATCGTGCATCCTGGCGCGTTCCGTCACGATGTCCGGGAGGTGTAGGGTGGTGCATGACACAATGATCTGCCGGTGTGTGACGCCACGCTTCGTCGCCATGCTTTCGAACGCACCGATCAGATTCTGGGCATGCGCCGCGCTCCTCCGCCGCGCCGCCGCAATCATGCCCGGGATGTCGAGCAACCTGTCCGCAACTATGTTGCTGGTTAGCGGGATCTCGACTTTGAAAGTCAGCGCCGAGATGCCCGCGCCTAACGCCGCAGCGAAGTCGATCGCTTGTTCGACGGCCGCAACCGGGGTCGGATCGGGATAGCTGCTCACGTGAAGCAGGGCGTCGTTGAATGCCATTCTCTCAAATCCCAGTTGGGTCCGGATGGTTCGGGACGGCATCGCCCTCGTGCCGTCGTTGTCCGTCAGTCCGCACGGCGTCTGCTCCTTCCGTGCGTTTGCCTGTACCTTTGCCAAGCGCAGAGCCGCCTGGTGGCATCGGGGAAGGAAGCCGCTGCGCTCGATTTCAATGGCCGAAGGTTCCGACGCGATCTGACCAACGATGCCGCGGTCGGGAAGCTGATCTGCCAGTTTCAAGACGACCGTCTTGCCGATCGCCGTGATGCAGTTGGCGCGCGAGCATCATCGGTCGGTCCCTGTCGGGCGTCTGAATAACGATCATCAATCCTCCATCCACCCGGACTCTATGCACGTGCGGAGTGTGGACTTGATTGATCGTCAAAAAAAGCAGATTAATAGCGGTGCTTTGATCGAAAAAAACTGCGGATCGGAGAACAAGCAGCCACACTGCTCTGGACGGTCAAGAACCAGCATCGAGCGCGGCGCCTCGCGCCCGCACACCATCAGCGCCCAAAACGGAACGCTCAAGGAAGTCCTCGCAGCCAAGTCTCCTCGACCAGCCTATAGCTGTTGACGATTTTTCGCGTTTACGTGCGCGTTTTCGACCGTCGCGCAGCGGTGGATGCAACACCTCAGTGCGACAGGAGCACCGGCGACGGCGGGTGGGCGATGATGGTCTTCGTCGCGCCACCCAAGATGAAGTCGCGCAGCCGGGAGTGCCCATAGGCTCCCATGACGAGGAGTTCGATTTCGCGGGCGCTCACATAATCTTCGAGAGCCTGCCCGATTGTCCGTCCGGCGGCGTCTTCCTCCTCAAGGACCGCTTCGATGCCACGAAATGCAAGATGCTTCGCCAGATCAGCGGCCGAGCGCCTCGTCTCGATCGTCTTCTCCTGTGTGATCGTCACCACCCGTACCGTTTTCGCGCGCTCCAGGATCGGCAGCGCATCCGCCACGGCCCGGGCAGCCGGCCGGCTGAAGTCCCAAGCCACGCCAATGACGTTGAGAGACAAAGGATTGCTGCGTTTCGGCGCCCCGGGTAAGACAATCGTCGGTCGCCCGGAGCCAAATATCACGGTCTCCGCGACATACTGCTGAAGCCCGACCTCCTCACCTACCGGGATCATTGTGATATCGTGCATCCTGGCGTGCTCGGTCACGAGGGCTGCCAGCTGCGAAGTCGAGCACGACTCTACGGTCTGTTGGTGCGGAACGCCACGCTTCGTCGCCGTGGCTTCGAAAACACTGATGAGTTTCTGCGCGCTCGCCGCACTCCTTTGCCGTTCGGACGCGACCATCGCCGGAATGTCGAGCAGCGCATTCGCGAGCACGTTGCTGGTGCTCGGGATCTCTATTTTGAAAGTCAGGGCCGAGATGTGCGCCCCCAACGTCTCAGCGAAACCGACCCCTTGCTCGATCGCCGCAGCAGGGGTCGGTTCGGGATAGCTGCTCAACTGGAGCAGGACATCCTTGAAAGCCATTCTCTTACTCCTCAATTGATCTGGCGCTTCCGATAGACCGCGTCATGCGGATCCTTGTTTGCGTTTTGCAGCGCCGCGATCCGCTCTTCCAATGGCGGGTGGGTCATGAACAGGCGCTTCAACCCGCTGCCTACGCCGCCTGCGATGCCGAAGGCTGCCATTCTGTCGGGAAGCGGTGCCGGGTGCAGCGCGGCCAGGCGGCGGAGGGCGGCGATCATGTGCGGTCGGCCGGCGAGCTCGGCGCCGCCCTGGTCGGCGCGGAATTCCCGGTGGCGCGAGAACCACATGACGATGATCGATGCGAGGACGCCAAGCAGTACTTCGGCGACAATCATGGTGACGAAGAAAGCGGGACCGTGACCGTTCTGGGTTCTGAACACTACCCGGTCGACGGCATGTCCGATCACTCGGGACAGGAACATGACGAAGGTGTTCACCACGCCCTGGATCAGCGCCATCGTCACCATGTCGCCGTTGGCGGCGTGCGACACTTCGTGCCCCAGCACCGCCTCGGCTTCTTCCCGGCTCATCCGCTGCAGCAGCCCGGTGGACACGGCGATGAGCGAGGAGTTCTTGCTCATGCCGGTAGCGAAGGCGTTGACCTCTGGCGAATCGTAGACCGCAACCTCGGGCATCTTGATGCCGGCGGCCTGGGCCTGGCGGGCCACGGTTTGCACCAGCCATTGTTCCGTCGGTGTGCTGGGCTGGGCGATGACTTGGGCGCCGACCGCCCTCTTGGCGGTCCATTTCGAGAGGGCGAGGGAAATGAAGGCGCCGCCGAAGCCGAAGACGGCCGCGAAGATGAGCAAGGCGTTGAGATTGAGGCCCTGTTCATTGAGGTAGGGTTCGACCCCCAGCAAGCGCAGGGTGACCGACAGTACAAGCACAACCGCCAAATTGGTTGCTAGGAATAGCGCTGTGCGTTTCACCCGGCGCTCCTCACGAAATGCCCACTCGGCCAGAATCTTCGTAGCCCCACGCGCCCCGCTTGGCGCAGCGGCGAGAGATCAATCGACTCGCCGCTGGGCCTGAAGCGATGATGCTCCACCTCTGCCGTCGCCGTCCGGCCATCTTTCTACGACGAAGTCCGGCCATCGCGTGGCGCATACGGCGCCTTTCTTCAGTCGAAAAGGTCGGACAAGAAGGACCTCTTCGGCTTCTTGTGGCCGTAGCCGCGATGATCATCGTCATCGTCGTAGTGCCTTGGCTCTCGACGTTCGCGCGACCCGGTCGTGCGGGCTGCAGACGACGCATCTTCGGTGTTGCGAGCAATGATCTTGTCGAGCTCGCCCCGGTCAAGCCACACTCCGCGACAGGTCGGGCAATAGTCGATCTCGACACCTTGTCGGTCGGACAATACCAGCCCGGTCCGGCAGATCGGACAAGGCATGGCTGCGACAGCTTCTTCGGTTCGCATGGCTCAAACCCTCTCCTGCCGACCGAAACGGACCAGCAACTGCAGGCGATCTTTCACCGCGAGTCTGAGCTTTTTCAGCCGGAGCAGTCTGATGCCGTCGGGAAAACGCCGCTTGTGCTCGTGTCGAATTGCATCATCGAGCTTGCCGTGGACGACTGTCAGTTTGTATATCAAAGCACTCATACTCATAGCCTTCTCCAGTTGGTTGTCCAAACGCGGCGTCCGCCGCATCAGTGCCGCTCGCGTCGGTGGACGCGTCACGACCTCACGGAGCGCGTCCAGCTAAGGTATGTCGCGCGCATACCGTGGGCGGCGGGCCAGTGTTCGCTTGGCCCGGTCTGCAGCGTGATTGGCCGCGACGTCAAAGTCCGCCTCGGTTTCCTCGACGGCGATGTCGGACAACCCGTTCAGCCGAATGCGCAGATGGCAGCGTTTGTCTATGCCGCCTTTCGATCCGTTGATATCCGACAGGCCAACAACGACGCCGCGAATGCGGTTCTGACATCGGGACAAGGCGAACGCCAACCTCTGCTCCAAGTGCTCGCGCAGGTCGTCGGTGAGTTCGGCGTCACGCGTCTGAATCGCGATCTTCATCAATGCTCCTCGAGTTTCGACGCACTTGCGGAATATGGGCTTGCTCACACATCAAAAAAAGCAGAATAATCAGCATGCTTTGTTCGAAAAATTCTGTGAGAAGGATGGCAAGCTGTGTTGAACTACAAGCAGCTGCATTATTTCTGGAGGGTCGCGAAGGCAGGCAGCATTGCGCGAGCCGCCGAGCAGTTGCGTCTCGCGCCGCAGACCATCAGCACCCAGATCGGCACGCTGGAGGAAGCGCTCGGAACCGAGCTGTTCCGCCGCGTCGGGCGCCGGCTGGAGCTGACCGCAGCGGGACAGCTGACCCTTTCCTACGCTGACGATATCTTCCAGATCGGAAGAGAGCTGGAGGAGACGGTGCGCAACCGCCCCGGCCGCACCGACATGCTGTTCCGGGTCGGGGTGGCCGATGTCGTTCCCAAGTCGATCGCCTATCGCCTGCTGGCTCCGGCACTGAGTAGTGCCGGGCGCGTGCGGCTGATCTGCCGGGAAGACAAGCTGGATCGGTTATTCGCGGAGCTCGCCATCCACAAGATGGATCTCGTGATCGCCGACCGGCCACTGCCCTCCGAACTAGGGGTGAAAGGCTACAGCCACGCTCTCGGGCGCACACCAATCGCCTTCTATGCCGTGCGTGCACTTGCCGAACGCTATCAGGAGGGCTTTCCGCAATCCCTGGACGGCGCACCCGTGCTGATCCCGAGCGATGGCGCAACAATGAGGGGCGCGCTCACGCGGTGGTTTAGTGAACATCAGATCGAACCGCTCATTGTCGGCGAGTTCGACGACACCGCATTGATGAAGGCCTTCGGTAAGGCGGGTGCTGGCATTTTCCCTGCACCAACAGTACTGGCCGACGAGATCCGCAGCCAATATGAAGCTGATATCATCGGCCGCGCCGACAGCGTCGCAGCAAAATACTACGCCATCTCCGTCGAACGCAAACTGACCCATCCGGCAGTCGTGGCGATCAGCGAAGCAGCGAAGACGGACCTGTTCGTCGACGACAAGCGCTAGCCTCTGTCTCGTCTTAAGCGGATCGTTCGCCGCAATCGTTCACGACGAAGACAAAGATAGATGCCGTCATGCGCGGCGAGCGCCTTTGCGGGAGCGTTGGGCGTGCGCTCGTCTTCCGCTCACCATCCCGATCAGTTCGGCGATTGTGCAATGGCTTTCGACCGGATGGCGGAGGAACAAATCCTCATGGACGAGGTAGCGATTGGCGCGACCTTCACGCATGCGGCTGAGATACCCTGCCTCCTCCAATTCGGCGACGATGCGCTGCACGGCGCGCTCGGTGATCCCGACCCGGACTGCAACCTCGCGCATTCTCGCCGCCGGCTGCTCGACCAGGCAGAGCAGCACATGGGCATGGTTGGTCAGAAAGGTCCAGCTGGCAGATGAGGTATCAGATTTGGAGTTTGCCATTGCCTGCATCCACGAGAGCCCCTATAAGGAAAATGCGACACAGATTTCGTGTCTTTTGTATCGTGTTATGAAGTTCGCATGCAAGGCAGTAGCGGTTAATCATGTCCTGGTCACCCGCGTCCGGAAGGCGATGCCGCGACCTGATTGGGGTCATACCGCCGGACGCCATAGGGCAATGAAGGGGTGCTGCCGGTGTCAGACTTCGCCAACTGCTTCTTGCTCCTGGTCCGGTCCAGTGATGACGTTTCCCGCGCTTGCCGGGAGGCTGGAGAGTTTCTGGCATTTCGGCGCGCGCGGCTCCCGACAGAGCATGCGGAACAGGGCGGCAGGCTCGTCGGAATATGGATAGACCCCGTGATGGTGGACGCGCCACCGGAAATATGCGGAGTCGGATTGGCTTCTCGCCTGTGCCAATTCCAGGTTCGCGAAAGCGTCGGCATGAGTGGAATATGGTGCCTATGCTGGCTTGATGCTGATCATGCAGGGAAATCATCCGACCTTGTTACTACACGCGAAATGCTGGTGTCCGCCCTGATCGCTGACCGGCCACCACACCAACAGCCCAGGACTCTGCAGTTTATTCCTGTCTTCGATGCGGACGACAACTGCCATTTTGCTCTGCTCCATACCGAGCGGCTTCGAGAGCTGTTCCCGGGCGTGATCGCTCAAGCAATGACGTGGACCACAGCAACTGGAGCGTGGGCCGTGCTCGCTGGACTAAGCGAACGCGACTGAGCACCTTGAATTCCTTTCTCACATCTTGCCCAGCATACAATAGGAAGAGTCCTTGTGGATACGTTGCTCCAGCTTGCCATCGGCAACCTCCTGTCACCGATGGTGCTGTTCTTCGGCCTGGGTGTCGCCGCCGGCTGGCTCAAATCCGATCTCGCCATCCCCGAGGCGATCAGCAAGGGTCTGTCGCTCTATCTGATGCTGGCCATCGGCTTCAAGGGTGGCGTAGAGCTCGCCTCGAATGGTGTCGCCGGTACGATCGCGGTCGCGCTGGTCTTGGCGCTCGCACTCAGTTTCAGTCTGCCCGTGCTTGCTTATGCCTTACTCCGCACCGCCACGCGACTCGATGTGCCGAACGCAGCCGCAGTCGCGGCGCACTACGGTTCCGTCAGCATCGTGACGTTTGTTGCGGCGACCGGCTTTCTGGGATACCGGGCCATACCTTACGAGGGCTATGTGGTGGCGATGCTCGCCCTTATGGAGACGCCGGCCATCGTGACCGGGCTGCTTCTTGCGCGTCGCTCTAAGCCCGCCGGACCGACCGCGTCCCGCTCGCCTTTCCTTTCAAGAGAGGTCGCCCGGGAGGTGTTCCTGAATGGCGGCGTCGTGTTGCTCGGCGGCAGTTTCGCGATCGGCTGGATCACAGGTGACAATGGCATGACCGTGATGGCGCCGGCGGTCGTGGATCCCTTCAAAGCCGTGCTTGCGGTCTTCCTTCTCGACATGGGCCTGCTTGTCGGCCGCCGGCTGCACGACTTCAGAGCGGTGGGCTGGCCGGTCGTGGCGTTCGGCATCTACATGCCCCTGATCGGGGGCATGATCGGGCTGTTGGCAGCTTACGCCATCGGCCTGTCTCTCGGCGGCATGACGCTTGTCGCCGTGCTCGCCGCAAGCGCTTCCTATATCGTGGTTCCCGCGGCGATGCGCGTCTCACTACCTCAGGCCAATCCGGCAATTTATGTCCCGCTGTCGCTGGCCATAACCTTCCCGTTCAATCTGATCGTTGGCATTCCGCTCTATCATGCAGCCGCGCAATGGATCGCAGGCATGTGACGCAAAGGAAGTATCCCATGGTCCAGCTCTACCGAAAGAAGAGAATCGATATTGTAGTTGAGGCCGCCCGCGCCCGCGCGATCATTGAGATGATCCAGGCGGTCGGCGCCAAGGGCTACACCATCGTGCCCGACGTCTCCGGCCGCGGCAACCGCGGCGTCCGGGATGAAGGACATCTCTCGGACGTGTTCCGCAACATGCTCATCATCGTGATCGCTGCCGAAGAGATCGCGAATCTGATCGTCGAACAGTCGCAGCCGCTCCTCGAAAACTACGCCGGGATCGTGGTGGTTTCCGACGTCGAGGTTATTCGCGACGAGCATTTCTAAGCAAGCAGTTGCGGGGCATCCCTTCCAAATGCGCCACGTTTGATCACTCAAGTGGATGGATCAAACAGGGTAGGCCGTTCGCGGCAAGCACCTCTCCGGCAAGATAGAGCGAACCCGTGATGAGGATTCGCGGTGCCGGATCGAGGCCAAGAGAAGTGGCGGCGGCGAGCGCCTCACCTACACTGTCACAGTTCTCCGCCGGAATGCCGATGCGGCGGGCAATTTGTACGATCTCCTCGCTTGGCAAAGCCGTGTCCTGCCGGACTGGCACTGCGATGACGGCGCGGGCGAGCCCGGCGAACTTCATGAGAAAGCCTTGGCAGTCCTTGTTCGCGAGCATGCCGACGATGAGTATGAGCGGCCGCGCATCGCGCCTATCAAGATCGGCCAGAGCGTTCGCCACCGCAAGGCCGCCGTCAGGGTTGTGGCCGCCATCCAGCCATAGTTCAGCGCCTTCAGGCGCGAGTTCTGCGAGCCGGCCGCGGGCGAGACGCTGCATGCGAGCAGGCCATTCGACGCTGGTGAGTCCCTGCTCAATGGCCGTGTCCGGAATCCTCAGCGCATGAATGCAGCGCAGCGTTGCTATCGCCGTGCCTGCGTTATCGAGCTGATGACGGCCAAACAGACGCGGCGCAGGCAGCTCCATGACTCCGTTACCGTCCCGAAAGACCATGCGGTCGCGATCAGGCGTCGCACTCCAGTGCTTGCCACCAATCCGCAGCGGCGCGCGGAGACGCTCGGCGTGTCGCTCGATCACCGAGAGCGCCTGCTGCGACTGCGGTGCGATTATCGCCGGCACACCGCGTTTGAGAATGCCCGCTTTCTCCGCTGCGATCAGCTCGATCGTATCGCCCAGAAATTCGTGATGGTCATGCGAGACAGAAGTGATCACCGTCGCAATCGGGCGGTCCACCACATTCGTCGCGTCGAGCCGTCCGCCGAGGCCAACCTCAAGCAAGAGCACATCCGCGGGATGGCGCGCAAACAGCAGAAAAGCCGCCGCCGTGGTGATTTCAAAGAACGTGATCGGATCGCCGGCATTCAGGCGCTCGCAGGTCGCAAGGGCATCCACCAATTCGTCATCCTCAACCAGCACGCTGCCACCCGGCCGTGCAAGACGGATACGCTCGTTGAAGCGAACCAGATGTGGCGAGGTGTAAACATGCACGCCGAACCCGGCCGCTTCCAGGATCGCACGCAGAAAGGCGACCGTCGAACCCTTGCCATTGGTGCCGGCAACATGAATCACCGGAGGCAGGCGGCGCTCAGGATGGTTCAGCCGATCGAGAACGCGCCACATGCGGTCGAGCGAGAGATCGATCCGCTTGGGATGGAGCGCGAGCAGGCGCGCAAGGACGATATCAACTGGAACCACTCTGACTCACATTCGCCCGCCAATTAACAGGTCCTGAGCCTAGCGAATTCTTCATTGACCTTGACCAAGTGAGAAACCTGGCTCCCCATCAAAGTTGTAAAGATGCTCGGTCTTGATGAAGTCGACACCCGTGTAGGTGAGATTCTTGAGCAGTTCCACGATCATCGCTTTGTTGAATTGCTTGCCCGGCCGCGCGAGATACCGGCAGCGCCAGTGGTCGGTGCAGAAGGTCTCCGGCAGACCATCCGGCCAGACCTTGACGCCCCGATTTGTAATCATGGTGAGCGCGAACAATTCGTTGGCCGCCGCCTGCATTTCGCGGGCGAGTTCGTCCACGGGCTTGGTTGCATGGACGAAGACGTCGATCCCGACCAATTCCTTCTTAGCCGGCTTCGTTGGCCGGGCCTGCGGCACGGCGAAAGGCTTTGACGCAGCGCCATGCGCGACACACAACGTCTTCGGCGTCTGGTCAAGCCGCTCGATCACAGCATCGGCAAAGGCGGCTGTGCCGACCTTCTGCTTGGATATGCCTTCCTTGAAAACATCATAGGTATGAATGCCGTCCTCGATCGTCTTGAGCCAGGCATTGTGCACGCGCCTGGCGACCTTGGGTTGGCCGATATGCGCCAGCATCATGACACCGGCTAAGAGAAGGCCAGAGGGGTTGGCCACATCCTGGCCGGCTCGCCGCGGTGCGCTGCCGTGGATCGCTTCAAACATGGCGCATTGCTCGCCGATATTGGCCGACGGCGCGAGGCCGACGGAGCCTGCGATCTGGGCAGCTACGTCGCTCAGCACATCGCCATAGAGATTAGGCATCACGATCAGGTCGAAGGCCTGCGGCGTATCGGCCAGCTTCGCTGCGCCGATGTCGACGATCCAGTGCTCGTTCTCGATGCCGGGATAGTCAGCGGCGATTTCGTCGAAGACCGTGTGGAACAGGCCGTCGGTCATCTTCATGATGTTGTCTTTCGTGAAGCAGGTGACCTTCCGGCGGCCGTGCGCGCGCGCGTACTCGAAAGCGTACCGGACGATCTTCTCGCAACCCGGCCGCGAGATCAGCTTCAGGCACTGGTAGACTTCGTCGGTCTGCCGATGCTCGATGCCCGCATATAGATCCTCCTCATTCTCGCGAATGATGACCACATCCATGCCGGGATGCTTCGTCGCGATAAAGGGTTGATAGGCGACGCAGGGCCGGACGTTGGCGAACAGGCCGAGGGTCTTGCGCACCGTCACATTGAGGCTCTTGTAGCCGCCGCCCTGCGGCGTCGTGATCGGCGCCTTGTAGAAGACCCTGGTGCGCCGCAGGCTATCCCAGGCTTCCGGTCCGATCCCGGAGGTGTTGCCTGAAAGATAGAGGCGCTCTCCGATATCGATCGGTTCGATGGCGATGTCCGCCCCGGCCTGAACCAGGACCTTGAGACTGGCTTTCATTATCTCCGGCCCGATGCCGTCGCCGAAGGCGACTGTGACCGGAACGGTGCCACGCCTCCCGGACGGGTTCTCCAAGTCGGTAAGGCCTTCCGACATGAGCCGAGTGCTCATCATCGATCCTCCTAATTAGTGCGTCTCTGAACGGGGGCAGGATAGGGGCCAAGGATGAATTGTTGAAATTGATTGTTCTCGACTCTAAGATTGCGATCGTCAATGACAGCATGGATGCGTGCATGAATATCCATCCCGACCTCTTGCGTGCTTTCGTGACCGTTGTGGAATGCGGAGGGTTCTCGCGGGCCGCCGAGCGCCTGCGGCGCGGCCAATCGGCCATCTCGCTGCAAATGAAGCGCTTGGAGGACAGCCTCGGGGCGAAGCTGCTCGAACGGACGCCGCGGCACCTCTCGCTGACGAGCGAAGGAGAGCTGCTGCTCGACCACGCGCGACGTCTGCTGCGCCTGAACGACGAGCTGGTCGGGCGCTTTACCGAGCGCGAACTTTCGGGCGTCGTTCGCCTCGGGGCACCGGAGGACTTCGCGACCAGCCACCTGCCGAGCGTGCTGGCCAAGTTCGCGCGCGCCCATCCCAGGGTTGCCCTGGAAGTGACCTGCGAGCTGACGCTCGAGGTGTTTGAGCGCTTCCGAGCTGGCGGCCTCGACATCGCACTGGTCAAGCGGGAGCCTTCAGGCGCGATGGGCGGCATCCGCGTGTGGCGGGAGCCGCTGGTCTGGGTCGCCGCCGACCGGCAGATCGCAGAGACAGAGGGCCCGCTTCCGCTCATCGTCTCGCCGCGGCCGTGCGTCTACCGCAAGAGGGCAACCGATTCGCTCGACACGATGGGGCGCCTTTGGCGTGTCGCCTATACGTGCGGCTCCCTGGCCGGCACGCACGCAGCCGTTCGTGCGGGCCTCGGCATCACCGTGCTGCCAAAGGAGATGGTTCCAACTGATCTTACCATTCTCAACGATGAAGCTCTTGGACTTCCCGACCTGAAGGACACGGAGATGGCGCTGATCGAGGCGCCTGACTTAAGCCCCGCTGCTGCCCGGCTACGAGACACGATCGTTCGAGAGCTTGAACATTGACCCGCGCTTCCATTTCGATCCCGCGTCGCGCCCGTAGCTCGATGTCATGGTTTCGCTGATCGACTTCTCAAGAGTCCGCGCTTGGGCTACTGTGCATTCGGGGTGATCCGCTGCGCTGAAGCGTAGATCGGTATCTGCCCCAATCTCGCGACGGGCGGGGAGGAGGCAACGATGAATTTCTCGGACAGCAAGCTCTGGTTAGGTTTGGTCGCCTTAGCCGTGGTGTTGATCGTGATCGGCTATGCCACCGGCTGGTTCGGCTTCGGCGGCTCACCGCAACCCGCGCCGCAGCAATAGGACCCCGCCTCGACCCTTGGCAGATGCCGTTTGACAACGGCCTTCGTCGTTGATCGAGAAGTTTCTCGTTGCCATTAGGTGCGGCCTGAGCGTCCAGTAGTTCGTCGCGACCGATAGCAAGAGCGGCCGCCAAAAGCGTATCCTGCGCCAAGGTCAAGGATTGCACTGGTTGCACAGTCCAGGATCGGCCGTGGGACGTTCTGCAACCGCCCGCTCGATGCGATGTCCACACGTGACGCAGCTCAAGACCCTCCGCCTTGATCACCTGGATCGGCTCGCCGCACCATTCGCAGGGTAGCCCGGGCACGCGCTCGGTGACTGGGAGGACGATCGGATGCACATGCGTATGGCATCGCATCGTAGGGTTAGCGGTCGCAGCCTGGCGTAGGTGGCGCACCCGGCACGATTCGAACGTGCGGCCTCCACCTTCGGAGGGTGGCGCTCTATCCAGCTGAGCTACGGGTGCATCAATTGCTAAGTAGCGTAGCGACGTTCGATCGGTCAACCGAATGCGCGCTCGATCGATTTCGCCGCACGCGATTCCTATGCATGCATTGCGCGAGCGCACGCTCGCTACGAAGCACTGCGATGTGCCACGCCACAGTACGCGTCGAACTGCTTCCGTAGTGCTTCCGCGAGTATTTCGAGCGCCACGAGAACGAAAAACGATCTTGTTAAGTGCCCGGAAATATGAGAGAAAATGGCGCACCCGGCGAGATTCGAACTCACGACCTCTGCCTTCGGAGGGCAAAGCTAGCGCGTGCTCCGGCGTCGATCAGGCGACCCGGACGAGCAGCTTCCCGGTATTGCCGCCAGTATAGAGGAGGTTGAGCGCATCGGGTGCGTTCTCCAGCCCTTCGATCATGTGCACCGGCATTTTGATCCGGCCTTCGCGCAACCAGCCGGCAAGATCGTGCAGCGCGGCAGGAATGAGATCCACATGGTCAAGGATCACAAAGCCCCGCATCGTGAGGCGGCGCATGATGACGTTGCGGAACATGTAAGGGCCGGGCACGGGCTCGCGGCTGTTGTAGGTCGAGATAAGACCGCAAACCACGACCCGCCCAAAGTCCTTCATGTGCGTCAACGAAGCATCGAGACTATCGCCGCCGACGTTTTCAAAGCACAGATCAATGCCGTCAGGGCATAGCTGCCCCAGCCGCTCGCTCACGTTCTCGGCGCGATAATCTATGGCTTCGTCGAAGCCCAAGTCATCCCGCAGCAGCGCGCATTTCGCGGCTGAGCCGGCAATGCCGATCACCCGCGCCCCGGCGATGCGCGCGATCTGGCCCACCATCATGCCCACTGCACCGGCAGCGCCGCTCACCACCACGGTATCGCCCGATTTCAGAGCGCCGATATGGTGCAGACCCACATGCGCGGTCGGCCCTGCAATGCTCATGGCGGCGAATGCCTCGGCCAAGTCTACGCCGCCGAGCGCGGGAAAAGGAGAAAAACCGGTGCCGTCGCTGACGATCAGGCTGGACCAGCTATGCAGGCCGCTGGCATGGCAGCCCACGGGATAGTCGGGGTGGCGGCTGGCGATGACTTCGCCAAACACGAAGCCGCGCATGGGATCGCCGATATGCACCGGCTCCATGTAAATATCCCAGTTGCTGATCCACACGCGGTTGGTCGCATCGAGCGAGAGATACAGCGTTTTCAGCAGGAACTCGCCCTCCGCGAGATCAGGCACGGGATCTTCGCGCCATTCAAAGGTATGGCTATCAACCTTCTCCGCGGGTTGCTGCCGGAAATACCAGCGCTGTGCCATCAATTGCCGATTCATATTCCCTCCCTTTGGATGGACTTCACACGCGGCCAGCCATGCTTTCATACAATGTCACGACACAGGCGCCGCCCAGGCCGATATTATGTGCGAGCGCCAGACGAGCACCGTCCACCTGCCGGGCACCCGCCGAACCACGCAACTGGCCGAAAAGTTCATGACATTGTGCGAGCCCGGTTGCACCCAGTGGATGCCCCTTGGCGAGAAGCCCGCCGGATGGATTGACGACCACCTTGCCGCCATAGCTGTTATCGCCATCGCGGATGAAACGTTCAGCTCCGCCTTCAGGCACCAGCCCCAGCGCCTCGTAGCTCAGCACTTCGTTGCTGGTGAAGCAATCATGCAATTCGACAACGTCCACATCCTCGGGGCCTATCGCCCGCGACTCATAAACCTGAAGCGCCGCGCGCCTGGTCATGCCCGTTCCGACGGTCGCGCCGAGGTCATCGCCCACAAAGCTGTCCGCAGCGTCAGTTGTGACGGCTTGAGCCGCGATTCTCACATCGTCCGCTATTCCGTGCCGCCGCGCAAAATCCGGCGAACACAAGATCGCGGCCGCTGCTCCGCAGGTGGGCGGACAGCATTGCAAGCGCGTAAGGGGACCATAAAGACGTGGAGCCGCCAGAACCTCTTCGATGCTGAGCGGTTCCCGGAATAAAGCCAGCGGGTTGCCGGCCGCATGGCGACGGGCCTTGCACACGATCGCGGCAAAGACATCATCCGGGGTTCCATGGCGTTCCTGATAATCAAGCGCTGCGCCTCCGAACAGGCGCAGCGCCATGGGCGCATCGGAAGGACCGAAGCGGCTGTCGATTACGGACAGCAATTTTTCAAGCGGATCGGTGCGATCATTCCACTGAGATTGAAGAGCCCCCCGACGCATCTGCTCAAATCCGAGAGCGAGGACACACTCGGCGGCTCCGGACACTATCGACTGCCGCGCCAGAAACAGCGCCGAAGACCCGGTCGCGCAATTGTTGTTGACGTTGAATATCGGGATCGCCGTCAATCCGGCCGGATAGAGGGCGGCCTGTCCCGAAGTGCTGTCGCCATAGACATAACCGGCATAGGCCTGATCGAGGTCACCATAGCTCAGCCCGGCTTCCTTCAGCGCCTCACTGACGGCCGCCTCGGCCAGTTTCACATAGTCCGGCGAATTGGCGGGCGAACGAAAGGGCGTCATGCCCGTTCCCGCTACGATGATGCTGCTTCTTGTCACGGACGCCTCCCTTGCCGGCTTCATGAGGAAGGCGAGGGGAGGGGTGCCCACCCGAAAGGGTGGGGCAAAGAAGGGCGCACAAGCGGAAATGTCTTTACCGTGAGGCAAACCCTACCCAATCAGGTGTCGAGGAACCGCGTGTCGGAGAGGACAAGAGTGGATCTGCGACGGGAAAAGCTGCTCGAGCGCATCAGCGGCGCAGCGCAGGCGCAGCTCGTGCTGGTCCATGCGCCGGCCGGATATGGGAAATCCACCCTGCTGCGCCAACTCGCTCAGCAGGAACTGGAAGCGGGCGGCAAGGTCGGGTGGATCACGCCGATGTCGCAGGATGCGGATATCTCTCGTCTCGTGCAGCTGTTTTCCGCAGCCTGTGAACGCCTGTTGCAGGAAGGGGACACTGCCCCGCCGACTCGCGATCTGCCCGCGCTGCTGGGTGCGATAAAAGGCCCGGCGCTGTTCCTGCTCGATGAATATGATCATTTCGCCGGGGCGGAAACGGATACATTCCTCGCCCGGCTGATCGAGACGTTGCCGCCAGGCATTCGCATCGCCATTGCATCGCGGATCATGCCCGATCTGGCTGCGGCGCGCCTGAAGCTGAGCGGGCGGGCGGTGGTGCTGGGGAGCGTTGACCTGCGCTTCGATCTGGGTGAAGCGCACCTGTTCTTCGCCGAGCGCCCCGGCCTGGGCGCGGAGGAAGTGCGCAGGCTGCACAGCCGCCTGGATGGGTGGCCTGCGGCATTCCAGTTCATCAGCCTGGCGCTGCAATCGCCGGGGTGCCCGCCGAGCGACGCGCTGGGCCGCGCGATGGCGAAGGACATGGTGGAATATCTTGCGCAGGAGGTTTTCGCTCTCCAGTCAGAAAAGGTGCAGCGCCTGCTGCTCGATGCGTGCCTGCCCGACCGTATCAGCGCGTCCCTGCTCACCCATATCATGGTCGATGCCGAAGAGGAGCTGCCGCTCGATGCGCTATGGGCGGCCGGGCTTTTTCTCGATCCGGTGGATGGCGACCGGCACTGGTACAGGTTCCACCCATTGTTCGGTGATTTTCTGCGCGCGCGTTATCGCGGCAACGTCTCGACCGGAGAATTGGCGCAGCGCCACCGCCTGATCGCCGACTGGTTTGCCGCCAACGCCATGACGGAAGCGGCTGTCGATCATTATCTTGCCGCCGATGCCCAGGCGGAGGCCGCTGATCTGCTGAGCGCCATCGCCCGGCGGCTGGTCAGCGAGGAGCGGCTGGGTCTGCTGCTGTCGCTGATCGAGCGGCTGGAGCCGGAAATTTTCCTCGCTCGCCCCTCGCTCGTTTCACATGCGATCATCGCCTATGGCTTTCGCCGCAATTTCGGGCGGGCGCATCATCTGCTCGACTGGATACAGCGGCACGAGCCGGATGTGCCGCCAGAGGTTCAGGCCGAACGGGAAGTGCAGCGGTGCTATATCCTCGCCGCCGAGGATCATGTCGAAGATATGGGCGCCCGCGCACGCGACGCCGCCAAATGGCTGGGGCCGGACAGGCCGTTTTTCCATGGCGTTGCCTTGAACGCCTATGCGTTCTGGCTGACGGCACAAAGCCAGTTCACGGAGGCTGCCGATTTGATGCTGCGCGCGCGCCCGCTGCATGAACAGGCCGAAAATTATTTCGGCGGCAGCTACGCCGAATCGATATTGGCCAGCACCAAAATGTCGCAGGGGCTGGCCGAAGAAAGCTGCGCGCTGCTGTCGCGCTCATTGCAGAGGGTAGAGCAGGAAGCCCCAAGCGGGACATGGGCGGGCGCCGTCATCGCCGCCCATCTGGGCGATGCCCGCTACGAGATGAACCGGCTGGCGGAGGCGCGCACGGTCATCGAGAAATATCTCCCGTTCATCCAGCAACAGTGCATCGTCGATCCGCTATGCCTGAGCACAGTCGCGCTCGCGCGGATCGCCGCGCTGGAGGGTGATGCGGTCAAAGCACATGAGCTTTACGAGAGCCTGATAACGGCAGGGCACAAATATGGCCTTGAGCGGCTGGTCGCCTGCGGGCGGGCGGAACTGGTGCGCGAGGCGACGCTGGCGGGCGATACTGAGGCGGCGGAGCGGCGTATGCGCGCGGTTGGCACGGAGGCGCGCCTTTCCACCGAAGGGCAGCTCATCTTCGCCAGCGGCGAGACAGAGGTGCAGCGGATCACCTATCTGCGCCTGCTGGTGCATAGCGGACGCCATGCCGAAGCGCGGGCAGGCTTGCAGGGAGAAATCCGCATAGCAGGGGTGCGGCGACGCATCCGGCGGCTGGCCAGGCTCAAAACACTGCTTGCGATATGCCTCGAAAAGGAAGGCAATCAGCCGCTTGCCCGGCGCACGATCATGGAAGCGGCAAGCCACGCGGCGAGCGGCGGCATGATGCGGGTTATTCTTGATGAAGGCCCGGCAGCGATGCGCCTGCTCAACGAACTGGCGGCCGAAAATCTGGCGCAGAATGTCAAATGGGCCGAAGATCCGGTAGCGGATTGGGTTCGCAGGCTCGTGGATATCAAGAAACCCGCGCCTGAGGAAAGCGGCGGCGCGCCCGACCAGCCGATCGAAACGCTGACCCCGCGCGAGCAGGACCTGCTGCGCTTTCTGGCTCTGGGCCACAGCAATACCGACCTGTCCGACCGGCTGGCCGTTTCGGAAAACACGATCAAGTTCCACCTGCGCAACATCTACGCAAAGCTGAACGTCAGCAACAGGATGCAGGCGGTGCAGGCCGCACGGCATTTCCGCCTGATCAAACAATAATCCCCACCCCTACCCGTCCGGGTGGGCAGAAGCACCGGAAGCGATTCCAAGCACAGCATCATCGACACACTGCGGGTAGGAAACCCGCCGAGGGGAGGATGATGCCATGGGCCTGCTGGTCAATATCGACAACGGCGGGACTCTGACCGATATCTGCGCCTTCGATGGCGAGAAAATCTATCACGCCAAGACGCTGACCACGCCGCACGACCTGACCGAATGTCTGATGACGGGGCTGGCTGCACTTGCGGAAAAAACCGACGCGCAGGGCGACCTGCTGAAGCTGGTCTCGTCAATCGACCATCTGCGCTATTCGACGACTCAAGGCACCAACGCCATCGCGCAGCGCAGGGGGCCGCGCCTGGGCCTGCTGGTGCAGATGGAAGTGGACGCTATCGGCCTGCGCGCCGCTTCGCCGGATTTATATGACACGCTGGTCGGTACGCGAATGGCCGCGCTGAACCGTCGCGATGATCATGCGATCATACAGGCGGTGCGTGCTCTGGTGGCGGACGGGGCGAGCCGGCTGGTGATCTGTCTTGACGGCGCTGATGCGCCCGATGGCGAGATGCGCCTGCGCCGTCTGCTTTACGGGGCCTTCCCGCGGCATCTGCTCGGCGCCGTGCCGTTGCTGTTTTCAACCGAGCTGGCGCCCGGGGCGGATTTCGACCGCCGTGGCTGGTCCAGTCTGCTCAATGCGTTCCTGCATCCGTCCATGGAACAATTTCTGCATCATGCGGAGGACAGGCTGCGCCAGCAGCGCATTCGCAATCCACTGCTGATTTTTCGCAACGACGGCGGATCAACCCGCGTCGCGCGCACGATCGCACTGCATACCTATTCCTCCGGTCCGCGCGGCGGCGCGGAAGGCGGCGGCGTCATGGCGGCGCACTACGGGCTGGACCGTGTGGTTTCCATCGACATCGGCGGTACGACGACCGACCTCGCCCTGTTCGAGAGAGGCCGCGTGGCCGAACACGCGCAAGGCTATGTAGAAACCGCGCCGATCGCCTTTCCCGTCGCCGATGTGCGGAGCATAGCGGCGGGCGGCGGCTCGATATTCGCGGTACGCGACGGTGCGATCGCCGTCGGCCCGGAAAGCATGGGCGCGCTGCCCGGCCCCGCCTGCTTCGCGCGCGGCGGAACGCAGGCGACGATTACGGATGTGATGCTGCTGCTCGGCATTATCGACCCGGCGAGTTATTTCGGCGGGCGCATGACGCTGGACCGCGAGCGGGCCGAGCGGGCGGTGCGCGAGCATATTGCCGAACCACTGAGTATATCGCTGGAGGACGCGCTCGACAGGGCGGAAGCGGCGTATGACAGCGCGATTGCTGACGCGGTCGGCAAGCTGGGCGGCGAAAGCGGCGCCGGCGCATTGCTGGCGTTTGGCGGCGCAGGGCCAATGAGTGCCTGCGGCATCGCAGAGCGGGCGGGCATTTCGAAGGTGCTTGTTCCCCGCTACGCCGCTGTGTTCAGCGCCTTTGGCATCGGCTTCAGTCCGATCCGCCATGAGCACCGTATGGAAATGGCAGGCTTCGCGCCGGATCAGATCAGGCAGGCGCAGGAGAGCCTGACGCGCCGCGCCGCACGCGCGATGCATAGCGAGGGCTTCGATCTGGCCGATTGCACCATTGAATGGAGCGTGGTGCTGAAGGACGGCGGCGCCTGCCCGATCAAGAGTGTGCCGCACAGTGCCCAAGGCATGCTGGGAATGGAAGTGGTGCGGCCCTTGGCCTCACCTTCGCTCGGCGCGATCAGCGACGGGGCCATCCGCGCGGCGACCGCATGGGGCACCCGCGACGCTCGTGGCGGCATGCCGCTCTACCGGGTGGAGGACATGACGCCCGGCGACAGCGCGCCTGGCCCATGCCTTGTCGAGGAACAGTTCTTCACCTGTCAAGTCCGCGCGGGTTGGCGCTTCACCATGACCGGCAACACCGATCTGATGATCGAACGCGAGGATTGAGGCATCATGAAAATCTATGTCACCGATGCTCTGGTCATAGACCTGGACAGTGAACAATGGGAATGCCGCGCCTGCAGCGCAGTGCTTGGCTCCGCGCGCGAGAATTACAAGCGGTTCATGGTGCTGCGCCCGCACGACCCAAGCGAGATCCACGCGCCGATCATCGACCCGGAGCGCTATGAATTCACCTTCGCGCCGGACCCGCAGTGGCTGAGCATTGTCGAATATTATTGCCCGCAGTGCGGCCATATGGCCGAGGCCGAATATCTGCCGCCGGGCCATCCGCCTGTGCACGATATCGAGTTCGACATTGACGCGCTGAAAGCGCAGTGGGCAGCGCGCGAAGCGTTGACCGCGCCCGTTCTGGGGCCGGATTTCGTCACCCCGGCCCATCACCATCACAAGGGAGGGCACTGAGCGATGCGGCGCGTTTCCGTGGATATAGGCGGCACCTTCACCGACTGCTTTCTGGTGTGGGATGATAAGTATGTGGCCGCGAAAGCCCTGACCACGCATCAGAATCTGGCGCTGGGATTCAACGCTTCACTGACGCAAGCCTATGGCCAGCTCGGCCTGAGCCTGGAGGATGTGATGGCCGATGTGGACAGCGTGCGCTACGCCACCACGCTCGGCACCAATGCCCTGATCGAACGGCGTGGCCCGGTGGTCGGCCTGATAACGACCGCAGGTTTCGAGAGCACGGTGCCGCTGAGCCGTGGGCGCGGCTATGGCGAGGGCCTTTCGGAAAGGATGCGCAAGGATCTGCCGATGGCGGAGAGGCCGGAGCCGATCGTGCCGATTCCCCTCATCACCGGCGTGCGCGAACGCATGGCCCAGAACGGCGAAATCATCATGGCACTCGACGAGGACGATCTGCGCGCGCAGGTGCACCGTCTTGTCGATCGCGGCGCGCAGGCCTTTGTCGTGAGCCTCGTCAATTCGGTGGTCAATCCGGCACACGAGCTGCGTGTCGAGGAGGTGATCCGCGAGGAATATCCCGAGCACATGCTTGGCTCTGCGCCGATCCTCCTCGCGCACAAGGTGGTGGGCCGGAAGGGCGAATATGCCCGCACATCTTCCGCCATCCTCGATGCATTCCTGCACAAGGCGATGTATCTCGGCCTTTCGAGCCTGGAACTGAACCTGCGCGAAAACGGGCATCAGCGCCCGATGCAGGTGGTGCACAATTCCGGCGGCATGGCCCAGCTCAACTCGACCGATGCGCTGCAAACGATCCACAGCGGGCCGGTCGCGGGGATCGCCGCTTCGGAGCATCTCGCCGCGGAAACCGACCTCGGCAATATCGTGTGCACCGACATGGGCGGCACCAGCTTCGACATCGGTCTTGTCGTCGAGGGCGGGATCAAATTTTACGATTACAACCCGGTCATAGAGCGGTGGATGGTCAATATCCCGATGGTCCACCTCGTCACGCTGGGGGCGGGCGGAGGCTCGATCGCGCGCTTCGACCGGCTGCGCCAGACCGTCGCGGTCGGGCCGCAAAGCGCCGGATCGGACCCTGGCCCCGCGTGCTATGACAAGGGCGGGCGCGAGGCGAGCGTGACGGATGCCGACCTTTTGCTCGGCTATCTGCGCACCGACAATTACGCCGGCGGCCGTATCGTTCTCAATGAAAAGCGCGCTGCCAGCGTGATCCGCCGCACTCTGGGCGAGGCGCTTGGCACCGATACGATTGCCGCCGCCAAACTCGTCAAGCAGCGGGTCGACAATGACATGGCGAACGGAATCGCGCAGGAGCTGCGCGCCCGTGGCTATGAACCGAGCCAGTTCACGATGCTGGCCTATGGCGGCAACGGCGCGCTGCATGCATGCGGCATAGCGAGCGCCATCGGCATCACGCGCGTGCTGGTGCCGCCCTTCAGCTCAGTGTTTTCGGCAGTCGGGGCGGGCAATATGGACCAGCTCCATATTCATGAGAAATCGCTGTATCTTCAGATCTACGACAGCGTGACCCGCTCGCTTCTCTCCAGGTTTGAGGGCTTCAACGCGATTGTCGCCGAGCTGGAGGCAAAGGGCCGGGCAGACCTGCTGCGGCAGGGCTTTGCCGAAACCGATATCGAGCACCGGCTGGAAGTCGACATGCGCTACGGCAACCAGCTGGCGCAGACCGCCGTGGTCGTGGGGCGCAACCGCATCGGCAACAGTGACGAGCTGCTGGAGCTGATCGACGTGTTCGGGCGGGATTACGGCAAGCGCTACGGCGAAGGCAGCCAGTCGCCCGAGGCAGGAATCCGTATCAATACCGTGCGCGTGGCTTCCTATGTCACGACGCCGAAGCTGCGGTTTGCCGATATTCTGCCGCCAGAAGACAGCCTGCATGGAGCGCCCGAAGCAGAGGCGGTTCGCCCCTGTCACTTCGTCGGGGTGGAAGGCCCGATAGAGACCGCATTCCACACACTGGAAAAGCTGGCGCTGGGCGCGGTCGTGACCGGCCCCGCCGTCGTGATTTCGCAATCGACCACGTTCCTCGTCGAACCGGGCTGGCGTCTGTCCGTCGGGCGCTATGGCGCGGGGTGGCTGCAACGCAATGAACCCGGCTCAGGAGGCGCGCAATGAGCACAGTGAACACCAATGTCAGCGAGTTCCTTCAGGACGCAACGCTGTTTCTCGCGCCCGACCCGGAGATCATGAACAATCATGGCTTTGCGCCGCGCACGCCGCTGGAAGAGCGATGCATGGCGAAGGAGAGCGACCCCGCCCGACTTGCAATCGTGCGCGAGCGGCTGATGGCCGGGGCCAATGAAAGCTTCGAGATGCTGGAGAACATGGGCGCGGCGCCGGGCGCGAAATGGGGGGACTGCGTTTCCGCCATGTTTACAGCGGCCGGCGACCTCAGCCTCGCCAGCACCGGCGGCGTCGTGATCTTCGTCAATCTCGTGCAGTATCCGATCAAGTTCATCAACAGATACTGGGCGAAAGATCCCAGTGTCGGTATCCGCGAGGGCGACGCCTTTCTGGTGAACGACGCCCATTATGGACAGGCGCACAATACCGATCAGTCGCTGATGATGCCGGTATTCTGGGAAGGCGAACATGTCGCGTGGGTCGGCGCGACCGTGCATGAAGGCGAGAACGGCGCGATCGAGCCGGGCGGCATGCCCTCCATCGCCGAACAGGTTTGGGATGAGGGGCTGAGGATGCCCCCTTTCCGTGTCGCTGAAAACTACAGGCTGCGGCGCGATATCGTCACCTTCCTGCAGAATTCGGTGCGCGAGCCGAAGCTGCAATATGCCGACATGAAGGTGAAGATGTATACCTGCCGCCGGCTGGAGCAGCGCATTCACGAAGCCATCCACGAATTCGGCCTGGAAGCCGTCGTTTCCTGCCTGCGCCGCAACCTTGAAGATACAGACGCCGAGGTACGCCGCCGCCTGATGGAATGGCCGGACGGCACCACACGGCACAGCTGGTGGACGGACGGCACGCTGCGCGAAAACGCGCTTATCAAGATCAACCTCGCGGTGACGAAAAAGGGCGAGACTCTTACCTTCGATTATCGCGGGTCATCGCCGGAATTTTCCAACCGTGCGAACAACACGCTCGACATCACGCTCAAGGGGATGCTCTCGCAGCTGATGCTGGCCTATGTCTGGCCCGATCTGCCTCGCAATCAGGCGGTTCTCAATTCGGTGAAGTTCCTGTTCGACGAACATTCGATCATGCGTCCGGCGCCCAGCGCGCCGATTTCCCAGTGCATGATGTCCGTGTTCACATCCTGGAGCGTGGCCCAGGTTTCGGTGATGAAGTTCCTCTACAGCGTGCCCAGCAAATATACGCGGGTGATCGCTCCCTGGTATTGCATGATCAACACCTTCCTGTTTGGCGGCATAACCCAGCATGGCGAGATGGTGGGCAATGTCTGCGCCGATATCAACGGCATGGGAGGCGGCGCGCTTGCCGACAGGGACGGCCAGCACAGCTGCGCCCCGATCTTCGCCACCATGGCCGATCTTGGCGAGCAGGAGTTCATGGAGGAGGAAATGCCCTTCGTGCAGCTCGTTTCGAAGAAGCTGATGCGCGACAATCAAGGCTTTGGCCGCCAGCGCGGCGGCATGGGCTATCAGATGATGCTCGCACTGCGCGACAGCCCTGCCTGGGGATTCATGCTGACCGCCATCGGATCGAAATTCCCGAATGTGCCGGGGCTGTTCGGAGGTTACGGATGCCCCACCTACCCGCTGGCGCGGGTACGCGGCGTCGATGTGTTCGAGGCGATGAAGACGGACCCAGGCCGGTTCCGCTTTTCCATCGCGGAGATGATGAACGAGCGCCCGTTCGACGACGCGGAATATAGCACGCATCCGATGTCCCTCCCCTATGCGCTCGCCTCGCGCGGCGAGCTGTATATGATCGCTCAGGGCGCGGGCGGCGGCTTTGGCGACCCGCTGGAGCGCGACCCGGCCGACGTGATGCGCGATTATGAGGAAGATCTGATCTCGCCGGATGTCGCCTGGCGCATCTATCGCGTCGTATTCGATCGGCAGACGCGCATTGTGGATGAGGCGGCAACCGCTCAGGCCCGCGATACCGTACGTCAGGAGAGGCTTGCGGGCGCGATGAGTTATGACGCGTTTTGTGCGCGTCATGTTACGCCGGAGCCGCCGGCCAACCTGCCCTATTATGGCAGTTGGGGGGATCCGGGAACGATCTACGGCGGCGGCCCGGACCGCTGCTTCCCGGCTGGGCACGCCAACTCGCCCGTCGTCATGCCCAACCCGATGCAGGTGAAGATCGAGGCGCTGGAGAAGCAGATTGCCGAGCTGAAAGGGGCAGCAAAGTGACGCGGCTCTGGCTGGACGCGCATGATTATGGCGCGCAGCTTCTGCGCGGGGGGGATGAGCCATGGCGAACCCCCTCCTCGCTGGGGCCGTTTTACGGCGAGCTGGCCGGCCTGTTGCGGCCGTGGCGGTTGGTGGTGCCGGTTGAGCCGCTGCTCATGTCTTCGCTGCCCCGGAGCGGGGACACCATGGACTGCGCAGGCGCACTGGACCGTCTCGTCGGATCGGCAGGATTTGCGCAGAGCCTGGCGACAGGCCTGGCCACGCTGGCGCACAGCCCGGCGGCGCCGCTGTGCGCGCCGCGCCTTCCCGGCCCTTCCCGGCTGGGCAGCGGGCTGGAGGATGAGGACGCGCTCGACGACGTTGTCGCGGCTCTGGGGCATATTCTGCGGCAGATCGCAGGCGCCGCACTCAGCGGCACAATCCTTCTCGACGAGCCGGAAGCCGAAGCACTGGGCAGCGTTTCGCCTCTGCTGCGCATCGCTGAACATGCCGGCGTTACGCTCAGGCTGATCGGCAGGGATATTGCCACAGCGGACTGGGATGCACTGCCCGAGGGTGCGGATGACCGGGAAAACATCACCGTGATACCAGCCGATGCGCAGCCCGAAGCGACGCTGACCCGACTGGCGGCATCGCGTCAGGGAGACACGCCATGATAGCGACTCCGCTGTTTCACGACATGTTCGATTTCCTTGTGCGGTCGCGCCCCGGACAGACCTGCGTCGTTGATGAACGGCGCAGCCTGAGCTTTGCAGAGGCAGGCATGGAGGTGAACCGCATTGCAAACGGGTTGCGGGGGCTAGGTCTGCACAAAGGCGAGTGCTTCGGCTATGTGGCGAAAAACTGCGCGGACATGTGGCTGATGTATCTGGCGGCCGCGCGTACCGGCGCAGTGCCCGTCCCCCTCAATTATCGGCTTGCGCCGGTGGAATGGCTGCACATCCTTAAAGATGCGCGCGCCAGGGCGCTGTTCATCGGACCGGGTTACGATGCCCCGGTCGCGCAGATCCTTGGGGATCTACCCGAAATCGCGGCTTTGATTTCCTTCGACGGAGCGACGGCAGGAGCGCCGCGATATGACGCATGGCTGGCCGCGCAGCCGGACACGCCTGTGGACTGCGGCATAACGGGCGAGGACATATTCTACCAGATGTACACGAGCGGCACGACCGGCCTGCCCAAGGGTGTGGTCGTTACCCATGCCAACTATGCCGCGAATATCAGCCAGTGCCTGCAGATGGTTACATGCCTGCCTGATACCGGCGAAAGCGCGCTGGTCGTAACGCCGCTCTATCATGCGGCAGCCGTATGGATCGCCGCTTTCAGCACCGCACGCGGGCTGACAATCCACCTGAAGGGCGATTTCGATGCACGCGGTGTCGTGGATACGCTGGAGCGCGAAAAGGTGAGTTTTACCTTTCTTGTCCCGGCCATGATCCAGGCATGTCTCACCGGGGTGGAGGATATCGCGCAGCGCGACTGGTCGCATCTCAAGATCCTGATGTATGGCGCATCGCCGATCGCGGAGGATGTGCTGCGCCGCACGGTCACAGTGTTCGGCTGTGATATGTATCAGGCCTATGGCATGACCGAAACGACCGCGATCCTCACCCTGCTGGGCGCGGACGAGCATCGCCGGGCGCTGGCTGGTGAACAGCACTTGCTGCTCTCATGCGGGCGGGCCTTGCCTGGATCGCAGATCATCACTGCCGATGACGACGACCAGCCTGCCGGCCCGGGCGCGGTGGGGCAGATACTTGCGCGCGGGCCGCAGATTGTGCCGGGATACTGGAATTTGCCGGAGGCCACGGCGGCCTTTCTCAAGGACGGATGGGCGCACACCGGCGATGCCGGAGAACTGGACGAGGAAGGCTATCTCTACATCCGCGACCGCATCAAGGACATGGTCGTGAGCGGCGGGGAGAATATCTATCCGCGCGAAGTCGAGAATGCGCTGTTCGCCCACCCCGACATCATTGATGCCGCCGTGATCGGGGTGCCCGATGTGCGCTACGGCGAGGCCTTGCTGGCGTTTATCGTGACCGCCGGCAACACGCCTCTGCCCTCGCAGGATGTGATTGCCTTCTGCCGCACGAAGCTGGGCGGATACAAAGTGCCCCGCCGGGTCGAACAGATAGACGCGCTACCCCGAAACGCCAGCGGCAAGGTGCTCAAGCACGTGCTGCGCGCACCGTATTGGAACGGGGAAAAGCGGATGGTGGGATGATGAACGCCCTCGCTTGCTACCCCGCTTTTTCTGGCGCGCACGCGGCAAGGCCGGGCTGCTGCCACCCTTTCGGGTGGGGGGAATTGCGCACCAAGGATTATGCCGGAAACAGCCGAGACGGGGCACGAAAGATGCCCCCGCGAAAAGTGCGCAAAAAGCCCGCGCAGACGGGATGATCTACAGGAAAATGTGGGAGGGAGTGACAAAATCATGAATAGCATGAAAACCTATTTTCTGGCCGGATGCGGGGTCGCCGCGATGCTGGGGGCGCCGGCGGTGCATGCGCAGCAGGCGGAAACGCAGGAAGTGGACGGCATCGCCGACATCGTCGTGACCGCACAGCGCCGCTGGGAATCATTGCAGGATGTGCCGCTTGCGGTTTCGGCGCTCGATTCTGAGCGCATCAAGGAAGCGGGCTTCAAGGATGTCGAGGATTTGACCTCGACCGTCCCGAACCTGAACATCTCCGCATTGTGCGGCACATCAAGTCCCAAGATTTTCATGCGCGGCATCGGCAACAACAACTTCAACCAGACCGCCGAAAGCAAGGTCGCGGTGTATCTCGATCAGGTCTATCTCTCGGCGCCGTCCGGCCAGCTGTTCCAGATGTATGATCTGGAACGGATCGAGGTGCTGCGCGGCCCGCAGGGCACGCTCTATGGGAAGAACGCAACGGGCGGCGCGATCTCGGTCTATTCCAAGCTGCCGGGGCGCGATGCAGAGGGCTATGTCCGCGCGGGTTATGGCAATTATGACGCCTACGAACTCGAAGGCGCGGCAACCCTGCCCCTTTCCGACACGCTCTCCGCACGTGTGGCCGGCACCTGGTCCAAACGCGATGGCTATGTGAAGGATCTGGGCACCGGCAAGAAGGTCAACGATGCAGACCAGTGGGCCGCGCGCGCGATATTACGCTGGCAGCCGAGCGACGCCGTCGACATCAAGCTGAATATTCATGGCGGCAGCTCGGATTCCACGCACAACAACAGCGTGCATCGCGGCATATTCGATCCCGCGCAACTGGCGCTCGGCAACTTCGTGAAGATGTCCGCAAACGATATTATCGCCGGCAACGGTGTTGATATACTGGGTTATGCGGACCCGAACCCGGACCCTTATGTGAACACATATGAGCGGGATACCTTCGCCAAGGTCGATCTGGTGGGGGTCTCGCTCGTCAGCGATTTCGAACTGGGCGATGGCTATACGCTCACCTCGGTCAGCGGTTATGAAAAATCCAAGCGGCATGTGCTGCAGGAAGGCAATGGCGCACCCAGCACGATCTTCACGATCAACTGGGGGCCTTCGACGTTCGAGTCCATCTCCCAGGAGCTGCGGCTCAGCTCACCCACCGAAAGCAGCTTCAGCTGGCTGGTCGGTGCCTTTGCCTTCCACGAGAAAGGCACAGTGCACAATTTCTACAATCTGGCCTCTGTCAGCTTCGCGCTCGGTTTCGATGCATTCGACCAATATTATACGCAGAAAACCAATACGTTTGCTGCCTTTGTCCAAGGGAGCCTGGAGCTGACCGACCGCCTGAACCTGACGCTGGGCGGGCGCATCAATTACGAAAAGCGCAACCTCGACCATCGCACATTTGCAACGACGGCAGCGGGCGTTTCCGTATTCCCCGGCCCACTGTTCGATCTGCAGCTTTCAGAAAGCTGGACAGAATGGTCTGGCCGCGCCGCCATCGACTACGAAGTTGCTGATGACGTGCTGCTGTTCGCCAGTGTCAACCGCGGCTTTACCAGCGGGGGCTTCAACACCGGCGCCTTCAACGACCCCGTCGGGGCGGAACGTATATTCAATCCGGAAACGGTCGTCAGCTACGAAGCCGGCATTAAATCGACGTTGTTCGACCGGCGCCTGCGCATCAACGCAACGGCATTCCTCTATGACTACAGCGACCTGCAGGTGTTCACCTTCACCGCAGGCGGCCTGCAGTTCATCGAGAATGCCTCCAACGCAACGATCAAGGGCATCGAGCTTGAAGTGCAGGCCATGCCGGTCAATAATCTTGAACTCGGCGCCAGCATTGGCCTGCTCAAAAGCGAGTATAAGGACTTTATCCGCGAAACCGGCGGCGTCACCGAAGACCTGAGCGGAAATCGCCTGATCGGCGCGCCCAACAGCCAGTTCAATATCGTCGGCAAATATACCGTGCCGACGAGCAGGGGCGACTTCTGGTTGCGCGGCGACTACACCTATTCCGGCCACCGCTATTATGACGAGCGTGAGCTGCGGGAACTGAGCAGCCAGGGCGGCACGGAAAACCTGAATGCCTCGATCGGTTATACCGGAATGGACGACAAGCTGGAGGTCAGCTTCTGGGTGAAAAATCTGACTGACGAAGTGACGATCATCGACGTCGTGGAGGTCGGCCTCTTCGGTTACCAGAATGTGTGGTATAATATGCCGCGCACCTATGGTCTGAGCCTCGAATACAGGTTCTGAAGACAGGACATTGCAGGTGGCCAGCTCCGCCCATGAGCCGGAGCTGGCCATTGTCTTGTCAACACGCTGTGGAAGCAGGAAACCGACTGCAGCTGCGGCGCCGAGGCAAACGAGCGCGCGCCGATCGTGACGCATGGCCCGGCACCATCGCCTCTTCTCGCCAGTACGTTCAGCAGCGCCCGGCGATGTGTATCGAGACCACGATGGCATCGCTTGCGTTTGCGAAGTCCAGCGTGTCTCCAGGCTCCGCGCCCATCAGTGCGCGGCTGAGCGGCGCGGCGAACGAGAGCAGCCCGGCGGCGGGGTCTGCTTCATCGTGTCCGACAATGGTGACGGTGCGCTCAGCGCCTTTCAACCGGAAGGTGACGGTGGAGCCAAAGGCCACGCAGGCGCCGTCTGCGTCTTCCATCAGTTGCATGGTGGCCTGCCGGTTGCGCCAGTAGCGCAGGTCGCGCCGTGTCGCCTTGATCGCGTCTTCGTCGCTCAGGCCCTGCATCACGGCTTCCAGCGCGGTGACTCGGGCACGTATCTGCGCCTGCCCGCGCACGGTCACGAGGTTCGGCCCCGGCGGGATCGGCAGCTCGAACTTGGGTTCGAGATGTTCGTCGTCGCTTTCGCGACGAAAGGCGACACTCATGCTCCGCTCTCCTCCGGGGCGATCCAGTCCGCGATGTCGTCTGTCCCGCCGATAAGTGCAAGCCCAAGCGCGATCGAGGTGAGCTCTGCGCCTCCCGCAAGTGGTGGCGCAGAGTTGAAGCCGGATCGCTCTTTCGCCCGTCCT
The DNA here is from genome assembly GCF_014199685.1 of Sphingosinicella soli. Classification (GTDB taxonomy): domain Bacteria; phylum Pseudomonadota; class Alphaproteobacteria; order Sphingomonadales; family Sphingomonadaceae; genus Sphingosinicella; species Sphingosinicella soli. The sequence continues at coordinate 2,376 of NZ_JACHNZ010000002.1, read as the reverse complement.
ATGCGGCGTGACGCTCGGTCTTATTCACGGCAGACAGTCCCATGCCATCGTCATGGGCTCCAGAAGCCCCTGAAGATCAGGAGTGGTCCCTTCCCTTTTATCCGGCTTTGCGCCACGTTTGCGCGCAGTTCGGAAAGGCGAAAATTTTGCGAACTTTTTTTGAAGTTTGTTTTACGGGTTTTCATCCCTCGCCAGTCTTCGTTTGCAGGGCTGGTGTGGAAATCCGATACGCGCCGTTATGTCCGGTCGGAATAAGGAGGGGCTGAGTTTGCGGTGGCGGCTCACGCTTGGCGGCGCATTCGTCGTCTACGTGGCTGCGGTCGCGAGCGCTCAGGCTTTGCCGGAAGTTCGCTCGTTCGATATTCGCATCGAAGAGGAAACTCTCGGGGAAGCGTTGTCGTCACTGGTGCGTGTTACCGGTGTGCAGCTTCTGTACCCTCCTGATCTGGCCGATGTCCGGGACACTCCACATGTCCTGGGACGGCATACTGTTGATGAAGCGCTCTCGATCCTGCTTCAACGCACAGGGTTTTCCGCCCGCCTCACCAGAAAAGGGGTGATCGTCATCACCTCGAAATCAAGCGGTGACGCGCAAGGCAGGGAGATGAATGTGTTGTCAAAACGGGGAATAAAGGCGTCCTTCTTCGCGGGCGTATCGACATTTCTGTTCGGGGCGGGCGGCGCGGCGGCGCAGGATGCGGTCATCGAAACCAACGACCGCGAGGAGATTGTCGTCACCGCGCGGTTCCGCCAGGAATCCATCCAGAACATCGGCGGCAGCGTCGCTGCGCTCGACGGGCGGGAGCTTCGTCGTTCCGGCATCGTCGATTTCGAGGATCTTGCGAACCGTGTGGCGGGCGTCGAGCTTCTCGATCGCGGACCCAACACCAATGAAATCAATATTCGCGGCGTGACGAACAGCACGCAGGTTTCCGGAAACCAGCTGCAGCCGCTGGTTTCGATCCTGGTGGACGACATTCCCGTGGCCTCGGCCTCGGCCTCGCAGCGCGATTTCAACTTCTTCGATTTCGACCGAGTGGAAATCCTGCGCGGACCGCAGCCGACCTATTTCGGTGAAGGCGCGATGGGCGGCGCGATCCGGTACTTCTCGGCCGATCCGGATCTCGATAGCGGCAAGGTGGCCGAAGGCATGTGGAGTGGCGGCCTCGGCGCGACGAAGAGCGGCGGGTTCAACTACCGCGTTGAAAACGCGACGAGCTTCATCCTCGTTCCGGGCAAGCTCGGCGTGCGTGTCGTCGGCTTTTACCGCGACGACGACGGCTATATCGACAATGTCGGCCTCAACAAGAAGGACATGAATTCGTTCGAATCCTACGGTGGGCGCGTGGTCGTTCTTTACAAGCCGACGGACGACCTGAGCATGCGCTTCTCCGCGCATTTCGGGCGCGACGATATCGGCGAACTCAACTTCATCGAGCCGACGACGATCGGCTCCTCTGTCGGCACCGAAGACCTGATTGCCCCTTCGCTCAGCCTCATCGATGGCCTCAACGAGGATGATTTCGAGCTCTACAGCGGCAAGATTTCCTATGATGCGGGTCCCGTGACGGTCGAGTCGATCACCGGCCTCTACAACCGCAACCGCAAGGCGGAAACATTCAGCTCCGCCTACACATACGGGTTCGCAGGCTTTTTCAACGCGTTCCCGCCCTTCAACACGGCGAGCAACCTTCTGTCTTCCGATCTGACGGCGATCGCGCAGACGCGGGGCAAGGAAAAGAGCGTCTCGCAGGAGTTCCGCTTCATTTCGGACTTCGAATCGCCGCTGAACTTTGTCGCCGGCGCATTCTATCAGGATACGAAAGCGACCAGCACGGCGCTCGTATCGGGCCCGGGATACGCCAACATCACGGAAAGCGGGACGACGGAAATCGAGCGGACCACCACGCGAACCGATACCCGCCAGTTCTCGGCCTTCGCCGAACTCAACTATGACGTCAGCGAACGCTTCCGGGTTTTCGCGGGCGCGCGTTATGTCAACGAAAAGGTGACATCGACGCTGGTTGAATCCTATGTGATCGGCATCTTTTCTCCCATCCTTACCGATCCTGACGACATCTTTGCGCCGGTCTATTTCCCGGTTCCCAACGATGTCGAGGCGTTGACCGCGCCGGGCGGCCCCGGCGTCAGCTTCGATTTCAAACTCAGCACGTTCCTGCCGCGTGCGGGATTTGAATTCGACGTGACGGACAGCGCCATGTTTTACGGCACTGTTGCGCGCGGCGTCCGCAACGGCGGGCTGAACAGCCCGTTCTCGGCGCTAGGTGTTTAGTCCCTCGTTTTGATGGTGCGGTTCTCTGATAAACCGTTTTGGCTGCTCGGACCATATTTTGCAGACATATTCATATGGGGTGA
>NZ_JACHNZ010000001.1 GCF_014199685.1 Sphingosinicella soli | reverse complement strand
GAGCGAAACTCGCGCTCAACATCAACCGATCGCCACGCCGCGGTGGGGTCCCTTTTGCACGCCGATCGGGGGTCCCTTTTGGACGCCGATTGACAGACCGGGCAGAACTCGGGCGAACCCTATGTTTTCCTGAACTTCTTCTACGACGGCGGCACGTTTGATCGCGTCGAGTTCATTCAGGCGCCGGGCGGTGCCGGGTATGAATCCGACAATCACACGGTCGGCTTCTACAAGGACAAGGGTGATGGCACGCCGGTGATCGACGTTCCGGAACCGGGCGCGCTCGGGCTGCTGGGCCTCGGCCTCGCGCTGACCGCGCTCAGCCGTCGCCGCCGCAAGGCCTGACGCAAGACGAAATCGCAAACCGCGCCGGGGTGGCCAGTCCTCCCCGGCGCGTTTGCTATGGGGCCAGCCAGCCGGTGACGGCGGCAAGCAGCGCGCGGCGGGCTTCGGGCTGCGTGAAGGTGTGATCGGCGTTCTCGATCCGGACCCACGCGACGTGCTTGCCAAGCGCGGGTCGCAGGGCGGAAAACGCGCCTGCGGTCGCATCGCGGCCTGACAGCACCACGAGGACAGGCCCCGGAAACGCATTGATCGCAGCGACGAGACGCGCCGCGAACGCGCTTTGCGCGGGGGCTTTCGATCCGCCGAGCATCGATTTCAGCGCCGCTGCGACATCGACCTTGCCCGCGAGCACGCGCGGCCATGCGCGCGGGTTGAGCAGGCGCCGCACGGTGCGCTCACGCTGCAGCGCGGCGGGCATTTCGGCGGTGTCGCTTTCAAAGCTCCACGGATTGAGGAGGACAAGGCGGTTTGCCGCGCCCTGCGCGCCGAAAAGCGCAAGCGCCGCCGCGCCGTCGCAAAGCCCGATGCCCACGATTTCCGATGCCCCGCTTTCATGGCGAAGCGCCGAGGCGGCGGCGGCGATATCGGCTTCGCTGCGCAGAAAGCCCGCGTCTTCGCCTTCGCTGTCGCCGACGCCGCGCCGATCGAAACGCAGTGCGGCGATCCCGCTTCGGCTCAGCGCTTCGGCGATCTGGGTGAACAGGCGGTGCGGCCCGGCGCGTGTCTGCACCCCGCCCGAGACGATGAGCGCCGCGCGCGCTCCCGCGCCGGGGTGAAGCGTCGCGGCGAGAGAGGCGTCTTCGCACGCAATCACGAGCGGGCGGATCATCGCAGCCACCGGGCGATATCTTCGGCGAGCGCATTCGCGAAGGCCGGGGCAGGGGCAGGCTCGGCCTGTCGCCAGACCGGCGGGCCTTCGACCTCCGACACCCGCAGCGGTACGGCCGCTTCGGGCAGGATCAGCGCGGCCAGATCTGCGGCGAGCGGGGCAGGGATGTCATAGCCGGTCAGCGCCACGGTTTCGCCGCGCGCGAAACGGCCTTCGTAAGCCGAAGGCGCGACGCGGGCGCCGTCGCGTTCCTGATCCGCGATCGCCTGCGCGCGCGTCATTTCCCGCAGCAGGCCTGCGCCCGAAGCCGCCGGGGCCACGCGGTAGAGGCCGCGGCTGCCGGACCCATCCGTCAGCAGCGCGCCGCCGCGCACCGCGAGCACGTGGAGCGGGCGCCGGGTTTGAGCGATCAGGTGGGCGACGGCATCGCGCCAAACGGCGATGCCCGGCGTGCCCGGAGCGTCGCCGGTGCCGGGAAGATCGGGGAGGACGCTGGCGATGCCTTCGGCGGCGAGCGCCCGCCCGAGATCGGCAAGCAGGCGCCGCGTTCGGTTCATCTCCTCGAACAGCGGCGGCACGAACAGCACGCACGGGCCGGTTTCGGGGCCGCGCAGGATTGTCGGCAGGTCGTGAGGCCCGGCGCTGAGCAGCGTGAACCGAAACGGCTGCACTTATGCCTGGGCCTTGCGGGCGACGAATTCCACAAGATTGCCGAATGTTGCAAACAGGTCCGCATCGACCTCGTCGTCGTCGATGACGATGCCGAAGCGATCCTCCATCTCGGTGAGGAGACCGGCGACCGCCATCGAATCGATTTCGGGAAGCGCCCCGAACAGCGGCGAGGCATCATCGAGCCCGGCGGCGGTGGCGGGCGGCACGCCCAGCACCTCGACGAGAATGCGCCGCATCTGATCGGCGCTGGAAGCGGTGTCTGCGGTCATCTCTACCCTGTATGCACTGTCTTTGCCCGCGGGCGGTATACTGGCGCAGTTTGCGCAGGTAAATGCACGCGGGACAGCAGAACGGAATGGGGCGGATGGCGCTGGGGGAAACATGGCGGGCGCTGGGCACGGCAACGACGCTTTCCTACGCGATTGGACGCGCGGCGGCGCGGATTCCCGGCGTTTCCTGGCACCGCTACCGGCTCATCGCGGTGCCGCTTTCCGGCATGCCCGAAATGCCGCGCGGTCATGCAGTGCGTGAACTTTCCGCCGATGCGCTCAAGACTTTGGTCATCGATGCTCCCCTACAGGTGCAGGCGGATCGCTTCGCGCGCGGGCTCATCTGTCTCGGCGCGTTCGACGGTGAAGCGCTGGTGGGGGTCAACTGGCTCGCGCGGGGTCAATACGACGAAGATGAGGTGAACGTGCGGTTTCTGATCCCCGATGATGCCGCCTGGGACACGGGACTGTGGATTCGCGAGGATCGGCGGCTGGGCCGCGCGTTCGCCGCGCTTTGGGCGGGAACCGGCGCGTGGCTGGCCGAGCGCGGGCTCACGCGCTCGCTCAGTCGCATCGCCGACTATAATCTCGGCTCGCTGCGCCCGCATGAGCGCATGGGAAGCGCGACGCTCGGCATGCTCGCGGCGGCGCGCTTCGGCGCATGGCAGATCGCTGCGGGCGCGCGTCCGGCGCTCGCGCGAACCGGAACGCCTGCGGTCTGCGACCTGAGGGGTCGCTGAACCATGCGGGTCGATGCGCTTCATCTGGATCACGACGCCGCGCGCGCGGCGCTCATCGAGGGCGCACACACGACCACTTACGGCGAGCTGGAAGCGCTCGTCAGCACGATGGCGGGCGGGCTCGCCGCGATCGGCGTAAAGCCGGGGGACCGGGTCGCGATCTGGCTGAGCAAGACCACGGGCAATGTCGCCGCGCTGCTCGGCGCGATGCGCGCGGGGGCGGTCGCGATCCCGGTCAACCCGGTGCTGAAGGCGCCGCAGGTGGAACATATCATCGCCGACAGCGGCGCGACGGTTCTGCTGACGAACAGCGCGCGCGCGCAAACGCTGCGGGGGACGCCGCGCACGTGCCGCGTTCTGCGCGCCGAGAAGGACTGGGGCGCGCTGATGACGGGCGCGCCGGTTTCGGTGGACCGCGCGGCGGACGACCTCGCGGCGATACTCTATACGTCGGGAAGTACCGGACGCCCCAAGGGCGTGATGCTTTCCCATGCCAATCTGGCGCTCGGCGCGGAAAGCGTCTCGGAGTATCTCGGCATCGGGCCGGAGGACCGTACCCTCTGCGTGTTGCCGCTCGCGTTTGACTACGGCCTCAATCAGGTGCTGACCGCGCTGAGACAGGGCGGCGCGGCGATTTTGCTGGATTATCTGTTGCCGCGCGACGTCGTGAAGGCGGTGGTCCGGCACAAGGCGACCGGGCTTGCGGGCGTGCCGCCGCTCTGGATGCAGCTTGCCGAGGTGGAGTGGCCCGCCGAAGCGCGCGGGCTTCGCTACATCACGAACTCCGGCGGACGGATGCCCGCAGCGCTGACGAAACGCCTGCGAGACCTTTTGCCCGCGACGAAGATCTACCTGATGTACGGCCTTACCGAAGCGTTCCGATCGACCTTCCTCGATCCCGCGCTGGTCGATACGCATCCTGATTCGATCGGGCGGGCGATCCCGCGCGCGGAGCTTAATGTGCTGAACGCCGACGGAACGCCCGCAGCGCCCGGCGAACCCGGCGAGCTGGTCCACGCCGGGCCGCTCGTTGCGCAGGGGTACTGGAACGACCCGGAACGGACCGCCGTGCGTTTCCGCCCCGCGCCCGCCTTTTTCGAACATGCGGGCATGGCCGTGTGGTCGGGCGATACCGTGATGAGGGACGAGGACGGCCTGCTCTATTTCGTGGGCCGCGACGACGAGATGATGAAGATTTCGGGGAACCGCGTGAGCCCGACCGAGGTCGAGGAGGCGATCTTCGCGACCGGCGCGGTCAGCGTCGTGGCGGTGTTCGGCGTGACGGACGAGCGGCTTGGGCAGGTGGTCGTCGCGGTCGGGGTGCCTGCGGCCGGGATGAACGGGGCCGACGCGGAGGCGCTTGCGCGGCAGGAGCTTGCCGGACTAGTGCCTGCCTTCATGGTGCCGCGCCACTTCATCTGGGAGATCGACCTGCCGCGCAATCCCAACGGCAAGATCGACCGCGCCGCGCTGCGTGCAAGGCATGTGCAGTGAGCCGCGACCATCGCATCCATCCGCTGTTCACCGAGCAGGACGGCGAACTCGCCGTCGCGGGCCGGACCGTGAGCCGGTGGATTGCCGAAGCCGGCGGGCGGACGCCGCTGTTCCTCTATGACTGCGCCGTGATCGAAGCGAAGATCGCCGATCTGCGCGCGGCGCTGCCCAAGGAGGTGGGCATCCATTATGCGATGAAGGCAAACCCCATGCCCGAACTCGTCGCATGGATGGCGGGGCAGGTGGACGGTCTCGACGTCGCTTCGGCGGGCGAGCTGAAGGTGGCGCTCGCGGCGGGGGGCGATCCCTCGCACATCAGCTTCGCGGGGCCGGGAAAGCGCGATTTCGAGCTGGAGCTTGCGATCGGGGTGGGCGCCACGCTCAACATCGAATCCGCGCGCGAGTTCGCCCGCGCCGCAGCGATCGGCGACCGGATCGGCAAGCCGGTGCGGGCCGCCGTGCGCGTCAATCCGCCGTTCGACCTGAAGGCGTCGGGCATGCGGATGGGCGGCGGCGCGAAGCCGTTCGGCGTCGATGCCGAGCAGGTGCCCGCGCTGCTCGCCGAGATCGAGGCGGCAGGCGCGGATTTTCGCGGCTTCCATGTCTTCGCGGGATCGCAGAACCTCTCGGCGGAGGCGATCATCGATGCGCAGCGCAAAACGATCGATCTTGTGGCCGACCTTGCCGAGCACGCCGCCGTTCCGCCGCCGCTCGTCAATCTGGGCGGCGGGTTCGGCCTGCCGTATTTCCCGGGCGACCAGCCGCTCGACCTTGCCGCCGTGGGCGCGGCGCTCGAAAAGACGCTCGCGGCGCGCGATCCGATCCTTGCCGACACTCGGTTCGTCGTGGAACTCGGGCGCTATCTGGTCGGCGAATGCGGCGTTTATCTGACCCGCGCCATCGACCGGAAGATGAGCCAGCACGAAGTCTTCATCATCACCGACGGCGGGCTGCATCACCAGCTGGCGGCGAGCGGCAATTTCGGCACGGTCATCCGGCGCAACTATCCCCTTGCAAACGCAAGCCGTTTCGGGGCAACCGACGCGGAAAGCCTGAACGTGGTGGGCTGTCTCTGCACACCGCTCGACAGGCTTGGCGACAAGGTCATGCTTCCCGCCACGGAGGTCGGCGACGTTATTGCCGTTTTCATGGCGGGCGCCTATGGCTTCACGGCCAGCCCGACAGCCTTCCTGAGCCACGAACCTCCCGCCGAAATGCTTGCGTAAATTGCAAAATTTGCTATTGGACGGGTAGGGAAACGAACGATGCCGTAACCTTTTTACGGTATCGGGTTCAGGGGCGGAAAGGCGGCCAGCCGGCATGCATAGGGCGTGTCGGCCTGATTTTGTCTCCCGCAGACGCGGGGGCGTTTGAAGAGGGGATTCAACTCAGATGGCGAAATCTTTGTATGCGGTCGTTCCGGCGCTTGCCGCGGCCCTGGCGCTTTCAGCCTGCGCGTCGAACAGCGGGCTGCCGACGCTGCCGCCCGCGCAGTTCCAGTCCACCGATGAAGGGCCCGGCGCCGAGTACGTGGTCGGCCCGCTGGATTCGCTGAGCATCTTCGTGTGGCGCAACCCGGAACTGTCGACGTCGGTTACCGTGCGTCCCGACGGGCGTTTCACCACGCCGCTGATCGAGGACATGGTGGCCACGGGCAAGACCCCCTCCGCGCTCGCCCGCGAAGTGGAGCAGAAGCTCTCCACCTACATTCAGGAACCGATCGTTTCGGTGATCGTGAACAATTTCAACGGCCCGCTTTCGCAGCAGGTTCGTGTCGTGGGCGAAGCGGCGCGGCCGCAGGCGATCCCGTTCCGTTCGAACATGACTCTGCTCGACGTGATGATCGCGGTCGGCGGGCTTACCGAATACGCCTCCGGCGACAGCGCGCGCCTGATCCGTTACGACAAGGCGAGCGGCACGCAGAAGGAATATGCGGTCAAGATCGAAAGCCTGCTGAAAGGCGGCAAGACGAACGCGAACGTGGCGGTGCAGCCGGGCGACGTGATTATCATTCCGGAAAGCTTTTTCTAAGGTTTCCGGAATAGTTACGGAGATCGGCCCCAGGCCATTCATCCTTCAGGCAGGCGGTCCGCGATAGTCATGAATTCGATCCAGGAAGAAGTGATGACGACCCTTTACGGGGTCTGGCGCAAGCGCTGGTACGGCCTTGCGTTGATGTGGGCCGTGTGCCTGATCGGGTGGGTGTTCGTCGCGACGATCCCCAACACCTATGAATCGCGGGCGCGCGTCTATGTCGACTGGGCATCGCTGATCCCGGAAAAGCTGGGATATGAGGGCACGAACCTGCTGCGGCAGGTGGATGTGGTTCGCCGCACGCTGACATCGCGCGTGAACATGGAAAAGGTGATTCGCCGCACCGAACTCGACGTGGGGCTGGATAGCGACCAGGAACTCGACGAACTCATCGCGCGGATGACAACCAATATCTCGGTTCAGAGCCAGCAGGCCGATCTCTTCACGCTCGTTTACCAGTCCGACGATCCTTCGCTCAGCAATGCGGAGAACGCGAACCTCGCGCGGCGCGTGGTCGACAACCTCATCCAGATCTTCATGGAAGAAAACGTCGCTTCCGACCGGGACGACATCAACGAGGCGATCCGCTTCTTCGAAGACCAGCTTGCCGAACGCGAGCGCCAGCTCGAACAGGCCGAGCGCCGCAAGGCGGAATTCGAGGAAAAATATCTCGGCATGCTTCCCGGCGAGGGCAATATCTCGTCGCGGCTGATGCAGGCGCGCAGCGGTCTCGACAATGTCGAGATCGAGCTTGCGCAGGCCCGGAATTCGCTGCTGGCGCTGCAGCGCCAGATCGGCGGCACGCCCTCGACGATCAATGCGCCCTCGTTCGTGATCGAAAGCGCTTCGATGGGCGCGAGCCCGACGCAGCAGCAGATTTCGGCGCTGGGCCGCAGCCTGAGCGACATGTACGCGCGCGGCTGGACCGATCAGCATCCCGACGTGGTTTCCACGAAGGCGCAGGTTCGCCGACTGGAACAGCAGGCCGCCCGCGAGGCGAAGGATCCCTCGCTGCGGCAGCAGGCGGCGCAGGCCAATCCGGTCTATGTCAACCTCAGAAGCATGGTTTTCGAACGGCAGTCCGCCGTCGCGGCGCTGGAGGCGCGCAGAGCCCAGTTGCAGAGCGCCATCTCCGGGATGTCGTCGCGGCAGGTGCAGCAGCCGGGCATCGTGGCCGAACAGTCCAAGCTGAACCGCGATTACGAGGTGCTGCAGTCGCAGTACAACCAGCTTTTGAAATCGCGCGAGGAAATCCGCCTGAGGAGCGATGTCGAAACCAAGACGCAGCAGGTGAAGTTCCGCGTCGTCGATCCGCCCTCGCAGCCCCGCGACCCGATCGCGCCGAACCGGCCGCTCTATCTCAGCCTCGTGCTGCTCGTCGGGCTTGGTGCGGGCGCTGCGCTCTCCTTCCTGCTGAGCCAGCTGCACACGACCTACATCACTGCGGCGCAGCTGGAAAAGCGCTTCGACTATACGGTGCTGGGTTCGGTCACGGAGATCGTTTCGGACAACCAGCGCGCCCAGAACAGGGTGTGGCTGTGGGGCTTCGGCGTGCTGAGCCTGGGGCTGATCGTGATCTATCTTGCCCTGCTGCTGTATGAAATCGTTTAACGCCCTGGCTTTTGCCGCGTGCGCGGAAGGTAAAGAAGATGAGTGAAGAGAAACCGTCCGGAACACCGCGCGCCTCTCTGCTTGAGCGGGCCGCCGGACGTCTGGACACGGCCGCGCCCGCGAAACCCGCGGCAGCGCGCCCGGCCGCTCAGCCCGCGCCGCCGCCGCGCGCGCCTGCGCCGGTTGCGGCCCCGGTTGCGGCTGCCGCCCCGGTTGCCGCTTCGCCCGACGTCGCGCCGACGCCGCAATTCGCGACGCCCGAAACGCCTGTCGTGCATCTGCCGGCGGACGACGGCAACCGCACGAGCCGCCGCGGCGTCATCGATCTCTCCGAACTGCGCGATCTGGGCTATGTGGTGCCGGACGCGCCGGCGACAGCCACCGCCGAGGAGTTCCGCATCGTCAAGCGGCAGCTGCTCATCAATGCAATGGCGCGCGGCGACAACGCCATCCGCAACGGCAATCTCATTCTCGTGTGTTCGGCGCAGCCCAACGAGGGCAAGACGTTCTGCGCGACCAACCTGGCGCTTTCGATCGCTTCGGAGCGCGATCTGACCGTTCTGCTCGTCGATGCGGACTTCGCGAAGCCGGAAATCCTTTCGACGCTCGGCCTTGAAGGCGGCAAGGGGCTGGTGGACGTGATCGCCGATCCGTCGCTCGACCTTTCGGACTGTCTGATCCGCACCAATATCGAGAATCTCTCGGTGCTGCCCGCCGGTCGCCAGCATAACCTGACCACCGAACTGCTCGCCTCCGACCGCATGGGCGACATGGTGGAGGAGATCGCGAAGCGCTACGGCGACCGCATCGTCATATTCGATTCCCCGCCCGCGCTGGCATCCTCCGCCGCTTCCGTGCTCGCCATGCACGTGGGGCAGGTGATGTTCGTGGTCGAAGCGGAGAACACCCGCGAAACCGAGCTTCGCGACGGACTTTCCCTGATGAGCGGATGCGACCACGTGCAGCTGCTCATCAACAAGGTGCGCTATGCCGGTATGGGCCGGCGCTTCGGGACGTATTACGGCTATGGAAGCTGACGTGAGCGCTTCGACAAACGCCCGCGGCGGCCGGCAAGGGCGCTGCCGAACGCTGACGGCGACCGGAATGGTCGTGTCCGTGCTGGCGACGATGGCGCCCGCGCCCGCCTTCGCCGATGTCGAGATCAATCCGTTCGTCTCGCTCCGGCAGGTCGTGTCGGACGGAACGGGCCGCGATACGCGGGGATGGCTGGAAGCCGGCGCCGGTTTTGCCGCGCTGCTCGACACGAACCGCATCGATGGCAACATCAGCTATCGGTACATGCGCCGCATCGAAGAATTCGGCAGCATCAGCCAGAAGAACCGCCACAACGCCAACGCCAACGTGCGGGCGGAACTGATCGATGATTTCCTCATGCTCAACGCGGGCGGCACCGCGTCGCAGTATGCGACGGACATGCGGGGCTTCAACGCGATCAATCCCGACGACGAGAACGGCAACCAGACCCAGATCTTTTCGGGCTACATCGAGCCGACCGTCCAGCAGCGTCTGGGCGATTTCGCGACGTTCCAGGGCCGCTACCGGCTCGGTGCGGTCTCTGCGGATTCGCCGCGCGAGGGGCTGACAGGGCCCGGCAGCATCGGGCTCGATCCGAGCGACGGTATCGGTTCGCGGCTCAGCGATTCGGTTACGCAGACCGCCGATCTGACGCTCGCCTCGACGCGCGCGACGAACACGTTCAACTGGTCGCTGACCGCGCAGGGCACGCGCGAGGATGTGGATCAGCTCAATCAGAAGTATCGCGGTTACAGCGCCGGCGGTGAAATAGGCTACCGCCTGTCCCGCAAGTTCGAGCTGATTGCGAGCGGTGGCTACGAAGATATTGATAATACACAGGATAGCATCCTGTTCGATCCGATCACCGGCCTGCCTGATCTCGACGAGGACGGGCGCTTTCAGGTCGATCCGGCGATGCCGCGCCGCACTGCGTACGACTTCAGCGGCATCTACTGGAATGGGGGCTTTCGGTTCACCCCGTCTCGCCGCACGTCGCTCGAATTCCGGGCGGGTGAGCGGTACGGGTCGGCCAATTTCTTCCTCGATTTCAACCACCGTTCGCGAAACGGCATGTCCGTGCGCGCGAACTTCCAGCAGACGCTGAACAGCTTCAGCAGGCTGCTCACCCAGTCGTTCAACGGCGTGCCGTTCAACGTCGTGCGTGTCGGCGGACTCGACCAGCTCGGCGTTCCGTTTTGCGTGATCGGCATCGATCCCGAATCGGATGACGGCGGCTGTCTCGGCGGATTCACGCAGTCGCTGACACCCGCGACGTTCAAGTCCGATCGCGGGCTGTTGATGGTCTCGCGCAAGCTCGAGGCCTTCACATGGTCGGCGTCGGTCTATTACGACAAGCGCCGCTATGTGGACGCGCAGCAGTTGCAGGCGCCCACGCAGTCCGAACTGCCGACGGGGCTGTTCGGCGACGACGAGAGCTTCGGCGTGCGCGGGCGCGTCGCGTTCCGGCTCGGCGAGCTTCAAACGCTGGGTTTCGACGCGCTGCTCGCCCGCAACAGCTATGCGCTGTCGGCGCAGCGCAAGGATACGCAGATCACGCTGGGTTCGCAGTACACGCGGCGCCTGAGCAAGCATTTGAGCGGCAACGCATCGTTTTACGGAACGCACCGCATCACCGAGACGCGTTCGGATTCGTCCTCCGTTACGGCATCCGTGGGTGTAAGATATAATTTCTGACGGCGGATTGACTGAAACGTCATGACTTCGGGTTTAAGCTGAGGGGCGTTTTCAAGGAACACAGGCAAAAAGCATGTACACCGAGTTCTACAACCTGAACGGACGCCCGTTCCAGCTCACGCCTGATCCGCGCTTCTACGTCGACACGCAGACGCACCGGAAGGCGATGGCCTACCTCACCTACGGTCTCGGCCAGGGCGAAGGCTTCATCATCATCACCGGCGACGTCGGCGCGGGCAAGACCACGCTGGTGGGCCGCCTGCTCCAGACCATCGACCGTTCGAAGCTCGTCGTCGCGAACATCGTCACGTCGCTTGTGGATGCCGACAACCTTCTGAAGATGATCGCCTCGGGGCTCGGCATCAACGCCGAAAACCTGGATGTCGCGACGCTGCTCACCCGCATCGAGAACTTCCTGCGCGTGCAGCACCAGCAGGGCCGCCGCGTGCTGCTGATCGTCGACGAGGCGCAGAACCTGCCGATCGGCTCGCTCGAACAGCTGCGGATGCTTTCGAACTTCAGCGCCGGCGCGCAGCCGCTCAGCCAGACCATCCTGCTCGGACAGCCCGAATTCCGCGAAAAACTCGCCAATTCGTCGGAGCTTGAACAGCTTCGCCAGCGCGTGATCGCCTCGCACCATCTGGAGCCGATGCGCCGCGACGAAATTCCGGCCTATGTCGAAAACCGACTGGCGCTGTGCGGCTGGGCGGGCGATCCGGCTTTCAGCGAAGAGGCCTATGACGCGCTTTTCGATTATTCGGGCGGCGTTCCCCGTAAGCTGAACAATCTCTGCGCGCGCGTGCTGCTGTTCGGCGCGCTCGAAGAGAAGCACGAGATCGACGAATCCATCGTGCGCGAAGTGACCGACGATCTGCAGCGCGACAACGCGCCGCGCGACCGCGAAAAGATCATTCAGCCCAACAGCGTATCGCTGTCTCCTGTTCCCGCGCCGCAGCAGAGCGGCTATCCGGCGCCGGGGCCGAGCGGCGGGGCCGCAGCGGCGCTTGACGACCGCTTGGTCGCGCGCATCGAACGTCTTGAATATTATGCGTCAGAAAACGACCGTAACCTGCGGCAAGTGCTGAGAATTCTTTCAGACCTCGTCGAGCAGAACGAGGTTGAACGCGGCCCGTACGGCGTCAGCCGAAGCGCATGAGCGGTGCGGTGGCGAACCGCGGCGTCTGCAATGCGATGTCGGTTGATGTGGAAGAGCACTTCCAGGTCGGCGCGTTTGAAAACACCATCCGACGCGAAGACTGGCCGCGATGGGAGAGCCGCGTCGTCCGCAACACGGAACGCGCGCTGCAGCTGTTCGCCGACAAAGGCGTCTCCGCGACGTTCTTCACGCTCGGCTGGGTTGCGCAGCGCGAGCCGGGGCTGATCCGCCGCATCGTCGAGGGCGGCCACGAGATCGCGAACCACGGCTATGCGCACGACCGCGTCCACACCTTCACGCCCGAGAGTTTCCGCGCCGACATCCGCAAGGCGCGCGCGCTGATCGAGGATGCGGCCGGCGCGCAGGTGAAAGGCTACCGCGCCCCGAGTTTTTCGATCGGCAGCGGCAACCGCTGGGCGCTCGAGGTGCTGGCCGAAGAGGGCTATGCCTACAGTTCGTCGGTCGCGCCGATCCGTCACGATCACTACGGCTGGCCCGAAGCGCCGCGCTTTCCGCACACGCCGATCGCGGGATCGGACATGATCGAGGTGCCGGTGACGACGGTGGAGTATGCCGGGCGGCGCATGGCGTGCGGCGGCGGCGGCTTCTTCCGGCTGCTGCCTTACGGTCTTTCCGAATGGGCGATCGACCGCGTGAACTGCATCGAGGGCGAGGCGACGGTGTTCTATTTCCACCCGTGGGAGATCGACCCCGAGCAGCCTGCGGTGCCCGGCGCGCCGCTCAAATCGCGCATCCGCCACTATACGAACCTCGACGTGATGGAAGCCAAGCTCGCGCGGCTGCTGGACCGGTTCCGCTGGGACCGCATGGACCGCGTTTTCCTGGGCCGCGAGACCCTGAAGGCGGCGGCATGAACGCGGAAAGCCCCATCGCGCCCACGGTGACGGAAATCGATATCGACGATGCCGCAGCCGCTGCGGCATTCGACGCGGCCGTGCAGAAGCATTCCGGCGCGACGCCGTTTCACCGCGCGGCATGGGGCAGGGCGATCCGCGATGCGCTCGGCCACACGCCCCGTTACCTGATGGCGGGCGACGCCGTGCTGCCGCTGATCGCGCTGCGGTCGCGGCTGTTCGGTTCGGCGCTCATCTCCAATGCCTTCGCGGTGCGCGGCGGGCCGCTCGCCGCCGATCCGCGCGCGCTTGCCGCGCTCGACAAGGCGGCGTGGGCGATTGCCGAGGCGGCAGGCATCGGCGTGCTCGAATATCGCGGCACGCAGGCCCTGCACCCGGACTGGGCGGCGAAGGCCGAAACCTACGCGAACTTCGTGCGTCCGCTCGAAGCCGACAGCGAAGCCAATCTGAAGGCGATCCCGCGCAAGCAGCGCGCCGAGGTGCGCCGATCGCTGACGATGGACCTGAGCGTGCGGGTCGCATCAGATGCGAAGGCGCTGCGCGACCATTTCGCCGTCTATTCCGAAAGCGTCCGCAATCTGGGCACGCCGGTGTTTCCCGCGCGCCTGTTTGCGGAAATCGTTCGCCACTTCGGCGAGGATGCCGACATCCTGACCGTGTATCATCGGGATGCGCCGGTCGCTTCGGTGCTGTCGCTGTATGACGCGCACACCGTCTATCCTTACTACGGCGGAGGCACGGCAGGTGCGCGCGCGCTGCGTGCCAACGATCACATGTACTGGATGCTGATGGAGCACGCGGTTTCGCGCGGGCGCCGCAACTTCGATTTCGGACGCTCGAAATACGATACCGGCGCATTCGCGTTCAAGAAGAACTGGGGCTTCGAGCCGCAACCGCTTGTTTATGAATACAGATTGGCGGAAGGCCGCGCGATGCCGGACGTCAATCCGAACAACCCGAAGTACAAACTGATGACCGACGTGTGGAGCCGCCTGCCGCTATGGCTCGCGAACCGCATGGGGCCGTTTGTCGCGCGGTCGCTGGGCTAAGCGATGGGCGATCTGCTGTTCCTTGCGCACCGCATTCCCTATCCGCCCGACAAGGGCGACAAGATCCGGTCGTGGAACATCCTGAAATACGTGGCCGCGCGCGCCCCGGTGCATCTCTGCGCCTTCGTGGATGATCCCGAAGACATGAAGCACGAGGCCTTCCTGGCCAGCATCTGCAAGTCCGTGAAGCTGATCCCGATGGATCCGAAGGACCGGCTGAAGCGCGCGTGGGCGGGCTGGCGCAAGGGCGAGGCGCTGAGCGTTTCCCTGTTCGACGACCGCGCCATGAAGCGCTGGGTGTGGGACCGTGTGAAGCAGAACGACATCGACCGGATGTTCGTCTTTTCCAGCCAGATGGCGCCCTACGCGCTCGGGCACACGTCGCAGGACCGGCGGCTGGTGATGGATTTCGTCGATATCGATTCAGACAAGTTCGCGCAGTACGCGAAAGAGAGCCGCTGGCCGAAATCGTGGCTCTACGCGCGCGAGGCGAAGCTGCTGCAGGCCTATGAAAAGCAGGTGGCGCGGCATGTCGATGTCAGCCTGTTCGTCTCCGACGCCGAAACCGCGATGTTCAGGCGCATCGCCGGTTCCTATGCGCATTCGGTCGATACGCTGCACAACGGGGTCGATCTGGCGTATTTTTCGCCCGATGCCGCCTTCGCGCCGCTCGGCGACGAGGCCGGGCCGAAGCTCGTGTTCACCGGGGCGATGGATTACCGGCCCAACATCGACGCTGTCTGCTGGTTCGCCGACGCGATCCTGCCGCGCGTCCGCAAACGCTATCCGCAGGCGCGTTTCCTCGTGGTGGGCGGCAAGCCGTCGCCCGAGGTGCAGGCGCTTGCCGCGCGGGAGGGTATCGTCGTGACCGGGCGTGTGCCCGACGTCAGGCCCTATGTCGCGGCGGCCGATGTGGCGGTCGCGCCGGTGCGGATCGCGCGCGGCGTGCAGAACAAGGTGCTGGAAGCGATGGCGATGGCGCGGCCCGTCGTGGCGACGGAGGCGGCATGGTCCGGGATCGACGCCGCGCCGGAACGCGATCTTCTCGTGCGCCGCGATGCGGAGAGCTTCGCCGATGCGGTCTGCGCCGTGCTGGACGATCCGGCGCTCGCCGCGCGTCTTGCCGGAAACGGACGGCAGCAGGTTGAAAGCCGGTACGCATGGAACGCCCAGCTTGCAAAACTCGACGGCTGGCTCGGTCTGGGTGCGGCAGATTCGAAAGTGGAAGCGGCATGAACGATATGAGCGAATTCGAAACCCGGGCGGCTGCGGCCGGAAGGGGCTGGCAATCCGCCATCATCGCGTGGGTCGTCGTGGCAGCGACGATACTCGTGCTGCTGCGCAAGGATGTCGCCCACATCTTCGACCTGTGGTGGAACACCGACACGTTCGGGCACTGCCTGCTGATCCCGCCGATCCTTGCCTATCTGGTGTGGCAGCGGCGCAGCGAGCTTGCGGTGCTGACGCCCCGGCCCTGGTATCCCGCAGCGATCCTGATGCTGATCGGCGGCGCCGGGTGGCTGGTGGGCGAGGCGTCGGGGGTCGCGCTGCTGCGGCATACGGCGGTTGTCGGTCTCCTCATCGTCAGCGTGCCGCTGGTCTTCGGCCTCACCGTGTCGCGGGGCCTCGCTTTCGTGCTGTTCTTCGCGCTGTTCATGATCCCGGCGGGCGAGGAACTCGTGCCGATCCTGCAGACGCTGACGGCGGCGATCTGCATCAAGCTGCTGGAATGGTCGGGTATCCCGGCCTTCATCGACGGCGTGTTCATCGCCATCCCCAACGGCAGTTTCGAAGTCGCGGAAGCCTGCTCGGGCGTACGTTTCCTGATCGCGATGATCGCATTCAGCGTGCTTGTCGCGCACCTCTGCTTCAAGCGCTGGACGCGGCGCATCCTGTTCGTGCTCTCGGCGATCGCGCTCTCGATTCTGGCGAACGGCATCCGCGCGTTCGGCACGATCTATATCTCGCACCTGACGACGCCGGGCTTCGCCGCCGGTGTGGATCACATCATCTACGGCTGGATTTTCTTCGCGATCGTGATGTTCCTGCTCGTCGCGGCCGGGTGGCCCTTCTTCGACCGCCCGGTCGATGACCCGGCGTTCGATCCGGCGCAGCTTCAGCCCGCGCCGCCCGCACCCGCCGCGCCGCGCGCGGTGGCCACGGCAGCCGCAATCGGCATCGTCGCAATGATCGCAGGGCCGCTGTACGGCTTCGCGGTCGCGAACCGCGACCCCGATACGGTGACAGCGTCGATCGCGCTTCCCGACGTGCCGGGCTGGCAGCGGATCGAAAGCGGCCCGGACTGGCAGCCGCACTACAAGGGCGTCTCTGCGCAGGCCATCGCGCGCTATGTGGACGGCGAAGGCCAGCCGGTCGATCTCTACATCGGCGTTTTCGACCGGCAGACCGAAGACGGCGAGCTTGTCGGCTACAAGCAGGGCCTGCTGCCGCCCGAGACCGACTGGTCGTGGGCGCGCAACGAAAAGGCCCCGCCGGGCGGCCGCGCGCAGCAGATCAAGAACGGCGGCACGGTGCGCGACAACTGGCAGTTCCTTCTGGTGAACGGCAAGCTGACCGGCAGCGACTACGTGGCCAAGATCGAAGGATTGAAGTCGCGGCTGCTCGGCGGCGAGACGCTGGCGGGCACGCTCGTCATTTCGGCCGATCGCCGCGACGAGCTGGTCAGTGCGATGCCCGTGATCGAACGCTTCGCAAAGGCGCTCGGCCCCGTGGATACGGCGATCGAAACCGCGACGGTGGAGCGCTAGTTCATGTGCGGCATCGCGGGATATTTCGACCAGCGCGAGCACCGGACCATTCCGGAGCCCGTGCTCCGCGCCATGACCGATATCCTCGCGCACCGCGGCCCGGACGGCAGCGGCTTTTACCGCGCGCCGGGTGTCGGCCTCGGGCACCGGCGGCTGTCGATCATCGACATCGCGGGCGGTGTGCAGCCGATGCCGAGCGAGGACGGCAAGGTCCAGATCGTCTTCAACGGCGAAATCTACAATTTCCGCGAGGTGCGCAAAGAGCTTCAGGCGCTCGGCCACGTGTTCAGGCGCGACAGCGACACCGAGGTCATCATCGAGGCCTGGCGCGCATGGGGCGAGGCCTGCGTCGACAAGCTGCGCGGCATGTTCGCCTTCGCGATCTGGGACGAGGGCGCCAGAATGCTGTTCCTTGCGCGCGACCGGCTCGGCGTGAAGCCGCTCTACTACGCCGATCTCGGTGACGGACGGTTCATCTTCGGCTCTGAACTGAAGGCGCTGCTGAAGTGGCCCGGCCTGTCCCGCGCCATCGATCCGCGCGCGATCGAGGACTATTTCGCCTACGGCTACATCCCCGACGACAAGTGCCTGCTCAGCGCCGTCAGCAAGCTCCCCGCCGGTCACACGCTGACGCTGCGCTGGGGACAATCCGGCGCGAAGCCGCGCGCGTACTGGGATATCGCGTTCGACGGGCACGTGAAGGGCACGCCCGAAGCGCTCGCCGAGGAACTGACCGCCCGGATGCGCGAGGCGGTGGCGCTGCGGCTGGTGGCGGATGTGCCGGTGGGCGCGTTCCTCTCCGGCGGGGTGGATTCAAGCGCGGTCGTCGCGCTGATGGCGGGGCTGATCGATACGCCGGTCAACAGCTGCTCGATCGGCTTCGACGACCCCGCCTACGACGAAACGGGCCATGCCGAGACGATCGCCAAGCGCTACGCGACGCACCACCGCGCGCGGACGGTGACGACCGACGACTACGGGCTGATCGATACGCTCGTTCAGGCGTTCGACGAGCCGTTCGCCGATGCGTCGGCGCTGCCGACCTACCGGGTCAGCGAACTGGCGCGCGAAACCGTGACGGTGGCGCTGTCGGGCGACGGCGCGGACGAGGCGATGGCGGGCTATCGCCGCTACCGGCTTTACATGAACGAGGAGCGCGTGCGCGGGTCGCTGTCCGCAGGCCTCCGCCAGAGCGTCTTCGGGCGTCTGGGCCGGGCCTGGCCGAAGCTCGACTGGGCCCCGCGCATGTTTCGCGCGAAATCGACGTTCGAAGCGATCGCGATGGACAGCGCCGAGGCCTATTTCCACGCCGTGAGCGTAACGCCCGACCGCATCCGTTCGCGGCTTTTCTCCGACTCGCTGAAACGCGAGATCGGCGGATACTGGGCCGGCACGCTTTACACCGACACGATGCGCGCGGCGCCCGCCGACGACATGCTCGGCCGCGCGCAATACGCCGACCTGAAGGTCTGGCTGCCCGGCGATATCCTGACCAAGGTGGACCGCACCAGCATGGCGGTCAGTCTGGAAGCCCGCGAGCCGCTGCTCGACCACGAACTCGTGAGCTGGATGGCGGGCCTGCCCAGCGATCTCCGGCTGCGCGGCGGGGAAGGCAAGTGGCTGTTGAAGAAGGCGATGGAGCCGTATCTGCCGAGAGAGATCCTGTATCGGCGCAAGATGGGCTTCTCGGTGCCGATCGACCGCTGGTTTCGCGGCGCGCTGGCCGACCGTGTCGCGGCACTGGCGAACGGTTCCAACGTCGCCGGGAGCGGCTGGTTCGACATGACGTATTTCTCGGCCTGCGCAGCGGCGCATCGCAGCGGCCGCGCCGATCACAGCAGGCTGCTGTGGCAGATGCTGATGCTGGAAGGCTCGCTCGCGGCGCTGGCCGCGACACCGGCCGCCGCGCTCGCCGCCTGAGTATTACAGGCCGGGAACGACCGTTTCGGGCGCAGGCGTCTCGGACGCCGTTTCGGCAACCACCGCTTCCGCCGCGACGTCGCCCTTGGCCAATGCAACCGCACTGGAGTGCGCGCGCGCAATGTCCGCCGCGGCGTCGGTCTGACGAACCGCGACCGGTTTCAGCGTGGGCGCCGGACGCACCTGATCCTTCTGGGACATCAGCGGCGTCATCGTGTTCGCATAAAGCGAACTGTCGCGCAGCGCGTGATAGGTCAGGATGATGCCGATACCGGCAAACAGAATGACTCCGGCAAGCCAGAGCAGAATCGTATTACGTGCAGCAGTATGCCGTTCCGTGCGGACGTGTGACGCCATCTTGAACCCTTCATCCGGCAGCGCCATGGCTTTGGTTTTCAAAGCTGCGACAGGCGCCGACGGTCTCTTCCGTAAGACTCAGGACTTGAGAGTTTATTACTCTTCGAATTGTCTGCACGATAAATGCATAGACTGTGCCAAAATGGGAATTCCGCATGTTTCAAACATGTTACGACACTGGCTGTGACAGATCCGCAACGAAGTCTTCGAAATCGTAAAGAATTTCGACACTTACCGGTAGTGCGCGGAGACGAAGAAAAGCCCGTCGGGCGGGGCGTTGAGGCCGAGCGCGGTGCGGTCGGCGGCCGCGAGTGCGGAGCGAAGATCATGCGCGCTCCAGCTGCCGTCTCCCACAAGTTTCAGGCAGCCGACCATCGAACGCACCTGATGGTGGAGAAACGACCGCGCGGCGGCGTGGATCGCGATTCGGTCGCCCGCGCGCGTGACATCCAGCCGGTCGAGCGTTTTGACGGGGCTGGCGGACTGGCAATGTACCGAGCGGAACGTCGTGAAATCGTGCTGCCCCACGAGAATCTGCGCAGCCGCGTGCATCGCATCGGCATCGAGCGGGCGCAGGACATGCCATGCCAGGCCGGACTGCCAGGTGAGGGGCGCGCGGCGGTTGATGATGTCGTAGCGGTAGCGGCGGCCCGTGCAATCGAAACGCGCGTGGAAATCGGGCGCCGCAGGTTCGCACGCGATGACCGAGATCGGCGCCGGCCTGAGGCGCGCGTTGAGCGCATCGCGCAGCCGGACGGCCGAGAGCGGCTTGGCGATATCGACGTGGGCGACCTGACCTTCGGCGTGGACGCCCGCATCGGTGCGCCCGGAGCCGTAGACGACGCTTTCCGCCTGCGTGACGGCGAAGACGGCCCGCTCCAGCGCCTGCTGCACGCTGGGGCCGTTTTCCTGCCGCTGCCAGCCGACGAAAGGCCGGCCATCATATTCGATGGTCAGCTTGAAGCGCTGCATCAGCCGAGCCGTGTTCCGGGCGGGACCGGAAAGCCGCGCAGCACCTCGGAAACGTCCATCGCGCGCTTGCCGGGGCGCTGGACGAGCGCGGGGCGGATCGCGCCGGTGCCGCAGGCGATGGTGAGCCGGTCGTCGAGCGTCACGCCGGGCTCTCCGCTGCCCTCCACCACATCGCAGGCGAGAATGCGGAAGCGTTCTTGCCCGAGCATCGTGAATGCGCCGGGGGCGGGGTTGAAGGCGCGCACGGCGCGCTCGACCTGCGCGGCGGGTTGCGTGAAATCGAGCGCGGCTTCGGCCTTGTCGATCTTGTGCGCGTAGGTGACGCCCTCGGCGGGCTGCGGCTGCGCGACCAGCGTACCAAAGCGGGCGAGGGCGTCGACGATCAGGCCGCCGCCGCATTCGGCGAGTTCGGCGGTCAACGCTCCGGCGGTCTTCGCGTCGACCGGGGTTTCGGCGGTGAGCAGCATGGGGCCGGTGTCGAGGCCGCGTTCCATCTGCATGATGGTGATGCCCGTTGCGCTGTCCCCGGCAAGGATGGCGCGCTGGATGGGGGCGGCGCCGCGCCAGCGGGGAAGGCGCGACGCATGGATGTTGAGGCAGCCGAGGCGCGGCGCATCCAGGATGGCCTGGGGCAGGATCAGGCCGTAGGCCGCCACCACTGCAACGTCGGTGCCGAGCGCGGCGAAGGCGGCGCGATCGGCCTCGTCCTTGAAGTTTACCGGAACGCGCACGGGCAGGCCGAGGCGCTCGGCCGCCTGCTGAACGGCCGACACCTGCGGCTGCTTGCCGCGCTGCGCGGGGCGCGGCGGCTGCGTGTAAACCGCCGCGACGTCGTGCCCCGCCGCCACAAGCGCCTCGAGCGCCGGCACCGCGAAGGCCGGGGTTCCCATGAAGACAATCCGCATGCGCGATCCGCTAGCCCCCGCGCGGAGCACTTGCAAGACGCCCGCGCGCACCGATAGATGGGCGCCGTATGTCCTCCCCCGAAATCGACGCGCTGACGCAGGCGCTCTCCCGGCTTCCCGGCCTCGGCCCCCGCTCGGCCCGCCGCGCCGTGCTGCACCTGCTCAAACGCCGCGAAATCGCGCTGAAACCGTTGATCGCGGCGCTGCAATCGGTGGAGGAAAACCTCGCCACCTGCGACATCTGCGGCAACGTGGACACGGCGAACCCCTGCGGCGTCTGCACCGACACGCGCCGCGACACGAAACTCCTGTGCGTGGTCGAAGAGGTCGCGGACCTGTGGGCGATGGACCGCGCGCGCCTGTTCCCCGGCCGCTTCCATGTGCTCGGCGGGCGGTTGTCCGCGCTGGAGGGCGTCGGGCCGGGCGACCTCAGCATCGCGCCGCTGATGGCGCGGGTGAGCGCGGGCGGCATCGAGGAGGTCGTGCTCGCGATGAACGCCACGATGGAAGGCGCGACGACGATGCACTACCTCGCCGAGCGGCTGGCCGGGCAGGGCGTTTCGGTGACGCAGCTCGCGCACGGCGTGCCGATGGGCGGCGAACTCGACTATCTCGACGAAGGCACGATCGCACAGGCGCTGCGCGCGCGGCGGCCTGTGGGGTGAGGGTTCGGGGGCGTCTCTCGACCTTGGCCTGAGCGTCTGCCTTGGCAGGCAGTCGAAGGGCTCGCGATGAAAACCTTTTTGTTCTCAACATCCAGCATCCCGAGCGAAGTCGAGGCACGCGCCGCGCTGCCTTCCACCACAATTCTTGGTAGCGCCGGGAAGGCCACTCCCCTAGATAGTGCGCTCACGCGAATCGTGTCCACAACCCGCATGAGGCCCGCTGCTCCATGTCCGTTATCGCCATTGGTAGCGACCACGCCGGTTACACCCTGAAATCCGCAGTCGCGGACTGGCTGAAGGAAGCCGGTCACGAGGTGCTCGACCTTGGCACCAACGGCAACGAGTCCGTGGATTACCCGGATTTCGGACGCGCGGTGGGCGAGGCCGTGGCTGCAGGCAAGGCCGAGAAGGGCGTTGTCGTCTGCGGATCGGGCATCGGCATTTCGATCGCGGCGAACCGCGTGAAGGGCGCGCGCGCCGCGCTCTGCATGAACGGGCTGATGGCGCGGCTTTCGCGGCAGCACAACGATGCGAATATCCTCGCGCTCGGGGAACGCCTGATCGGCGTCGAAACCGCGCGCGATTGCCTGAATGAATTTCTGAACACGCCCTTCGAGGGCGGACGCCATCAGCGGCGCGTCGACAAATTGTCGGCGTAGCCCATCAAGGAGACACGAGCATGAGCACCGCAGCCGCCACGCCGCTTGCACAGGACGGATTCTTTACAGACGGCGTCGCGACCGCCGACCCGGCCGTCTTCAAGGCCATGACCGGCGAACTCAACCGGGAGCGGGACCAGATCGAGCTGATCGCCTCTGAAAACATCGTCAGCCGCGCCGTTCTGGAAGCGCAGGGGTCTGTGTTCACGAACAAATATGCCGAGGGCTATCCCGGCAAGCGTTACTATCAGGGCTGCGCGCCTTCGGACGAGGTGGAGCAGCTTGCCATCGACCGCGCGCGCAAGCTGTTCGATTGCACCTACGCCAACGTACAGCCGCATTCGGGCGCGCAGGCGAACGGCGCGGTGATGATGGCGCTGGTCAAGCCGGGCGAGACGATCCTCGGCATGAGCCTCGCCGCCGGTGGCCACCTGACGCACGGCGCGCCGCCCGCGCAGTCCGGCAAGTGGTTCAACGCCGTGCAGTACGGCGTACGCGAAAGCGACCATCTGGTGGACTTCGACGAGGTCGAGCGGCTGGCGCTGGAGCATAAGCCCAGGCTCATCATCGCGGGCGGCTCGGCCTATCCGCGCACGCTCGATTTCCCGCGTTTCCGCGAAATCGCCGACAAGGTGGGCGCGTATCTGCTGGTCGACATGGCGCACTTCGCCGGTCTCGTCGCCGCCGGGCTGCACCCGAGCCCGCTGCCGCACGCGCATGTCGTCACCACCACCACGCACAAGACGCTGCGCGGACCGCGCGGGGGCATGGTGCTTTCGAACGACGAGGCGATCGGCAAGAAGATCAATTCGGCGGTGTTCCCCGGCCTTCAGGGCGGGCCGCTGATGCACGTGATCGCCGCGAAGGCGGTGGCGTTCGGCGAGGCGCTCGATCCGAGCTTCAAGCTGTACGCACAGGCGGTGATCGCCAACGCCAAGACGCTCGCAGGTCGCCTGAAAGAGCGCGGCTGCGACATCGTGGCGGGGGGCACCGACACGCACCTCGCGCTTGTTGATCTGCGCCCGAAAGGCATCACCGGCAAGGACGCCGACGAGGCGCTGGAGCGCAGCCACATCACCTGCAACAAGAACGGCATCCCGTTCGATCCGTTGCCGCCGACGAAGACCAGCGGCATTCGCGTCGGCTCCCCGGCGGGAACGACGCGCGGCTTCGGCCAGGCCGAGTTCACGGCCATCGCCGACATGATCGCCGACGTGCTCGACGGTCTTGCCGCAAACGGCGCCGAGGGCAACGCTGCGGTCGAGGCGGACGTGCGGGCGCGCGTGAAGGTGCTTTGCGATCGTTTCCCGATTTATCCGGGACTCTGACGCACTCATCGGGGGGAGGGACGAGCGATGCGCTGCCCGTTTTGCGGAGGCGAGGATAGCCAGGTCAAGGACTCGCGTCCGACCGAAGACGGCAGCGCGATCCGTCGCCGCCGCCAGTGCCCGGCGTGCGGCGCGCGCTTCACCACGTTCGAGCGTGTGCAGCTTCGCGAACTGGTGATCCTCAAGAAGTCCGGCGACAAGGAGGTCTTCGAGCGCGACAAGCTCGCCCGCTCCATCGAGATCGCCTGCCGCAAGCGCCCGATCGCGCCCGAACGCATCGAGCGGCTGGTTTCGGGCATCGTGCGCCAGATGGAGGCGATCGGCGAGGCCGAGATCGAGGCCGAGGTGATCGGGCAGGCGGTGATGGAAGGGCTGAAAACGCTCGACGCGGTCGCCTACGTGCGCTTCGCCAGCGTCTACCGCGATTTCCGCGAGGCCAGGGACTTCGAAGAGTTCATCGGCGCCATCGAAACCGTCGCGAGGACGGGGGGCAAGTGATGTCGGCCCCTGAAAGAATCGTCACCCTGAACGTGTTTCAGGGTCCATGCGGCGGTTCGGTGGCGATGCCCTATGGATGCTGAAACACGTTCAGCATGACAGAGGCTGTTCGTTCGGCAAATGAGCCGCCCGCCATCGTGCTGGTGCGGCCGCAGCTTGGCGAGAACATCGGCAAGGCGGCGCGCGCGATGCTCAATTTCGGGCTTGCGGAGATGCGTCTCGTGTCCCCGCGCGACGGCTGGCCGAACCCCGATGCGGGCCCGGCGGCGAGCGGCGCCGACATCGTGCTCGAAAACGCGAAGGTGTTTGAAACCGTCGCCGAGGCGGTCGCCGACTGCGCGTACGTCTACGCCACCACCGTGCGCAAGCGGGGCCTGACCAAAGAGGTCGTCGGCCCCGAACAGGCCGCGCGCGATACGCGCAGCCGCGCCGGACGCACGGCGATCCTCTTCGGCCCCGAACGCTCCGGCCTCGAAACCGACGACGTAGCGCTCGCGCAGACGATCCTCACCGTTCCGGTAAACCCGCAGTTCGGCTCGCTGAACCTCGCGCAGGCGGTCATCCTCTTCGCCTACGAATGGTCGAAGGCCGGGGTGGGGGAGGCGACAACTTTCGACAACTACGAAGGCCCCGCCCCCCAGGCCGACCTCGAAGGCCTTATCGTCCAACTCACCACCGCGCTCGATAACATCGACTACTTCCGCGTCACCGTCCGAGCCCCCACCGCCCGCCGCACCCTTCGCAACATGCTCACCCGCCCGAGCTTCTCCGCAAAGGAAGTGCGCACACTGAGGGGCATCGTGACAGCGCTGACCAAAAGGCGCGATTAGCGCAGGTTCGTGTTCAGGAATGCGCCGATCCGCGTCAGCATGTCGATGCGAACCTTGCTGTCGACAAGACTGTGTTCCAGCCCATCATACTCGACATAATCGACGGGCTTGCCTTCCTTCCGAAGCTCGCGCGCCATGACGCGGGACTGATTGACATCCACGTTCAGGTCCATCGTGCCGTGAAACATCAATACAGGAACACGGAATGCGGCCGCATGCCGCGCGGGCGATCCCGCGAGGCGTTCGGGGCCGCTTCCGATCGACTCCTTCACAAGGCGGGACTCCTTGTAGTGCCGGGCCTCGCTGACAAATTGCTGCAGA
The DNA here is from genome assembly GCF_014199685.1 of Sphingosinicella soli. Lineage (GTDB taxonomy): Bacteria > Pseudomonadota > Alphaproteobacteria > Sphingomonadales > Sphingomonadaceae > Sphingosinicella > Sphingosinicella soli. The sequence goes on along the minus strand of NZ_JACHNZ010000001.1, from coordinate 258,319 downwards.
TCCGTGACCGGCGCGATGGCGACAGCGGCCTTGTAGAGCGCGGGATCGACCACGTTCGATTGCAGCGCGGCATAGCCACCATAGCTCCAGCCGACGATGGCAACGCGCTTTGCGTCCGCAAGACCGCTGGCGATGGCCCAGCGGGCGCCGTCGTTGATGTCGCCGATGGCCTGCCGCCAGCCTTGAAACCCGTTGTCGCCGACCCAGTCCTCGCCGTAGCCCGACGAGCCCCGGAAATTGGGTTGAAGCACCGCATATCCGTTTAATGCCAGATACTGGGCCAGCCAGTCGAAGCCCCACGTATCGCGTGCAGTAGGCCCACCGTGCGGCATCACGACAAGCGGCAATTGCGTGCCTTCCTTTCCCGGCGGCAGCGTTAGATAGCCGGGAATGAGCGTGCCGTCCGCAGCGCGGTAAGAGATCGGTTTCGATGTCGCGAGCGTCTTGCCCGTCAATTCATCCCGCACCGCGCTAATAACCATCAACTCGCGGCCTTTGCGATCAAAAACATAATAAGTGCCGGGGTCGTTGTCTGCATGGGCAAGCAGCAGGATGCGATTTTCGTCCCATGAGGTGTCGAGCAGTGTGACGGTCTTGCCTGGCAAAGCCCGGGAAAGGCTTTTGCCGAGCGCCTTCAGATCGTTGTCGAAATATTCGAGGTGCTCGTACTCATCGTAATAGTAGACACCGACGGGACGGTTCCGTGCCCCGATACGAGCAAGATTGGTGATGTCCACCTTCTCGTGCGCGAACACGACCTGTTTTTCCGCGCCACCGTCCAGCCGGTGCTTTACGAGAGCGTCGCGGCCGTTCACTGGTTCCAGCGTGTAAACACTGTCGCCGCTTTCATCGAAGCTCAGCACATAGGCTGCGTCGGGAAGTGTGACCCGTTTCCAGTTCCGGGCCTCGCGGTCCCGATACCAGTGGATTTGCTTACCAGTGTAATTCTGATTTCCATCGATATCGCGAACGGTTCGGAAGCGGATATCGCCCTGTGCGTCGGTGATGTAACGGCTGGCATTTCTGTTCGGGCGTTCCAGCGTCGATTCTTTGCCGTTGTAAATATTGTACCGCTTTACGCCGAGGCCTGACTCGGGGCTTAAAAGGCGCGTTCCGGTTGTTGACTGTTCGAGAAAGGGAACCTGCATCAGGACATGTTCAGGGTCTGCCGGGAGGGTGTCGATAAGCCGCCCAGAGTATTGGTTAAGCTGCAGCGCACGGTCGGTATCCTGCGTGCCGAGCGTGCGCACGTTCGTGCCATCCCTCCCGATCGCGAACATACGCGTAAAGCCGAGCTTGATGCCGTCCACCTTGGTCTCGCCGACGACGAGACAGGTAAGGCGATCGGTTTTTACCCAATGGCATTCCGAAATCCTGGAGCCATCGAACGAGGAATTCGCGAGGAGATTTTGCTTGCCGGTCGCAATTTCGGCGACCACGAAGTTCGTATCACGCGGCCCCGCCGGCGTTTTGTAGACGACAAAATCACCCAAGGGAGACAAGCCTACACTCTCTATGCTCGCACGCGCGCCTAAAAGCGTGGCGAGGTCTGCATTTTGGGCGGCGGCAGGCAATGAAACGGCAAGCAAAAGCGCGATCGCACTTAATCCAGGCCCTTGAACAAGCACATTCAGCCCCCATCATTGCTTCGCCGAAACTATCTTTGCATCGTGAAACGATTGCAAGCCCCCCTGACGTCCTTTCCGGCATTTGAGGCGGCGCAAATGCGTTGACTCAATTGGTTGGCACAGCTAAACGCGCGCCTTCGCAATTGGCCCTGCACGTCCGGTGAAGCAGGTGCCGCATTCTGTGAATGGCAGGATGGTGCGGTTCCGGGCATTTTTGAACGCGAATTGAAAGGATGGCGCATGTCGAAGCGCAGCAGTGCAAAGTACAAGCTCGATCGCCGCATGGGCGAGAATATCTGGGGTCGTCCGAAGAGCCCGGTCAACAAGCGCGAGTACGGCCCCGGTCAGCATGGTCAGCGCCGCAAGAGCAAGATCTCCGACTTCGGCATCCAGCTCCGCGCCAAGCAGAAGCTCAAGGGCTATTACGGCGACGTCACCGAGAAGCAGTTCCGCAAAGTTTACGAAGAAGCCGTCCGCATGAAAGGCGATACCTCGCAGAACCTGATCGGCCTGCTTGAACAGCGCCTGGACATGGTCGTGTACCGTGCGAAGTGGGCGCCAACGATCTTCGCCGCGCGCCAGATCGTGAACCACGGCCATATCGAAGTGAACGGCGAGAAGTGCAACATCGCCAGCCGCCGCGTGAAGCCGAACGACGTGCTGTCGCTGCGCAAAAAGGCGCAGGAAATGGCGCTGGTGCTCGAAGCGCAGGGCCTCAGCGAGCGCGAGATCCCCGAGTATGTTTCGATCGACGGCGACGGCAAGGCGACTTATGTGCGCGTGCCGACGCTTGATGAGGTGCCCTATGCGGTCCGCATGGAACCGAACCTCGTCGTCGAGTTCTACTCGCGCTAAACCGGGCAAGATTTCAGGAAAAAGGGCGCTGCCGGAAGGTGGCGCCCTTTTTCTATCGGCGGCTCGCGAGAGTCAGATAGATCGCAACCGGCACCACCGACAGCAGGCTGTAGATCAGCAGCGTGGAAAGCTGCACGATCCACAGCGCGGGGGAGGTGATCGTCATCGACTGCACGATCGCGGCAACCTGATGCGGCGTTTGCGCGGAATGAAAGACGGCGAAGCGGACGACCATGATCGCCGGCGTCAAGGCGAGCATGATGACGATGCACAGCGCGGACAGCTGCCAGCGGCTGCCCTTCGAGAGTTCCGCCGCGCGCCGAAGTGCAGCCATCGGCCAGAGCCGCTCGCTGAGGGCAGCCGGAACGGCGAGCGCCCAAACGGCGAAGGCCGCGATGCAGGCAACTATGAACAGCAGCGAACTCATCTGCCCGAGCTGAAGCATCCGTGAGGCGAGTAAAAGCACGATGCGTAGTGTCATGAGGCCGATGCCGATCGTCAGCGCGACGACCAACCCCGGCTGAAGTCCACGCAGACCCGCCTTCATGAACGCGCGCGGATCGCGGTTGCGGGCGAGCACGCCTCCGGTCACGGCGCAGAGGAAGATCATCACCAGCATCCAGCGCAGCGTTTCGACAATGGTGCCGAGCGCGGGATCCGGTGCTGCTTCCGTGGCGATGCTGAGCGTCCGCAGCGCGACCGCCGGGAGCGTCAGGAAAAGGAGGCCGAGAAAGATGATCGGCGCAAACTGGGCCCAGAAAATAGAAAGCGCGAGCCGGATTGCGGCGACGAGATCGAGCGGAGCGGGTGGCTTCATGGTGTGATGGTACGCGTTCGCCCCCGGCCTACAACATGAAATACCCCGCCACCGGCAACAAGGGCGACGTCTGCAAGGTCGCTGGCCGCGACAAGTTCGAACGGCCCCGTCGAAGGCAGTGCGATATTTGCAGCGGGCCAACTCGGCGCGCCTTTCCGCATCGAAACCAGCCGGTCCCCCGCTGCGCCGCGCAGGTGGACGTAAAGCGTATCCCGACCTGCCTTGGCACCGATGATGCGGAAGCCCGCAGGCGGCGTGTAGGCAAGTTCCGGCAGCGTCTCGCTGGCAGGACCGAGGAGCGGGGCCATCGGATAGGCGACAAGGCTGCCCGGCGGTTGCCGGCCCTGCGCGGTCATCCAGCCGCGGTCTCCCAGCACGGCGATGGCGCGGCCCTGGAAGAAATCGAGCAACCGCGCGTCGGCGGGAAGCTGTGAGCGCCGGAAGTTCTGCCCCCAGCCGAAATGATAAAGCTCGAAATCGCCGGTTGCCGTCGTCACCTCCGCGGCATGGAAGAGACCGCCGCCCGACAGCGAGAAGAAGGGGCGGATGCCGTGCGTGTCGAGCGGAGCGGCGAGGATCGTCGTTGCCCCGTAAACGGGCTGCCCGCGCGTCCAGAGCTTGAGCAGGCGAGGAACTCCTGCACGCGTCAGAGATCCCGGCCCGGTGTTGGCGGCGACGAGGATACGGCTGTCATCGTACCAGATCGCCTGCGTCGGCCCCGGCGGGAGCGCAAAGCCGTTAGGGACGAAGCCGCCCGCCTGCGTACTGTATTCGCGCAGTGCGACGCCCGGCCGTCCGGCTTCTGCAAGGAATAGCAGGCAACGCTCGAACGTCGGCGGCAGGCAATCGGCATCGACAAGATGCCAAGACTTGTTCTCGGCCTTGCCGAGCGCCGCGATATCCGCCGTAACGGACCAGTCCGGCCTGCCGCGAAGGAGCGGTGTGAGGTCGCTGCGCTTCAGAACGCGGGCGTCGCCGTTTTCCGTATACAAAGCGAGGCGCTCGTCCTGAAAGCGCGCGACCGTACCTGCCGAAGCGGGGAGGGCCGCCGCCGCAATCAGAAACGCGAGACAGATTTTGATGCGCGACCCCAACGACATGGCCGGTGGTAACCATGAGATCGCGGGCGGCGCAAGCATGCGCCCGCCCGGATGCCGGAAATCAGCGTTCAGCCGTCAGCCGTCAGTGACCCGTGCGGGCAACGGCCGGAAGCTCGCTGCGTCCGCGCTTCACGATCAGCTTGTTCAGCGCGTTCGCGTAGGCCTTCGCGGAGGCGACCATCGTATCGACATGGGCGCCCGTGCCGCGCACTGTGCGACCATCTTCGGAAAGCACGACGCTGACCGTCGCCTGCGCGTCGGTGCCTTCGGTGACGGCGTGAACCTCGTAGAGCGTGAGTTGCGCATCGTCGTGAGGCACGATCTTGCGCATGGCCTTGAACACGGCGTCGATCGGCCCGTTGCCGCGGGTGGTGACGGTCTGTTCTTCGCCCTCTACCGCGAGCGTCAGGATGGCGCGCTGCGGACCGTGGGAGCCGCAATAAATCTCCAGCTCCCTGAACTGGATCACCTGATTGTCGCGTATCGTCTCGTCGTCGACCAGCGCGACAATGTCTTCGTCGTAGACGTGCTTCTTGGCGTCGGCGAGATCCTTGAAGCGCTTGAAGGCATCCTGAAACTCGTTGTCGCCGAGCTTGTAGCCCAATTCCTCAAGTTTCTGGCGGAAGGCGTGGCGGCCCGAGTGCTTGCCCATGACGAGACTGGATTCGGAAAGGCCGACCGATTCCGGTGTCATGATCTCGTAGGTGCTCGCGTCCTTCAGCATGCCGTCCTGATGGATGCCGCTTTCATGCGCGAAGGCGTTGGCGCCGACGATCGCCTTGTTGGGCTGTACCTGGAAGCCGGTGACGGCCGATACGAGCCGCGAGGCGCGCGTGATCTCGCGCGTGTTCACGCCGGTGGCATAGGGCATCACGTCGTTGCGGACGCGCAGCGCCATCGCGATTTCCTCGAGCGCGGCGTTGCCCGCACGCTCGCCGATGCCGTTGATCGTCGATTCCACCTGGCGTGCCCCGCCCGAAACCGCCGCCAGAGTGTTCGCGACGGCGAGGCCGAGGTCGTTATGACAGTGGGTGGAGAAGATCGCCTTGTCGGCATCCGGCACGCGGGAGATGACGTCGCGAAACATGGCGCCGTAGGTTTCGGGCGTCGCGTAGCCGACCGTGTCGGGCAGATTGATCGTCGATGCGCCGGCACGGATCGCGGTTTCGACCGCGCGGCACAGAAAATCGAGATCGCTGCGGGTTGCGTCTTCCGCCGACCATTCGACATCACCGCAGAGGTTGCGCGCGTGGCTTACGGAGGCGCGGATTTTCTCCAGAACTGCTTCGGGCTCCATCTCCAGCTTGACGCGCATGTGGAGCGGCGAGGTGGCGATGAACGTGTGGATGCGGGGATTCTTCGCATCCTTCAGCGCGGCCCATGCGCGATCGATGTCGCCCGTCGCGGCGCGCGCGAGGCTTGCAATCGTTGCTGTTTTCGCCTGACGGGCAACGGCCTGAACGGCTTCGAAATCACCATCGGAGGCGATGGCGAAACCGGCTTCGATAATATCGACGCCCAAGGCTTCGAGCTGTTCGGCAATGCGCAGCTTTTCGGCGAGGTTCATCGAGCAGCCGGGGGACTGCTCGCCGTCGCGCAGGGTGGTATCGAAAATCTTCACGTAGTTCTGGCTGGACATGGCACACCTTCAAAATCTCTGGAAAACGGGAGCGAACCTTTGCGGTTCGGTTCGATCGAGACCCTTAGGCGGCGGCGCGTCAAAAGCGCCAGACAGCGAAACCCGCGCGCCTAAGGGCGCGTAAGTCGAAGGAGCGCAAGCAGGGTGCGCCGGGTTGAATCAAGGCTGTCGTGCCGTTTCATATGCACAGGTCTATGTTGCAAGCTGCCGGATTTGTCCAGCCCTGAACAGGATCAGATGATATTCGCGGGCAGCGGCACCTTGTTGCTCGCATTGGCCGATGCCGGTTTGATCTCGCTGATCACGCATTCGAGTTCAACGTCGATGGGTCCGTCGATCTGCGCCATTGCGTCGGCATCGAGGATCGTGCCGTTGATGTCCACGGCCCAGCAACGACCGCCCAGATCCGTGAGGAGGGCGGCAACTTCCGAGCCGTTCTCCACGGGTTCAGCCGCCACGGGTGTCGCCGCAAGCAGGATGGCCAGAGCTGCGATGCCATAACGTACGATCATTGCCGGTTTCCCTCACTGTCTTGCACAGTATCAAATGCAAAAGTGATGCCAGCGCTTCCGCCGCAAGCCGGATCAACCGGTTCGATGGTTAAGGCGGCTCATACCATCACGGAACTGTAAAAATGCGCGACAAACCGTTGCCGCCATAACGAAAAAGGGCGACCCGAAGGCCGCCCTTTCCACCCTAGTTCTGATCTTTTTTAGACTTTGCGGCGACGGGTTGCCGCAAGACCGATCGCGCCGAGACCGAACAGTGCGAGCATGCCGGGCTCCGGCACATCGGTGATCGGATCGTGAGCGAGCGCTACGTTATCGAACTCGAACGCGTAGCTCGAGCTGGAGGCGACGACTTTGTTGAAGGCGGTGTCCGAATTGATGTTCACATAATAGGTGCCCGCCGCGCCCTGATCGCCGTTTGCGGCAGCAGCAACATCAGACCCTGAATACGTGAACAGGAGTGTGTTGCCGTCGTAGAAGGTAAGCGAATTGTAGGTATCGACCGAACCCCAAAGGATCCCGAAATACTGATGAGAGTCGCCCAGATCGAGCGTGACGGTGCCGATGCCGGTCGTGAGATACTGCGTAGCATCCTGACCATCAGCCTGCGCGTTCCCGAACAGCGCACCGTTGCCGCCCGAAATGAAGGGTGCGGCATACTGTCCCGACACGTTCGGGAGTGACGCCGTGCCGGCGCCCGTTCCTGCGAACGAAACGGTGATACCGCTCGCCGTCGTGCCGCCGGGGCCGATGGCATCGAAGCTCTCGTACACGTTGGCGCCAACGGGAACGCCGCCCACCGACGAGGTGATGACTGCGGCGGATGCGCCGGTGGAAGCGAGCATGGCGGCAAAAGCAATCGCGTATTTCATGACATAATCCTCTGGTTAAACCGTGTTGGGCTTAACAAAAGCAAGGACGGTGCCAGAATTGGCGATTGCGGGTTTTCCAGTAAAGACAATAGTTAACAAACCGTTAACCATATTGGTTATGTAAGTTTGTCCGACACAAAACGCGTCAGGGACGCCGTTCGAAAGCGGCCGTGATGTTCAAGGTGATCTCGTCGCCAAGCACGGGAAGCGCATAAGTGATGCCGTAGTCGCTGCGCTTGATGCTTGTTTGAGCCTCGAACCCCACGGTTTCGATCTTGCTCATCGGGTTCGGTCCGGCGCCGGAGAAGCGCGCGTCGAGAACAACCGGCTTCGTGATGCCCTTGATCGTCAGGTCGCCGGTGATCTTGGCCGAGAGGCCGGTGACGACGACGCTGGTGGACTTAAAGGTCGCATTCGGAAACTTCGCCGTGTCGAAGAAATCGGCGCTTTTCAGGTGCTCGTTCAATTTCTCGCTCGTCGTCGCCACCTGATCGATCGGAATGGTGAGTGACACGACTGCGGACTGGGGCTTCGCAGGATCCAGCGTCAGCGTCCCCGTGGTGCCGCCGAAGATGCCGTAGTAGACGTTGAAGCCGAGGTGATCGAGGCTCCAGGCGACCTGCGTATGATCGGTATCGACCGTGTATGTGCCGGCAACGACCTTCGCAGCGGCTTCGGCGCCCGGCTGGCCTTGGGCAAATGCGGGGGCGGCGAGGCCGACGAGGGCAAGCGCGACAAGCTGGGCTTTCATGGCAATGGCTCCTGAAAAGGGAAACGGCGCGCGCAGCCTGTGCCGCGCGCGCCGTTCCTGTCAACCGATGGTCTTGTGACGGAGCGTGTCAGTTCACCGCTTTATCGACCAGCTTGTTCTTGCCGATCCAGGGCATCATGGCGCGCAGCTTGCCGCCGACCTCTTCGATCTGGTGCGCATTCTGGTTCTTGCGCGCGGCCTTCAGTTCCGGGTTGCCCGCGCGGTTATCGAGAATGAAGTCCTTGACGAAACGGCCCTGCTGAATGTCGGTCAGCACGCGCTTCATCTCCGCCTTTGTCTCTTCGGTGACGATGCGGGGGCCGGTCTTGTAGTCGCCGTATTCTGCGGTGTTCGAGATCGAGTAGCGCATGTTGGCGATGCCGCCCTCGTACATCAGGTCGACGATCAGCTTCACCTCGTGCAGGCACTCGAAATAGGCCATCTCGGGCGCGTAGCCCGCTTCCACCAGCGTTTCGAAGCCGGCCATGATAAGCGCGGAGAGGCCGCCGCAGAGCACGGCCTGCTCGCCGAACAGGTCGGTCTCGCACTCTTCCTTGAAGGTCGTTTCGATGATGCCCGAGCGGCCGCCGCCGACGGCAGACGCATAGGAGAGGGCAACATCGTGCGCATTGCCGGTCGCGTCCTGCGCGATGGCGATGAGGCAGGGGACTCCGCCGCCGCGCTGGTATTCGCTGCGCACGGTGTGGCCGGGGCCTTTGGGCGCGATCATGAACACGTCGATATCGGCGCGCGGCTCGATAAGGCCGAAGTGCACGTTGAGACCGTGCGCGAAGGCGAGTGCGGCGCCTTCCTTCATGTTCGGCGCGAGGTCGCTGGCATAGATCGCGGCCTGATGCTCGTCGGGCGCCAGCACCATGATGACGTCCGCCCATTTCGCAGCGTCGGCGTTGGAAAACACCTTGAAGCCGGCGGCTTCGGCCTTCTTCGCTGTCGCCGAACCTTCGCGGAGCGCGACGCCGACTTCGGCGACGCCGCTGTCGCGCAGGTTCTGCGCGTGGGCATGGCCCTGGCTGCCATAACCGACGATGGCAACCTTCTTGCCCTTGATGAGACCCAAATCGGCATCGGCATCATAGTAAACGCGCATGATTTCAGGACTTTCTCTGTTCTGGAAATTGGGATGGTGACAAAAAAACTCAGCTCGGTTCCTTGCCGCGCGAGATGGCGACGACACCGCCGCGCGCGACTTCGACAAGGCCGACCTCGCGCATCAGCGCGATGAACGTATTGACCTTCTCGGTGGACCCGGTGATCTCGAAAATGAAACTCTCGATCGTCGCATCGACGACGCGCGCACGGTAGATGTCGGCAAGGCGCATCGCTTCGAGCCTTTTGTCGCCTCCGCCGTGGACCTTGAGCAGCGCCATCTCGCGCTCGACATGCGGCCCGAGTTCGGTGAGATCGCTGACCTTGTGAACCGTCACGAGCCGGTCGAGCTGGGCTTCGATCTGATCGATCACCTCCTGCGATCCTGAGGTGACGATGGTGATGCGGCTGACATCGTGCGCTTCCGTGATGTCGGCCACGGTGAGGCTTTCGATGTTGTAGCCGCGCGCCGAGAACAGCCCGACGATCTTGGCAAGAACGCCGGATTCGTTGTCCACGGTGATGGCAAGCGTGTGCCGCCGGATGGGTCCGAGATCACGCATCAGACGAGCGCCTGCGCGTCTTCATCGAGTTCGCCCTTCACCTGCGACGCATTGAGCATCATTTCGGTATGGGCGGCACCCGACGGGATCATCGGAAAGCAGTTTTCCAGCTTGGCGACGCGGCAATCGACGAACACCGGGCCATCGTAAGCCAGCATTTCCGCGATCCCGGCATCGAGCTGGTCCACATCATCGATGCGGATGCCTTTCCAGCCATAAGCCTCCGCGAGCTTCACGAAATCGGGAAGCGCCTCGCTGTAGCTTTCGGAATAGCGGCTTTCGTAGGTGAGCTCCTGCCACTGCCGCACCATGCCCATATATTCGTTGTTGAGCACGAACACCTTCACCGGCAGGCGGTATTGCACGGCGGTGGACATTTCCTGAATGTTCATCAGGATCGAGGCTTCGCCCGCTATATCGATGACGAGCGCCTTGGGATTGCCCATCTGCGCGCCGATCGCTGCGGGTAGCCCGTAGCCCATCGTGCCGAGCCCGCCCGACGTAAGCCACTTGCGCGGGCTTTGGAAATGGAAGTGCTGCGCGGCCCACATCTGATGCTGGCCGACTTCGGTGGTGATGATTGGCGACTTGGCCTTGGTCGCCTCGTAAAGGCGCCAGATTGCATGCTGGGGAAGAATTTCCTTGCCGGTCTGCTTGAAGCCGAGGCTGTCTTTCTCGCGCCATGCGTCGATTTTCGCGAACCATGCCGTCTGATCGACCGCCGTGTGCGCCCGCGATTTCCAGATTTTCAGAATGTCTTCGAGCACATGACCGACATCGCCGACGATGCCGAGGTCGGCCTTCACGTTCTTGTTGATCGAGGAACGGTCGATGTCGATGTGGATCTTCTTCGAATTCGGCGAGAAAGCGTCGAGGCGGCCTGTCACGCGGTCGTCGAAGCGCGCACCGATGCAGACCATCAGGTCGCATTCGTTCATCGCCATATTGGCTTCGTAGGTGCCGTGCATGCCGAGCATGCCGAGCCACTGCGGCGATGCGGCGGGGAAGGCGCCGAGACCCATCAGTGTGGATGTGACAGGCGCGCCCGTCACGCGCGCCAGTTCGCGCAGCAACTGCGAGGCGCCGTTGCCCGAATTGATGACGCCGCCGCCCGTGTAGAGGATCGGGCGCTGGGCCTTGGCCAGCATCTCGACCGCGGCTTCGATGTCTTTCAGTTCGCCCTTCAGTTGCAGCTTGTAGCCGTTGTGAAGCGCCGAGCGCTTCCGGTATCCGGCGCGCGCGACCTGAACGTCTTTCGGGATGTCGATAACGACAGGGCCGGGACGGCCCGAGGTGGCGATGTGGAATGCCTCGTGGATGATATCGGCGAGCCGTTCCGGGTCTTTCACGAGATAGTTGTGCTTGGAGCAGTGGCGCGTGATGCCCACCGTGTCGCACTCCTGAAAGGCATCCGACCCGATAAGGTGCGTGGCGACCTGCCCGGTGAGCACGACGACGGGGATGGAATCCAGCAGGGCATCGGTAATGCCCGTGACGGCGTTGGTCGCGCCGGGGCCCGACGTGACGAGCACGACACCGGGCTTGCCCGTCGAGCGCGCATAGCCTTCGGCCGCATGAACCGCAGCCTGCTCGTGACGGACAAGCACGTGCTTGATTACCGATTGCCGGAACAGCGCGTCATAGATGGGGAGTACGGCACCGCCCGGATAGCCGAACACGGTGTCGACACCCAGTTCGGTGAGCGCCTGGATGAGATTCTCCGCTCCGGTTTTCTCTTCGTTCACAGCCATGGTTTCCTTGATTCGGCCCGCGCATGTACGAGATTAAAACATTCATGGCAACCCCATGTCTTGTAATTTTTGTACAAATAATGCTTCAAATACGTACGATAGATGCAAAACGTCTTCCATACTATCAACTCTCGCCTTCGATGCTCAAGTTCGGCAAGATAGGCGCGATGGAAGACGCTACCGTTTCCAATGGGTTCGAGGATCGCCGCGTCGGGGGCCGAACCTGGCATTTCGTTGTGGGCGTGTTCGCTCTGCTTGCTGCACTCATCGGCATCGGGGCGATTTCGTTTGCCGCGTTTCAGCGTGCGGTCGATATCGAACGCACGCGCACCGAGGCCGTGGCGCGCACCAGCGAAGGTTTCGAGGGTCTGGTGGCCGCCGAGCGTGTGATCAACGCGCTGCAGGAGGCGGAGCGCAGCCAGCGCGGCTATGTGCTAACCGAAAATCCGGTTTTTCTGGAGCCTTATGAGGCCGCGATCTCGCGTAGCTCGACCGTGCTCGACGATTTGCAGCGCCGGATCGGCGAAGGCGACGAGCGGCAGACCGCCCGCTTCGTCGTATTGCGGCGCCTTATTGCGCTGAAGCTGGAAGAAATGGCGCGTTCGGTTGAAATGACCCGCCGCGGGCGCATGGAAGCGGCGCGAACCGATGTCGCCTCCGGTTACGGACGGCGCCTGATGGATGAGATTCAGGCGATGATGAACGAAATCGTCGCCGAGCAGCGCGCCGTGCTCGAACGGCGGCAGCAGGAGGTGGTCGAGCGTGACCAGCTTGGTGCGCAGTCGCTTTATCGGCTGGCGGCGCTGGGCGTTGCATTGCTCGTGGCGGCGCTCATCTCGATGATCGCACTTGCCTACATGGTCTACCGGACCAAACTGGCATTGGAGCGCGAGGAGGCCGGGGAGATAAGGCGCAACGTGCTGGAGGCGGCGGTGGCCGCCCGCACGCACGAAATGACGCAGGCGAACGTCGCGCTCCGCGCCGAGATCGCCTCTCGCGAGGCGGCGGAGAACAGGCTGCGGCAGGCACAGCGCATGGAGGCGGTGGGCCAGCTGACGGGAGGCATAGCGCACGACTTCAACAACATGCTTGCTGTCATCATCAGCAGTCTCGACCTTCTTAAACGCCGGATCACGGCAGACGACGCCCGTGTCGTGAAGCTGATCGACAATGCGCGTGAGGGCGCCAATCGCGCGGCGTCTCTTACGGCTCGGCTCCTTGCCTTCTCGCGCCGGCAATCGCTCAACCCGCAGACGGTTGAGGTCAACACGCTGATGATGGGGGTGGTCGAACTGATCGGCCGAACGCTTGGCGAACGGATCACGGTGGAAACAAAATTCGGCGAGGATATTCCGCCGGTGTTCGTTGATCCCGGCGAGCTTGAAAACGTCATCATCAATCTGGCGGCCAACGCGCGGGATGCCATGCCCGACGGGGGCACGCTGCGGATCGAGACGGCGCGTTTTGTGCCGAACGGCGAACCTCTGCCCGAGGCCGAGGTCGCGAGCGCCTATGCCCTGATAAGCGTTACCGATACGGGACAGGGAATGCCTGCCGAAGTCGTCGAGCGCGTCTTCGAGCCCTTCTTCACCACCAAGCCGGTGGGCAAGGGCACAGGGCTCGGCCTCAGCCAGGTTCACGGCTTCGTGCATCAATCCGGCGGGCACATTTCGATCGAGTCGGCGCCCGACGAGGGCACACGCCTGGACATCTATCTGCCCGTGCAAATTCTCGGCCGCGTCGTTTCCTCTGCACCGCGCGCAGAAATGCCGCTCGTCGGCGGCAGCCCGGAAGAGACGATTCTCGTGGTGGAGGACGAAGATCAGCTTCGCATGGTCACAGTCGAGAATCTTCGCGAACTCGGTTACACGGTCCGCCATGCGGCGAACGGCAAGGAAGCGCTGGAAATCCTCGACGAACACCCGGGCATCCACCTGCTTTTCACCGATATCGTGATGCCCGGCATGTACGGTGACGAACTGGCGCGAGAGGCGCTGAAGCACTGGCCCGAACTCGGCATTCTCTACACCAGCGGTTTCGCGCGTACCGGCGTCGACGGCGAACCCCTCGATCCTCCGGCGGAAACCGTTCGCAAGCCCTATACGATGGAAGGCCTTGCACAGAAGGTGCGCGAGAGCCTGGACACTGTGTTCAAGGCTGAAGCCGAAGCCAGTCCGGCGTCTGGTTCCTGAACCAGGTGCGCTGCCGCTTGGCGTAGCGCCGCGTGTCGAGCTTCGCCCGCAAGACGGCCTCATCGAGCGTGCAGTCGCCCTTGATGTGGCTGATGAGCGGCGGCACGCCGATCGCTTTCATCACCGGTAACGCCGGGTCGAGGTTCATTGCGAGCAACCGCGCGGCTTCGTTCAGACCGCCGGCCTCCAGCATCGCATCGAACCGCGCGTCGCATCGCCGCCCGAGTTCATCATTGTCAATCTCCACCACGGCAGCCTCCAGCATCACCGTGCCCAGCAATCCGCCGCAAAGCTGCGTCTGATGGTGTGCAAGCGAAAGGCCGGTGCTGCGGATCACTTCAAGCGCGCGCGCGATGCGCTGGGTGTCGTTGGGATGGAGGCGCGCCGTCATGTTGGGGTCTTCGCGCGTGAGCGCCTTCGCGAGCGCCGCCGTATCGAGTGCGCGAACCGCTGCGCGGATATTCGGGTCAATCTCTGGCACCGGCGCGATGCCGTGAAGCAGCGTTCGGAGATAAAGGCCGGTGCCGCCGACAAGGATAGGCAACAGGCCCTGTTCGTGCGCGCGGCCGATCTCCCGCCTTGCAAGATCAGCCCATCCGGCGGCGCCGAGGGGGGATTCTGCCCCCAGGAAGCCATAGAGCCGGTGCGGTGCGCGCGCCGTTTCAGCGGGCGAGGGGCGAGCGGACAGAACGGACAGGTCGCGGTAGCACTGGCTCGCATCCGCATTGATGATGACACCGCGCCGCGTTTCCGCCATGCGCAGCGCGAACGCCGACTTGCCGCTGGCAGTCGGCCCGGCAATGACCGCCAGCGGCGGCAAGGAAGGCGAGGCCATGCAGCTTGTTACAATCGTGGGATCGGAGCGTCTATCTGCGGGTGATATGAGCGCTGCGCGCGATGCCGCTGCAGCCGCCGGGATGGAAACAGGGGATGTCCGGTGGATGGAGGCCGAGGCTGTCGCCGAGTTTTCCGGCACAGGCCCCTCCGCCGCGGTCCGTGACGCGGTCGAGGCCGTGCTTCCCCATGCCGACGTGATCGTGCAGTCGGCGGCGGAGCGTCGCCGCCGCCTTTTCATCGCCGACATGGATTCGACGATGATTACAGTCGAATGTATCGACGAACTTGCCGATTATGCGGGGCTGAAGGCTGAAATCAGCGCTGTGACGGAGGCGGCGATGCGCGGCGAGATCGATTTCGCCGGGGCTCTGGAGCGCCGCGTCGCGTTGCTTGCTGACTTGCCGCTCGCTTCCATCGATGAATGCCTGCGGGATCGCGTGCGTCTTTCGCCGGGCGCGCGCACGCTCGTGCAGACGCTCCGAAGCCAACAGGTCTATACGCTTCTCGTTTCAGGGGGCTTTACGCATTTCACGGGCCCGGTCGCGGCGATGATCGGCTTCGACGAGGCGCGTGCCAACGTCCTCGAAACGCGCGGAGATGTGCTCACGGGCAAGGTGCTGGAGCCGATCGTCGATGCACACGCCAAGCGTGAGGCGCTGACCGGGACGGCGCAGGGCAGGGGTATCGCCCTCACTGAGACGATCGCCATCGGCGACGGTGCCAACGACCTGCTGATGGTGGAGACTGCCGGCCTTGGTGTCGCGTACCACGCCAAGCCCAAGCTCGCTGACGCGGCGGACATGCGGATTCGGCGCGGCGACCTGACCGTACTGCTTCACGCGCTCGGTATTCCTCGGGCCGACTGGGCCGCTTGAGCCGTTAACGTCGGGCTCGGTCCCGGCGCGTTGCGATCAGAACGCGGACGCCGATTGCGCCTTCGCGAATCAGTTCGATCCGCTTCAACCAGCGCTCGCCTTCCGCAAGCAGTTGCGGGATCAGCGCCTGCCCCGCAGGTGTGCGGTGCATCGCCCGAATCCGGTCGATCGCGCCGCCCCAGCTGTATTCGACCTCGGCCGCATAGTCGGCGGCGATGTCGCTGATCGCGGTCACGGAAAGGCGCGTGTCCTCCACCAGCCGCGAAAGCGTTTCCACCGAACGGAGGCGCGGACGCACGGGCTCCGCCTGCGCCCATTCGCGGTAGCGCGGCGATGATGCCTGCCGTTCGTCTGTCAACACGAGGCTGCGCACCACGACATATCCGCCCGGCACGAGCGTTTGGCACTGGCTGCGGAGCAGTGTCGTGAGGGGCTCGCCGTGCTCTGAGAGGCCATCGACGAGAATGAGATCAGCGTTCGGCAGGAGAGGGCCGTCGGCAGCGCGCAGTAGCCTCACACGTCCGTTCGAGGCGTCCGCAAGCGGCCTTTGGGTTTCAGCGGCGAGCGTGGTGCAGCCGACCGATGCCTGCAGTTCGCTCGCAACACCGCCGAGTTCGGCGCCTAAATGCAGAACGCGGCTTCGCTGACCCAGCCCGGCGCGCGCGGATATCGCCCTCAACTGCGAAACGCCGCGCGGTGACAGGGAGCCTTCACCCCATACGATCTGCGCGGCTGCCAGACGCTCGCGTGTCCAGTTCGTGGGCTCGGCATGCGGCAATGTGACCGTCTGAGACCGTTCCAACAGCGACGGCTGCGGAAAGGGGACAGCATCCTCATTGGCGACACGCGCAGCGAGGCGCCGTTTCAGTTCGGCAAGATCATAGCCTTCCCACCAGGCGCGCAGGCGCTGCCGCAATGGACCGGACTTCGCGCTATCAGGCATTCAGTGCAGAATCGACAGCCGTGGTCATCCCCGCGCACAGCGAGGCGAGCGCAAACGTGGCGGCATCCTCGCCTGCGGGGAAGGACAGCGCGGCGCCGTCCCGGCCGACGCGGACGACATATGCGCGAATCGCTCCGGCGAGCGGGTGCGAGAGTACGACCGGCTCGCCGAGTCGGAGCGGATGATCGGTTTCAACAAAGACCCCCGCAGCGGAGACATCCCGAAGCGAGGCGCCCACATTCACGCCCGAGGCGAGAAGCATGCTGACCCTGCCGCTGCGCACTGCAGCATGGCGGCGTGGAAACTCCGTGATGTTGCTGCTGATCATTCCTGGTCTGTCCCGCACCAAAGCAACTCTCGGGACATACGCGTCCCGCGGGCATCCAGAGCTAGCGCAAAGCCGTCGATGAAAGGTTAATTGGTGTGGACCGCGAAACACGGCCTGCCGGTATCGCGCAAGCGCTGGCAGATCGAATTGGCCTCGCCGGGGTTCGCAAAGCTGCCCGCCTGTAGCCGGATCATGCTGCCGCTGGGCGCATAAACCGGTTCCAGACCTGCGACGATGCCCGGGTAGTCGCGCCGCAGCCCTGTCCATGCCTCACGGGCACGGGCTTCCTGTGAAAACGCCCCGAGCTGGATGCGCCAGCCGCCGCCGGCTACGTTTGTCGCCGGCGCGGACGCAGTGATGCGGGGCTGCGGGATTTCCGCGTTGGAAACGGTGGTTCGGCCGGGCGACGGCGCGGGTTTCTGCAAGGCCGCCTGCGGCTTGTCCACCGCGACGGGATTGGCGAGTTTGCGCGGGGGCGCGACAGGCTTCCCGCTGGCGCCGAGCTTGTCGCCCGTCATCATCGCCTGCGCCATCTCGCTGCCGCTGGCACGATCGCCCGGTGACAGGCTGGCGGTCATGGTGGCGAGCGCGCGCCCGGCTTGCGGGAGTCCGGCATTGTTCGCCTGGGTCATATAGGCGTAAGCGAGGGGCCAATTCTTCGGCAGCGTATCGCCATTGAAGTGGAGAACGCCGAGCATGTACTGCGCGCGGGCGTCGCGCTTCGCTGCGGCCTTCTGCCAAAGCCCAGCAGCTTCCTTCTTTTCTCCGCGCTGGGCGAGCAGGATGCCGAGATTCGATTGCGCGGGAGCGTGGCCTTTGTCGGCAGCGCGGCGGTAGAAGTCTTCGGCCTTCGCCTTGTCGAGCGGAACGCCGCGCCCGAGCTTGTAGGCCTGCCCCATATTGAAGAGCGCGTCAGGGTCGCCCTTGGCGGCGGACGGCATCCATTCGACCACGGCGCCCCGGTAATCGCCGCCCTGCCACTTGACGACGCCTTCCTTGACGCCTGCAAGTGTCGGAACCGAAACAAAAAGGGTGAAAAACGCAGTCGCGAGGATGAGGCCGTGTCGCATGGTGGCGTTCTCTAAAGCAGTCTTTCCATCAAGGGAATCCCTGTCAGGGTTCACGGACAACCCGCCAACGCATTTCCGCCGACAATCATCGAAGCGTTTTCAAGAAATAACCTCAAGGCTTTACCGAAAATTAGCTTTGTACGTGCGATCCATGCCCTGCAATTCGCAGAGTCTATGGGGAAAAGCCAATGCGCGTTCTCGCGTTAGCTTCACAAAAGGGCGGTTCGGGCAAAACCACTCTCAGCGGCCATCTCGCTGTTCAAGCGCAGAGGGCCGGTGCTGGGCCTGTCGTTCTTATCGATATCGATCCCCAGGGTTCGCTTGCGGACTGGTGGAACGAGCGCGAAGCCGAAATGCCGGCCTTCGCACAAACCACAGTGGCGCGGCTCGTCACCGATCTCGAAATGCTTCGTCAGAAGGGTTTCAAGCTCGCAGTGATCGATACGCCGCCGGCGATCACGGTCGCGATCCAGAGCGTGCTTTCGGTCGCCGAACTCGTCGTCATCCCGACACGCCCGAGCCCGCACGACCTGCGCGCCGCAGGCGCTACGGTCGAGCTTTGCGAACGTGCGGGCAAGCCGCTGATCTTTGTCGTGAACGCGGCAACGCCGCGCGCCAAGATCACCTACGAGGCCGCTGTGGCGCTTTCGCAGCACGGCACGGTCGCGCCGGTGACGCTGCATCATCGTACCGATTTCGCGGCGTCGATGATCGATGGGCGTACGGTGATGGAGGTCGAGCCCGACGGCAAGTCCTCCCAGGAAATCCAGGAACTCTGGACGTACGTCGCCGATCGGCTCGAGAAGAACTTCCGCCGGACGGTGTTCAATGCACCGGGCCAGCATGTGCCGACCCCCGCCGTGCGAACCGCCGGTGGCTTCGGCCGGAAAGCTGCAAGCTAAAAATAAGATGCAAGGGGCCGTTCCGAGGAAAGGTAAGTTATGAACGAGGCAAACTATGCTTCCTTGAGCGCCGGTCTGCTGGCGCGGAAGGGACAGGCGCGCCCCGCGATGCGTCCGCAAGGCTATGGTTTTGCGTCCGACGATGATCTCGGTTGGAATGACATGGGCGGAGACATGCTCACCGCCGAGCAGCGCGTCGCGCTGATGCCCGCGCAGCCGATGCACTTTCAGCCGCGTTCGGCGGCTGATATCGATACGGCGGTGCCTTCACCGGTCGCCGCGCAGCAACAGGCGATCGCCGAGGAGTTCGCGGCGGCTGCTGCGGCAGTGTCGACGGCAGAACCGGCGGACGATCAGCCCGAGGTTGCGGTGGTGGAGCCGCTGCCGATGCCGGTCGCTGCTCCGGTGGCGATCCCGTCGATCACCGTGGCTCCGGCGCAAACCGCGCACCGTCCTCGTGCGATGGCCGGGTCCAAGGCAAAGGCGGCATTTACGCTGCGGCTCGACCCCGAGCGCCACATGAAACTGCGTCTCGCGTGTGTTTATGCGAACCAATCCGCGCAGCAACTCGTGACGGCCGCGCTCGACGAATATCTGTCCACGCATTTTCCGGATGCCTTGAAAGACATGAGGAAATCCGCCGCCAATTAGGCGTGAACGGGGTGAAGGGGCCAAGACCATGCAGACTCAGCGCAGCAATACGGTGTTCAAGCTGGCCGCGAGCGCATTCACGCTCGGGGCCTCTCTGACCGCGTGCCAGTCTTCGAACAGCCCGGCGGCGCATGTGAACACGGCGATCGGGTCCGTTGACGCTCCGCAACCTTCCATCGTTCTCATCAAGCAGGCGGAAGCCGCGCGGCTTGCGGGCAATCCTGCAGCGGCGATCAGCTTCGCCGAGCTTGCCGTTACGGCGGATCCGCAGAACGCCGATGCGCGCTTCGCGCTCGCCAAGGCTTACACGGCGGCGGGTCGCTATCAGTCTTCGGCCGAAGCCTACGGCGACCTTTCGGCAATGAACCCCGCCGATGCGAACGTCCGCTTCCGTGCGGCGCTTTCTTCGCTTGCCGCGGGGAACCGTTACACGGCGCTGTCGACGCTCGATGCGCTGGCGGGCGATCCGTCGCTTACCGCCGATGTCGGCCTTGCGCTGGCGCTTTCCGGCGAGAGCCGCAAGGCGATCAGCCTGCTTGAAGCCGCCGTTCGGGCGGGCGACTCGACGCCGCGTCTGCGCCAGAACCTTGCGCTTGCACAGGCGCTTTCGGGCGAATGGGCGGCAGCGCGCACGACCGCATCGATGGACCTGACGCCGGACGCGGTCGATGCCCGCGTCGCGGAATGGGCGGCAATCGCCTCGAACACCGACAGCGCCTGGCGCACGGCTTCCGTGCTCGGCGTTCAGACGGCCGCGAACGACGCAGGCCGCCCGGTCGCGCTTGCATGGGCGCCGCCGCATCAGGTGCAGGCCGTCGCAATCGCCGCCGCTGCGGAACCCGCTCCGGCCGTCAGCGTCGAAGCCGCGCCCGTGACCATAGCACGGGCCGAGGTGCCGATCGCTGCCGAACCGGCGCAGCCGATCGTTCAGATCCGCGCCGTGCAGCCTGCCTTCGAGACGCTGAAGCCGGTTGCCGCCGTGAAGCGGGAAATCCGCGCGCTGGCGAAGCCTTCACACGGCGCCTGGGTCGTTCAGCTCGGTTCCTACGCGAAGCCGGAGTTCCTGAACGCCGGATGGAAGACACTGATCCGCAAGAACAGTGCGCTTGGCGAATTCGAGCCGATCCGGAGTGAGATCGAGGTGAAGGGCGCGACATATCATCGTCTCGCCATCGGATCGTTTGTAAACGTAACCGACGCGGTCGATCTCTGCAGGAACCTCAAGTCCGAGGGTTACAGCTGCTTCGTCCGCAAGGGCGCGTCGGCAGCGACGTCTTCCAAGAAAGCCTGATTACCCCGCGAAGGCAATCTCGCCGCTCTTCACGGTCCATTTCACGCGGCCCTGCACAGGCAGGCCGTCGAACGGCGTGTTGTCGCCGGTCGAAACGAATTTCGCCGCATCGATCCGCCAGGGCGCACCGGCATCGAACAGCACGACGTCGGCAGGCGCCCCCGCGCTGAGCGTTCCGCCCGGCACGCCGAAGATTTTCGTCGGCGCGGCGCTCATCATTGCGATCAGCCGGGAAAGGGAAACGCCTGCGTTCTCGCCTGCCGAGATGGCGAGCGCGAGCAGCGTTTCTGCTCCCGATACGCCCGGCGTAGCCTGCGCGAAGGGCAGACGCTTTTCGTCCTGCCCGCGCGGATCGTGCGCCGAGGTGAGGCAATCGATCGTGCCGTCCGCAAGACCCGCGAGCATCGCCCGGCGATCGTCCTCCGCGCGGAGCGGCGGTGAAAGACGGGTGAAGGTGCGATAGCCGGTGACGGCCTCGTCGTTCAGGAGCAGGTAGGCCGGGGCGGTGCCGCAGGTGATCCGCGCGCCCCGCGCCCGCGCGGTGCGGATCACGTCCAGCCCCTCGGCCGTCGTCACCTTGTGGACGTGGAGCCGCGCGCCCGCCGCTTCGGCGAGACGCACATCGCGCGCGATCGCGATGGCTTCGGCGATGGCCGGAGCAGACGCAAAGCCGAGCCGCGTGGCGGTTTCCCCCGTCGTCGCCTCGGCGCCTTCGGTGAGCGCAGCGTCTTCGGCATGCACCACGGTGACGAGATCGAACGCGGCCGCATATTGCAGCAGCCGGTACATGACCGCCGCCGAAGCGATCTGGGCGCGGCCCGTTGCGATGCCGACGGCGCCCGCAACCTTCATCAGGCCGACTTCGGCAAGCTCGGTTCCGGCAAGGCCGCGTGTCGCGGCGGCGAGGGGGTGCACCCAGACGTGCGGCTTGCCGATGCGCTGCGCGCGCTCGGCAAGCGCGGGATCGTCGATCACCGGCGATTGATCGGGCATCAGCAGCGTGCGCGTGATGCCGCCCGCAAGGCACGCGGCGGGTTCGGACCGGAAGACACCGGCATCGACAAGACCGGGCGCCGCGATGAGCCCCGCCGCGTCGATACGCTGCGCGTCCGAGGGAATATCAGGCTTGCCGACAGCGGCGACCATGCGGTCGGCGATGAGAATATCGACCACTGCATCCAGACCGCTTGCAGGGTCGATGACGCGCGCGCCCATGATCGCAAGCGGCCTCATGCGCGCACCTCCCAGTCGGCTACGCCCCTTCGCGTGCGCGTCAGCACGTCAAGGCAGGCCATGCGGACGGCGACGCCCATCTCGACCTGCTCGGTGATCGCGGAGCGGGCGATGTCGTCGGCGACCTGCGATTCGATCTCGACGCCCCGGTTCATCGGGCCGGGGTGCATGACGAGCACGTTGTCGCCCGCCGTCGCGAGACGTTTCGCGGTGAGGCCGTAGAAATGGAAATATTCGCGCTCCGACGGGAGATAGGCCCCCGCCATACGCTCCCGCTGGAGACGGAGCATCATGATGACGTCGGCGCCTTCGAGGCCCGCATCCATATCGGTGAAGGCGGTGACGCCGAAACGCTCGATCCCGGCAGGCATCAATGTGGGCGGCGCGACTGCGCGCACCTCGGCGCCGAGCGCGGCGAGCAGGTGGAAGTTCGAGCGGGCGACGCGGCTGTGCAGGATGTCGCCGCAGATCGCGACCTTGAGGCCTTCGATGCGGCCCTTGCGACGGCGGATCGTGAGCGCGTCGAGCAGTGCCTGCGTCGGGTGCTCGTGGCGGCCGTCGCCCGCGTTGAGCACGGGGCAATCGACCTTGGAGGCGATCAGCGCGACCGCGCCCGAGGCATCGTGACGGATGACGATGACATCCGGGTGCATGGCGTTCAGCGTGAGCGCCGTATCGAGCAGGGTTTCGCCCTTCTTCATCGAAGAGGACTGAACGGACATGTTGACGACGTCCGCGCCGAGCCGTTTGCCCGCGATTTCGAACGACAGCAGCGTGCGCGTCGAGTTTTCGAAGAAGGCGTTGATCTGGGTGAGGCTGGCGAGCCGCTCGTCGCGCTTGTGGGCGCTGCGGCTGAATTCGACCCAGTGTTCGGCCTCTGAAAGCAGGAAGCCGATTTCCCACGGTTTCAGGCCTTCGATTCCCAGCAGATGCATGTGCGGGAAGGGGTGCGCCCCCGGCGGCACGGCCGGTAGCGGAGCGGGTTGCTGTGTCGATGTCATTAAAGCCGAGCCTTTAGACCTGTGCGCCCCGGCGGGCAAGGGGCGAAACGGGCAAGGGCTTCGCTGGGGACAGGCGGGGAAACGGGAAGGCGCGTAGCGCCGCCCCTACGATCCGGCCAAGCAACATCAAGGCCTTGCCGGGCAAAGTGGAGGAAGTGGAGGCCAATGCGCGGATTTCGCGTTCGCGCGCGGCGGCTGTCGGCAGGAGGCGAAGCAAGGCGTGCGGGCATGGCTGCCTGCTACATCAATCCGCGTGCTGTAGGACAGGCGTTTCATATCATAAATGTGCAGCTTGACGCTGGGCACGGTGCGAGGCACGCCCGTTTCGGCAAGGGGAGCGCCGATGAAACACGAAGAAACCGCCGATCTGCCGTATCTGAAGAAGGTCGTGGGCGCCTCGATGGCCGGAACGGTCGTCGAATGGTACGAGTTCTTCCTCTACGGCACGGTCGCGACGCTGGTGTTCGGCAAGCTGTTCTTCCCCGACACGGGCAACGAACTCGACGGCGTCATCGCGGCCTTCGCGACCTATGCCGTGGGCTTCCTCGCGCGGCCGCTCGGCGGCATCGTCTTCGGGCATTTCGGGGACAAGGTGGGCCGCAAGTCGCTGCTGCAGTTCAGCCTGATCCTGATCGGCGTTTCCACCTTCCTGATGGGCTGCCTGCCTTCGTTCCACCAGATCGGGTACTGGGCGCCGCTGCTGCTGGTGACGCTGCGCTTCATCCAGGGCTTTGCGCTCGGCGGCGAATGGGGCGGGGCGGTGCTGCTCGTGACCGAGCACAGCCCGAACCACAGCCGCGGCTTCTGGGGCAGCTTTCCGCACGCCGCCGTGCCGCTGGGCAACCTGGCCGCGACGGTGGTGCTGCTCGTGCTGTCGGCGACGCTTTCGGAAGAGGCATTCCTGTCGTGGGGATGGCGCGTCGGGTTCTGGATGTCGGTCGTGATCGTGGGCATCGGCTATTACATCCGCACGCAGGTTTCGGATTCGCCGATCTTCAAGGCCGCGAAGGCGGAAATGGAGGAGAAGGCGGATGCGGGCTATGGGCTGAAGGAGGTCTTCCGCCTGTATCCGCGCCGCGTGTTCACGGCGATGGGGCTGCGCTTTGCCGAGAACATTCTCTACTACATGGTCGTGACGTTCACGATCACCTACCTGTCGCATCGCGGCGGCGACACCACGGGCATCCTGACGCTGCTGTTCTTCGCGCACATCCTCCATGCGCTCATCATCCCCGCCGTGGGGCACGCGACCGACCGGTTCGGGCGCAAGCCGCTGTATATCGCGGGCACGCTGCTGACGATGGTGTGGCCGTTCGTGGCCTTTCCGATGCTGGATACAGGGACGACGGGGATCGTGCTCGCGGCGATCATCACGGGGATGATGGTTCACTCGCTGATGTACGCGGCGCAGCCGGCGATCATGACCGAGATGTTCCCGACGCGGATGCGCTATTCGGGCGTATCGCTCGGCTATCAGCTGACGGCGATCTTCGCCGGATCGTGGGCGCCGCTGATCGGCACGGCGCTGCTGCGCGAATATGAAACGTGGTGGCCGATCGCGGTGTACATCATGCTGGCAGGGATGGTGAGCCTGATCGCGGCGCTTCTGATGCGCGAGACGAAGGGGATATCGCTGGTGGCGATCGACCGGGAGGATGCGGCGCGGTAGGGGGGCGCGATTTCTTTCTCCCCTCCACTTCAGGGGAGGGGCCAGGGGTGGGGCCTATCCCCACACGCGGCGCTGGGCGGAAACGCCCCACCCCAACCCCTCCCCTGAAGAGGAGGGGCTTTTTACTCAGGCGGTGAGCGCCAGGGCGTCTATGGCGGCTTGCAGGATGTGGGCTGCGGCGAGGGCGTCGACGCGTTCGGCGCGTTTTGCGCGGCTCATGTCGGCGGCGATCATTTCTCGCGTGACGGCGACGGTGGAGAGGCGCTCGTCCCACAGGAGGACGGGGAGGGCGAATTCGGCTTCGAGCGAACGCGCGAAGGCGCGTGTCGCCTGCGCGCGGGCGCCGTCTGTGCCGTCCATGTTCACGGGATAGCCGAGGACGATGCCGGCGAGCACGCGGCCCGCAGCGAGGCGGCGAAGCTCTGCGAAATCCTGCGCCTGCTTGCGCCGTGCGATGGTCTCCGCAGGGCTGGCGAAGTGCCACTGCGCATCGCAGAAGGCGACGCCGATCGTTCGCGTGCCGAGATCAAGACCGGCAAGCACGCCCGAAGGCAATTGCGCCGCGAATTCGGCGGCCGAGCGCGTGCTCACCGCGCGCGCACGGCCTGCGCGCGCGACGTAAGCGCCGCCTGGGCGCGGCGCTCCGCATCTGTGCGCAGGTTCGTCCAGAACAGCGCGTAATCGTAGACGTGGTAGTTGTTGCCCGGCAGCACGTACGACCGCAAACCCTCCGGCGGCTTTTCGCCGATGCTGAGATAGCCCCTGTCGGTACATTGCGCGCCGACCGTTCCGGCTTCGAGCGTTGCGGCCGAATAGGTTTCATCGACCGGGATCAGCGTGCCGAGGTTGCGCGCGGGGCCATAGGGATCGCTCTCCTCCGCGCCTTCCATCGTCTCCACCGGAAGCGGCGCGGCCTGCGCGGCGAGGCTGCTGCGCGCGATGTCCTCGGCTGCGGCGGGTGCTTCGGCGGTTTCCTGTTCAGCAGCGGCCGGAAGGTCCGGGCCCCCGGTCAGCGGATTGATGCACAGCAGGTGCGTTCCGGCGCGGGGGGCGCCGGTGAGGCCGATCGTCGTGTAGAACGGATCGAAGATCGATTCGGGCTGGGCAGGTTCGGCATAGCTTTGGAAGGCGATGATGCAGCCGGTCTCTTCGGGCGTCTCGCACGGCTTCAAACCCAGCTTCGGCAGATCCGTTTCGATCGAGATCGGCCAGCCGATAAGGTATGCCGCGACGATGCGATCCGCGACGGGCGTGCCCGCGATCTTCTGCGCGAGCAGCGAGACGAGGTGCAGCGAGCCCTGGCTGTGGCCCGCGAGAATGATCTTCCGGTCCGCCGGGATTTCGCGCAGGAACAGCTCGAACGCATTTTCGATATCGCTGTAGGCAAGCGCGAACGATTTCGCCGAATCGGGTTCGCCGAGCGCGAGGAAAGCGCCGAAGGTCGCCTGCCGGTATTTGGGCGCCCACACCTCGCCGATGCCGTTGAAGACGCTGGCCTGGCTTTTCAGGAACACCGTTTGCCGGAAGCGGGGATCGCCGGTGAGCGCGATCGGCGCGTTCCACC
This sequence comes from Sphingosinicella soli, assembly GCF_014199685.1. Taxonomy (GTDB): domain Bacteria; phylum Pseudomonadota; class Alphaproteobacteria; order Sphingomonadales; family Sphingomonadaceae; genus Sphingosinicella; species Sphingosinicella soli. The sequence continues at coordinate 232,171 of NZ_JACHNZ010000001.1, read as the reverse complement.
GATCCGCCTTCAGATAGGTGGTGGGATGAACATAGAACACCGCGACGGCGGGCTTGGGCGCGGGGCTGTAGCCCTCGGGCGTCCAGCGCACGACATCCGCCGGGATGCCGGGGCGCGCCAGCCACGCATCCGCGCGGTTGTAGAACGTGGCGACGGGCTTGGGACTGTCCGCGAAGCTGACTGACGGCACGAAGGCTGCCCGCATCAGGTGCGGCGCGAAAATCCGGTATGCGAACGCACCCGCGATGGCGAGCACGATGAGCGCGGCGATGATGTAGAGAAACCGTCGGGCGGCCAAGTTGCTGGACTCCTTTGTTCGGGCGCTTAGCATGCCGCTCATGCAACGAGAATACAGGGGTTAACACCATGCGTATCACACGGGTTCCTTTCGCCGTTTCCCTCATTCTTCCGCTGGCCGCCTGCGCGGCGGGAGGCGCCACGCCCGCGCTTCACGACCTGGTGATTCGCGGCGGCACGATCTACGACGGCTCGGGCGGCGCGGCGCAGATCGGCGATGTCGCCATCGACGGCGACAAGGTGGTCTCGGTCGGCCCGGCCGCGCGCGGACGCACCGAAATCGACGCCGCCGGTCTCGCGGTGGCGCCGGGCTTCATCAACACGCACAGCTGGGCGACCGAATCGCTGCTCGTGGACGGGCGCGGGCTCGGCGACCTGAAGCAGGGCGTGACGCTGGAAGTGATGGGCGAAGGCTGGACCATGGGCCCCGCCAACGAAAAGATGAAGAAACTGCATTTGAGCCGCATGGGCGACGTGAAATACGACATCACGTGGACCACGCTCGGCGAGTATCTGACCCGCCTGGAAACGCTGGGCATCTCGCCCAACGTCGCGAGCTTCGTGGGCGCAACGACGGTGCGCATCCATGAACTCGGCGAGGATGACGTGGACCCGACCCCGGAACAGATGAAACGCATGCAGGCGCTGGTGCGCACCGCCATGAACGAAGGCGCGCTCGGCGTCGGGTCGGCAATGATCTATGCGCCCGCGACGTTCGCGGAGACGCCGGAACTTGTTGCGCTGATGCAGGCGGCAGCCCCCTGCGGCGGGCGCTACATCAGCCACATGCGCTCCGAAGGGGACAACATCCTGCCCGCGGTCGATGAACTGATCGACATCGCGCGCCAATCCAAAGCGCCCGCGATCATCTATCACCTGAAGCTGGCGGGGAAAAACAATTGGGACAAGCTCGATCCCGTGATCGCCAAGGTGGAGGCCGCGCAGAAGGAAGGCCTCGACATTACCGCCACGATGTACACCTACCCGGCTGGCGCGACCGGACTCGATGCGGCGATGCCGCCGTGGGTGCAGGCGGGCGGTGAGGAGGCGTGGTTCGAACGGCTGAAAGACCCCGCGATCCGCGCAAAGGTCGCCGCCGAGATGAAGGCGCCGGGCAACGGCTGGGAGAACCTCTACAATCAGGCCGGAACAGCGGAAGGCCTGCTGCTGCTGGGCTTCAAGAGCGAGAAGCTGAAGCCGCTGATCGGCAAGACGCTGGGCGAAGTGGCGCGCGAGCGCGGCAAGAGCCCGGAAGAAACCGCGATGGACCTCGTGGTGGAAGACGGCAGCCGGGTCGGCACCGCCTATTTCCTGATGAGCGAGGCCAATGTCGCGAAGCAGACGACACTGCCGTGGATGAGCTTCGGCTCCGACGCGGACGCGCCGGCGACCGAGGGCGTGTTCCTGAAATCGAGCACGCACCCGCGCGCCTACGGCAACATCCCGCGCCTGCTCGGCAAATATGTGCGCGACGAAAAGACGATCAGCCTCTCGCAGGCGGTGCGCCAGCTGACGTCGTTCTCGGCGGAGCAGATGGGTATCGAAGGACGCGGACGCCTGGCGCCGGGCTATTACGCCGACGTCGTGGTGTTCGACCCCGCGACGATCGCCGACAAGGCGACCTTCGCCAAGCCGCACCAGTATTCGGTGGGCGTGCGCGACGTGTTCGTGAACGGCCAGCAGGTGCTGAAAAACGGCGAGGCCACCGCAGCGCGGCCGGGCCGCTTCGTGAAGGGGCCGGGCGCGGGGAAATGCCCGGCGTAAAGCGAGTTTGGCGTCATGATCGATCTTGGGGATGGTCAGCGGCGCCATCTGGTGCTGATGGTCGCCGGGGCGCTGTGCGGGCTTGCGTTTTGGTGGCTGACGCACGGGAGCGGACCCGTCGGCGATATCCGGACAGTGGCGGCCACCGGAGTCTGCATCGCCGGGGCGGCGCTGGCGTTCACGCTTTCGGGCGTCCGTCCGCTGTGGTCCGCAGGCTTCGCCGCCGGCTGCGGCGCGGTGGCGGCGGGCATCGTCTATTGGAACCTCGTGGCGGGCCCGCAGGCGGATAGCAGTGGTAGCTACGATCCCTGGTTCGCCTGGCAATATCTGTGCCTAGCCGCCGCGCTCGGTATTGCCCTGCCGGTGTTCCAGACCGTGCGCGACGAGGGCGGGTGGCGACTGCCCTATGCGGGACTTCATGCGCGTAGCTGGGAGGATATTGTGGTCGCCATCGGCGCGGGTGGCTTCCAACTCGCGGTGACGCTGCTGTTCGCACTCTGGGCCAGTCTCTTTGAGCTGATCGGCGTAGAGTTCTTCTCCGATGTGTTCGAAAAGCCCGTGTTCATTACCGTGGTCGGCGGCGCGAGCATTGCGCTCGGTATCTCGCTGGTGCGCGACTGGCCGAGCGTGATCGCGGCGATGCAGAAGGCGCTGATGGCGGTGCTTTCGGTATTCGCGCCGCTGCTAGCGTTCGTGTTGTTGCTGTTCCTCTCCTTCCTGCCAGTGACGGGCCTGTCGAAGCTGTGGGAGACGACCCGGCACGCAACACCGCTGATGCTCGGCGCGCTGTTGTTCGCGCTGCTACTCGTGAATACGGTCATCAAGGATGCGAACGATCAGCTTTCATCCGCGCGCGCGATGAGGTTCGGCGCCACGAGGCTTGCCTTCGCGATGCTGCCGCTCGCTGTCATCGCCGCCATCTCGACCGGTATTCGCGTCGATGCTAGCGGCCTGATGCCGGAACGCATCTGGGCAATGATCTTCACCGGATTCGCGATTGCTTACGGGCTTGCCTACCTGTGGCCGCTTGTCCGCCGTTTCGAAGGATGGGCTGACACAGTGCGCACTGCGAACGTGCGGCTGGCACTTGCTTTGGGAGTGGTGTTTCTTTTGCTTTCCACGCCGATTCTGGATTTCCGAACGATTTCGGCTGAAAACCAGGCGGCTCGCCTGCTAAGCGGCAAGGTCGCTCCCGATGACTTTGACTTCGCGGCGTTGATGTTCGATCTGGGCGCTCCGGGGCGCGATGCGCTGGGTGAACTGGCGGACGTGGAGGATCATCCGCAGTCCGAGGCTATACGGCATGAAATTGGGCAAATTTATCGCACATCATCGCGGTGGGAGGCGCGTACCAGGCGTGCGGCGCGGGAAACTGCACCCCGTTTACGCCAAACATTTGACCGCATGCCCGTGTATCCATCGGGAAAGAAACTTCCGGAGGGGTTGATCGCGTATCTTGTCGAGAGCGATGATCGACCGCCTACCTGGCTAAGTGGCTGCGGAGAAAACGAAAACCTGCTCTGCGCCGCTGTTGTCGCCGACTTGACCGGAGACGGTCTGGAGGATGCCGTTTTTATCAGTGAAACGTGTGAAATCGTCTCGGGCAGCCGGACATGCTGGAACGACACGGATGCTTACAGACAAAAGGCTGATGGATGGCACGCCGGCCTTAGGCCCGGCGATGCGTATCACTCCAACACGGAGGGGCCAATCATCAAGGCGCTAAAAAGTGGAAAGCTGGAGATCGCGCCGCGCGAGGGAATGGAACTTCGTGTCAACGGCAAGCTTGTGGCCGGAGCGGATTGATTGCGCGCTCCTTGCAGGTGCGGGACGCTTGCCCGCGCACGAAACTGCGTGCTAACGGCTCTGGCTCAATCAATCCGGGGTTTTTTGCATGTCCGTTGACGCCGCAACCGTCAAACGCGTCGCGCATCTTGCGCGCATCAAGATCGATGATGGCCGCTGCGCGGTGATGGCCGAGGAGCTTTCCAAGATTCTCGGCTGGGTCGAGATGCTGGGCGAGGTGGATACCGACGGCGTGGAGCCGCTGGCGGCGGTGATCCCCAACACGCTGCGCTGGCGCGAGGATGTCGTCACCGATGGCGGCATCCAGGACAAGGTGCTGTCGAACGCCCCGAAGGCCGAATACGGGTTTTTCGCCGTGCCGAAGGTGATCGAATAATGACGGCGCTGACCGACCTGACGCTTGGCAAGATGCGCGACGGGCTGCGCGCCAGGGACTTCTCCGCAAAGGAACTCGCCGAAGCGCATGTGAAAGCGGTGGAAGCCGCGCGCGCGCTGAATGCCTTCACCGTGGAAACGCCTGAACTGGCGCTGAAAGCGGCGGATGCCGCCGACGCGGCGCTGGCGAAGGGCGAGGCGAAACCGCTGTCGGGCATACCGCTCGGCATCAAGGATCTGTTCGCGACCGAAGGCGTGCAGAGCGCGGCGGCTTCGAACATCCTGAAGGGCTTCAAGCCGCCCTACGAATCGACGGTGAGCGGCAGGCTGTTCGCGGACGGCGCGGGAATGCTCGGCAAGCTCAACATGGACGAGTTCGCGATGGGCTCGTCGAACGAGACGAGCGCGTTCGGCACGGTCATCAACCCGTGGCGCGGGAAGGGCAACGAAAGCCTCGTGCCCGGCGGCAGCTCGGGCGGCTCGTCGGCGGCGGTCGCGGCGCGGCTGGTGGCGGGCGCAACCGGCACGGATACCGGAGGCTCGATCCGCCAGCCGGCGGCGTTCACGGGCATTTCGGGGATCAAACCGACCTATGGCCGCTGCTCGCGCTGGGGCATCGTGGCGTTCGCAAGCTCGCTCGATCAGGCCGGGCCGATGGCGCGCGACGTGCGCGACTGCGCGATTTTGCTCAAATCCATGTGCGGGTTCGATCCGAAGGATTCGACCAGCCTCGACCTGCCGGTGCCCGACTTCGAGGCGGCGCTGACCGGCGACATGAAGGGCAGGCGCGTCGGCATTCCCAAGGAATATACGGTCGAGGGCATCCCCGCCGAGATCGAGGCGCTGTGGAAGAAGGGCGCGGACATGCTGCGCGACGCGGGCGCGGAGATCGTCGACATCTCGCTGCCGCACACGAAATACGCGCTTCCCACCTACTACATCATCGCGCCCGCAGAGGCGTCTTCGAACCTCGCGCGCTATGACGGCGTGCGCTACGGCCTGCGCGAAACGCCCGACGGCGGCAGCCTGATCGACATGTACGAGGCGACGCGATCGGCAGGCTTCGGCACGGAGGTGCAGCGGCGCATCATGATCGGCACCTATGTGCTGTCGGCGGGATACTACGACGCCTATTATCTGAAGGCGCAGAAGGTGCGGGCGCTGATCGCGCGCGACTTCGAGCAGGCGTGGGCGAAATGCGACGTGATCCTCGCGCCGACCGCGCCGAGCGCGGCGTTCGGCATCGGCGCGAACATCGACGACCCGATCGCCATGTACCTGAACGACGTGTTCTGCGTGCCCGCGAGCCTTGCGGGACTTCCCGCGATGTCGGTGCCCGGCGGGCTTTCGAACGACGGCCTGCCGCTCGGCCTCCAGATCATCGGCAAGCCGCTCGACGAGGAAGGCGTGCTGAACGCGGGCTATGCGATCGAACAGGCGGCGGGCTTCTCCGCGCGGCCGGAGGCTTGGTGGTAAGATGAGCGACTACAGAATCAAAGGCGAAACCGGTGAGTGGGAGGTCGTGATCGGCCTTGAGGTGCATGCGCAGGTGACGTCGAACGCAAAGCTGTTCTCGGGCGCGGCGACGGAGTTCGGGGCGGAGCCGAACACGCAGGTGAGCCTTGTCGATGCGGCGATGCCGGGGATGCTGCCGGTCATCAACGGCGAGTGCGTGAAGCAGGCGGTGCGCACGGGGCTGGCGCTCGATGCGCAGATCAACACGTGGTCGCGCTTCGACCGGAAGAACTATTTCTACGCCGATCTGCCGCAGGGCTACCAGATCAGCCAGTTCCAGCACCCGATCGTGGGTGAGGGCGAGGTGCACATCGTGCTTGGCGAAGGGCGCACCAAGACCGTGGGGCTCGAGCGCATCCATCTGGAGCAGGACGCGGGCAAATCGATGCACGACCAGTCTCCGGGCTATTCCTACGTCGATCTCAACCGGTCGGGCGTGGCGCTGATGGAGATCGTCTCGCGGCCCGACATGCGCTCGCCCGAAGAGGCGGGGGCGTATGTGAAGAAGCTGCGATCGATCCTGCGCTATGTGGGCAGCTGCGACGGCAACATGGAGGAAGGCTCCATGCGCGCGGACGTGAACGTCAGCGTGCGCAAGCCCGGCGATCCGCTCGGCACGCGCTGCGAGGTCAAGAACGTGAACAGCGTTCGCTTCGTGCAGGCGGCGATCGAATTCGAGGCGCAGCGGCAGGTGGAGATCATCGAAGGCGGCGGCAGAATCGTGCAGGAAACACGGCTGTTCGACCCGAGCCGGATGGAGACACGCGCGCTACGATCCAAGGAAGACGCGCACGATTACCGCTATTTCCCGGACCCCGACCTGCCGCCGCTGGTGTTCGACGACGCGTTCGTCGAGGCGCTGCGCGCGGAACTGCCGGAGCTGCCCGACGCGAAGCTCGCGCGCTATGTGCGCGACCTCGGCATCAGCGATTACAACGCGGGCGTGCTGACCGCCGAGAAGGAGGCTGCCGACTGGTTCGAGCGCATGCTGACGCTGAGCGCGGAGAAGCAGGGCAAGCCGCTGACGGAGGTGGCGCGCGCGGCGTCCAACTGGGTGATATCCGACCTGTTCGGCGCGCTGAACGCGCTCGGCAAGGATATCATCGACAGCCCGATCAGCCCCGAACATGCCGCGACGCTGCTGGCGCTGATCGGTGACGGGACGCTTTCGGGGCGGCTCGGCAAGGACGTGTTCCAGATCATGCTGGAAACCGGCGACGACCCCGAGAAGATCGTGGAGGAGCGGGGCCTGAAGCAGGTCTCCGACACCGGCGCGCTCGACGCGGCGATCGCCGACGTGCTGGCGAAGAACGCCGACAAGGTGGCGCAGTACAAGGGCGGCAAGGAAGCGCTGTTCGGCTTCTTCGTGGGCCAGACGATGAAGGCGACCGGCGGCAAGGCAAACCCGCAGGTGGTGAACGAACTGCTGAAGGCGGCGCTGGCGGGGTGAGGTTCGGCCGAAGCGCGGCGCTCGCGGCGCTATTGCCGCTATGGGCCGGAGCCGTATCGGCGCAGCCGCTCGAAGGCGTGTATGTGCTGCCCGAGGCGTTCAAGACCGGGCTGACGCTTTCCAGGATAAAAGTACCAGCGGGCACCATCCTCAGGCGGGTGGAGTCCGAGGCGAAGCTGAAAGTCTGCTCGGAGACGATGACCGTCTTCCAACTCGGTCTTCCCTATGGGCGTGCGTGCTTTTTCGACGATGACGGCGACGGGACTTTCGATCGCGTCGCGGGATCATCGCTTGCAGGGCCGAAGACGCTGAAAATGCCCCTGCCTTATCATGCCGTCGAGATCAGCCCGGTAACTGCGCTGCCTGCGAAGAGTCCCTGATGTACGGCGGAAGCTATGCCTCGCCCACCGTGTCGATCAGTGCGGCGTCGAGGGCTTCGCGGGGGGTTTTTCCGGCCCAGAGGATGAACTGGAAGACGGGGTAGTAGCGCTCGCACTCGTCGACGGCGGCTTCGACCAGTGTTTCGGCCTGCGCGAGCGAGAGGCCGCTGTCGTCGTCGGCGCCGTCGAGCATCGAGGCATGGCGGAAGAGGAGCGTGCCGTCCGCCGACCACATCTCGAAATGGCCGAGCCAGAGCTGCTCGTTGATGAGGCTGAGCACTTCCCACACGGCGGCGCGGCGGTTTTCCGGGACGCGCACATCGGGCATGGCGATGAACTGGAGCACGCGCTCCTCCTCGCGCCAGAGCGCGCGGAGCTGGTACGTCGTCCAGCTGCCCTCCACGCGGGCGATGAGTTCCTCGTCGCTGGCGCGCTCGAACGACCAGCCGTGCGCGCCGAAATAATGCTCGAGCATATCGAGCGGCGCTGCCGTGGCCTGGGCCATTTCAAGTTCGAGTTCGGTCAATAGCTCGTCCGATGGAGTTCATGCTGCACCATATATGGTGCGGTGCCGACCGGCGATACGCAAGCCGCTGCGCGCTGACGCCCGAGAATTTGCTGTGGATATCAGGCGGCGGGCGCTGATTTCGCGGGTTTCTTCGCGGCGGGCTTGCGGGCCGGCGCGGGCTTTTCGGGCGCTGCGCCCGCTGCCGCTTCGAGCCTGGCGATTCGCGCCTTCAGCTCTTCGTTTTCAGCGCGGGCATTCGCCGCCATCTGCTTCACGGCCTCGAACTCCTCGCGCTTCACGAGATCGAGACCGCCGACGAATTCCTCCATACGGGCGCGGAAGCCGGATTCCATCTCGCGGCCCATACCCGCAAGCGAGCCCATGGCGCCGGTCGCCATACGCGAGAAATCGTCGAAGAAGCGGTTTTTGGACTGCATGGACGGGGCCCTTCGCTGTGTTGTGTGCCTAATATGGCGGCGCAGCGCCCGGATTCAACCGCCAGATGCGGAAGGCAAGGCCCGCGGCGAAGCAGAGCCACGCCAGATAGGGGACAAGCAGCCATGGCGCGATGCGGTCCAGCCGCGCGAACGCAAGGGTCGTGGCGAGCGCGGCGGCGAGGATGACGAGGATGAGCGCGAAGCTGGGGCCGAGCAGGTGCAGCTTGAAGAAAAGTGTCGACCACAGAAGATTGAGCACGAGCTGGGCGGCGAAGAGCAGGGCCGCGCGCTGCCGGTCTCGCTCCGGCGGGCATGCGAGGACGCGAGCGATCGCGATGCCCATCAGCGCGTAGAGCAGTGTCCAGACGATGCCGAACACGAAACCGGGGGGATAGAGCGCAGGCTTCACCAGCGTCGCGAACCACGGGTTGGTTTCCCCCGACCCGGCGACGACGCCGGACAGCGAACCGAGCAGCATCACGCCCGGAACGGTCAGGATGGCGATGCGCAGGCTCCTGGGGAGCGACATTGGTCTTACTCCGCCGGGGCAGGTTCTGCGCCGCGCTCCTCATCCAGCTTGCGCGTGACCGCGAGCGGCGAGCCGGTGTTGCGGGCAAGGCGCCGGTAGAAGACCGGGATGACGAACAGCGTGAGCAGCGTCGCAAGGCTGACGCCCCACACCACGACCGTGCCGATCGCCTGACGCGAGGCGGCGCCCGCACCGCTTGCAAGCATAAGCGGCACGGCGCCCGCGACCGTTGCAATCGAGGTCATGATGACGGGACGCAGGCGGCGCACGGCGGCGCCGCGGATCGCATCGTCGAAGGGGACGCCCTGATCGCGCAGCTGGTTCGCGAACTCGACGATGAGGATGCCGTTTTTGGAGGCCAGCCCCACGAGCATGACGATGCCGATCTGGCTGTAGAGATTGAGCGACTGGCCCATGACGACGAGCCCGAGAAGCCCGCCGCCCACCGCAAGCGGCACGGTGAGCACGATGATGCCGGGGTGCACCCAGCTTTCGAACTGCGCGGCGAGCACGAGGAACACGAGCAGGATGGTGACAGCGAGGACGCCCCAGATCGCGCCGCCGGTCTGCTTGAAGGCGCGGCTTTCGCCGTCGTAGCCGATGGCGGCGACTTCCGGCAGCGTGGAGGCCTCCGCCTCCAGCCAGTCGAGCGCTTCCCCGAGCGAATAGCCGGGCGCGACGGAGCCTTCGAGCGTGATGGCGCGCAGCTTGTTGAAGTGGCCGAGTTCGCCCGCGTCCGCGAAGTTGCGCAGCGAGACGAGGTTCGACAGCGGTATCACGTCTCCGGTGCGCGAGCGGACATAGACGTTGGAAAGGTCTTGCGGGGTCAGCCGGTCCTTGTCTTCCGCCTGCACGATGACGCGATATTCCTCGCCCCGGTCGATGTAGGTGGTGACGCGGCGCGAGCCCATCATGGTTTCAAGCGTGCTTCCGATATCGGCCACCGAGACGCCGAGATCGCCTGCGCGCGTGGTGTCGATATCGACAAGGAGCTGAGGCTTGGTTTCCTTGTAGTCCGATTCCAGGTTTTCAATGCCGGGATAAGATGCCGCGGCATCCATGATCGCGTCGCGGGCGCGGGCCAGTTCCTCGAACGTGGCTCCGGCGATGACGAAACGGATCGGGCGCCCGCCGCGGCTGCCGATGGTCTGCCCGCCCGAAGCGAAGCTGCGGACGCCGGGATAATCCTCAAGCGCCTTCTGGACCATTTCGGCCGTTTCCTGCGTGGTCTGATCACGCTCCGACCAGTCTTTCAGGAAAAGCACCATCCGGCCGCTGGAGAAATCCTCGCTCGTGCCCCAGCTGCCCGGCGCGCGGACCATCATGCGGCGGATCGGGCCTTCGTCGACCATCGGCAGGACACGGGCCTGAAGGTCTTCCATGTACTGGACCATCTGATCGAAGCCGGTGCCTTCCGCCGCAGTGGCGGTCACCATCAGATTGCCGGTGTCTTCGAGCGGGGCCAGCTCGGACGAGAGCGTGGTCGCAAGCGCGATACAGCCGCCGACGACGGCAAGCGAAATGCCGCCGATCAGCAGCGGACGATTCAGCAGGCGGCCGAGCGCGCGATCATAGGCCGCCGAGACGCGATCGAACCGTTCATCGACCCACCGGGTGAGCCGGTTGCTGCTGGATTCGGACTTGAGCATCTTGGAACACAGCATCGGCGTCAGCGTCAGCGCGATGAAGCCCGAGAAGGCGACAGCGCCGATCATCGCGGCGGCGAGTTCGCGAAACAGCAGCCCGGTGTTTCCGGCAAGGAGCATGATCGGCACGAACACCGCGCACACGACGGCGGTTGTGGCAATCACGGCGAAGGCAACCTGCCGCGCGCCTTCATAGGCCGCGACGAGGGGCGTCTCGCCCCGTTCGATACGGTAATAGATATTCTCGAGCACGACGATGGCGTCATCGACGACGAGGCCGATGGCGAGCACCAGCGCGAGCAGGGTGAGCAGGTTGATGGACAGGCCGAGCGCCCACAACACGGCGAAGGTGGCGATAAGGCAGATGGGAACGGTGACGGCGGGGATGATCGTGGCCCGCGCCGAGCCCAGAAAAACGTAAATCACGAGGATGACGAGAGCCGACGCTTCGGCAAGCGTTCTCCAGACGTTGTCGATCGCGGCCGAAATGAACACCGAACTGTCGTTGGATATGTCGATGCTGAGGCCTGCGGGCAGCATCTTTCGCGTTTCTTCGAGGCGCGCCTTGACCTCGTCGGCAACGGCGAGCGTGTTCGCGCCGGATTGGCGCACGATGCCGATGCCGACACCCGGCTTGCCGTTCGAACGGAAGAAACTGTACGGATTTTCCGGCCCGACCTCGACGCGCGCGACGTCGCCGAGACGCACGAGATGCCCGTCGTCGCCGCGCGAAATGACGAGTGCGCGGAAATCATCGACCTGGCTGTAGGCGCGGGCGACGCGGACGGTGAGGTTCTGGGTTTCCGCCTCTACGCGGCCTGCGGGAAGCTCGACGTTTTGCGAGCGCAGCGCCGTTTCGATGTCGTTGGGCGTCAGCTGATAGGCGGCGAGCCTGGCGCGATCGAGCCAGATCCGCATCGCGGGCCGCGAGAGGCCGCTGACCTGCACGCGCGCGACCCCGTCGATCGACGAGAAACGATCGACAAGGATGCGGTCGGCATAGTCGGCGAGCCAGAGCGGATCACGCTCCTCGCCCGACAGATGCATCCAGAGGATCGGCTGGGAATCGACATCGACCTTGCGGATTTCCGGCGGGATCACTTCGTCGGGCAAATCGTCGGCAAGGCCGCTGACCCGGTCGCGGATGTCGTTCGCGGCGTCATCCACATTGCGGGTTGCGGAAAATTCGATGGTCACGTCGGAAACGCCGTCGCGTGAACGCGAGCGGATCATCTCGATGCCCTCGACCCCTGCGATCCTGTCTTCGATCAGCTGGGTTATGCGCGATTCAACGACGCTGGCCGCCGCGCCGGGATAGGCGACCTCGACCGAAACGATCGGCGGCTCGATGGCGGGATATTCGCGGACCGGAAGCGAAATGAAGGCGATGGCGCCCGCCAGCACGATGATGAGGCTGATGACCGCCGCAAAGACCGGCCGCTTTACCGAGACATCGGAAAGGATCATCGGGACTTGCCCGCACCCGCCGCCGCGCCGGAGAGCGCGCCGGTGGTTCTGCCGGTTTCGCCGGGGAAAACAGGCTTTACGGGAGCATCGTCGCGCACCTTGACGACGCCGTCGGCAACGATGCGGTCGCCGCGATTGAGGCCGCCGGTCACTTCCACCATGCCGCCCGAGCGCATGCCGATTTCGACAGGCACGCGGTTTGCGACGTTCTTTTCATCCAGCCTGAACACGAATTGACGGTCGCCCTGGAAGACGAGCGCGAGTTCCGGGACCGCGAGCGCATCGCGCGGATTGGTGACGATCGACACCGTGAGCAGCATGCCCGGATGCAGGCGCCGCTCTGTATTGGGAAGTAGCGCGCGAATCGCGACCGAGCGCGTGATCGGATCAATCTGCGGCTCCACGCCTTCTATGGTGCCGCGAAACACTTCCCCCGGCCAGGCCTGCGCGCGGGCTTCGATGTCCTGCCCGGCCTTGATCGCGGAGATGAAGCGTTCCGGCACGGTGAAATCGAGTTTGATGGAGCTGATGTCGCTGATCGTCGCGATTTCGGTGCCTGCGGTCACGACGCTTCCCGGCGAGAGACGGCGCAGGCCGACAACGCCGGAGAACGGCGCGCGGATGATTCGATCGCCGATCTGCGCGCGAATGGCGCCCGCCTGCGCGCGCGCCTGATCGCGCGCCGCCGTTTGCGCGTCGATGCTGGCATTGGTGGCGAAACCGCGCTGCTGGAGTTCGCGCAGACGACCGAGCTGCTGCTCGGCCTCGCGCGAACGCGCCTGCGCGCTGGCAAGGTCGGCGTTCTGTTCGACGGCGCGCAGCACGGCGATCACCGTGCCCGCCTGCACATAGGCGCCGTCCGTGAAGCGCAGCGATTCCACGCGCTCCGTCACCGTGGAGGTGAGCGTGGTGGATTCGCGGGCGAACGCCGTGCCGACGGCATCGATGCTGTCGACGAAGCGAACGGGTTCGACCACGCCGCCGACCACAACGGGCGCGCGGCCCTCTTCGCCGCCCTTCTGACCGTCACAAGCAGCCAGCAATACAGCGAGCGCGAACACAACGTGCCTCGACATCGACAAATCTCACTCCGATCAGGCGTACGCCGTTACAAGGCGGCTAAAATCAATCTCATACTACAAAGTCCAATGCTTTACGAAACAACGTCGGCAAATCCCGCGCGGCAGATTTATTTGCCACACGCCAATCCCCCGACGGTTTCGTTATGCCGGACAGATCGCCTGAAAAAACGGCAAGATGCAACTCGAAATGCGTGAATACGTGGGTTACCGGTCTTGCGCTGCGCGTCCAGCGGACGGCGGCGGGCGCGCCGGGGTGGGCGTTGTCGGGAGCCGGGGTGTCGGCAATCTCGCTCATCGGCAGGCCCAGCATGCCCCCCAGAAGTCCGCGCGGCGGGCGGCGGACCAGCATAACCTCGTCGGCATCGCGAAGCACATAAACATTGGCATAGCGCGTGGGGCGTGGCGGCTTCGGCGTCTTCGCGGGCAGCGCATCGGCGATGCCGCGCCGCGCCGAATCGCAGGACACGACCAGCGGACAGACGAGGCAATCGGGAGAGCGGGGGCGGCAGACCGTGGCGCCGAGATCCATCATCGCCTGCGCGAAATCGCCAGCGCGCGCGCCGGGCGTGATCGTGTCGGCAAGCGCGCGAAGCTGCGGCCTGGCGGCGGGCAGGGGTGTCTCGACCGCGAACAGCCGGGCGACGACACGCTCGACGTTGCCGTCCACGACGACGGCGCGCTGCCCGAACGCGATCGCCGCGATCGCCGCCGAAGTGTAGGCGCCGACGCCGGGAAGCCCGCGCAGCGCCGCTTCGGTTTCGGGAAAACGGCCGCCGTGTTCGCTTGCCACGGCGCGCGCGCAGGCGATGAGGTTGCGGGCGCGGGCATAATAGCCGAGGCCCGCCCACGCGGCGAGCACGTCTCCGTCTTCAGCGGCGGCAAGCGCCTCCACCGTGGGCCAGCGCGACGTGAAATGCTCGAAATAAGGGATGACGGCCGCAACGGTCGTCTGCTGGAGCATGATCTCCGACAGCCAGACGCGATAGGGATCGGCGGCGTTCGCGCCCGGCGGCGCGCGCCACGGCAGGCGGCGGTGCGCGCGATCGTACCAGGCGAGCAGCGGCGCCGCGATGTCCTTGGGGGCGATATCTTTCGGGGCGATTTCCTTGGCGGGCATGGCGCGCCTATGGCATGGGTTTCCCCATGAGGAAACCGGGCGACAGAAGGGGCGGAAGCAGGTCGGTCGCCGAACTCGTCCCGCTCGTGGGGCGCAAGGCCTTTCGCCGCTTCGGGTTCGTCGACAGCGCGGTCGTGGCGCGCTGGCCCGAAATCGTCGGCCCCGATTACGCGCGGCATTCAACGCCCGAATCGCTGACCTTCCCGCACGGCAAGCGCAGCGGCGGCACGCTGAATCTTTCCGCAAGCGGCTCGCACGCGCTGATGATCCAGCATGTCGCGCCGCAGATCATCGAACGCGTCAACCGCTTTTTCGGCTATGATGCGATCGTCCGCATCGCGATCCGGCAGGGCATGGTGGCGGCCGCGCAGACGGCGGGAACGACCGTGCAGACACCCGGCGAAGTGCCGGAAGACATCGCGGGCAGCCTGAAGACGATCGCGGATCAGGGGCTGCGGCAGAGTCTCGAGGATCTTGCCCGGCAGATGGGCGCGACGAAAGGCCCGCCGGTCATTCGATAGCGCTGCGGGGCGTTGATCGGCTTTGACTTGGGAGGCGCGCCTCGCCATAGTGCGCTACCCGTATCCGTGGCAGGTATTGGGCTTTTTCAAGGGTAGGCTACCAGATGTTGAGAAAAGTGCGGTTCAAGGCCTTGTGTTTGTTCGGTGCTGTCGCAGTGCTCTCCGCCTGCGGGCAGGACTCCTCCGAAGCCGCGGGCAGTAAAGCCGCGAGCGCGCCCGCGACGGCGAAGTCGACGGGGACCGCGCCGGCAGCAAAGGCCAATAACTGGCTGGAGACGATCGCCGCGACGCCCGACGGCGGCTTCAGCATCGGCAACCCCGATGCGCCGGTGAAGCTGATCGAGTTCGCCTCGCTCACCTGCCCGCATTGCCGCGATTTCCATGAAATGGCGATGCCCACCATCAAGGGGCAATATGTCGCCACCGGCAAGGTTTACTACGAGTTCCGCAACTTCGTGCTGAACCCGGCGGACTACGGCGCCACGATGCTCTCGCGCTGCCAGGGGCCGGGCGCGTTCTTCGGGCTTTCCGATGCGTTCTTCAAGAACCAGCAGGCCTGGATCGAGCCGTTCACCAAGCTCACCGAGGCGCAGACGGCGTCTCTGCAATCGATGTCGCCGGACGATCAGGTCGTGACCTACGCAAAGCTCGGCGGGCTGGACGCGTTCGTGCGCGCGCGGGGCATACCGGAATCGAAGTTCCGCGCCTGCCTGACCGATGCGACGCAGCGCGGCCATCTGGAAACGATCCGCAAAACCGCAGTCGAACAGTACAAGGTGACGGGCACGCCCGCATTCGTTCTGAACGGCAAGGGGCTGGAAGGCGTGCACAGCTGGGCGGATCTGGAGCCGCTGCTGAAGGATGCCGTGAAGTAGCGTGACGCGTGGGGACGTGAGAGAGCGGGGGACGCGTGCATTTCAGGCGGCTTAGACTCGCCGGATTCAAATCCTTCGTCGATCCTGTGGAACTCAGGATCGAGGATGGGCTGACGGGCGTTGTCGGGCCGAACGGCTGCGGCAAATCGAACCTCCTTGAAGCCATCCGCTGGGTGATGGGCGAATCGAGCGCCAAATCCATGCGCGGCGGCGGCATGGAAGACGTGATCTTCGCGGGCACCGATCGCCGCCCGGCGCGCGATGCCGCGCACGTGACGCTCCACCTCGACAATTCCAGCCGCCGCGCGCCCGCGCAGTTCAACGATTCGGATGATCTGGAAATCGTCCGCCACATCGAGCGTGGGCTCGGCTCCGCATACCGGGTCAACGGCCGCGACGTGCGCCAGAAGGATGTGCAGCTGCTGTTCGCCGACGCGGCGACCGGCGCGCATTCGCCCGCGCTCGTCAGCCAGGGGCGCATCGGCGCGATCATCGCCGCGAAGCCGCAGGATCGTCGCCAGCTTCTCGAAGAAGCGGCGGGGATCGCGGGGCTGCACGTGCGCCGCAAGGACGCCGAGCAGCGGCTGCGCGCGGCTGAAACGAATCTCACCCGGCTCGACGATGTGCTGCAGGGCCTCAGCACGCAGGCCGCGAACCTGAAACGGCAGGCGCGGCAGGCGGAGCGGTATAAAAAAATCTCCGAGCAGATCCGTATCGCCGAGGCGATGCTGCTCTACGCGAAGGCCTGCGAGGCGACCGCCGACGCGAATGCGGCGAAGGCCGAAGCCGAAGCGCTGCGCGGGAAGATCGAGGATGCGACCCGGCTCGGCGCGGCGATCTCGGCGCGGCAAGCGGATGCCGCCGCGAACCTGCCGCCGCTGCGCGAGGCCGAGGCCGAGGCTGCGGCGATCCTGCAGCGGCTGAAGCTCTCGCGCGATTCGCTGAACGCCGAGCTTAACGAAGTCGAACGCCGCCGTCGTGAGGCGGAGACACGCCGCGAGGCGGCGGAGCGCGACATCGCGCGCGAGGATGCGCTGAACCACGATGCCCGCGCCGCGCTCGAACGGCTTGCAGCCGAAGATGCGGCGATCGCGGCCCGGCTCGCCGAGGCGCAGGCTGCGCTCGGCCCGGCGGAAGCGCGGATCACCGATCTTGAAGGCGTGGTCGAGGCCGATCAGCGCACGCTCGGCGACGCACTCGCCGCGCAGGCCGAGGCGCAGGGCCAGCGCCGCGCGATCGAGGCCGAGCTTTCCGCGCTGCGCTCGCAGATCGCCCGCGCCGACTCCGAAAAGACCCGCACGCTCGCCGCGCAGGCCGCCGCCGCGCAGGGCGATGACGCGGGTGAGCGTCTGATTGCCGCCGAAGCGCGCGCCAGGGACGCCGAGGCCGAGGCCGAGCGCGCGTCTGCCGCCATCGCGACCGGCGAGGAACGCCGCGCGGGAGCGGAGACCGCGCGCGAGGCGGCGCAGGCGAAACGCGGCGAGGCGCAGGCAGCGCTCTCCGCGCTTACGGGCGAGCGGCAGTCGCTCCAGCGCTCGCTGGCGGCGAGCCGCAGCGGTGACGCCGAGCCGCTGATCGACCGCGTGCGCGTGACGAAGGGTTTCGAGGCGGCGTTCGCGGCCTCGCTCGGCGACGACACGGCAGCGCCCGTGGGCGGCGAAAGCGGACGCCGCTGGGGCGGGGCGATCAAGGGCGAATGGGATCCGGCGCTTCCGGCAGGCGCGCGGCCGCTCTCCGACGTAATCGACGCGCCAGAGGAAGTCGCGCGCCGCGCCGCGCAGATCGGTATTGTCGACGACGACATGCTGGACCGGATGGCGGCGAAGCTCTCCGTGGGCCAGCGCCTCGTCACGACCGCAGGCCGCATGATCCGCTGGGACGGCTTCCGCACCGAGGCGGGCGACGGCAGCGCCGCTGCGGAAAAGCTGCGCCAGCGCAACCGGCTCGCCGAGGTCGAGGCGCTGATGCCCGATGCCGAGGCGTCGGTGGAAGCGCTCGATACCGAACTGGCCGCCGCGCGCGCCGTGGTTGCTGAAACCGCCTCCGCGATCGACGCCGAACGCCAGGCGCTGCGCCGCGCCGAAACCGCCCGCGCCGATGCGGCGAAGACGATGTCGCAGCTCGCCGGCGAGGTCGAGCGGCGGGCCGCGCAGCTCGAAGCGTTGGCGGCTGCGGTGACGCGCGCGAACGATCAGATCGCCGAATCCAGCGAGAAGGTGCAGGCGCTGGATGCCGCGCTGCTCGATGTTCCGGGCGCCGAAGGGCTGACCGAAGCCGTGACGGCGGCGCGCAACACAGCCGACGCGCACCGCTCCGATCTCGCCACGGCGCGCGCCGAGCATGTCGCGCTGCAGCGCGGGCTGCAAAGCGATACCGCGCGGCGCGACGCGATCAGTGCCGAGCGCGAGGCGTGGGAGCGCCGCATCTCCGGCAGCACGGCACAGCGCGAGGAGCTTGCGGCCCGAATCGCTGCGGCGAACGCGACCATCGCCGAAATCGCCGATGTGCCCGCCGCCATCGCCGAGCGGCAGGCGCGGCTCGCGGGCGATCTCGCCGACGCGGAGGCCGCGCGCCGGGGCGCGGCGGACCGGCTTGCGGAAGCGGAAAGCGGCCTGCGCACCATCGACGGCGAAGCGCGCGAGGCGACCGAAATCCTCTCGACGCTGCGCGAGGAGCGCGGGCGCATCGAGGTGCGCGTCGAAAACTGCGAGCACCGGCGCACCGAGATCAACCGCCTGTCGGTGGAGCGCTTCCAGTGCTCGCCGCAGATGCTGCCTGCGCGCTTCGAATTCAGCGACGAGAACATGGAGGACACCGAAACGCTGACCTCCGGGCTCGACCGGCTGACCGGCGAGCGCGAACGCATGGGGCCGGTGAACCTGCGCGCCGATGTCGAGCTTGAAGAGATCGAGACGACGCTCACCACCTCGACATCCGAGCGCGAGGAACTGGAAACCGCCATCGCCCGCCTGCGCGGCAGCATCGGCTCGCTGAACCGCGAAGGCCGCGCGCGATTGCTCACCGCGTTCGAGGAGGTGAACCGCCACTTCGGCGACCTCTTCACCAGCCTGTTCGGCGGCGGCGAGGCGCGGCTCGAACTCATCGAATCGGATGATCCGCTCGAAGCCGGGCTCGAAATCATGGCGCAGCCGCCGGGCAAGAAGCTGCAATCGCTTACGCTGCTGTCGGGCGGCGAGCAGGCGCTGACCGCCATCGCGCTGATCTTCGCGCTGTTCCTGACCAACCCCGCGCCGATCTGCGTGCTCGACGAGGTCGACGCGCCGCTCGACGACGCCAATATCGAGCGTTTCTGCGATCTTCTGGACCGCATGACGACATTGACGGACACCCGCTTCCTGATCGTGACGCACAACGCCGTCACCATGAGCCGCATGCACCGCCTGTACGGCGTGACGATGGGCGAAAAGGGCGTCAGCCAGCTTGTTTCCGTCGACCTCGGCCGCGCCGAAACGCTGCTTGCGGCGGAGTAAGCGTGCCCTTGCGGACGCTATGCCGCGCTGCGGCAAGGCGAGCGTTGACTTGGCGAAAACCCGCCACTAAACGTGCGCTCGCGTTCGGGGTTTCGGCTCCGGCGTCTCGTCGCTTGCCGGAAACGGCATGCGTTTCGGGTGGACCGTTCCAACCGTCCTTTGGCATGGAGATGATCGTTGGCAGATGACCGACGTATCGATCCCGGCGATCTCGGTCGCCGGCTTGCAGAGGCGAAAGAGCGGGCCGAACCGAAGCGTGACGGGCTAAAACGGGAAGAGAACAGGGGCTGGTCGATCGCCATCGAGTTCATCGGTGCGATCCTCGTGGGCGCCTTTTTCGGCTGGCTGGTCGACGGCTGGTTCGGAACGGGGCCTTACGGAATGATCCTGTTCTTTTTGCTCGGCTTCGGCGCCGGTCTGCGCACGGTGATGCGCAAGAGCGGCGACTTCGACGGCAACCCGGACGACAACAACTAAGGTTCAGGAGCGCGGGCTTTCAATGGCGAACCCGATGGAACAGTTCGAGATCAAGACGCTCAGCGCGATCGAGCTTGGCGGCTATGACGTCTCGTTCACGAATTCGTCGCTGTGGATGATGATCGCGCTCGTCACGGTCGCGGGTTTCCTCTTCATCGGCACGGCCGCCCCCAAGCTCGTCCCCGGGCGCTGGCAGGCATCCGTCGAGTATCTCGAAGAGTTCATCCGCAACATGCTTGCGGAAAACGTCGGGCCGGAAGGGCGCAGGTATGTGCCGCTGGTGTTCGCACTCTTCATCTTCGTGCTCGGCTGCAACCTGCTCGGCCTGCTGCCCTTTGTGGGCGCCTTCACGCCGACCAGCCACATCGCGGTGACGTTCGGCCTCGCCGCGCTCGTCTTCATCGTGGTGATCGGGATCGGTTTCGCCCGTCACGGGCTGCATTTCTTCTCGCTGTTCATTCCCAAGGACTGCCCGATCGTGCTGCTGCCGCTGGTGACGGCGATCGAGTTCGTCTCGTTCCTGTCGCGGCCGTTCACACTGGCGATCCGGTTGTTCGCGAACATGACCGCGGGTCACGTTCTGCTGAAGGTGTTCGGCGGTTTCGTCGTCAGCCTCGGCGTGTTCGGTGTGCTGCCGCTCGGCGTCAATGTGGCGCTCACCGCGCTTGAAGTGATGATCGCGGTCGTGCAGGCCTATGTTTTCGCACTGCTGACGTCGATCTACCTGAACGACGCGGTCAATCTTCACTAGTTTCCACGCAATCACGCTAGCTTAGTTAACGGAAGGGTTCTCAACATGGATATCGCATCAGCCAAGCTCATCGGTGCCGGTCTCGCTGCTATCGGTGCGGGCATTGCCGCCATCGGCGTGGGCACGATTTTCGGCCAGTTCCTGCAGGGTGCGCTGCGCAACCCTGCCGCTGCCGACAAGCTCGGCGGCCGTCTGATCTTCGGCTTCGCCGTGACCGAGGCGCTCGGCCTGATCGCCGCCGTCGTCGCGCTCGCGCTCGCGTTCGGTTGATCCACAAGGGCTCTGCACCGGCGCGGTTATCGTGCCGGTGCGCGCCCTTTTGATCGTTCAGCCGGATTCGCATCGGGGTAAGTCATGCCACAGTTCGACCCGTCCAATTTTCTGCCGCAGATGTTCTGGCTGGCGATCACCTTCGCCATCCTGTACTTCGGCGTCGTCCGCCTGACGCTGCCGAAAATCGG
Source organism: Sphingosinicella soli (assembly GCF_014199685.1). Lineage (GTDB taxonomy): Bacteria > Pseudomonadota > Alphaproteobacteria > Sphingomonadales > Sphingomonadaceae > Sphingosinicella > Sphingosinicella soli. Next base: position 211,222 of record NZ_JACHNZ010000001.1, on the reverse strand, counting down.
CAAGGTCGTCGACGAACGCGCCAGCATCATCGCGGCAGACCTTTCGGCAGCACAAGTGGCGCACACCGCCGCCGAGACGACGGGCGAGGCCTATAATGCGGTGCTCGCCAAGTCCCGCGACGCCGCGACCGGCGTGGTTGCGGAGGCCAAGGCGGTCACGGCCCGTGAAAACGAGGCCCGACTTGCTGCGGTCGATGCCGAACTGAACGCCCGCCTTTCCTCTGCGGAAGCGCGCATTTCCGATGCGCGTGCCAAGGCGCTCGGCGAGATCGACGCCGCGGCGGGCGAGGCTGCGGCCGATGTCGTCGAACGCCTGACGGGTGTTCGCCCCGGTGCGCTCGAAGCCAGGGCCGCGGTCGACGCGAGCCTTTCGTAGGATAACGCCATGCAAGTTCCCGCCGGTGATGTGACCCCTGTCGATGTGCCGCTGAGCGCAGGCGAGGCCGAGCAGACGACTGCGACCGTCGTTCAGCAGACCGCGCAGGACGAACATGCGGTTCTCCTCGGCCTTGATGCAACGGGCTGGGTTTACGTCAGCATCACGCTCTTCTTCCTGGTCGCGATCTTCGTGATGAAGGCGCCGAAGCTGATCGCGCAGGGCTTGGATGCCCGTATCGCGCTGGTGAAGGCGCAGCTTGCGGAGGCGAAGACGCTGCGCGAGGAAGCCGAAGCGCTGCTCGCCGCAGCAAAAACGCGCGAAGCACAGGGCGAAAAGGACGCTGCGGCGATCATCGCGCACGCGAAGCAGGAAGCCGAGCAGATCACCGTCGCCGCCCAGAAGAACGCGGAAACGATGGTCACGCGCCGCACCGCGATGGCGGAAGCGAAGATCGGCGCTGCCGAACGCGCCGCGGAAGCCGACCTTCGCGCCCGCGCCGCCACGCTTGCGACAGCCGCCGCCGCGCGCATCATCGCCGAGACCACGGACAAGGCGACGAAAACCAAACTGACCGACGCCGCGATCAGCGAACTCGAGCGCCGTCTGCATTAAGTCTCGTTCCATACCGATTTTAGAGGGTCGGGGCGCGGAAGCGCTCCGGCCCTTTTCGTTTATGCGGCGTTCAGCGCTTCTTAAGTTTGAATCCGCAATCTTGCGTTCAGGGCGCGCTGGATTCAGAACAGCGCGGAATTGACTCGGATCGTCGCACGTTTCGGTTCGGTTCGCCTTAAGGGCTTTTCAGAATGGCGCATTTGCCTCATTCTGGCCGGATAGTGGAGTTGAGTAGTCTGCGCGGGGGCGCAGGCGGCGGGAGGGAGATTACGATCATGCGATTGCATCTGATCGTCGCGTTGGTGGTTTCGGTTCTGGTCGGCGCGCCGCTCGCGTCCCAGCCCGCTACGGCTGCAAGTCTCGTTTCGGTTTCCAAGTATGCGGCGATCCTCGTCGATGCGGACAGCGGGGAAGTGCTCTATGCGCGCAACCCCGATGAAGCCCGGCACCCCGCCTCGATCACCAAGGTGATGACGCTCTACCTCACCTTCGATGCGCTGGAGCGCAAAGAACTCAAGCTGACCGACAAGGTGTTTTTCTCGGCCAATGCGTCCGCGCAGCCGCCATCCAAGCTGGGCATTCCGCGCGGCGGCTGGATCACGGTGGAACAGGCGATCCGCGTTCTGACCACAAAATCCGCGAACGACGTGGCGGTCGCGATGGCCGAGCGGCTGGACGGTTCCGAAGTGGTGTTTGCCCGTGCCATGACCGAGAAGGCGAAGGAACTCGGCATGAACAGCACGGCGTTCTTCAACGCCTCGGGCCTGCCGAACGCCGCGCATCACACGACGGCGCGCGATCTCGCCACGCTTTCAAAGGCGCTGATCCGCGATTTTCCGCAATATTATCCGTATTTCTCGGAGCAGCAGTATAACTTCCAGGGCACGCTCCTGCCCAACCACAACAAGCTGCTCGGCAAGTTTGCCGGTCTTGACGGCATCAAGACGGGCTACACCAATGCTTCGGGCTTCACGCTGGCGGCGACGGCCGTGCGCGACGGCAGGCGGCTGATCGCGGTGGTGCTCGGCGCGCCGACGTCCGCCGCGCGCAACAACAATATCGAGGCGCTGCTCGCGTCGGGCTTCGACGTGATGAAGAAGCGCCGCCAGGGCGAGCATCTGACGGTCGCCATGTCGATGAACGAAGTGCCGCAGCTGCTGGATTTCCAGCAGGCGGTCACCGAACAGGGCTCATCCGACGATGTCAGCGTCTGGCGCAGCGCGATCCGCCGCGACCAGACGCCCCCCCCGGCTCCGGCGGTTCACTCCGGCAAGAAGTCCGGCACCGACAAATAGCGCTCGCCCGTATCGTAGTTGAAGCCGAGCACGCGGTGCTTCGGGTTCTTTTCAAGATGCTGGCGGATCGCGGCGAGCGTGGCGCCCGATGAGATGCCGACGAGCGTGCCTTCCTCGCGCGCGGAGCGGCGGGCCATTTCCTTGGCGTCGTCCGGCGCGACCTGGATGATGCCGTCGAGCAGCGCGGTATCCATCACGCCCGGCACGAAGCCCGCGCCGATGCCCTGGATCGGGTGCGGACCCGGCTGACCGCCCGAAAGCACGGGAGAGAGCGTCGGCTCCACGGCATAGACCTTCAGCCCGGGCATCTTCGGCTTCAGCACCTTGGCGCAGGCGGTGATGTGGCCGCCGGTGCCGACGCCGGTGATGATCGCATCGAGCCCATCGGGGAAGTCGGCGAGGATTTCCTGTGTTGTCGTCTTCACGTGCGCGGTGACGTTCGCCGGGTTTTCGAACTGCTGCGGCATCCAGGCGCCGGGCGTGGAGCCGACGATCTCGACCGCGCGCTCGATGGCGCCCTTCATGCCCTTTTCGCGCGGCGTCAGATCGAACGTGGCGCCGTAGGCCAGCATGAGGCGCCGACGTTCGAGCGACATCGATTCCGGCATGACGAGCACCAGGCGGTAGCCTTTTACCGCCGCAACCATGGCAAGGCCGATGCCGGTGTTGCCGGAGGTCGGTTCCACGATGATGCCGCCGGGCTTCAGCGCGCCGGAGGCTTCCGCGTCCTCGATCATGGTGAGCGCGATGCGGTCCTTGATCGATCCGCCGGGGTTCGAGCGTTCCGATTTCACCCATACCGATGCATCCGCCCCGAACAGGCGGTTCACCCGGATGTGCGGGGTGCCGCCGATCGTCTCCAATATGCTTGATGCCTTCATGTCGGTCTCTCCTTGAGTGCGCCCGGAACCTCGAAAGTATCGGCTCGGCGCAGTTCTGGAAAGCGCCAAGCCCACAGAATGGTGACGATGATCGTGCCCACACCGCCGATCACCACCGACTCGACGGGTCCGACGAGGGCGGCCGTGAGGCCGGAGCGGGCTTCGCCAAGCTCGTTCGATGCCGAGACGAACAGCATCGAAACAGAGGATACGCGGCCGCGCATCGCATCGGGCGTGTAGATCTGGATGAGCGTGGTGCGGACATAGACACTCACCATGTCGGCCGCGCCGAGCACGCCGAGCGCCCCCAGCGACAGCCAGAGGTCGCGTGACAGGCCGAAAACCACGATGGCGATGCCGAAAATCGCAACGCACACGAACATCTTGACGCCGACATGGCGCGCGATCGGCCGCCGCGACAGCCAGAGCGCCACGAGCGCAGCGCCCACGGCGGGTGCGGCGCGCAGATGGCCGAGACCTTCCGGCCCGACCGCGAGGATGTCGCGCGCATAGACCGGCAACAGCGCGGTGACGCCGCCGAGCAGAACCGCGAAGAGATCGAGCGAGATCGCGCCCAGCACGATCTTGTTGTCGCGCACGTAGCGCAATCCGTTCATCACCGATTCGATCGGATTGGCCACCGCTTCCGTGGTCGGCAGGGGCACGCGCGAGATCAGGAACATCGCCACCAGGCTGATCGTCAGCATCGCTGCGGAGACGACCAGCGGCGCGGCGGAGTTCGCCGCATAGAGATAACCGCCGAGCGCCGGGCCGCCGATCGCGCCGACCTGCCAGCCGATCGAATTCCACGCGATCGCCGTGGGCAGCATCCGCACCGGCACGAGATTGGGCGCGAGCGCCGACAGCGCGGGCGAGGCAAAGGCGCGACCCACACCCAGCAGCGCCGCCACCATGAACAGCGCCGGAATCGTGATGCCCCCGGTAAGTTCGAGCGCCCCGAGCCAAGCGGCGCACAGCATTTCAAGCGCGAGCGCGCCGCGCACGATGTAGCGGCGGTCCATGCGGTCCGCAATGTAGCCGACAACGAGCGACAGCACGAACAGCGGCAGGAACTGCGCAAGGCCGACCATGCCGAGCAGGAAAGCGGCCTCGCGCTCCGGCATCGTCTCGCGCGCGATATCGTAGACCATCCACCCGATCACGATCACCAGGATCATCTGCGAAGTCGTGGAGGCGAGCTTGGTGATAAAGAAATAGCGATAATCGGGTATCGCGAAGACGGACGTTTTATCCTCGGCGGCGGGCGCGGTCATGGCCATGCGCTTAGACCGCTGCCCGGCTTTGTGCAAAGCAGAGAAACTGCTGGGCTGACGGGAAAATCTTCCTGTCGGAGTTAACGCGAAATTATCCGTGAACCGGCGAAAATCGCGCATGACGGAACGCGGTCTCAGCCTTGCCGAAATCATCGGCGCGAAGCTCCGGGGCATGTTTCGTGCCCGGCGCGCGCGACATGCGATACCGGCAGAGGCGGCGCCCGCGATGCCGAGGGTGCAAAGACCCGTCGCCGCGACCGCCATCTGCCTTGCCGACGATCGGCTGATCTCCGCCTACCGCGACCTGCTTCGGGCGCCCGCCTGAGGTGTCGATCGGCTGGCCGCCCCGGCGCTGCATCCGTTCCGCGCACGCGGACTTGACCGGGCGGCGGCTTGCGCGGATGACCACGACACGATGATGACGCGCAGCGACTCCCGCTCCAAACCCCGCATGGAGGATCTACCCGATCCTATCGAGTGGCCGCGTCTGCCGGGCGCGCAGCGTCATATGGCGATCGTGATTGCCGGCGCGGTGCTGCTCGGGCTCGTTTCGACCGTGCTTGTCGGCTGGACAATGGATTCCTGGGAGATCGCGGCGCTTTACGCCGCGATGATTCTCGCCTCGACGGTCGTTGCGTATTTCTCGGCGCTGGGAAGGGCGCGCCGCGGCGCCGGCGGCATCGACTGGACGATGATGCGGACAGCGCTCGATTCGCGCAGCGATGCGCTCGCCGTCACGGACACGGAAGGCAAGCTCGTCTGCGCGAACGCGGCCTACGGCACGCGCTGCGACGGCTATCCCTCGCCCTTCGACCTCGCGGGCGCGGACGAGGCGAGCCGCAGCCGGCTTGCCAACATCGCCGAACAGGCGCGGCGCGACGGCAACGGCTTTGCAGAGATCCAGCAGTCCGTCGGCGGCGCGCTGCGCAGGCTGCGCATTTCGGTGCGGCCCGCCGATGCGGCGCGAAGCTATCTGCTGTGGACGCTGCGGCGCGGAACCGCCGAAAAGGCGATGGACGATACGGTTGCGCTGCTCGAAGGGCCCGCAGGCATCTGGCTGGGCAGCGCGGGGCTGATGATCGTGATGGCCGACCCGTCGGGCGAGATCATCACGGCAAACGGCGCGTTCAAGACCCTGATAAGCGGCGGATCCGGGCGCGCGCCGACAAACCTTGTCGACATCCTCGAAGCCGGTGAGGACGGTGCGCGCCGCATGAAAACCGGCGGCGGCGTCAGTTTGCCCGTGCGCCTGATCGAGCTGCCGCTCGGCAACCAGAAGGAGCAGGGCACAAGCGCTTACGTGTTCCTGATCCTGCGCGAAGGCAGCGCGGCGGCAGAGGCGGCGAGCCGGGTGCCCGACAGCCTGCCCGCGCTGCTTTCGGTGCTCCCGATCGGCCTCGCGCTCGCCGACCGCGACGGCCGCTTCACGTTCATGAACGAAAGTTTCGCCGCCATCGCAGGCGTGGAGGCGGGAAGCGAACTGCGCTACCCGAGCGACCTCGTGATCGACGAGGACAAGACGATGGTGTCGGACGCCGTGCGCCGCGCCGCCGCCTCGATCGAGCGCGCGCGCGACCTTCGCGTCCACCTGAAGCACAAGCCCGATGAGCCGGTCGCTCTCACCGTCGGCAAGGCGCCGGGCGCCGGCGGCCCTGCCGTCGTGCTGTCGCTCAAGGACAATCAGGAACAGCTCAAACTTGAAAAGCAGATCGCGCAGGCGACCAAGATGCAGGCGGTGGGCCAGCTTGCGGGCGGCGTCGCGCACGATTTCAACAACATCCTGACCGCCGTTATCGGTTACTGCGACCTCATGCTGCTGCGCCACACGCCCGGCGACAGCGATTTCGACGATATCAACCAGATCCGCCAGAATGCGAACCGCGCCGCGAACCTCGTGCGCCAGCTGCTCGCCTTCTCGCGCCAGCAGACGCTGCGCCCGCAGCTTATCCACGTCTCCGACATCGTCGGCGAACTCAGCCATCTGCTGAAGCGCCTGCTCGGCGAGACGGTGACGCTGACCGTGAAGCACGGACGCAACCTCGCGCCCGTGCGCGCCGACCCCGGCCAGATGGAGCAGGTGATCGTCAACCTCGCCGTGAACGCGCGCGATGCGATGCCCGAAGGCGGCGAGCTGACGATATCGACCTTCGCGATCTCCGCGCGCGAGGCCAAGAGCCTCGACCGTGAAGGCATGCCGTCGGCCGAATATGTCGCGATCGGCGTGAAGGACACGGGCACGGGTATTCCGCCGGACATCCTCGGCAAGATCTTCGAACCGTTCTTCACGACGAAAGAGATCGGGCGCGGCACCGGCCTCGGCCTGTCTACCGTGTACGGCATCGTCAAGCAGTCGGGCGGCTACATCTTCGCCGACAGCACGCCGGGCGGCGGCACCACCTTCACGATCTACCTGCCCGCGCAGGAGGCGCTCCCCGAGGCGGCTTCGGCGGCAGCGAAGGCGGACGGCGGCGATCCGTGGGGGCAGGGCAAGATCCTGCTGGTGGAAGATGAAGCGATGGTCCGCGCCGTCGCCGAGCGCGCGCTGACGCGCAAGGGCTACGAGGTGCTGACGGCGGGTCACGGCGAGGAGGCCCTGGAGATCCTGGAGCGCATGCCCGAGGGCGTCGACCTGCTGATTTCCGACGTGGTGATGCCGACGATGGACGGCCCGACGCTTGTTCAGCATGCCCGCAAGGCCTTTCCCGATCTCAAGATCATCTTCATGTCGGGCTACGCGGAAGAACAGCTGAGGAAATCCATCGACGTTCCCGATGTGGCGTTCCTCGCCAAGCCATTCTCGGTGCAGGAGCTTTCGGACAAGGTGCGGCACGAGATCGCGCGCGGCACGGCGCGCGCAAAGCCGGAACCTGCCGCCGCCAAGTAAAGAACGAAAATAGAACAAACCGCCTTGCGCGCCTGGAACAAAGTGCGTACACGTTCCTCCATTGAAACGGCTTCGTCAGCCCACTAGGAGGAACCGGACAATGGCATCAGCGCTTCGGGTGGTAGAAACAGGCATGGACAAACAAAAGGCTCTCGACGCGGCTCTGGCGCAGATCGACCGCGCGTTCGGCAAGGGCTCTGCGATGAAGCTCGGTCAGCGCGATGCCCTGGAAATCGATTCCATCTCGACGGGTTCGCTGGGGCTCGATCTTGCGCTCGGCGTCGGCGGTTTTCCGCGCGGCCGCGTCATCGAAATCTACGGTCCGGAAAGCTCGGGCAAGACCACGCTGGCGCTCCACGCCATCGCCGAAGCGCAGAAGGGCGGCGGCACCGCCGCGTTCATCGACGCTGAACATGCGCTTGATCCGGTTTACGCCAAGAAGCTGGGTGTCGATATCGAGAACCTTATCGTCTCGCAGCCCGATACGGGTGAACAGGCGCTGGAGATCACCGACACGCTGGTGCGGTCGAACGCCGTAGACATTCTCGTGGTCGATTCGGTCGCGGCGCTGGTGCCGAGGGCGGAAATCGAAGGCGAAATGGGCGACAGCCATGTCGGCCTGCAGGCGCGGCTGATGAGCCAGGCGCTCCGCAAGCTCACCGGATCGATCAGCCGTTCGCGCTGCATCGTCATCTTCATCAACCAGGTGCGCATGAAGATCGGCGTCATGTACGGCAACCCGGAAACGACGACGGGCGGCAACGCGCTGAAATTCTATGCCAGCGTTCGTCTGGACATCCGCCGCACCGGGCAGATCAAGGACCGCGACGAAATCGTCGGCAACGCGACGCGCGTGAAGGTGGTGAAGAACAAGGTCGCGCCGCCCTTCAAGCAGGTCGAGTTCGACATCATGTACGGCGAGGGCGTCTCCAAGGTCGGCGAAATTCTCGATCTCGGCGTCAAGATCGGCCTGGTCGAGAAGTCCGGCGCCTGGTTCAGCCACGATTCGACGCGCATCGGGCAGGGCCGCGAGAACTCCAAGCAGTTCCTGCGCGACAATCCCGAGATGCGTGACAAGATCGAAAAGGCGATCCGCGCCAATGCCGCCGGTATTTCCGAAGCGCTGCTCACCGCGGGCCCCGATACCGACAGCGACAGCGACGAATAAGCGGCCCTTCCCAGGCTCCCGCCGAGGCCGCCTCCCCCGGGGCGGCCTCTTTCGTTTGGGGCTGGTGCGTTGCAGAAAGATCGCGAGACCGGAAAAGAAAAGACCGGAGCACGAAATCTCATGCTCCGGTCAGGAATATCCGGCGGCCGAGGGGAGGGAGGAGGCCGAAACGGATGGCCGGGGAGGGAAACCACCGGTGTGTTGTTCATTATTGATTTTAATTCTCAATATCAACACATATCTTTGCCTTCGACCCTTATGCAGCGCGCCCCGTGTCAGGCGGCTTTCGACTGCTTGACGACCGCGTCCGCAAGCGCGCCGTTCAGCTCGGCGAGGTGATCGAATTCGGCGCGGTACGTTGCCAGCCCCTGACTCAAGGCGCGCAGCTCCGCGCCCAGTCCGTGGAGTTGCGCCTCCGGCATCAACGCTTCCACCACATCCCACCGCGACCAGCCTGCGCGCGGGGTTATGCCGAGCATCTGCCCCCGGTGGCTTGCGATGCTCGACGTGATCCGCGAGGTCGCGCTTCCCGGCGTCTCTATGGTCACGCGCGCCACCGGCTCGAGCAGGTGCGGGCTGCACGCCGCAAGCGCCTCGCTCATCGCGATGCGTCCCGCCGTGCGGAACGCCAGCTCCGAACTGTCGACCGTGTGATAGGAACCGTCGATCAGCGTCACGGCGACATCGACGACGGGAAATCCGAGCGGGCCCCGTTCCATCGCATCGCGAACGCCCGCTTCGACCGCGGGGATCCATTGCCTGGGGACGGCGCCGCCGGTGATGCGGTCGTCGAACGCGAAGCCTTCGCCGCGCCCGCGCGGAGCGACCTCGATCACGACGTCGCCGAACTGGCCGTGTCCGCCCGACTGCTTCTTGTGACGTCCGCGCTGCGTGGCGGTGCGACGGATCGATTCGCGGTAGGCGATGCGCGGGGGCTGCGCGTCCACCGCCACCGAATACCGGCGCTTGAGGCGCGCGAGCACCATGTTCAGATGCTCGTCGCTGATACCGCGCAGCAGCATCTCGTGCGTTTCGGCATCCTGATCCCACGCCAGCCCCGCGTCTTCCTCGACGAGCTTGTGAAGCGCGGTGGAGAGCCGCACGTCATCCTTGCGGTCGCGCGTCGCGATGGCGAGCGCATGACCGGGCATGGGCGGCGCGAAGCCGGCGCAGCGCGCCCGCCCGTTCGAGATGACGTCTCCCGCCCGTATCGTATCCACCTTGGCGATCGCCGTCACGGCGCCGGGCGGCACGCTCGCCGTTTTGCCGAGCTTGTCGCCAAGCACGGTGAACAGCGCCCCGGCGCGCACGGCGTTGCCCTCGCGGTCGTGAAGCTCGGCGCCTTCGGCAAGCCCGCTGAACGTCCGCGCATAGGCCAGGCGCCCCGCCGCGTTTGCGTGCGCGATCTTGAAAACATAGGTGCCGCCGTCCGCGCCGAGACGCGCCTCGGCAGCGGCGGGCGAGGGGGTTTCATGCCGCAGCATCTTCAAAAGCCGCCGCACGCCGTGATCGCCCTGTGCCGATCCGAACAGCAACGGCACCACCAGACTGTCGCCGGTCTCGCGCGAAAGGTCGCCGAACACCATCGCGGGCTCCGGGGTTTCGTCCATCAGCAGTTTTTCGAGCAGCGCGTCGTCGTGATCGGCGAGTTGCTCCAGCATGTGAAAGCGCTCCGCCGACTCGCGCTGCGCCAGCGCCTGCGGGATTTCGATGCGTTCCGACGCCTTGCCGGGCCGGTAGTGAAACGCGCGTTCGAGCGCGAGATCGATGAAGCCGGTTATCGCTTCGCCCTCGCGGATCGGGATCTGCCGCGCCAGAATCGGGCGCGCGCTCATGGGTTGCAGGGCTTCGAGGAGGTCGCGGATGCGGCCGCGCGCCTGATCGATCTTGTTGACGAAGATCGCGTGCGGCACGCCGAGTGCTTCGAGCAGCCGGAGCGCGGGTTCGGCAAGCGCGGCGCGGGCGGGATCGGGATCGATCACCACCACCGCAAGGTCCGCCGCCGCAATGGCCGGGAGAGCATCGGGCGCAAATCCCGACGCACCGGGCGCGTCCATCAGCACGAACGTCTCTTCAAGATATACGAAGCGTGCAAGATTGAGTTCGGTGGAACCGCGCCGCGCGCGGGCTTCGGGCGAGGCATCGCCCACCGCCGTGCCGGCATCCACGCTGCCCTGCCGCGAGATTGCCCCCGCCGTGAACAGCATCGCCTCCGCAAGGCTCGTCTTGCCCGTGCCCGCCGGGCCGACGAGCGCGACCACCCTGACAGGTTTGCCGGTCTCCTGTGAAAAAGCCGCCATGTCACGATCTCCCCATAGTGGATGATCGCCGCCCGGTTTCGGCCTCGTGCATTGGGCCGGCACTCAAGGCGGCACAACGGGGCCAAGGTCTGCCTGTTGCCCGGCGAGCGCAAGGGGAAAGGCATGCGCACCCCCTCCATTCTGTCGCCTTGAGTAGAGCGCGGTCCTCGACTACATGCTCGCCATGACCTCCACGAACGACATACGCCGCTCATTTCTCGACTTTTTCGGGAACGAGGGGCACGCACGCGTGCCGTCCTCGCCGCTGGTGCCGCAGAACGACCCGACACTGATGTTCGTGAACGCGGGCATGGTGCCGTTCAAGAACGTCTTCACCGGGCTCGAGACGCGCGCTTACAGCACCGCCGTCTCCAGCCAGAAGTGCGTGCGCGCGGGCGGCAAGCACAACGATCTGGACAATGTCGGCTACACCGCGCGGCACCATACGTTCTTCGAAATGCTGGGGAATTTCTCCTTCGGCGACTATTTCAAGGAACGCGCGATCGAACTCGCGTGGAGGCTCATCACGAAGGAATGGGGCATCTCGCCCGAGCGGCTGACGGCGACGGTCTATCATACCGACGACGACGCCTTCGCGCTGTGGAAGAAGATCGCAGGCCTTCCCGAAAGCCGCATCATCCGCATCCCCACCAAGGACAATTTCTGGGCGATGGGCGACAACGGCCCGTGCGGGCCGTGCTCGGAGATCTTCTTCGACCACGGCGACCACATTCCCGGCGGCCCTCCCGGCAGCCCGGACGAGGATGGCGACCGTTTCGTCGAGATCTGGAACCTGGTGTTCATGCAGTATGAGCAGGAAGCCGGCGAAATCGTCCGCGACCTGCCGCGTCCGTCGATCGACACCGGCATGGGGCTGGAACGCGTCGCCGCGGTGCTGCAGGGAACGCACGACAATTACGAGATCGATCTGTTCCAGGCGCTGATCGGTGAAGCCGCCGAGATGACGAAGACCGATGCGAAGGGCCCGATGTCGGCCTCGCACCGCGTGATCGCCGACCATCTGCGCGCGAGCGGCTTTCTGGTGGCGGACGGTGTGCTGCCGTCGAACGAGGGCAGGGGCTATGTGCTGCGCCGCATCATGCGCCGCGCCATGCGCCACGCGCACTTGCTCGGCGCGAAAGATCCGCTGATGTACCGGCTGGTGCCCTCGCTCGTCAGCCAGATGGGCGGCGCCTTCCCGGAACTGACGCGCGCGCAGCCGCTGATCGAAGAGACGCTGAAGCTGGAGGAAACCCGCTTCCGCCAGACGCTGGAAACGGGCCTGCGCCTGCTCGACGAGGCGACGGCAGGCATGGGCGAAGGCGCCGTGCTGCCCGGCGAAACGGCGTTCAAGCTCTACGACACCTACGGCTTTCCGCTCGATCTTACCGAAGACGCGCTGCGCCGTCAGGGCCAGTCCGTCGACAAGAGCGGGTTCGACACGGCGATGGCCGCGCAGAAGAAGGCGGCGCGCGCGGCGTGGGCAGGCTCCGGCGCGCAGGCCGATGACGGCGTGTGGTTCGACATTGCCGAGGATTTCGGTGCGACCGAGTTCACCGGCTACACGGGAGACACCGCGCAGGCCGAGGTGATCGCCATCCTGAAGGACGGCGCGCGCGCGGAAAGCGCGGCGGCGGGCGAGAGTGTCGTCATCCTCACCAACCAGACGCCGTTCTACGGCGAATCCGGCGGCCAGTCCGGAGACGCGGGAACGATTGTCGCCAATGGCTTGAAGGCTGTCGTTGAAACGACGTCGAAACCGCTCGGCAAGCTGCACGCGCACCAGACGCGCATTGCAGAGGGCAGCGTGCGCGTCGGCGATGTCGTGCAACTCGATGTCGATTCCGCGCGCCGCGACCGCATTCGCGCCAACCATTCGGCGACGCACCTGCTGCACGCCGCGCTTCGCAGGCGTCTCGGCGCGCATGTCACGCAGAAGGGTTCGCTCGTCGCGGAAGACCGCTTCCGTTTCGATTTCAGCCACCAGAAGGCCTTGAGCGCTGAGGAAATCGCGCTGGTAGAGGCGGACGTCAACGCGCAGGTGCGCGGCAACGCGGCGGTGAACACACGCCTGATGAGCCATGCCGACGCGATCGAGGCAGGCGCGATGGCGCTGTTCGGCGAGAAATACGGCGACGAGGTGCGCGTGCTTTCGATGGGCCGCGACGTTGACGCCGACTATTCGGTGGAGCTGTGCGGCGGCACGCATGTGCGCGCGCTCGGCGACATCGGGCTGTTCAAGATCATCAGCGAAAGCGCGGTGTCTTCGGGCGTGCGCCGTATCGAGGCGCTGACCGGAGAGGCCGCGCGCCTCTATCTGCAGGGCCAGGAAGACCGGCTGCGCGATGCCGCCGCGACGCTGAAAGTGGCGCCCGCGGACTTGCCGACACGCGTGCAGACGCTCGTGGAGGAACGCCGCCGTCTGGAACGCGAGCTTGCCGACGCGAAGAAGGCGCTGGCGCTCGGCGGCGGCGCCGGCGCGGCTCCGGCGGCGGAGGCCGAGGATGTCGCGGGCACGAAGTTCGTGGCGCGCGTTGCCGACGGCCTCGATCCCAAGGATCTGCGCGGCGCTGTCGACGAGGCGAAGAAGCAGCTCGGCTCGGGCGTTGCCGCGATCATCGCGGTAAACGAGGGCCGCGCCAGCATCGCCGTGGGCGTCACCGACGATCTCACCGCACGCTTCAACGCCGTCACGCTCTTGCAGGCGGGTGTCGCGGCGCTCGGCGGCAAGGGCGGCGGCGGACGTCCCGACATGGCGCAGGGCGGGGGACCGGACGGCGATAAAGCGGCAGACGCGATCGCCGCCGTGAAGGCCGCACTCGGGGCCTGAGCCTTACCTTACTCGGCCGTTTCCTCGTCGCTGTGGCGCAGGCGTGATGCGGCTTTCAGTGGCTCGCGCGGAAGATTGGGCACCATCGCCTTGATCTTGTTGCGCTTGATCTCGCGCATCTCGTGGATCGACGCGATCACCAGACCCATCGGCCGTCCGATATCGACAAGCACGGCTTCGGCAAGCTGGAGCGAGGATTCGAGCGTTTCAGGCACGGCGTCGGTGGCGCCCGCGCGGTAGAGCTGCGCGGCGTGCTCGGCATCCTTGGCGCGCGCGATGATGCACAGGTCGGGGTAGGCGGTGCGCACGTCGCGCGTCGTCGCCACGAGCTGGACGGGATCGTCCATGGTCAGCACGATCGCGCGCGCGCTTGCGATGCCGAGATGCTCCAGCAGTCCGGACCGTCCGACATCGCCGAAAACGATTTCGTGGCCTCGCTTGCGGCCGAATTCCACCATGTCGATGTCCGCATCGACGACGACGAAGGGCTGTTCATGGCGCACCAGCATGTCCGCCACCATCTGCCCCACCCGGCCATAGCCCGCGATGATCGTGCGCCCGCTGCTTCGTGACGCTTCGATCAAGTCTGCCGGGGGCGGATCCACGCGCCGCGCCGTGTCGCTGCCGATCCGCGCCAGCAGCGGCGTCGCGGTCAGGCCGACAGCCGTAACGATCTGCCAGAAGGCGGCGGTGTCGCTGTCTATCACGCGCGCCTGCACGGCGGCGGCAAGCACGATCAGCGTCGTTTCCGACGGCGACGCCATCAGCACGCCGACATTGGCGGCGACCCCGCGCGGCACCCCGGAAAGGCGCAGCAGGCCGCCGGTCACCAACGCTTTCACCAGGATGATGCCGACGATTGCCGCTATAAGGTACGGCCACGATTCGGCGATAAGCTCGAAATCGAGGCTCATGCCCACGGTCATCAGGAAGATGCCGAGCGCCAGATTCTTGAAAGGCTCGACCGTGACCTCGACCTGCATCCGGTATTCCGTCTCGGCGATCACGAGCCCGGCGACGAGGGCGCCGACGATCGGCGAGAGGCCCACGGCGCTGGTCACGAGGCTGGCGCCCATGACGACGACGAGCGAGACCGCCAGAAACAGCTCAGGGCTCTTGGTGCGCGCCGCCTGGCGGAAGAGGGGCGGAAGCAGCAGCTTGCCGAGCCCGAGCAAGGCGGCAACGACGACAGCGCCGAGGATCACCGTGCGCGTAAGGTCGCCGGCGTCATCGCTTCCGGGAAGCGGGCTGATGACCCCCATCACGAAGATGATCGGCACGATCGCGAGATCCTCGAACAGCAGCATCGCAAAGGCGGGCTTGCCGATCGCGCTCTTCGTGCCGGTCATCGGCAGCACGAGCGCGGTCGACGACATCGCGAGCGCAATGCCGAGCATCAGCGAAACGACGGCGCCCAGATCGGTGAACTGGTGAAGGATGAAGCCGATGAGGCCGCCGGATATCGCGAGTTCGGCGGGGCCGATGAGGAAAACCAGCTGCCGCAGATCCCACAGACGCCGGAACGACAGCTCGAGCCCGATCGAGAACAGCAGCAGGATGATGCCGATTTCGGCGAAGGGTTCGATGACTTCGCGGTCGGCGATCGAGATATGCCGAACCCACGGCAAAGCCTCTCCCAATCCGCCGAGCCCGGACGGGCCGATCAGAAGCCCGACGACGATGAACCCGATGACGGGGCTGATGCGGAGCCGGTGGAATGCGGGTATGACGAGGCCGGTCGCGCCGAGAATGACCAGAGCGTCACGGAAACCGGGGGAAAAGAGCGGGTCTACAGCCACGGCGGCATCCTAACGGGATGGCCGCCGCGCCGTCAGCAGAAAAGCAGGTAGAGCGCTAGAATTCCTTGCTCATCGCGGTTTCGAGGTTCTGCACGATCGCCTCGAAAAACTGTTCGGTCGTCATCCACGCCTGATCGGGGCCGATGAGCAGCGCGAGATCCTTTGTCATCTGGCCGGCCTCGACGGTCTCGACGCAGACGCGCTCCAGAAGTTCGCCGAAGCGCGTGACCTCGGGCGTGTTGTCGAGCTTGCCTCGATGCTTCAGGCCGCCCGTCCACGCGAAGATCGAGGCGATCGGGTTCGTCGAGGTCGCCTTGCCCTGCTGGTGCATGCGGTAGTGGCGCGTCACGGTGCCGTGCGCGGCCTCTGCCTCCACCGTCTTGCCGTCGGGCGTCATCAGCACCGACGTCATCAGGCCGAGGCTGCCGAAGCCCTGCGCGACGGTATCGGACTGCACGTCGCCGTCGTAATTCTTGCAGGCCCACACGAATTTGCCGCTCCACTTGAGCGCGGAGGCCACCATGTCGTCGATCAGGCGGTGCTCGTACACGATGCCGGCCTTGTCGAACTGCGCCTTGAATTCCTTGTCGAAGACCTCCTGGAACAGATCCTTGAAGCGGCCGTCATAGGCCTTGAGGATCGTGTTCTTGGTGGAAAGGTAAACCGGCCACTGCCGCGCGAGGCCGTAGTTGAGCGACGCGCGCGCGAAATCGCGGATCGAATCGTCGAGGTTGTACATGCCCATGGCGACGCCCGAGGTCGGGAACTCGAACACCTCGTGCTCGATGGTTTCGCCGTTCTCGCCGGTCCACTTCATGGTCAGCTTGCCGGCGCCCGGGATCAGGAAATCGGTCGCCTTGTACTGGTCGCCAAACGCGTGGCGGCCGATGACGATGGGGTCCGTCCAGCCCGGCACGAGGCGCGGCACGGATTTGATGACGATGGGTTCGCGGAAGACGACGCCGCCCAGGATGTTGCGGATCGTGCCGTTGGGCGACTTCCACATCTTCTTGAGGTTGAATTCCCGGACCCGGTCTTCGTCGGGCGTGATCGTCGCGCATTTCACGCCGACGCCGTATTGCTTGATGGCGTTTGCCGACTGCACCGTCACCTTGTCGTCGGTGGCGTCGCGGTTCTCGATGCTGAGATCGTAATATTTCAGATCGACGTCGAGGTAGGGGAGGATCAGGCGCTCGCGAATCCACTGCCAGATGATCCGCGTCATCTCATCGCCGTCAATTTCGACGATGGGGTTTGCCACCTTGATCTTCGCCATCGATACCTCTTGGTCGTGTATGGATTTTTTACTCGCGCACGCTCTTGAAGGAAACATCGGCCAAGATCAACAGCCGCAGGGGCCGCAAAGCGCCCCTTTCCCGCTTTCTCGCACGCTGCGCGTTGTCATCGCCCGTGCGCAGGGGCTAAAGATGACATATGAACGACACCACACCCCCCGAACCGCCCGTCACGCCAACTGCGGCAGCGCCCGCAACACCGGCTGCGCCTGCCGCTCCGGCGCCTGCGCCCGTGCCTGTCGAAGCCGCGGCGACGTACAAGTTTCCGCCCTCCATTCATCCCGACGGCAACAAGTTCGTTGTGCTTGCGGCGATTCTGACCGGATTTTTCTGGTTCGTCGTCGATTGGAACATTCTCGGCTGGCTCTCGGCGGCGCTCACGTTCTGGACCTTCGCGTTCTTCCGCGATCCCGTGCGCGTCACCCCCGAAGGGGCGGGGCTCGTCGTCTCTCCGGCGGACGGGCTTGTCTCGCAGATCATGGATGTTCCCGCGCCGCGCGAGATTTCCGGCAGCGAACGCGGCATCGGCGATGGAACCTTCACGCGCGTTTCGATTTTCATGAGTGTGTTTGATGTTCATGTAAATCGCTCTCCGATCGCCGGTGTGCTCCGCGATGTCGTGTACGTGCCCGGCAAGTTCCTGAACGCCGAGCTCGACAAGGCGAGCGAGCACAACGAGCGGCAATATTTCGTCGTTGAAGGCGCGGACGGGCGCCGCATCGGCTTCACGCAGATCGCCGGGCTTGTCGCGCGGCGCATCATCAAGTTCGTGAACACGGGCGAAAGCCTGGGAAGCGGCCAGCGTGTCGGCCTCATCCGTTTCGGCAGCCGCGTTGATGTGTACCTGCCCGCAGGCACCGTTCCTGCGGTGGCGATCGGCCAGCGGGCTGTTGCGGGCGAAACCGTGATCGGCCGCCCAGGCGCCCCCGGCGAGCGGCTCCGCGGCGTGCGGCAGTGAAGGTCGACCACGAGCGGCCGCGCAGACTGAAACGGGTCATCCCGATTCGGGTGCTGATCCCGAATGCGATCACCATCGCGGCGCTTTGCGCCGGGCTCACCTCGGTTCGCCTTGCGATCGCGGGCGATTACGAGCGCGCGATTCTGGCGATCGTGGTCGCCGGCGTGCTCGACGGCATCGACGGGCGCGTCGCGCGCCTGCTGAAAGGCGCCAGCCGCTTCGGCGCCGAACTCGATTCTCTTTCGGACGTGACCGCCTTCGGCGTCGCGCCGGCGCTCGTCATCTATCTGTGGACGCTTGAGCATCTTCCCGGCGTGGGGTGGATCGTCGCGCTCGCGCATGCCGTGTGCTGCGCGCTCAGGCTGGCGCGCTTCAACGCCAACCTCGACGTGACCGACCAGCCGCACAAGAAGTACGGCTTTCTAACCGGCATTCCCGCGCCCGTGGGCGCCGGACTGACGCTCAGCCCGATGTTCCTTTATTACTGGCTGGAGCCCACCCGTTTCACGCAATACTCCGAGGTCGGCACCGCCGCGACGGCGATCGTGGTGGGAACCGTCGCGTTCCTGATGGTGTCGAACCTGCCGACCTATTCGTGGAAATCGGTGCGCATCCGGCCCGAATACCGCATCATGGCGCTGGTCGGGGTGGCCCTGTTCGCAGGCGCGCTGCTTTCCGCCCCGTACATGACGCTTTCGCTGATTTCCGTGATCTATGCGGCCACGATCCCGATGGCTATCGTCTCGTACCGCAAGGTCAGGCGGCAAGCGGCAGGGACTGCCACTCCCGATAGCGCAGCGGAGACGGGCACGGCTGCGGCAGCGGCTCCACCGCCGTCACCAGATGTTCCGTAAATACGGTTTCAATGTCTCCGCGAAGCGCCCGCACGATCGTGCCGCGCGCATCCGCGAACATCCTGACAACCACGGCGAGACTTACGAAAAGCAGCAGGCTTGAAAGTGCTGCAGAGAGCATAAAGGCCATGTTTGAACCTCGTTTGTTCTACCGATGTTCTCTTGTTCCATATTTGTTCTCACCTTGTCAAGCGCCCGCGATCCATGCGCCGGATTGATCGGCGGAAGGCCAGCGGCTAGCTTCGGGCTGCTCTTGAGGGAGGCATCATAAATGCTGGGCGGAATGCAGGACTGGCCTCTGCTGGTCTGGAAACTTATCGATCATGCGGCGCTTCATCACGGCTCGCGCGAAATCGTCACCGCGCGCGTGGAAGGCGGCGAGAGCCGTTCGAACTGGCGCGAGGTCCGCGAACGCGCGCTGAAAGTCGCGCAGGGGCTCAGCCGTCTCGGCGTCCGCACCGGCGACCGCGCGGCAACACTCGCGTGGAACACGCAGCGCCATGTCGAATGCTGGTACGGCATCTCGGGCATGGGCGCGGTCGCGCACACCGTGAACCCGCGTCTGTTCGAGGAACAGATCGTTTACATCATCAACCACGCGGGCGACCGCGTATTGTTCTTCGATCTCACTTTCGTGCCGCTGGTCGAGCGCATTGCGCCCAAGCTCAATACGGTCGAGCATTATGTGCTGATGACCGGCCGCGAGCACGTGCCCGAGACGAGCATCCCCGATCTTCTCGCCTATGAAGACCTGATCGCGGCAAGCGACGGGGATTTCGAATGGGCGAACGTGGACGAGCTGACCCCCGCCGGGCTTTGCTACACGTCCGGCACCACGGGCAACCCGAAGGGGGTGCTCTACACGCACCGGTCGAACGTCCTCCACACGTTCGGCGCGAATTCGGCGGACGCCCTCGGGCTGACGTCGGCGGCGACGATATTGCCCGTCGTTCCGATGTATCACGCAAATGCCTGGGGCGTGCCCTATGCGGCCGCCGCAGCGGGCGCGAAGCTGGTGATGGGCGGCGCCCATTTCGATGCGCCGACGCTGCACGGCCTCATCATGCGCGAAGGCGTGACGCTGACCGCGGCCGTACCCACCGTGTGGCTTGCGATGCTCCAGCACCTCGAAAAGTCGGGGCAGGGGATGGGCGAACTGAAACGCGTCGTCATCGGCGGGTCGGCGGTGCCGCGCTCGATGATCGTCGATTTCAAGGAAAAGTATGACGTCACCGTCTGCCATGCGTGGGGCATGACCGAAATGTCGCCGCTCGGCACGCTCGGCTCGCTGTCCGCTGCGGCGCTTGAAAAGACGCAGCAGGAACAGTTCGATATCCAGACGAAGCAGGGCCGCGCGATTTTCGGCGTCGAGATGAAGATCGTCGACGACAACGGCGACGAAATGCCGCGCGACGGCAAGGCGTTCGGCCATCTGATGGTGCGCGGGCCGTGGGTGGTGCGCGAATATTACGCCGGGGACGGCGGGCATGTGCTCGATGCGGACGGCTGGTTCGATACCGGCGACGTCGCCACGATCGATCCTTCAGGCTACATGCAGATCACCGACCGCGCCAAGGATGTCATCAAGTCCGGCGGGGAGTGGATCAGCTCGATCGAGCTGGAAAACGAAGCGGTCGGCCACGCGGCGGTCGCCGAAGCGGCCGTGATCGGCCTGCCGCATCCCAAATGGGACGAACGGCCGCTGCTCATCGTCGTGCGCAAGCCGGACACAAACCCCAGCAAGCAGGATCTGCTCGATCATCTCGAGGGCCGCGTCGCCAAGTGGTGGATGCCCAACGATGTGGTCTTCGTAGACGAAATCCCGCACACCGCGACGGGCAAGATCCAGAAGCTGACGCTGCGCCAGCAGTTCAAGGACTACCGTTTCCCTGACGCCGCCTAAAACAGGGAGAACTGCTTGCCGCGCGGGCTGAACAGGTCCGTGCGGAGCGGGATGTCGCGGCGCACGAGGCCGTAACGCCGGCATCCGGCCTGAAAGCGCGTGCGGATCATGGCGGCATAGGCGCCCTGCGGCTTGAAACGGGTGTGGAAGTCGCCGTCGTTGTCCTTCCCCCCGCGCATCGCGCGAATGTGCGTCATCACGCGCGCGGCGCGGTCCGGCATGGTCGCGTCCAGCCAGGCCCGGAAGATCGGCGCGACCTCGTGGGGCAGGCGTACCATGATCATCGAGGCCATCGTGGCGCCCGCCTTGGCCGCAGCCTCCAGCAGCGCCTCGATCTCGTGATCGTTGATCGCGGGGATGAGCGGCGCGAGCGATACCGAGACCGGCACGCGCGCCTCGGCGAGCGCCTTCACCGCCGCGATCCGCCGGTGCGGCGCGGTCGCGCGCGGTTCGAGCGTCCTCGCCGTTTCAGGATCGAGCGTGGTGACGGAGACCATCACCGCCACGAGGCCGCGCTCGGCCATCGAGGCGAGGATATCGATGTCGCGCACCACGCGCGCGGATTTGGTGGTGATCATCACCGGGTGGTTGGTTTCGGACAGAATTTCCAGGATTTTCCGTGTGGTGGCGTAGGTTCCTTCAACGGGCTGGTAGGGGTCCGTGTTGGTGCCGAGCGCGATCGGGCGGCATGCGTAGCGCGGATTTTCGAGTTCCTTGCGAAGCAGCGCGGGAATGTTCCTTTTCACCGTCAGCTTGCGCTCGAAGTCCAGCCCCGGCGACAGGCCGAGATAGGCGTGCGTCGGTCGCGCGAAGCAGTAGACGCAGCCATGTTCGCAGCCACGATAGGCGTTGATCGAACGGTCGAAAGACAGGTCGGGCGAGGTGTTGCGCGTGATCGCGGTGCGCGGCGTTTCGTAGCTGATCTCGGTGCGGGATGACGGCAGATCGTCCTCTTCCGCGCTGTCGAGCCAGTCGCCGTCCGCCTCGCGCGCGGGGTCGTTGAAGCGCGTACTGAGGCCGTTGATCGTGGCGCCGCGCGCAGCGTTTATCCGTTTGGACATTGACAAAAGATGCGGGGCGGGTGAGAACAAATCAAGAACTATTTGAGGATTTGCGATGGCACGTTTCAACTATGTGGAGTTGCCGACGCGCGATATCGCGATGGCGAAGCGCTTTTATGCAGAGGCGTTCGGCTTCGCGATCACCGATTTCGGCCCGGCGTATGCCGCCACGACCACGGGCGATACCGACATCGGTTTCAACGCCACGGGCGAGCATGTGACGGCGAACCTGCTGCCGGTGATCGAGGTCGAAAATCTGGAGGCGGCGCGGGAGGCTGTGGTTTCAGCGGGCGGCACGATCAGCCTCGACATCTTCGCGTTTCCCGGCGGGCACCGCTTCCACTTCATCGACCTCGAAGGGCATGAACTGGCGGCGGTGAAAAGCGGGGCGTGATGAAATTTTCCGCGCCGTCCTGCTGAACGCGTTTCAGCATCCATGCGGCAGTGCCGCTTAACCGACGTATGGACCCCGAAGCACGTTCAGGATGACGATTTGGGTAAGGCGGGGCGCCTCAGCGCTCTCTCAGTCTCGGCATCAGCTCCACGAAGTTGCAGGGCCGGTGGCGGCTATCGAGCTGGCTGGCGAGGATGCCGTCCCAGCCGTCTTTCACCGCGCCGGTCGATCCGGGCAGGGAGAAGATGTATGTGCCGCGCGCAACGCCTGCGGTGGCGCGCGATTGCACGGTGGAGGTGCCGATCGACTGGAAGCTGAGCCAGCGGAACAGCTCGCCGAACCCCGGTATCTCCTTCTCGCAGACCTCCGCGAGCGCTTCGGGCGTGACGTCACGCCCCGTGACGCCGGTGCCGCCCGTGGTGATGACGCAATCGACCTCCGGATCGTCGATCCACGCGGCGAGCTGTTCGACGATGGTGCCGACATCGTCCTTCACGATTTCCCGCGCCGCGAGCACATGCCCGGCGCCCTCCAGCCGTTCGACGAGCGTGTTTCCGGAGCGGTCGTCGGCAAGGGTGCGCGTGTCCGACACCGTAAGCACGGCGATGCGGACGGGGCGGAACGGCAGGCTTTCGTCAATCGGCATCGAGCTTGGCTTTCACGGCAAGAAGGTCGGCCCAGGCGAGGCGCTTGGACTCCGGCTGGCGCAGCAGAAACGCCGGGTGAAGCGTCGGCAGGATCGGGACATCCGTGCCTTCCACGGAGATCGTGCGCCACTGGCCGCGCTGGCGCATGATGCCGGTGACGTCACCGGTCAGCGCGCGCGCCGCGCAGGCGCCGAGCGCGATGATCGCTTTCGGGCGCACGAGCGCGATGTGGCGGTGGACGAAGGGCATCGTCGTTTCCACCTCCGCCGGGGTGGGTGTGCGGTTGCCGGGCGGGCGCCAGAAGGTCACGTTGGTGATGTAGGCGCGGGTTCGGTCGCGGCCGATCGCGGCGAGCATCCGGTCGAGAAGCTGACCCGCAGGGCCTACGAAAGGCAGGCCCATGCGGTCTTCCTGCGCGCCGGGGGCCTCTCCGATCAGCATCAGATCGGCTTCGGGATTGCCGTCCGCGAACACGGTGCTGACATTGCCCGTGCGCAGCGGGCAGCCGTCGAACACCTCCACGGCGTGGCGAAGCTCGGCGAGTGTCGTGGCTGCAACGGTCACCGGGCCTGCCGCTGCCTTGCGCAGCACAAGCTCAGGCTCCGGCGCCGCTGCCGGAATCTCCCGCGTCGCGGCGCGGGGCGGGGGTGCGCGCCAGTCGCGCGGGGCGGCATCGACGAGCGTGTCCACGCCCGCCTCGACCCACCAGCCGAGAGTGGCGAGGAGTTCATCGCGCTCGTTGCCGTCCAGCACTCGCATCTTCCTCAACTCTTCAATACGCTCTGGCCAAGGCAGGCCTCGCGACCTATCAAACCCGCCAAAACCATTATTGTGTCGTCTGCAATAAGGCGCACGGCTAGAGTTGCAAACGGGGGAAAGGGAAGGAAGCCATGAGCGAACGCGAATCGATGGCCTATGATGTCGTCATCGTCGGCGGCGGACCGGCAGGTCTCGCGTCGGCAATACGGCTGAAACAGCGCGCGCAGACTGCCGGACAGGAGATTTCGGTCTGCGTGCTCGAAAAGGGCTCCGAGATCGGCGCGCATATCCTTTCGGGCGCGGTGTTCGATCCGCGCGGCCTCGATGAGCTGCTACCCGACTGGCGCGAGATGGACGGGCATCCGATGACGGTCGAGGTGTCGTCCAACCACCACTGGATCCTGACCAAGACCCGGAAGTTCGAGTTTCCGCATATTCTGCTGCCGCCGTTCATGGACAATGACGGCTGCTACACCGGCAGCCTCGGCAACCTCTGCCGCTGGCTTGCGTCTCAGGCCGAAGCGCTCGGAGTCGAGATTTTCCCCGGATTCCCCGCTGCGGAAGTGCTGTTCGACGAGAACGGTGCAGTGCGCGGCGTCGCCACCGGCGACTTCGGCGTCGCGCGCGACGGCAGCCGCAAGCCGTCGTATCAGCCCGGCCTTGAACTCCATGCCAAATACACCTTCTTTGCCGAAGGCGTGCGCGGCAACCTGACCAAGCAGCTGAAAAAACGCTTCGCGCTCGATGCGAACAGCGAGCCGCAAGTCTATGGACTTGGTATAAAAGAACTGTGGGATGTCGACCCGGACAACCACGACGAAGGCACGGTCATCCACACGCAGGGCTGGCCGCTCGACGATGCGAACGGCGGCGGCTTCATCTACCATCAGGCGAACAACCAGATCGCGCTCGGCTTCGTCACGTGGCTGAACTACCGCAACCCGCATCTCTCGCCGTTCCACGAAATGCAGCGCTGGAAAACGCACCCGCAGATCGCGAAAATGCTGAAAGGCGCACGCCGCGTGTCCTACGGCGCGCGCGCCATCAACGACGGCGGCTATCAGTCCGTGCCGAAGCTGGTGTTTCCCGGCGGCGCGCTCGTCGGCTGCGCGGCGGGTTTCGTCAACGTGCCGCGCATCAAGGGGTCGCACACCGCGATCAAGACCGGCATCATGGCGGCGGACGCGGCCTTCGAGGCGGTGACTGCAGGCCGCGCGAACGACGAGCTTTCGGCCTACACCGCCGCTTACGACGAAAGCTGGGTGAAGAAGGAACTCTTCATCGTCCGCAACACGCTCCCGCTGGTTGAAAAATTCGGCAATTTCGTGGGAACGATGCTTGCGGGCGCCAGCATGTGGTTCGAACAGTACGGCATCCGCCTGCCGTTCACGATGAAGCACCACCGGGATAACGAGCAGCTCTGGCGCAAGGAGCACTGCAAGAAGCCGGATTATCCCAAGCCCGACGGCGTGCTGACCTTCGACCGTCTTTCATCCGTGTTCCTTTCGAACACGAACCACGAGGAAGACCAGCCCGTCCACCTGCAGCTGAAAGACCCGTCGATCCCGATCGCGTACAATCTGCCGCTCTACGACGAACCCGCGCAGCGGTATTGCCCGGCGGGCGTTTACGAGGTGATCGGCGAGGAAGAGGGCAATCCGCGCTTCCAGATCAACGCGCAGAACTGCGTCCACTGCAAGACGTGCGACATCAAGGATCCGACGCAGAACATCAACTGGGTGACGCCCGAAGGCGGCGGCGGGCCCAATTATCCCAACATGTAGCGAGGTTCCCATGCGTGCAGCCGTAGCCTTCCTTCTCGCATCGCTCGCCGCGCCTGCGGCGCACGCGACGATGATGTCGACGCGGGAGGCGGATTACGGCAGCTACGTGCAGGGCCATCTTGCGCTGGCGAACGGCGAGCTGGGCCGCGCGGCGGAGTATTTCGCAGGCGCGCTCACCTATGCGCCCGACGATCCGCAGCTGCTGCGCCAGACATTCGATCTGGCCATCGCGGCGGGCGACGAGGCGCTTGCCGTAAGCGTCGGCGAGCGGCTGGCCCGGCAGGACCGTTTCGACAGCGGCGTCACGCTGCTGCTCGTTGCAGACGCCATCAAGGCGCGCAAATGGAACGACGCCCGCGAAGCCACGGCGCGGCTTACCGATGCGGGGTTCGGCAGCTTCATCGTGCCGATCATCGACGCCTGGATCGCGCAGGCGCGGGGCAAGACCACCGAAGGTCTCCGCAAGCTCGCCCCCGAACAGCTGGACGGCTTTGCGCGAACCTATGTGCTGGAGCATCGCGCTCACCTGCTGTTCAACGCAAGGAAATATGCGGAAGCTGCTGAAATTTATGATGAGCTTTCAAAGGAAGACGGCGGCCGCAACATCCGCATGCGGATTGCGTCGGCGCGCGCGCTGCAAGCCGAAAAGCAGCCCGAAGAGGCGCTGAAGCGGCTGAGCGCATCGGCGGCGCATACCGATGTCGAGGCCGCGAAAGCCGCGCTTGCCGCAGGCACGCCCATCCTTGGCATCCCCGCGAATGCCCGTGAAGGCGTCGCGCTACTCGCGCTGCGCATGGCGGCGGACCTGTCGCGCGAGCGGCCGATCCCTGTCGCGCTCACGCTGGCGCGCATCGCGACGATGCTGGCGCCCGAGCAGGCGTCGGGCTGGTTTCTGACATCGGAATTGCTTGCCACATCAGAGCGTTACGAAGCGGCGCTCGATGCGGTTCGCAAGGTGCCGGGCGGCGATGAAGAGAAAGCGCTGGCGCGGGGGCAGGAGGCGGCGATCCTCACGCGCCTCGACCGCGAGCCCGAAGCGATGCAGCTGCTGGAAAACGCCGCAAACGCCCCGGACGCCAGCGCCGAGGACATGGCGCGCTACGGCGATGCGCTGCAATCGGCGAAGCGCTTTCCTGAAGCCGCAGCGGCTTACGACAAGGCGCTCGCGATCGGCCCCGCCGATCCGGCGATCGTCTGGCGGCTGCATTTCCTGAAGGGCTCCGCGCTGGAGCAGGGCGGGATGTGGCCCGAAGCGGAAGCCGCGCTGCGCGAAGCGGTCCGCCTGCAGCCGGGCGACGCGACGCTGCTCAACTATCTCGGCTATGCCCTGCTCGATCGCGGGCTTTCCACGCCCGAGGCGCGCATGCTGATCGAAAAGGCGCACGCGCTCGCGCCGGAGGACGGCTACATCACCGATTCGCTCGGCTGGGCGCAGTATCAGGCGGGCGAATACGCCGCCGCCGCCGCGACGCTGGAGCAGGCGGTGGCCGCTGTCGCGGACGATCCCGTCATCACCGAGCATCTGGGGGACGCCTACTGGATGGTGGGACGCCGCATCGAGGCGCGCCACCGCTGGAAGGCCGCGCTCGACGCCGGGCCGACGCCCGAGCGGATCGAAACGCTGGAAGCCAAGTACGACTACGGGCTCGATCTTGCGCTGAAGGATACGGCGAAGAAGTGACCGGCGACACGGCCGCCGAGACCGGCTGGGCGAAGATCAACCTCGCGCTCCACGTGCGCCGCCGCCGCGCGGACGGCTACCACGACATCGAAACGATCTTCGCGTTCGCGGATTTCGGCGACGGGCTCGCCGTTCGCGCTGCCGATGACGTCACGCTGACGATCGCCGGGCGGTTCGGTGCCGGCCTGCCGGTGGACGGCGGCAATCTGGTGCTGCGCGCTGCCGCCGCCCTTGCCGAAGCCTGCGGGATCAAAGCGGGCGCGGCGCTTGCGCTCGACAAGCGCCTGCCGGTCGCCTCCGGCATCGGCGGCGGATCGGCGGATGCGGCGGCGGCGCTGCGGCTGCTGAACCGTTTCTGGAACATCGGCGCGGACGAAACCGCGCTGCGCGCGATCGCCGCCACGCTCGGCGCGGACGTGCCCGCCTGCGTCGGCAGCCGAACCCAGCGCGGCGACGGCGCGGGGGAACGGCTTCGCGCGCTCGCGGACGACGATCTGCGCGGCAAATCGGTGCTGCTCGTCAATCCTGGCCTCCCGCTCGCAACCGGGGCGGTGTTCGCGGCGTGGGACGGCATCGACCGGGGACCGCTCGCCGAGGGGCCGCCGCTCGCCGCGGCACAGGCAGGCCGCAACGATCTGGAAGCTGCCGCGGTGTCGCTTTGCCCGGCGATCGGCACGGTTCTGGGTGCTCTGGACGGTTTCGGCGCCTCGCTTTCGCGCATGTCCGGTTCCGGCGCGACGTGCTTTGCCCTCTTCGACTTGCCTTCGGATGCGCAGGCCGCGCGCGCCGCGATTGCAGCGGCGTACCCGGACTGGTGGGTGGCGGCGGGCCGGCTGCACTGACTGTCCCGAAACAGGGCAGGCGGCACAGGTGCCTGAATGTGACGTCACCGGCAAGCTGTTGATTTCAAACGATTGAATATGTTGGCACCGGCTTTGCTGCGGCAGGATCGGCAGCGCGAGGATGTCTGTATGGACAGGCCCCGCAGCTTTCGGTCTGGGTCGATTGCCTGAGCTGGCCCACACCGAGAAACTGACGGCGGAACGCATTGAGTTTGCGTCCGCCGTTTTTTTTTGTGCGCCGAGCGCCTATAGCAGCCTGCTGAAACCAGGCGGAGCGGCATCGATCTATGGCCTATCGTTTCACGTCCGGCGATGCGAACGTCGAGGCGGCGCTGCGGCGGATCGCGGCGGAACAGCTTGAAGGCGCGCTCGCGGCGCTTGCATCGGCGGACGCTGATCTTGAACGCAGCGTCCACGGCGTCCGAACCGCGACCAAGCGTATCCGCGCGCTTCTGCGGCTGCTGCGTGCAGGCTTTCCCTGCTATGCGGACGCGAACGGCGCGCTTCGCACGCTTGCCGGGCGGCTGGCGGAGGTGCGCGAGGCGCAGGTGCTGCTCGCGACCTTCAACGACATCGCGCCCGATGGCGGCAAGGCGATCGCAGCGTTCCGGGCGGAACTTGAGGCCGAAGCGCAGACCTCAGCGGCGCGCGTGCGCGGCGCCGTGCTCGAAGATACCCGCAAGAGGCTGATCGCGCTGCGCAAGGCGTCGGCAGGCTGGCGGATCGAACGCGAGGGCTTCGGCGCGCTGCGCAAGGGGCTTCGGCGCACCTGCAAAAAAGCGGTGGCGCTGATGGCGGAGGCGGGGGGCGGCGACATCGAGACGTTCCACGAATGGCGCAAGCACATCAAGGATCACGGTTTTCAGGTGCGGCTGCTGAACGAAAGCGATCCGGGCCTTGCCGCGCGCGGCGAAATGCTGGGCCGGCTCGGGACGCTTCTGGGTGAGCAGCACGATCTCTGCGCGCTGGAGGCACGGCTTCAGCGCCGCCGGGAAAAGCCGCTGCGGCAGCTGGAAAAGGCGGCGATCGAACGGCGCCGCGCACTGGAACAGGAAGCGCTGAAGCTCGGCGCCGTGCTGTTCGAGGAGCCCTGCACATCGCGCCTCCGCCGCTGGGAACGCGCGTGGAACGGCTGGCGCGAGGCCGCCTGATGGGCCGCGAGATCGAGCGCAAGTTCCTCGTGGCGGGCGACGGCTGGCGCGCGGGCGTCGTGCGCAGCCGGGCGATGGCGCAGGCCTATATCGCGCGCGGCGAGCATGCCTCGGTGCGCGTCCGCATCATCGACGAAAACAGCGGCAGGCTCACCATCAAGGGCCGCGTTTCAGGCCTGTCCCGCGACGAGTTCGAATATGAGGTTCCGCTCGAAGACGCGCGCGGGCTGATTGCGCTGCGCAGCGGGCGTCTTCTCGCCAAGCGCCGATATGACGTCATGGCAGGCGACCGGCTTTGGGAGGTCGACGTTTTCGAAGGCGAACTCTCCGGCCTCGTGATCGCCGAATGCGAGCTGGAGCGCGAGGACGAGGCCGTTATCCGCCCGGATTGGCTCGGCCGCGAGGTGACCGCCGATCCGCACTACTACAATGCCGCGCTCGCCGTGCACGGGCTGCCTCTTGCTTTTGCCGCCGCGCGGCGTTAAGGGCGCGGCATTCCACAGATGCGGGAACATATCCGGTGGGCAGCCTGCTGCCTTCCTCCTGCATCGAGGTAAAACCGGAAGGAGAAACGATTATGGCGGCACCCGTCGTCACGATGGCGCAGCTTTTGGAAGCCGGCGCCCACTTTGGTCACCAGACGCACCGCTGGAACCCGAAGATGAAACCTTACATCTTCGGTGACCGCAACGGCGTTCACATCATCGATCTGTCGCAGTCCGTACCGCAGTTCGCGCGTGCGCTCGAATTCGTTCGTGCCACGGTTGCGGCGGGCGGCAAGGTGCTGTTCGTCGGCACCAAGCGCCAGGCGCAGGATCCGATCGCGGAGGCCGCGCGCCGTTCGCGCCAGCATTTCGTGAACCACCGCTGGCTGGGCGGCATGCTCACCAACTGGAAGACGATCTCGCAGTCGATCCGCAAGTTCAAGCAGCTCGAAGAGCAGCTTGCCGGTGACACGCACGGCCTCACCAAGAAGGAAGTGCTGAAGATGACGCGCGAGCGCGACAAGTTCGAAGCCTCGCTCGGCGGTATCCGCGACATGGGCGGCCTGCCCGACGTCATGTTCGTGATCGATACGAACAAGGAAGACCTCGCCGTCAAGGAAGCCAACGTGCTCGGCATCCCGGTGATCGCCATCCTCGACACGAACAGCGATCCTTCGGGCATCGCCTTCCCGATCCCGGGCAACGATGACGCCTCGCGCGCCATTCGCCTCTACTGCGATGCGATCGCGGATGCGGTGCTCGGCGGCAATCAGAACCGTCAGCGCGATCTGGGCGCGGACCTCGGCGCAGCGGCCGAGCCGCAGGCCGAAGTCGCCGCCTGACCTCCCGCACGCCGCGTTTTTCGCGGTGTGTCATAAAACGGAAGGGGCGGCGCCGTAACGGGCAGCCGCCCCGCCTCATTCAAAGACAGAAGGGATTAAGCATATGGCCGAGATCACGGCACAGCTTGTGAAGGATCTGCGCGAGAGCACCGGCGCCGGCATGATGGACAGCAAGAAGGCGCTCATCGAAACCGGCGGCGATTTCGAAGCCGCGGTCGATTGGCTGCGCGCCAAGGGCCTCGCCACCGCCGCCAAGAAGGCGGGCCGCACGGCCGCCGAAGGCCTCGTCGGCGTCGCCACCAGCGGCACGAAGGGCACGGCGGTCGAGGTGAACTCGGAAACCGATTTCGTCGCGAAGAACGATATCTTCCAGGGCTTCGTGCGCGAAGTGACCGCCCTTGCGCTTGCAAGCGGCACCACCGAAGTTGCCGCCCTCGGCGCGCAGGCCACTGCCGCCGGCAAGCTCGTTTCCGAAGCGCTCACCGACAACATTGCAAAGATCGGCGAGAACCAGTCGCTGCGCCGCATCGCGCAGGTCTCGGTCGCGTCGGGCGTCGTGTCGTCCTACGTCCACAACGCCGCAGCCCCCGGCCTCGGCAAGATCGGCGTGCTCGTCGCGATCGAATCGACGGGCGACGCCGCCCAGCTCGAAGCGCTCGGCAAGCAGCTCGCCATGCACATCGCCGCCGCGAACCCGCTGGCGCTCGATGAAACGGGCGTCGATCCCGCCGTGGTCGAGCGCGAGCGCTCGATCGCCCGCGAGAAGGCCGCGCAGTCGGGCAAGCCCGCCGACATCGTCGAAAAGATGGTGGAAGGCGGCGTCCGCAAGTTCCTCGCCGAATCGACTCTGCTCGGCCAGATCTTCGTGATCGACGGCAAGAGCAAGGTGTCCGACGTGGTCGCCAAAGCGGCGAAAGACCTCGGCACGCCCGTGAAGGTTGCCGAGTTCGTGCGCTTCCAGCTCGGCGAAGGCATCGAGAAGGAAGAGACCGATTTCGCGGCTGAGGTCGCCGCCGCCGTCGGTCGTTAAAATTTCAGCCGGAAGCGGGGCGGCGGGCGCTTGTCCGCCCCCCGCCGGCCAACTAAGGTGCGCCCCGCGTATCGGGAGGCGCGACGAAAATCATGTCATCGAAGCCGTTCAAGCGCATTCTTCTAAAATTGTCGGGCGAGGCGCTGATGGGCGACCAGACGTTCGGCATCGACACCGCCACCGTCACGCGCGTCGCCGATGAAATCCGCATCGCGAAGGAGGCCGGCTTCGAGCTTTGCCTCGTCGTGGGCGGCGGCAACATCTTCCGGGGCCTCGCGGCAGCCGAGCAGGGCTTCGACCGCGCCAGCGCCGACTACATGGGCATGCTCGCGACGGTGATGAACGCGCTCGCCGTGCAGAACAGCCTGGAACGCCTCGGCGTCGATACGCGCGTGCAATCCGCGATCCCGATGTCGAGCGTTTGCGAACCCTACATCCGCCGCCGCGCCGAGCGGCACATGGAAAAGGGCCGCATCGTCATCTTCGCGGCGGGCACGGGCAATCCGTTCTTCACGACCGACACCGCTGCCGCGCTCCGCGCCGCAGAGATGCAGTGCGACGCGCTGTTCAAGGGCACCAGCGTCGACGGCGTCTACAACGCCGACCCGAAGAAGGACAAAAGCGCGACGCGTTACGAGTCCCTGGGCTACGACAAGGTGCTCGCCGACAATCTGAAGGTGATGGACGCTTCGGCGGTGGCGCTCTGCCGCGAGAACGACATTCCGATCGTTGTCTTCAATATCCGGGAACACGGCAATCTCGCGCGGGTTCTTGCGGGTGAGGGCGTCTCGACGATCGTGCGCAATCAATAGCATTCGAGGGAACCGACCATGAGCTACGACAAGGCTGACATCGAACGGCGTATGACGGGCGCGATCGAAGCGCTGAAGAGTGACCTTGGCGGTCTTCGCACGGGCCGCGCCTCCACATCGCTGCTCGATCCGGTGAATGTCGAGGTTTACGGCGCGCACATGCCGCTGAACCAGGTCGCAACGGTGACCGCGCCCGATGCCCGCATGCTTGCCGTGCAGGTTTGGGACCGCAGCAACGTCCAGCCGGTCGAAAAGGCGATCCGCTCCGCCGGGCTCGGCCTCAACCCGATCGTCGACGGCCAGACGCTCCGCCTGCCGATCCCCGACCTTACCGAGGAGCGCCGCAAGGAACTCGCGAAGCTGGCCTCGCAGTACGGCGAAAAGGCGAAGATCGCCGTCCGCAATGTCCGCCGTGACGGCATGGACGCGCTGAAGGCTGCCGAGAAGAAGGGCGACATCAGCCAGGACGAGCAGAAGCGCTTCGAAGCCGAAGTCCAGAAGCTGACCGACAAGGCCATCACCGACGTCGACAGCGTCAGCGCCGCCAAGGAAAAGGAAATCCTCGGCCAGTGACACCTGCCGTACCGCCAACCGCGCGTGCCGGTAGCGGGCAGGAGTCCGCAGGGCCGCGCCATGTCGGCATCATCATGGACGGCAACGGGCGCTGGGCGAAAGCCCGCCGCCTGCCGCGCATCGCCGGGCACAAGTCCGGTGTCGAGGCGGTTCGCAAGGTCGTCGAGGCGGCGCCCGATCTGGGTATCGAGGTGCTGACGCTCTACGCCTTTTCTTCCGAGAACTGGAAACGTCCCGAGGACGAGGTCGGCTACCTGATGGGCCTGCTCAAGCAGTATCTGCTGAGCGAGATCGCGGAACTTGACCGAAACGGCGTGCGGCTCAGCTTTATCGGTGATTACAGCCGTTTGTCGCCGGATATCCTTGCGCTGCTTGAAGGTGCGAAGGTGCGCACGGAGGGCAATACGCGGCTCAGGCTCGTCATCGCGCTCAACTACGGCTCGCAGGACGAGATCGCGCGCGCGGTGCGCAGCGTCTGCCGCGATGTCGCCGCCGGAAAAATGGCGCCCGATGAGGTCATGCCCGCCGACATCGCCGCGCGGCTCGACACTGCCGACCTTCCGCTGCTCGATCTCGTGATCCGGACGTCCGGCGAGCAGCGCCTTTCGAATTTCCTGATGTGGCAGGCCGCTTATGCGGAGCTTGTGTTCACGGAACAGTACTGGCCCGATTTCGACGGCCAGTCGCTAAGACGCGCCGTCGAGGCATTCGGCGGGCGCGAACGGCGCTATGGCGGGCTCTGAGCCGGTCGTGACGCCGGGGTCACGCTACGGCGATCTGCTCCCGCGCATCCTCGTCGGCATCGCGCTGATCGCGCTCGCGCTCGGCGCGGTCTGGCTTGGCGGCATCGCCTTCGCTCTGCTCGCGGTCGTCGTGGTTCTGCTCATCTACGCTGAATGGTGCGCCATGCACCGTGTCGGCCGCGCGGTTCGCATGGTCGGCATGTTCGCGCTGGCTGGCGCGGTGCTCTTCACGCACCTTGATTATGCCGCTTATGCGCTGATGCTGGTCGGCATTGCCGCAGCAGTCCTGTTCTTTCTGGCCAGCATCGCGGCGTGGGGACTGCTTTACGCGGCGCTGCCGGGCATTGCGCTCGTCTGGCTGCGCGCAGAGCCGCTCGGCGCGCAGCTTGTGATCTGGACTCTCGTCATCGTCTGGGCGACCGATATCGCGGCCTATTTCTCGGGCCGCACCATCGGCGGCCCGAAGATCGCGCCGCGCATCAGCCCATCCAAGACATGGGCAGGGCTTGGCGGCGGCATGATCGCTGCGGCGCTTGCCGCCTGGCTGCTCGCGCGCCAGTTCGGGCTCGATCTGAACCCCGTCTTCGCCGCAGCGCTCGGTGCCTTGCTCGCTGTCGCCGCGCAGGTCGGCGATTTTTTTGAAAGCCACCTGAAGCGCCGCGCGGGCGTGAAGGATTCGGGCAATATCCTGCCCGGTCACGGCGGCGTGATGGACAGGCTGGACGGCGTGATGCCGGTAAGCGTGCTCGTCGCGATTGCGATCGGCCTTACACGATGACCCGGTCGATCAGTATTTTCGGCGCGACCGGCTCCGTGGGCCGTTCGACGATCGATCTCGTCGCGCGGGAGCCGGAACGCTGGTCGGTCGATGTGCTGACCGCGAACCGGGACGTTCGCGGTCTGGCCGCCGAAGCGCGCCGTCTGGGTGCCCGTATCGCGGTCGTCGCAGACGAGGCGGCTTACGGCGACCTGAAGGATGCGCTCGCAGGATCGGGCATAGAGACAGCGGCGGGGGCGAAGGCGCTTGCGGACGCCGCCGATGTGCCGAGCGATATCGTGATGGCGGCGATCGTCGGCGCCGCCGGCCTTCCGCCCACGCTGCGCGCCGTGGAGCGCGGCGCCTGCGTGGCGTTCGCCAACAAGGAAACGCTCGTTTGCGCGGGCGAACTGGTGAATGCGCGCGCGAAGCTGAGCGGCGCGCATCTGCTGCCCGTCGATTCCGAGCACAACGCCATCCACCAGGTGTTCGATTTCGATAATCCCGAGCGCATCGCGCGCATCATCCTGACGGCGAGCGGCGGGCCGTTTCGTTCGCGCAGCCTTGCCGAAATGGCCGCCGTGACGCCCTCGCAGGCTGTCGCGCACCCCGTCTGGTCGATGGGCGCCAAGATTTCCGTCGATTCCGCCACGCTGATGAACAAGGGATTGGAACTGATAGAGGCGTATCACCTGTTCCCCGTGGAGGAGAGACAGCTGGACGTTATCGTACACCCGCAATCGGTGGTTCACAGCTTCGTGGAATATGTCGACGGCTCGATGCTGGCCCAGCTCGGGGCACCCGATATGCGGATTCCGATCGCTTATGCGCTCTCGTGGCCGGATCGGATGGCGACGCCGTGCGCTAAGCTCGATCTTGCCAAAGTTGCCAGACTCGATTTCGAGGCGCCCGATCCGGAGCGTTTTCCCGCACTTCGCCTTGCGCGCGCGGCGCTCGTCAGCGGCGGTTCATCTCCCACCGTGTTAAACGCCGCCAACGAAGTGGCGGTTGCGGCATTTCTGGACGGCCGACTCGGCTTCCTCGATATTGCCGTGATTGTGGAGCAAACGATGGACGCCGTCGGCGGTTACGCCGTCGAATCACTCGAGGACGTGCTGGCCTGCGACAGGGAAGCCCGGCGTGTCGGCGAGATGCATATAAAAGGTCGCGCGCACTGATGGAAATTTTGCCGTCCCCGGGGCTGCTTTTCACGATCCTGATGTTCGTGGCCATGATCAGCCCGCTCGTGTTCATTCACGAGATGGGCCACTACCTCGCCGGGCGCATGTTCAACACATCGGTGGACAGCTTCTCGATTGGCTTCGGGCGCGAAATCTTCGGCTGGACGAACCGGCGCGGCGAACGCTGGAAGGTCGGCTGGCTGCCGCTCGGCGGCTACGTGAAATTCACCGGCGACGCCAACGCCGCGAGCATGCCTGCGGAGGCCGCGCGCGTCGATCCGGAGCAGAAGCCGTTCCTCTTCGCGTTCAAGCCGCTCTGGCAGCGCGCGATCATCGTCGCGGCCGGGCCATTCGTGAACTTTGCGGCGGCGATCCTGATCTTTTCGGCGTTCATCGCGATCTACGGCCAGAGCTATACGTCGCCCGTGATTTCCAACATCGTGACGGAGTCGGCGGCGGATCGCGCGGGACTCGCGCCCGGCGACCGCATTCTGAACGTGGACGGCAAGCGCATCGAGCGCTTCGAGGACATCGTCGGTGTCGTGATGATAAATCCCGGCACGCCCGTCTCGGTCGATTTCGAACGCGACGGCGCGGTGCGCAGCATCGTTTTGACGCCCGATATCATCGAGGAACAGGATCGCTTCGGCAAAACTTTCAAAATCCCGCGCATCGGCCTGATCGGCGATCAGCGCAGCGTCGTCGAGCGCGGGCCGGTGGAATCGCTCGTCTACGGCACGCAGGCCGTTTTCGACACCACCGGCATGATGGTTGAAGGCCTCGCCCAGATCATCACCGGCCGGCGATCGGTGAAGGAACTCGGCGGGCCGCTGAAGATCGCCGAGGTTTCGGGGCAGGCGGGCACGATGGGCATAGAGGCCTTCGTGAACCTGATGGCGCTGGTCTCGATCAACCTGGGGTTCATCAACCTGCTGCCGATTCCGATGCTGGACGGCGGGCATCTGGCGATCTACGCAGCGGAAGCCGTGCGCCGGAAGCCGATTCCGCCGCGTGTACAGGAGTGGGCGTTCATGACCGGCTTTGCACTTCTCATCTCCTTCATGCTGATCGTAACCTGGAACGACCTTGCATCTTTTGGCGTGTTCAAGCATGTCGCCGGGCTGATCGGCTGAGATGCGGTCATAAGTTTTGAACGAGAGTGGGGTACTTGTGGGCCAACAGACGCTGACGCCGGCTGCCATGCATCGTAACTGGGCCGCTGCGCTGCTTGTCGGCAGTGCGCTCGGCCTGTCGCTGCCCGCGCTTGCGCAGGACGCGCAGCCTTCGCCCGTTGCGACGCCGGAAGCTGCGCCCGCGGCGGCGCCTGCCGCGATGGCGGAGCAGTCCGGGACGGTGCGTTCGATCACGATCCGCGGTGCTGAGCGTCTGGAGCCCGAGACGGTGCGCTCCTACGTGGGCCTGACGGCGGGCGACACCTACGACCGCAACCGACTCGACCGCGCGCTGAAGGATCTTTACGCGACCGAACTGTTCGCCGACGTCACGATCCGCGACCGCGAGGGCGAGCTGATCGTCGATGTTCGCGAGAACCCCGTGGTCAACCGCATCGTGCTTGAAGGCAACAAGCGCCTGAAAGACGACAAGTTCAAGGACGAGATCAAGCTCTCTCCGCGCCAGATCTTCACCCGCACCAAGGCGCGCGCCGACGTGGCGCGTATTCTGGAGCTGTACCGGCGCCAGGGCCGCTTCGCCGCTGCCGTGGATCCGAAGATCGTCCAGCTCGATCAGAACCGCGTCGATGTGGTGTTCGAGATCGAGGAGGGGCCGAAGTCGAAGGTCCGCCGCATCAACATCGTGGGCAACACGAAGTTTTCAGACGGCGAGCTGCGCGGCGAAATGGCCACCAAGGAAGCCAAGTGGTACAAGTTCTTCACGTCGAACGACACGTATGATCCCGACCGCTCGGCCTTCGACCAGCAGAAGCTGCGGCAATTCTACCTGACGCAGGGCTATGCGGATTTCCGTGTGGTCTCGTCGGTCGCCGAGCTGACGCCGGACCGCAAGGACTTCCTCATCACCTACGTGGTGGACGAAGGCGAGCGCTACAAGTTCGGCGAGGTCGATCTGGAAAGCCAGATTCGCGACATCAAGGAAGAGAATTTCAAGCGCATGCTTCCGATGAAGCAGGGCGACTGGTACAACGCCAAGGAGATCGAGGACACGGTCACGAACCTGTCGGAATCGGTCGGGCTCCTCGGCTATGCGTTTGCCGACATCAACCCCCGCTTCAATCGCGACAAGGAAAAGCGCGAGATGGGGGTGACGTTCGTCATCAACGAAACGCCGCGCGTTTACGTGGAGCGGGTCGAGATCAACGGCAACACCATCACCAAGGACCACGTGATCCGCCGCGAGTTCCGCCTCGCGGAGGGCGACGCCTTCAACAGCTTCCGCGTGAAGCGCTCGCGCGACCGCATCCAGAGCCTCGGCTACTTCCAGGAAAACCTCGAAATCCAGCAAAAGCAGGGCTCGGGGCCGGACAAGGTGATCCTCGAAGCCAATCTCGAGGAGCAGGCGACGGGCGAGCTTCAGGTCTCGGCGGGCTATTCGAGCCTCGAGAACTTCCTCGTCAACCTGTCGATCCGGCAGCGCAACTTCCGCGGCATGGGCCAGGAACTGCGCGCCTCGGTCAACTGGTCCAAATATTCGCAGTCGGCGGAAATCGGCTTCACCGAGCCGTACCTGTTCGGGCGCAATCTCGCGCTCGGCGGCGACATCTTCCGGCGCGATTACAACAGCTTCCGCTTCCTCGGCAACGGCGACCGCGACACCACCTACGAACAGTCGACGACCGGCTTCCAGATCCGCACCGGCTTTCCGATCACGGAGTTCTGGTCGGCCTCGTTCCGCTACGGCCTCAGCTACGACGACGTGTCGCTCGACGAGAGCACGTTCTACACGAACGGCATCTGCGATCCGCTGCGCGCGGGCCGTTTCCTCTGCGACGCAGTCGGCAAGCGCACCACCTCGTCGATCGGCTATTCGATCGCCTACGACACGCGCGACAACGCCATCCGGCCGAGCCGTGGCCACCGCTTCATGATCAGCCAGGATATCGCCGGCGTCGGCGGCAGTGTGCAGTACGTGCGCTCGCGCCTCAACGCCGACAAATACTGGCGCCTGTTCGGCAGCGGCTTCATTTTCAACCTCGGGCTCGAAGCGGGGCAGATTTTCGGCTGGGGCGGCGACAACATCCGCCTGACCGACCGCTTCTTCCTCGGCGAACCGCGCATGCGCGGCTTCGACATTCGAGGCGTCGGCCCGCGCGTTATCCGTCAGTCCTACACGAACCCGACGAACTCGCCGGATCCGCTGGATTACATCCTGAGCTCGGAAAGCAACCAGAGGCAGGATGACTCGATCGGCGGCGAGACCTACTATCAGGTTCGCGCAGAAGTGCAGATTCCGCTGAGCGCGGGCGCTGCGGAAATGGGCCTGCGTCCCTCGGTTTTCGTCGATGTGGGCGCGCTCTGGCACACCGATTTCAACCCCGCGACCGACCTGCAGGACATTCGGCAAATTTCGACCGGCGGCGTTGACGCCAATGGTGATCCGGAATTTGCACCCGGCTTCAAAGAGTTCTACTACGGCGATACATGGAAGCCGCGTGTTGCCGTAGGCTTCGGCATCAACTGGAACTCTCCGTTCGGTCCGTTCCGGATCGATATCGCCAAGGCGCTCGTCAAACAGGAAGGTGACGACACCAAATTGTTCCAATTCAACGTAGGGACCCAATTCTGATGAAAATGCTTACACGCGCCGCGATCGCCGGCGCTCTTGCCTTCACGGCGCCGACCGTTGCCCTGGCGCAGACCGCTCCGTCGATCATCGTTGTCGATATGAGCCGCATCGCTGCGGAATCCGCAGCTTCGAAGAGCGCCGAACCGCAGCTCAAGGCGAAATTCGAAGGCGTACAGGCGCGCGCCAAGACGCTGGGCGACCAGTTCCGCGGCGAATATGAGAGCCTGCAGAAGGCGCAGCCCTCGATGGCGAAGGAAGCGTTCCAGGCCAAGGCCAAGGAGCTTCAGCAGCGCCAGGTCACCGCCGAGAACGAAGTGCGCGGCAGGGAACAGGATTACGGCCGCTCCGTGCAGTATGTGCGCCAGCAGATCCTTGAAGCCGTGAACCCGATCATCACGGCCGTGATGCGCGAGAAGGGCGCAAGCGTTGCGCTCGACCGCGAGGTCACGCTCGCCACGGCGCAGTCGCTCGACGTGACGAACGAGGTGATGACGCGCCTCAACTCCGCGCTGCCCCGCGTCAACGTGAACCCGCCGGCCGCTCCGGCCCAGAAGTAACGGCCAAGGGCTTGTCCGAGAACTTCGACGCGATGGAGGTGGGAGCAGTGATGGCACTGCTCCCACACCGTTTTCCCATGCTGCTCGTCGACCGCGTGGTCGATTTCGTGCCCGATAAACGCGCGCGCGGCATCAAGGCGGTCACGATCAACGAACCGTTCTTCCAGGGCCATTTTCCGCAGCGTCCGATCATGCCCGGCGTGCTGATCGTCGAGGCGCTCGCGCAGACTGCGGGCGTTCTGGCGATCAAATCGCTCGGCGACGAGGCGCTCGGCAAGCTCGTCTATTTCATGGTGATCGAAAACGCCAAGTTCCGTCAGCCGGTCGAGCCGGGCTGCCTGCTGAACCTCGATGTCGAATTCGTGCAGCGCCGCTCAAGGGTCTGCAAGTTCAACGGCGTCGCCAGCATCGTCGGCGGCAAGGTGGCGGCGGAATGCAGCTTCACCGCAATGATCGCGGACCCGCCGGGGGCCTGATCGCCCCGCCCGTCACCCCGGCTCCCCATACGACGCATCCGATCGCACGATCTTCCGACATGTTTCCGTGTCTTGCACCAGCCTATGGGCCCCGGCCTGCGCCGGGGAGACGGGCGGGTTGGGCCATGTCCTCGAGCCGGTTGATGTTCCGGATCGCCTGCGGCCACGCCACCATCTGCGCGCCGGCCGTTTCACACCACGCCCGCATGGCGCGCGGCGCTCCGCTCTCCAGATACGCCGCAAGCCGAACCCCGAGCGAGGTCGGCCACACACCGACGACCGGCAGGCTCTCGATCACAGCGGGGGGCGCAGCAATGAGCACGCGCATCAGCGCTTCCGGCAGCTCCGGCACATCGCACGCCGTCGTCAGTACCGCCTCGAAGCCTTGTTCCGCGCCGTAAGCAAGCGCCCCGCACAGCCCGCCGAGCGGCCCGAGGCCGGGGGCAGGGCGGTCCGGCACGCCGCCGGTGCGGCCCGCAATCACAACGGTTTCGCAAAAGGGCGCGATGCTCGCGGCGGCGTGGTCGATCAGGCGCTTGCCGTCGAGCAGGGCCTCGGCCTTGTCGCTGCCGAAGCGGCGGCTTTCGCCGCCCGCCAGAACCGCGCCGA
Source organism: Sphingosinicella soli (assembly GCF_014199685.1). Lineage (GTDB taxonomy): Bacteria > Pseudomonadota > Alphaproteobacteria > Sphingomonadales > Sphingomonadaceae > Sphingosinicella > Sphingosinicella soli. Next base: position 170,644 of record NZ_JACHNZ010000001.1, on the reverse strand, counting down.
GAATGCGCATCAGCGCGCGATTTCGATCGTCGCCTCGATCTCGACCGCATAGCCCGCAGGCAGCGAGGCGACGCCCACCGCCGAGCGCGCGCCGAGCCCGGCGTCGCCGAACGCCGTCTTCATCAGTTCCGAAAAGCCGTTGATGACCTGGGGCTGCGCCGTGAAATCCGGGGCGCTGTTCACCATGCCGAGAATGCGCACGAAGCGCTTCACGCGCGACAGGTCGCCGCCGAGCGCCGTCCTGATTGTGGAAAGCATGCAGAGCCCGACACGCTGTGCCTCCGCCTTGCCCTCTTCCAGCGTAACATCGGCGCCGACCTTGCCGCGCTTGCCGCCGCCGATGCAGTCGATATGGCCGGAGAGGAACAGCAGGTTTCCGGTTTCGACTGACGTCACATAGGTCGCCGCAGGCTTGGGCGCGGCGGGCAGGCTGTGCCCCGCCGCCGCCAGTCGCTCTTCGGGCGTTGCCGCCAGCGCCGGTGCCGCGATCATCATCAGGAGAAGAGGCAGCAGTCGGCGCATGGGCGGTCCTTTCAGGTCAGGCGGTTTCCTCGAACAGCTCGCGGCCGATGAGGTAACGGCGGATTTCGCTCGTGCCCGCGCCGATCTCGTAGAGCTTGGCGTCGCGCAGCAGGCGTCCGGTCGGATATTCGTTGATATAGCCGTTGCCGCCAAGCGCCTGAATCGCTTCCAGCGCCATCCATGTCGCCTTCTCGGCGGAATAGAGGATGCAGCCCGCCGCGTCCTTGCGCGTCGTCTCGCCCCGATCGCACGCCTGCGCGACCGCATAGACATAGGCGCGCGCCGTCGAGAACGTCACGTACATGTCGGCAAGTTTGCCCTGCATCAGCTGGAAGGTGCCGATCGCCTGCCCGAACTGTTTGCGTTCGTGCACATAGGGCACGGTCACGTCCATGCACGCCGCCATGATGCCGAGAGGACCGCCCGAGAGCACGACGCGCTCGTAGTCGAGGCCGGACATCAGCACGTTGACGCCCTTGCCCTCCGCGCCGAGCACGTTTTCGTAGGGAACCTCGCAATCCTCGAACACCAGTTCGCACGTGTCGGAACCGCGCATGCCGAGCTTGTCGAGCTTCTGCGCCGTCGAAAAGCCCTTGAAGCCGCGCTCGATCAGGAAGGCCGTGATGCCGCGCGGGCCTGCGTCCATGTCGGTCTTGGCATAGACGATCAGCGTGTCCGCCTCCGGCCCGTTGGTGATCCACATCTTGTTGCCGTTCAGCACATAGCAGTCGTTCTTGCGCTCCGCCTTCAGGCGCATCGAAACGACGTCGGACCCGGATCCCGGCTCGGACATGGCAAGGCTGCCGACATGCTCGCCGGAAATCAGCTTGGGCAGGTATTTCGCCTTCTGCTCCGCCGTGCCCCAGCGCTTAAGCTGATTGATGCAGAGGTTCGAATGCGCGCCGTAGCTGAGGCCGACGGAGGCTGACGCGCGGCTGATCTCTTCCATCGCCACGACGTGCGCGAGGTAGCCGAGCCCGGCGCCGCCGTCTTCTTCCGAAACCGTGATGCCGTGAAGGCCGAGCGCGCCAAGCTCCGGCCAGAGGTCGCGCGGGAATTTGTTCTCCGCATCGATCGCGGCCGCGCGCGGCGCAATCTTGTCCTGCGCGAACGCGCGCACGGTATCACGCAGCATGTCGATGGTTTCGCCGTGGGCGAAGTTCATAAGGGACAGGCTCATTGGTCCTCGCTTTCGATTTCCACCAGCAGCGTGCCTTCGGCGACCTGATCGCCCTCCGCCACGCCGACCTTCGTGACCGTGCCCGAAACCGGCGCGGTCATGCGGTTTTCCATTTTCATCGCTTCCAGCACGAGCAGGCGGGCGCCTGCCTCCACCTTGTCGCCTGGCTTCACGAACACGGCGAGCACGCGGCCCGGCATCGGCGCGGTGATATGCCCGCTGCCGCCTTCGGCTGCATCGGCATCCGGCGCCGAGGTTCCGATCACGAACACGCGCCCGCCGATGCGGAGTTCAAAGCTGCCGTCGCGTTCCACGATGGTTGCGCGCACGAGTTCACCGCCGAGGTCGGCTTCCACGCTCTGCGGTCCCGTCCAGTACAGCGCGCCGGTGACGGGTTCGTCGAGGCCGTCGATGCGATAGGCCGCGCCTTCGGGTGTCAGGCTCAGCGCGCGCTTCTCGCCGCCGTCGGGGAACAGATCGACGTGGCGGCGGCTCGGCAGGTTCATGCGCCATGCGCCCGCACGCTCGAACATCGTCTGCGCGCTTGGCGGGTTATAGCCGCCGACGCGCGTGAGCGCGGCGAGCGCGAGCACACGGTCCGGGATATCGACGGGCGGTTTCAGGCTTTCGGCGTGGCGGGCGATGAAGCCGGTATCCACGTCCCCGTCGCGGAACGAGGCGTGATCGACGAGCCGCGCGAGGAAGGCGCGGTTGGTGCGCACGCCCTCCACGATCGTGGCGTCGAGCGCGCCGACCAGCCGATCGATGGCGCTCTGCCGGTCGGCGCCGTGCGCGATCACCTTGGCGATCATCGGGTCGTAGTGGATGCTGATCTCGCCGCCTTCGACGACTCCGCTGTCGATGCGCACGCCGGGACGGTTTTCCGGGAACACGAGCTGGCGCAGGCGTCCGGTGGACGGCAGGAAGCCGCTCTCCGGATCTTCGGCATAAAGCCGCGCTTCGACCGCGTGACCCTCGATACGGAGCTGATCCTGCGTCATCGGCAGCTTCTCGCCGCGCGCCACGCGGATCTGCCATTCCACAAGATCGGTGCCCGTGATGAATTCCGTCACCGGATGCTCCACCTGCAGCCGGGTGTTCATCTCCATGAAGTAGAATTTCGGGTCGCCGGTGGTATCGACATCGTCGCAATCGAGAATGAACTCGATCGTGCCCGCGCCCTCATAGCCGATCGCGGTCGCCGCCTTTACCGCAGCTGCGCCAAGGGCTCCCCGCAGCGAGGCGGAGAGGCCGGGCGCGGGGGCTTCCTCGATCACCTTCTGGTGGCGGCGTTGCAGCGAGCAGTCCCGCTCGAACAAATGGACGGCATTGCCGTGCCGATCCGCGAACACCTGCACCTCGACATGGCGCGGACGCAGGATCAGCTTCTCGATCATCACGCCGTCGTTGCCGAAGGACTTCTCGCCTTCGCGCTTCGCCGCGATGAGCGCGTCGGCGAACTCGGACGGATCATCGACCCGCCGCATCCCCTTGCCGCCGCCGCCCGCGACGGCCTTGATGAGCAGCGGGTAGCCGACCGCCTTCGAGGCCGCTTCGAGGCGCGCGAGGCTCTGGTCGTCGCCCTGATAGCCCGGCGTCACTGGAACACCGGCGGTCTTCATCAGCTTCTTGGCGGTGTCCTTCAGGCCCATCGCATCGATGGCCTTCACCGGCGGGCCGACGAAGGTGAGGCCCGCGTCGCGCACGGCGAGCGCGAACTTCGCGTTCTCCGAGAGGAAACCATAGCCCGGATGCACGGCATCTGCATTCGTCCGCGCGGCCGCATCGAGCAGCCGGTCGACGAGCAGGTAGGATTCCGAAGCCGGCGCCGGGCCGATCAGCACGGCCTGTCCCGCCTCGTGCACATGCGGCGCGTCCGCGTCGGCTTCCGAATAGACGGCAACGGTTTCGATGCCCATCCGGTGCGCGGTGCGGATGATGCGGCGGGCGATTTCGCCCCGGTTTGCGATCAGCAGCTTACGCATCGGTCTTCATCCAATATGGCCGGCGTTTCTCAAGAAAGGCGGTCAGGCCCTCGGCGGCTTCTTCCGTGGCGCGCCGCGCAGCGATACGGCGGGCGCTGTCGGCGCGAAGGTCGGCGGTGATCTCGCGCCCGGCAAAGTCGGAGACAAGCGCCTTGGCGTCGATCACCGCGCCCGGCGCGGCTTCGAGAATGGCGTCTACCCACGCATCCACCTGCGCGTCGGCAGCGCGAAGATCGGCGACGCCGACATGCACCAGCCCCATCTCGCGCGCTTCGGGAAGGCCGAACAGCTCGGCGGTGGTGAACCAGCGCTTCGCCTGCCGCGCGCCGATGGCGGCGATCACGAACGGCGAGATCGTCGCAGGTGTCAGCCCGAGGCGCACTTCGGAAAGCCGGAACTTCACGCCGTCGATGCCCACGACCATGTCCGCGCAGGCGACGAGCCCGACACCGCCGCCGAAGATATTGCCCTTGGCGATGGCGATCACCGGCACGGGGCAGGCGGCGATGCTGGCGAGCATGTCGGAAAGCCGCTGGCCGTCCGCGATGTTCTCCGCCTCGCTCCAGCCCCCGGCGGCGCGCATGTACTCAAGGTCTGCGCCCGCCGAAAAGCTCTTGCCCTCGCCCGCAAGCACCACGGCGCGAACGCCTTCCATCTGCGCTATGGCATCGAACGTGCCTTTCAGCGCCGCGATAAGCTCGGCGTTGAAGGCGTTGTGCCGTTCGGGGCGGTTGAGCGTGACGCGCGCGACGTTGTTTTCGTCGAGCGTGAAGTGGAGCGTGTCCGAAGTCGGAACTTTCAACACGACGTTCTCATTGTCTGCGTTCATTGATCGCGCTTCCGCGCTGGAGGTTCAGGTCTTGGCACGCGCGGAAGCTCTGCCTTCGGCAGATGTTTCGTTGCCTCGAAAAACTCTTCGTGCATCCCGGCTATGGGAATACGGGCAGAGTTTAACTCATTCACAATTCCCGCAGAGACGGCCTCGGTCCCAAATGGATCGAACAGAACCTTGAGATTCGCCGCGAACCTAGTTCCTGCAGAAGTATCGAGGAACGCCTTTATGGAGGCTAGGTCTTTGTGCTCTATCCCGCTAAGGTTTCGAGCAAAGATTTTTTGGATCGCCTGCTTCTGGGCCGCTTGAACTTTATCGGCATACTTCACGGCTATTGCGCTCGCCGCTGCAGTGCACTCGCTGTTGCGCTGATCGCAGGGCGCCCCATATTGCCCGCTGATTGTGTTTAGAAGCCGTTTCTGCAGTTCGGATCGGGTTGTTCCGAGATCGGTGCTACGCAGAATGAGGTAGCCGTCAGGCGACAGTATTCGGGCGATCTCCAGCGCGTCGGGTTGGATGGTTTTGTCACTGCTCTCGGCATGGGCCGAAGTGGCAGCCATCAATCCAAACAGAGTCAGAGCGGCCAATATTTGAAAATATCTCTTCATCGCCGCCTCACATCCGGAACGTGCCGAAGCGCGTCTCGGGCACCGGCGCGTTCAGCGACGCGGCGAGGCCGAGCGCCACGACGGTGCGCGTGTCGGCGGGGTCGATGATGCCGTCGTCCCACAGTCGCGCGCTGGCGTAATAGGGGTGGCCCTGTTTCTCGTATTGCTCGCGGATCGGCGCCTTGAACGCCTCTTCCTCGGCCTTGGTCTTGAAGCCGCCGCGCTTCACGGTGGCGAGCACCGACGCCGCCTGCTCGCCGCCCATCACGGAGATGCGCGCATTTGGCCACATCCACAGGAAGCGGGGCGAATAGGCGCGGCCGCACATGCCGTAGTTGCCCGCGCCGAAGCTGCCGCCGATCACCACGGTGAACTTCGGCACGGCGGCGCAGGCGACCGCCGTTACCATCTTGGCGCCGTGGCGCGCGATGCCCTCGTTCTCGTAGCGCCTGCCGACCATGAAGCCGGAGATGTTCTGCAGGAACAGGAGCGGCACCTTGCGCTGGCAGCACAGCTCGATGAAGTGCGCGCCTTTCTGCGCGCTTTCCGAAAACAGGATGCCGTTGTTGGCGACGATGCCGACGGGATAGCCCTCGATATGCGCGAACCCGGTGACGAGCGTTTCGCCGTAAAGCGCCTTGAACTCGTCGAGCACGCTGTCGTCGACGATGCGCGCGATGATCTCGCGCACGTCCACCGGATGCCGCGTATCGGCGGGAATCAGGCCGTAGATCTGCGAAGGATCGTGGCGCGGCGGTTTCGGCGCCTTCACGGCGATCTCGGGCACGCGCGGCGCGGGCAGCGTGGCGACGATGCCGCGCGCGATCGAAAGCGCGTGCGCGTCGTCGTTCGCGAGATGATCGACCACGCCGGAAATGCGCGCATGCACATCGCCGCCGCCGAGGTCTTCCGCCGTCACTTCCTCGCCGGTCGCGGCCTTCACCAGCGGCGGTCCGCCAAGGAAGATCGTGCCCTGATTGCGCACGATGATGCTCTCGTCCGACATCGCGGGCACGTAAGCGCCGCCCGCCGTGCAGCTGCCCATCACCACCGCGATCTGCGCGATGCCTTCGGCGGACATCGTCGCCTGATTGTAGAAGATGCGCCCGAAGTGGTCGCGGTCGGGGAACACATCATCCTGGTTGGGGAGGTTCGCGCCGCCGGAATCGACGAGGTACACGCAGGGCAGGCGGTTCTGGCGTGCGACTTCCTGCGCGCGCAGATGTTTTTTCACGGTCAGCGGGTAGTACGTGCCGCCCTTCACCGTGGCGTCGTTGCACACGATCACGCACATGCGCCCGGCGATCTGGCCGACGCCGGCGATCACGCCCGCGGCGGGAATGTCGTCTTCGTAAACCTCGTGCCCCGCGAAGAGGGAGAGTTCGAGGAAGGCGGTGCCGGGATCGAGCAGTCGCTCGACACGTTCACGCGGCAGCAGCTTGCCGCGCGACGTATGCCGATCGCGCGAATCCGCGTTGCCGCCGAGCGCGATCTGTGCCGAGCGTTCGCGCAGGTCCGCGACGAGCGCCTGCATTGCCTCCGCATTGGCCTTGAATTCCGGGTCGATAGTATTCGCCTGCGTGCCGACTACGGCCATCGGTCGATCATCCCCTCAGCTTCGTTCAAGGCGGGGATAGCACGGCGAAGGGATTCGGTCTTAATTGAATACGCCGCCTGTTTCGCATAGATGGCATCTATGATTGACGGCTACCTTTTGCGCTACTTCCTCGCCATCGTCGAAAACGGCAGCTTCACGGCGGCGGCGGCGCGCGTGAACGTCACGCAGCCAACGCTTTCAGCGGGCGTCGCGAAGCTGGAGCGGGAACTTGGCGTTTCGCTGTTCGTGCGTTCAGCACGGCGCGTGGAACTGACCGAGGCGGGCGCGCGGTTCCTTCAGCGGGCGCGCAACATCATGCAGGAATACAACGCCGCGCTCGGTGAGATCGGCGAGCCCGCACGGCGGCGGGCACTGCGTCTCGGCCTGCTTCACACCGTTCCGGCAAGCATCGGCGAACGGCTGGTGCGGGACTGGCAATCCATCGACGGCGCAAATGGGCTTGAGATCGTGGAGGGCAGCGATGCCGAACTTGTCACCCGCCTCGATCAGGGCCGCGTGGATATGGCGCTGACGCTGATGCGCGCGGGAACGGAGAAATATTCGCCGGTCGTGGTGGGGGAGGAGCCCTATCTGCTGATGCTGCCCGAAGGCCATCCGCTCGCGGGATCGGATCCGGTGCCGTCGGACGCTCTGCACAGCACGCCGATGGTCGTGCGCCGCCGCTGCGAGGTGCTGAGCGAGGTGAGCCGTCACTTCACCGGCCACGGCGTGCGCCCGCCGCTCGCGTATCGCACGGTGCAGGAGGAGCGGGCGCTGGCGATGGTCGCCGCCGGCCTCGGCGTTACCGTGATGCCTGCGTCTTACAGCGCGCCCGGTGTCGTCCAGCGGCGCCTGTCGGGCTTCGACCGGACGCGAACGCTCGCCGTGCTGCAAAGCCCCGTCGCCATGGCGCTGCGCAGCGACGTTTCGCGCATGACGTCACTCGTTCAGGAGGCGCTGCGCCGCCATCCCGCGCCGTCGCGCACGATCCCGTAGACTGCCACGAGGTTGGCATCGGTCAGCACGGCGGCAGGCACGCCCTCCGCCACGATCCGCCCGTCCGCCATCAGCACGCAGCGATCGCAGTGTGTCTCGGCCAGCGCAAGGTTATGGAACGATGCCAGCACGCCCGCTCCCCGTGCCGCCTCCGCACGCAGTACCGCAAGGACATCGAGTTCGTGGCCCGGATCGAGGTTCGCCGTCGGTTCATCGAGCAGCAGCCAGTCCGCGTTTCCGGCCAGAACGCGCGCCAGCAGCGCGCGCGCGCGCTCACCGGTTGAAAGCGTGTCGACGCGCCGCGAGGCGAAGGCAGACATGCCGACACGGCCCAGCGCCCCGGCGACCGCATCCCCGCCCGCGCCCGAAAGCGCGACGATATCATCCACGCGCATCGGCCAGTCGACACGGCGACCGGCAGGCATGAAGGCGATGCGCCGTGCCCGCTGCGATGACGTCATGGCGGCAAGCGGCGTGCCGTTTATATGAATGCTGCCGTCTCCGGCGGTAAGCCCGGCAAGCGCGCGCAGCAGCGTGGTTTTGCCCGAACCGTTCGGCCCGATGAGCCCGACGATTTCACCTGAAGCGACGGTGATGTCGAGCGCGCCCGAAAGGTGCGGCCGTGCGATGCCCTTTGCGACAAGCCCGTTCATGCCTGCGTTCCTCGCCGCGAAAGGATCAGCCACAGGAAGAACGGCGCGCCCAGTATCGCGGTGACGACGCCGATGGGCAGCGTCTTGCCGTTCAGCGGAAAGCGCATGATGATGTCTGCCGCCACCAGCAGCGCCGCGCCCGCGACCGCGCTCGGCAGCAGCGCCGGGCCGGGGCGGTTTCTCACCAGCGGACGCACCAGATGCGGCACGATGAGACCGACGAAGCCGATAATCCCCGCCACGGCGACCGCGCCGCCGACAGCGATGGCGCTGCCGCCGACGATCCGCCAGCGCATGGTGCGCACATCGTGGCCCAGCGTCGCGGCGACATCCTCGCCGAGTGCGAGCGCATCGAGGCCGCGTGCGGCGGTGAGCAGAAGCGCGCTGCCGATGACCATCGCGGGAAGGCCGACGCGGACATGGTCGAGATTGCGGTCGGCGAACGAGCCGAGCAGCCAGAACATGATATCGTAAAAGGCAAACGGCGAGGGCGCGAGCGCGAGCGCGAGGTTCATCATCGCGCCGCCCAGCGCCGAAATCGCGACGCCCGCAAGGATCAGCGTTGCCGAGGATGCGCCGCGCCCGGCAAGCGCGAGCAGCAGTACGAGCGCCAGAAGCGCGCCCGCGATGCCGCCCCCGGCCATCGCCAGCGTGCCTGAAAGCCCCAGGAAATAGGCCGTCATCACCGCGCCGAGCGCCGCGCCCGCCGACGTGCCGAGGATGTCGGGCGAGGCGAGGGGGTTTCGCAGCAGCCCCTGCAAGGCCGCGCCGCTGAGCCCGAGCGCAGCGCCTGCCGTGGCCGCGAGCACCAGCCGAGGCAGGCGAAGCTCGACGATCAGCATGCGCGCGAGCCCCGGATCGCTGTCCATAAGCCGCAGGATCGGAACGTCGCCGACAAGCAGCGATGCCGCCGACACGGCGATCAGCACGCCGCCGAGGATCAGGCAGAGCCGCAGAACGCTCACGGCCGCGTTTCCGCGCGCAGGCGGGCAACATCGGCCGCCGCGAGCGGGCCGGGGCAGGACCAGAGCCTGCCGTCGACAGAGGCCGTGCGGCCCGAAATACGCTTCGCCGTTCCGAGCCAGTCCTGCGGCAGCGAGAACTGGCTGGCGCGGTAGTGGCTGAGGATCAGAAGGGGCGGCGGCGCGGCGATCAGTCCTTCCAGCGTCACACGGCGCGAAGGCGTCACCATCTGCCTGATACCCGCATGGGACAGCAGCTCGGCGGCAATCGAATGCACATCGGGGGTGAGACCGCCCGCCACGATCATCAGTGCGGCGCGCGGGCTGTCCGGCACGGCGCCGAGCCTTGCATCCATCCAGCCGATCAGCGCCTCGGCGCGGGCGGGATGCCCGAGCGCGGCGGCGACGGTGCGAATGTTCCGGCGCAGATCGTCGAGCGTCATCGGCGGCGGCACGTCGATCACGCGCGTGCCGGTGCGTTCGGCGAGTTCGCGGGCGAAACGGTTGACCACGCCGCCGGTGATGACGAGGTCGGGCTTGAGATGCGCGACCGAACTGAACTTGCCGTCGTTGCTGTGGAGGCCGCGCGCTTTGCGCGCAAGCGGCGTTTCCCGACGCTCGTGGCCGAGAAACGAGATGGAAACCAGCTGACCGGGCTCTGCGAGCAGCAGCGCAAGCTCATCCGTGCACAGCCCCAGCGATGCGACCCGCGCCGCTGGGGCAGGGACAGGCGCTGCCGCCTCCGCCGCCGCAGCGGCGAAGGCGATCAGGCCGAAAAGGGCGATCAGCCGCCCCATTTCACCCGGACACCGCCGAATGCGGAGATGCCCTGCGTCCGGTATCCGAAGGCGTCTTCATACGTCGCATCGAACAGGTTTTCGATGCGTCCCGTCAACTCGAAGTCGCCGCCGAGCTTCACGCGGCCCGAGAGCGTGGCGAGCACATAGTCCTTCAGTGTCACGATTTGTGCCGGAAAGCTGTCGAAATCCGTGTCCTTGCGGTTGCCCACGTAATTCGCCGCGAACGTGACCGATGCGACTTCGAAATCGGCGGTCGCCAGCAGGCTGCCGCTGTGACGCGGACGGCGCGCCTCGCGAACGCGCGCGGTTCCGGCAACCTGCGTCTCCTTCGTGTCCAGCCATGTATAGCTGCCGCCAAGCGTCAGCCAGCCAAGCGGCCTGGCGTCGAACGATGCCTCTATGCCCTTGCGCTTGCTCTTGCCCGTCGCGTTGGCGACGCTGGAGAGGAAGGTGGAGGAATCGTACGTGCCGACGATCTCGTTCTCCAGATCCGCCTGGAACCATGTCACGTCCGCAGAAACCGCGCCCTTGCGATAGCCGATCCCGGCATCCCAGCCGATCGAGCGTTCCGGCGTAAGGTCGGGGTTGCCCACGAAGCTCCCCGGAAAGAAGCCGAACATTTCCGTGAATGTCGGGTCGGTCACGCCCTTGCCTGCGCTCGCATGCACCGTGAAGCCGTTTTCAAGCGTGTAGCGTCCGTTCGCCCGCCACGTCGTCGCGTCCTTGAACGCATCGTTCTCGTCGCGGCGGAGACTTGCACCAAGCGCGAGACCGCCCGCGCTGAGGCCGTAATCGAGCACGAAGCTGGTGCGGTCACGCGAGACACGCTGGTTGGTGCCGCCGAAATACTCGGCATCGTTGGCGATGAAGCGCTGCGTGCGATACTCGACGGCGCCGGTCACGCGGTGCCGAAAGGCTTCGCTGCCGAAGTCGATGCCGGTCTGGTAGCCGGTTTCGAACACTTCGGCGTCGGTGCGGTTCAGGAAGGTGTCACCGTCGCGGTTGATGTTGTCGGTCGTCACGAAGCTGCCGAAAATCTCGTGCCGCGAGCGCCCGTCCAGCGCATCGACGCGCCCGAAGCCGCGCATCGCGGTCGCCCGGATGCGCGTGGCGTCCAGCGTGTCGTCGCGCACGAAGAAATCATTGTAGCCATCGAACTCGCTGATCGAATTGGTATGGCGCACGACGAGCCCGAGCTCTCCGTTCTCGGTCGGCCGCACCGAGGCTTTTGCGGAGAGCATCAGCGACTCGTACCCGTCGCGTTCCTTGATCCCGCCGCCGAAACTGTCGGTGCCCTTGGTGTCGTACCAGCTCGACTGCACGACGATGCCGCCGCGTTCACTGCCGATACCGGCGCCGCCCGCCGCGTGGAGGGTGCCGAACGAGCCGTATTCGGCGCTGCCGAAGATGCGCGTACCGTCGGTCGGCTCCGCCGTGGTGACGGAGACGACCCCGCCGATGGCTTCGGAGCCCCAAAGTGCAGACTGTGGCCCACGCAGCACCTCGGCGCGCGCGATGCCGTCGGAACCGAGCGTCTCCCAGCGGAACTCGCCGGAGGTCGCCGGGTCGTTCAGCGCGATGCCGTCGATGAAAACGAGCGTGTGGTTGGCTTCCGAGCCGCGGATGCGAACCTGCGTCTGCGCGCCGGTCGGACCGGACCGCGCAACAGAAACGCCCGGTGACAGGCGGAGGATATCCACGAGCTGCGGCAAGGCCACGGCCTCGATCGTCGCCCCCTCGATCACGGTCAGCGCGCCGCCCGTTTCGTTGTAGGCGACGGGTTCGCGTGCGGCCGATACGACCAGCGTGCCGTCATCGAGAACGGCGGCGGCGGAAAGAAGAAATACAGCAATCATAATGCCTCCATGAGCAATGTTTACACATCGTCTCAGCGGGCATGACTGCTCGCACGCGATCGGCTGGACCCGGCCGGGCGTGGACGACTGTCATGGCAGGTTTCCTGACTCGCGGGTTGCCGCCTTGCATGCCGCCTTCCCGGTCCGGCCTGTGGGGCCGTTCCAGTGGCATTATGGCATGCAGGCTATCCGCCTACAGTTGCGGGCACAGCGCCGGTTTCAGACCGGCTTCCCTATTATCCCCATTGCTGAGGCACCATGACGGCGGCGGGGATAGTCGCTCACGGCCCGGCTTGCAAGTGGCGTGCGTGTCGGCTATTGGCCCCGCTTTCCCGGCGGCTGGTCGGAAACCAGCGGCATGCAACGGAGTTCAAGACGTGAAGCAGAACATTCACCCCGATTACCACAACATCACCGTGCAGATGACGGACGGCACGACCTACCCGTCGCGCTCGACGTGGGGCAAGGAGGGCGACACGCTGCTCCTGGAAATCGATCCGACGACGCACCCGGCCTGGACCGGCGGCAACTCGAAGATGCTGGACACCGGCGGCCGCGTCGCACGCTTCAACAAGCGTTTCGGCGGCCTCGCACTCGGCAAGAAGTAAGCCGCTTTCAGGCTCCATTGACGATTGAAACGGGGGGCAGACGGCGTTCGTCTGCCCCCCGTTTGCATTATGCCGCAGCCATCGCGCCGAAGCGGCCGCTGTTGAAGTCGTTGACGGCAGCGCGGATTTCCGCCTCGCTGTTCATCACGAACGGGCCGTAGCCCACGACCGGCTCATCGATCGGCGCGCCGGTGAGCACGAGCAGGGCGCTGTCGCCGGACGCCGCGATCCGCACGCCGTCGCCCACCCGGCTCAGTTCCAGCACTTCGGCGGTGCCCGCGTCGGTGCCGTTTACCGTGACGTGACCCGACAGAACGACAACGAGCGTCGTGTGCCCTTCGGGAAGCGCCAGTGTCACATCGGCATCGCGGTCCAGCCGCACGTCCCAGACGTTGACGGGCGTGAAGGTGCGCGCCGGACCGGCGGTGCCCCCGAGTTCGCCCGCGATGATCCGCGCGCGCCCGCCGCCAAGATCGACGACCGGGATCTCGGCATCCACGATCGACTGGTAGCCGGGCGCCGCCATCTTGTCCTTCGCGGGCAGGTTCACCCACAGCTGAACCATGCGGAACGGCCCGCCCGTGCGGGTGAAGCCCGCCGAATGGAACTCCTCGTGAAGAATGCCGCCCGCCGCGGTCATCCACTGCACGTCGCCGGGGCCGATGACGCCGCCGTTTCCGGCGGAATCCCGATGCTCCACCTCGCCGTCATAAACGATCGTGACGGTTTCGAAGCCGCGGTGCGGGTGCGTGCCGACCCCGCGCGGGGTTTCGGCGGGCTCGAACACATGCGGCCCCGCATAGTCGAGCAGCAGGAACGGGCTGACGTCGCTCATCGTGTGATAGGAGACGAGCGAGCGCACCGGAAAGCCGTCGCCCACCCAGTGGCGCTGTTCGTTGGTGTGGCGTGCAATGATCGTCTTCATGGTCTGTCTCCGCATGGCGAACGCTTGGTGTTCGCCTTCGCACCTCGATATGGGCAGCGCCCCGGTGCATGAGCAGGGGAGAGGGACGCAATCCAATGTTTCCGCTTATGCAACAGCGGCCTTGGAGAATGCCGTTTCCTCTGCGATATGCCGAAATCATGTCCACACCCGATTCTTCCGGCCTCCCGCCGCGCCTCCGCCCGCTTCCTCTGCTCATCTTCAGCTCACGCTGGCTGCAGCTTCCGCTGTATCTGGGGCTGATCGTCGCGCAGATGGTCTATGTGTTCCTGTTCCTGAAGGAACTCCTTCATCTCGTCATGTACAGCTGGGAGTTCAGCGAGCAGCAGATCATGCTTGTGGTCCTGGGCCTCATCGACGTGGTGATGATCTCCAACCTGCTCGTCATGGTCATCGTCGGCGGTTACGAAACCTTCGTTTCGCGCCTCGGGCTGAAGGGCCACCCGGACCAGCCCGAATGGCTGAGCCACGTCAACGCAGGCGTGCTGAAGGTGAAACTGGCGATGGCGATTATCGGCATCTCGTCGATCCACCTGCTGCGAACCTTCATCGAGGCAAGCAGCATCGGCATGCCGGACGCGCGCATCACCGAAACCGGCGTGCTGTGGCAGACGATCATCCACACCATCTTCATCCTCTCGGCGATCGGCATCGCTTACGTGGACCGGATGACGCAGCAGCGGCATTAAAGAGCGCCCGCCACACTGGATCGCCTATTGATTTTCCCGCGTGTGGAACGCTTCCCGGGCCCAGCCATTGTTCGGGAAGGAGAACGGTCTCCGACATAAAAAGAGGAGCGCGCGTTGATTAAATGGGCAATCATTTTCGCCATCGCCGCGGTGGTATTGGGCGTATTGGGTTTCGGCGGTCTCGCCGGGGCTTCGATGGGCATTGCCAAGGTGCTGTTCGTGGCAGCCTTGATCGTGGCGGTCATCTTTCTCGTGCTGGGCGTCACTGCGGCCAAGAAGATCATGTGACGATCCTGCCGCCGCACTGAACGCTGCAAAACAAAAAACGCCCGGATTTGAAGTCCGGGCGTTCTGTTTTTCTATTCCTGCCGATCGGGCGGAAAGTCGTGCGGTATGTCGTGGGGTTTGTCCCGGTCGGGCTCGATCGGCACGATTTCCGCCGGTGTCTTCATGGGTTCTCCGTCGGGAATGACGGGCGGCGGTGCTTCGGGCGGCGATTGCGGCTCGATGATGTCCGGCTTGGGAATTTCGGGATTGCTCGCCATCAGCGGTTCCGATCGGAGATGGCGCCGCCGTCGCGCTCTTCTTCCAGAAGCACGGCATTGTCGCCGTTCGCCGAAAGCCGGACCTTGCCCTCTTCCACACCCGCGACGAGGCCCGCCGAGAAATAATGGTGATGGTCGCCGTGGGAGCCGCTGTCGGCCTTTGTGAGCTTGATGCGGTCGCCTTCAACCTTGTCCACGGTGCCGATGTGGACGCCGTCGGCGCCGATCACTTCCATATGTTCGCTGATTTTGCTGAGATCCGTCATGGCTTTTCTCCTGTCGGGCGAGGCCCGCAATTCGAGCGCCGCCGGGATGCTCTCTTAACGTCCGGCGCAAACGCGTCGTTCCGCGCCCCGCCGCAAACGCATTTGCGACCAGTCGCGGAGCGCAAAGAGGGCCACAACCGTTACAGCTATCGCGCGTTGCGTTCCCTTCGCGCGGCCATGCCTCCGCCTTGATGTTCTGCATCAAGGCCGGGGGCATGTGCCGATGCGGCATTCAGGGCCTCTGCGGCCTGTCTGGCATAGCGGATCGCCAGCTCTTCGTGGATGCGTTTGACCGCTGGGTCCGTCGCGCTTTCCGCCATGGTACGGCAGTGAGATTCGCGCATGCGGGCATATTCAGGCGAATTCGCCATCTCGATGCTCCTGTAAAATGCAAGCGGCAGCTTCTCTGGCTGTCAGACGACTCCGGCTCGGGGGTGTTTGGATCGACTGTCGGATACTAGCATATGCCGCGACATGTTCCGAATCGGGACGCTTTTTTCTGCGACGAACTGTTGCTTCCACTGGGCATACTGCCGGATGGGTGATTTTGAGCTTGGCGCCTTGGCGGACAGGGTGGGATTCGAACCCACGGTACGGTTACCCGCACGGCGGTTTTCAAGACCGCTGCCTTAAACCACTCGGCCACCTGTCCGCTGCGCGCGTCTCATCGCCTATTGGGATTACGGTTTCAAGCATGTAGGTTGGGCTGCCCGGCTGAAGGAGAGAAATCTTGGTCCTGCGCTTTGCGGCAATTGCCCTGTCTCTGCTTGCCCCTTCGGCATCATCGGCTCAGACGCCGGCTCAGGCGCCCGTATCCGGGTCATCTGCGGATGCGCCGCCCCAGGCCTCTACGGAGATGCGTTTCCAGAAATGGCTCGCGGATTTCCGCGCCACGGCGGCGGGGGAGGGGATCGGCGCCGCGACCTTGTCGAGCGCGCTCGATCGTCTCACCTACAATGCGCGCGTCGTGGAGCTGGACCGCGCCCAGCCCGACGACAGCCGCCCGCAAAGCGTGCCGCTGTTCAGCAACTATCTGTCGGCGCGCCTTGTGCCTGCGCGCATCAACCCCGGAAAACGCCTCGCGGTGGAGCTGGACCAGACGCTGCGCGCCGTTCAGGCCCGCTACGGCGTACCGCCCGAAATCATGCTCGGCATCTGGGGCATGGAAACGAACTACGGAAGCTACACGGGCGATTTCGATCTGGTCCGTTCGCTCGCCAGCCTCGCGTTCGACGGCCGCCGCGAGGCGCTGTTCACGCGTGAGCTGATCGCGGCGCTGCGCATGATCGACAGCGGCGTGCCGCGCAGCCGTCTCGTCGGCTCGTGGGCGGGCGCCACCGGCAACCCGCAGTTCCTGCCGTCGTCGTACCTCACCCACGCGGTCGATTTCGACGGAGACGGCACGGCCGATATCTGGCGGAGCCGCGCCGACACGGCCGCGTCCATCGCCAATTATCTGAAGAACAACGGCTGGGTGACGGGCGGCGACTGGGCGATGCGCGTGTCCGTGCCAGCGGCGCTCGATCGCATCCGCGTGGTCAACACGGTCGAGCCGAAAAGCTGCACGCGCGTGCTCGCCAGGCACAGCCGCTGGATTCCGGTGAAGGAATGGCGCGCGCTCGGTCTGCAGCCGCAGGACGGCCGCACCTGGCCCGCCGACGACACGCTCGCCACGCTTGTCGAGCCCGACGGTCCCGGCAAGGGCGCGTATCTCGCCTACGGCAACTACCGCGCGCTCCTCGCCTACAATTGCTCGAACTTCTACGCGCTCTCGGTGGGGCTGCTTGCCGACCGCCTGCGCACCGGAAGCTGACGGCGCGGCTTGACTGCGCGGTCGTTCGGTGATTCCAGTTCCCGCGTCATTCGTTCGGCGGGGAGGGGCCTCATGGCCATTAATATGTTCCGGTCCGGCCTTGTGCCGGTCATGCTGCTGCCGCTGCTCGCCGCGTGCGCGGGGAGCGTGCAGGCACCGAAAAGCGCGGGCGCTTACAAGGTCGGCAATCCCTACCAGATCGCGGGCAAGTGGTATTACCCGTCCGACGATCCGCATTATCAGGAAAGCGGCATGGCCTCGTGGTACGGCCCCACGTTCCACGGCAAGCCCACCGCCAACGGCGAGCGCTTCGATGAAAACGACGTCACCGCCGCGCACCGCACGCTGCCGATGCCGAGCTGGGTGGAGGTGACGAACCTCGAAAACGGCCGCAAGCTCACCGTGCGCGTCAACGATCGCGGGCCCTTCGCGAAGGACCGCATCATCGATCTGTCACGCCGCTCCGCGCAGTTGCTGGGCGTCGAACAGCAAGGCACCGCGCGCGTGCATGTGAAGCGCATCTATCCTAAAGGCCAGCCGCCTGCCGTAGCCGCCGCTGCACCTGTGCCCGCGCCGGTCGCGGCTCCGCAGGTGCCCGTCGGGGACATCTTCGTGCAGGTCGCCGCGCTTTCCGATCGCGGGCGGGCCGCCGGTCTCGCTGCGGAAATCAGCCGGTTCGGCGTCAGCAACATCACGTCCACGGGCACCGGCTTCTACCGCGTCCGCGTCGGGCCTTTTGCCGACGAGGCGAGCGCGGCATCGGTGCTGGCGCAGCTTCAGGCGGCGGGCTATTCGGAGGCGCGCCTCGTCGGGCTCGGCCCGCGAGCCTGAATTCAGCACAGCAAGGATGATGTGAACCTATGCGGCTTTTCATTTCCGCCGATATCGAAGGCGTGGCCGGGATCGTTTCGAAAGATCAGGCCGGGCCCGAAGGCTTCGAATATGCCGCTGCCCGCGAATTGATGACGAACGAGGTGCTCGCGGTCGTGCGCGGCGCGCAGGCGGCGGGCGTCACCGAATGTGTCGTCTGCGATTCCCATGGCAACGGACTTTCGATTCTCGCGGACAGGATGCCCGAAGGAACATGGCTGGTGCGGTCATGGCCGCGACCGCTCCTGATGATGCAGGGGATCGATGTGGGCGACTACATCGGCGCCATGCTCATCGGCTATCACGCGGGCGCGGCGGACAGCGCGGGCGCGATGGCGCACACCATGTCGAGCCGCGCGATCCGCAGCCTGAAGCTCAACGGACGCGAAGCCGACGAAGCCTTCATCAGCGCCGCGACGGCAGGCCGGTTCGGTGTGCCGCTGCTGATGATCTCGGGCGACGACGTGTTCGTCGAAAAGAACGCCGCCGCGCTCGGCCCGCTCGAACATGTCACCACCAAGCGCGCCCTGGGTACGTTTTCCGCCATGTCGCCATCGCCGAAAACGGTTGCCGCCGCCGCCCGCGCTGTCGCGGCAAGGGCGAAGGCCCGACTGTTCGTGCAGGATGGGCCTATCGATGTGGAACTCACGATCGTGGAGCGCCTGTCCGCGGAAGTGCTGGCCTTCCTGCCGATGTTCCGCCGTCTGGGTTCGAACACCGTCGGTTTCCGGGTGGAAGACATGGTCGAACTCAACAAGGCGCTGGCGTTTCTCACCTTCTTCAAGCTGTCGTAGCCTTCGCCTCCGCGCTGGCGAAGCATTCGGGCGCGGGCTATAGCTGATACAGACTCGTGCAAAGCGCGTTCGAAGCTGCACGGCGCGCGCAGAAGATCATAAGGAGTGTAACCAAGCGATGCGTCTTGCCGCGCCGATTTCGGCCCTCATGCTGGCTTTCGCCGTCCCCACCGCCGCCGCCGACTATCAGAGCGTCGCGCCCTTCGCGTATCTGAAAGACATGAGCACGGGCGCCGTGCTCTTTTCGCAGGCTGCCGACCAGCAGATGCCGCCGGCATCGATGGCGAAGATGATGACGACGCACGTTGCGTTCGATCTTGTGAAGCAGGGCAAGCTGAAGCTCGATCAGAAGATGCGCGTGCGCCCCGAAACGTGGGAAAAGTGGCACGGGCCCAAGGCGGGCTCGACGATGTTCCTGTCGCCGAACCAGGAGGTTTCCGTCGAGGATCTGCTGCACGGCATCGTCACGCTTTCGGGCAACGACGCCTGCGTGGTGCTTGCCGAGGGCATTTCCGGCACCGAGGAGGCCTTCGCCGACCTGATGAACGCCGAAGGCAAAAAGCTCGGCCTCACAGGCTCGCACTTCACCAATTCGAACGGCTGGCCCGATGACTTGCAAGTGGTGACGCCGCACGACCTCGCGATCATCGCGGAGCGGACGATCACGGACTACCCGGACCTCTACAAGAAGTTCTACGCGGTCGAGAGCTTCACGTGGGGGCAAACCATGGGCGGCAAGCCGATCACGCAGCCGAACCGCAACCCCATTCTGGGCAAGGTGCGCGGCGCGGACGGGCTGAAGACCGGCCACACCGAAGCGGCGGGCTTCGGGTTCACGGGGTCCGCCGAGCAGGACGGGCGGCGTCTCGTCATGGTCGTGTCGGGCATGACCTCCTGGGACGAGCGCGTTCGCGAATCGACCCGCATGATGGAATGGGGCTTCGGCGCGTGGGACGCGAAGCCGGTTCTGGCAAACGGCAAGGTGGCGCTGCGCGCCCCCGTGTTCCTGGGCGCCGCGAAGGATGTCGGCGTCACGGCCGCGCCCGGCACCCGCGTTTCGGTGCCCAAGGCGATCGTCACCGGTGTGGACGCAAAGATCGTCTACGACGGGCCGGTCTCCGCGCCGATCGCCAAGGGACAGAAGATCGCCGAGCTGGTGCTCACCGTGCCCGGCCTTGCCGAGCAGCGCGTGCCGCTCGTCGCTGCCGAGGCCGTCGAGAAGGCCGGGCCGTTTGGCCGCATGATGGCGGCGTTCAGGCACGTGTTCGGCGGCTGAGGCCGCGTGGGCGGGCAGTTCATCAGCTTCGAGGGCGGGGAAGGGGGCGGCAAGAGCACCCAGCTCCGCCGCCTCGCCGCGCGGCTCTCCGCGCACGGCATCGACGTCGTCACGACGCGCGAGCCCGGCGGAACGCCGGGGGCCGAAGATATCCGCAGCCTTCTCGTGGAGGGGGAACCGGGGCGCTGGGATGGCCGCGTCGAGGCGCTGCTCGTCAACGCCGCGCGCGCGGATCACGTCGCGCGGCGCATCCGCCCCGCGCTCGCCGATGGCAAGTGGGTGCTGTGCGATCGCTACGTGCATTCCACGCTCGCCTATCAGGGCGCCGCGCGCGGGCTCGACGACGCCGCGCTGCGGCAGCTCCACGCCTTCGCGACCGGCGACCTCTGGCCCGATCTCACCATCGTGCTCGATGTCGATCCCGCGCTCGGCCTTGCGCGCGCCGCCGGGCGGGCGGGGGGCGAAGCGCGTTTCGAGGGCGAGCCGCCCGCCTTCCACAAGGCGGTGCGCGATCGTTTCCTGTCCTTCCCCGATGTCACCGTGGTTTCGGGCGACGCGCCCGTGGATGACGTCAGCGATGCGGTCTGGTCCGTGGTCGCCGCGCGTTTCGGCCTGTGAGCATCATCGGCCATCAGGCGCAGCAGGATGCGTTTCGCGCCGCGTGGGATCAGGGCAAGGTGCATCATGCGTGGCTGCTCACCGGGCCGCCGGGCATCGGCAAGGCGAGTGTCGCCGGGGCGCTCGCGCGTTTCGTGCTGACCGACGGCAAGGGGCCGCCGCATCCGGCGCTGGCGCTGATGGAGGCGGGCAGCCATCCCGATTTTCGTGTCCTCCAGCGCGGGCTGAACGATCGCGGCGCGCTGCGCGCCGAGATCGTCGTGGAGCAGGTTCGCGAGTTGCAGTCTCTGTTCCAGTCGAAGCCCGGCTTCGGCGGTTGGCGCGTCGTCCTGGTCGATGCTGCCGACGAGATGAATCGCAGCTCTTCCAATGCCTTCCTCAAGAATCTTGAGGAGCCGCCTGAAAAAACGCTGTTCCTTCTGGTCAGCCACAATCCCGTGCGCCTGCTGCCCACGATCCGCTCGCGTTGCCGCACGCTCCGCTTCCAGCCGCTCGGCGAGCCCGATGTCCGCGCGGTGCTCACCCGCGCGCTCGAAGAGAGCAGCGCGGCGGAGATCGAGGCGCTGGTCGCGCTTGCGGAGGGCTCGCCGGGCCGTGCGCTGCGTTTTGCCGGTCTCGACGTTCAAAAGCTCACGCTCGCGCTTTCCGAACTGTCGCGGGGCGGGGGCGATGCGATGGCGCTCGCCCGGTCGCTGGCGGGGAAGACCGCGCAGGCGCGCTATGAGGCCTTCGTCGAGCTCGTCCCCGCGTTCATCGCGGGCGCGGCGCGGACGCGCACGGGCGCATCGCTTGCACGCACGCTCCAGCTGTGGGAGAAGGCGCACGCCCTCGCCGCCGAGGCTGTTCCGCTGGCCTACGATCCGCAGGTTGTCGCGTTCGAACTGGCGGGATATGTGGGCGAACTCGATAACCCCCGGTAGCAGAGCAAGCGCCCGCGCATGAGTGCCAAGCGTAAATATTACATCACGACCGCAATTTCCTATCCCAACGGCCGCCCGCACATGGGCCATGCCTACGAGGATATCGCGACGGACGTGATCGCGCGCTATCACCGGCTCGCCGGTGACGACGTGTTCTTCATGACCGGCACCGACGAGCACGGTCTCAAGATCGCGCAGGCGGCCCGCAACAACGATACCGACCCGCGCACCTTCGTTGATGGAATGGTTCATCATTTCAAGGAAATGTGCTCCAGTCTTAATATAAGTCATGATCGCTTCATCCGCACCACCGAACCCGCGCATTATGCGTGCGTGCAGGATCTCTGGAAGCGCATGGAAGCAAGCGGCGACATCTACCTCGGCCGCTACGAAGGCTGGTACTCGGTCCGCGACGAGGCCTATTACGACGAGAGCGAGCTCGTGCCGGGAGAGGGCGGGGAGAAGCTGTCGCCGACGGGCACGCCCGTCGAATGGACGGTCGAGGAGAGCTATTTCTTCCGCCTGTCCAAATACCAGC
Source organism: Sphingosinicella soli (assembly GCF_014199685.1). Lineage (GTDB taxonomy): Bacteria > Pseudomonadota > Alphaproteobacteria > Sphingomonadales > Sphingomonadaceae > Sphingosinicella > Sphingosinicella soli. The sequence goes on along the minus strand of NZ_JACHNZ010000001.1, from coordinate 148,773 downwards.
AGCCGCTGCTCGACCTTTACGAAAGCAATCCCGGCTTCATCCAGCCCGCGACGCGCCGCAACGAGATGCTGCAGTTCGTCCGCGGCGGGCTCAGCGATCTGTCGATCTCGCGCACCAGCTTCGATTGGGGCATCCCTGTGCCCGGTGCGCCTGGCCACGTCATGTACGTGTGGCTCGATGCGCTCAGCAACTATCTCACCGGCGCGGGCTATCCCGATGAATCCTATACGAAATGGTGGCCTGCCGACGTCCATGTGATCGGCAAGGATGTCGTGCGCTTCCACGCCGTTTATTGGCCGGCGTTCCTCATGTCGGCGGGCATCGCGGTGCCGCGCATGGTGTTCGGCCACGGCTTCGTGCTCAACAAGGGCGAGAAGATGTCGAAGTCGCTCGGCAACGTCGTCGAGCCGTTGGCGATGGCGCAGGAATACGGCGTCGATCAGCTCCGCTACTTCCTGATCCGCGACGTGCCCTTCGGCCAGGACGGCAGCTACAGCCACGACGCGATCGTCACGCGCACGAATGCCGATCTCGCAAACAGCTTCGGCAATCTCGCGCAGAGGACTTTATCTCAGATTTTCAAGAATCTGGATGGCGCTCTTCCCGACGCGCTTGAGCAAAACGATGCGGATGCCGCACTGCGCGCCGCCGTGCGCGAGGGCTGCGACGGCCTGCGCGCGGCGTTCGAAGCCTACGACCTCTCGCGCGGCGTCGAAACCTGGCTGCACGCCGTCTTCGCCTGCAATGCGTACATCGACGCGCAGGAGCCCTGGAAGCTGAAGAAGACAGACCCGGAGCGCATGAAGGTCGTGCTCGGCACGCTGTTCGGCGCGATCCACGATCTTGCCGTCGCGATCTCGCCGGTGATCCCGGCGTCGGCCGCAAAGCTGCTCGATCAGATGGGCGTGCCGGAAGCAGACCGCGATTTCGCGAGCCTCGACGGCGACTGGTACGCGCGCCTTGCCGCATCCGGCTTCCGCCTCGAAGCGCCGCAGGGCGTCTTTCCGCGCTACGTGGATGCCGAGCCCGATGCCGGTTGATAGCCACTGCCACCTGAATTACCCCGGCCTCGTCGAGGATCAGGCGGGCGTCATCGCGCGCGCGCGGCAGGCGGGGGTGTCCGCAATGCTTGCCATCTCGACGCGCAGCAGCGAATGGGATGACGTCATCCGCATCGCCGAAGACACTACGGACATCTGGGCCAGCGTCGGCGTCCATCCGCACGAGGCGGACAGCGAGGATATCGAGAAGACGCAGCTCGTCGCGGCCACGCGCCATCCGCGTGTCGTCGGCATCGGCGAAACCGGCCTCGATTATTATTACGACAAGAGCGACCGGGATCGTCAGCGCGAAAGTTTCCGCCGCCACATCGCCGCCGCGCGTGAAACCGGCCTGCCGGTCATCGTCCATACGCGCGACGCGGAGGCCGACACGCTGGAAATCATGGCGGACGAACTGGGGAAGGGCGCCTACCCGGCGGTGATCCACTGCTTCACGGCCAGTGCGGACTTCGGCCGCAAGATGCTGGATCTCGGCTTCTACATCTCGCTCTCGGGTATCGTCACGTTCAAGAACGCTGTCGATCTTGCTGAATTCGCAAAGGAAATCCCCGAAGACCGATTGCTCGTCGAAACCGATGCGCCGTTCCTCGCGCCGGTGCCCAAACGCGGCAAGACCTGCGAGCCGGCCTTTGTCACGCACACCGCCGCGTTCCTCGCCGAAAAGCGCGGCGTCAGCTATGAAGAGCTTGATCGCACGACCGGTGCGAACTTCTACCGACTGTTCGCAAAGGCCCGCCCGTGAAGGTCACCATCCTTGGAAGCGGCACGTCGAGCGGTGTGCCCCGGATCGGCAACGATTGGGGCCTCTGCGACCCGAAAGAGCCGAAAAACCGCCGCCGCCGCGTGTCCGTTCTGGTCGAGGCCGAAGGCTACACGATCATCATGGATACCAGCCCCGATCTTCGCGAACAGCTGCTCTCTGCAAATGTCGCGCGCATCGATGCGGTGCTGTATACGCACGATCACGCGGATCATGTCCACGGAATCGATGACTTGCGGCAGATCTATCACAGCACGCGCAAGCCCGTGGACTGTTATGCGACGCCCGAGACGTGGCGCCCGCTCAAGGCGCGCTTCGATTATGTGTTCGCCGGCGGTTCGGGCTATCCCCCAAGCTGCGTGGCGCATGATGTCCCCGCGAAATTCTCCGTCGGCCCGATGACGGTGACGCCGTTCGAGCAGGTGCACGGGCCCGTCCGCTCGACAGGATACCGCGTCGATCACGCGGGTCGTTCGATGGCCTATTCGACCGACATCAGCGACCTGACGCTGTCTGCCGACAATGCCGTGAAGGGCGTGGACCTCTGGATCGTCGATGCGCTGCGCCGAAAGCCGCATCCCACGCACAGCCATCTGGATCGCACGCTGTCGTGGATCGCCCGCCTGCGTCCGCGCCGCGCGATTCTTACGCACATGGATAATTCCATGGATTATGGCACTCTTGCCAAGATGTTACCTCAGAATGTTGAGCCGGGATATGATATGCTCACCGTGGACCTTTAAGCCATGCTGGAAGGGCTGAGCACGGGCGAGAAGGGGGCGCTCATCACCTCGGTGGGGTTCGCGGTCATCATCCTGATGAGCCTGATCCCGCGTCTCCGCCAGATCGGCTTTTCCAGAACCGCGAAAATGGCGCTGTCGTGGATACTTATATTCGGCGGTCTTATCTTTCTTGTCGCCCAGTGGCCTACGATCCGCAGCGCGCTCGATCCCGCATCGCCGCGCATGTCGGGTGAGGAAATGCTGTTTACCGCGCGTGAAGACGGGCATTTTTATGTGCGCGGAGCCATCAACGGGGAAAGCGTGCTGTTCATGGTCGATACCGGCGCCACCGATATCGTGCTCACGCTCGAAACCGCCGCGCTTGCAGGGTTCAGCCGCGATACGCTTCGTTTCGACGGTGCCGCGCAGACGGCAAACGGCATGGTGCGGATCGCCGGTGTACGCCTGGGGGAGCTGACGATCGGCGACGTCACGCTCCGCGACGTACCCGCCAGCGTCAATGAAGGCGCACTTAACACGAACCTTCTGGGCATGCGCTTCCTGCGCACGCTCGAAAGCTGGCGCGTCGAGGGCGATACGCTGATCCTGCGCCCCTGAGGGCACCATGCCTCACCGGCTGCGGCGGCGGCGTCTTCGGTCTTTCAGTCGCTGAATTCCCTCGCGCCAGCGCATGCGCATCCCGCGCTTGTGCAGCGGCTCCAGGAAGCCGTCGGGATCATCGGGGTCCAGCAGCTCGTGTTCAGCGATGAACTGGTCGAGCGGCCCCGGCTTTTCGAGGTCGAGCAGGTCCAGCGTCTTGCCCGTCCCGCGTAACGCCTCGATCGCCTGCACGATCGATCCCGTTTCGGCAAAGCGCGCCACAAACACCTCCGGCGAAACGCCGAGATGCTCGGAAATCAGCCGATCACGCAGTGCTGCAATGGCGCCGCGCGTGCCGGCGTTGGCGGGAAGGGCGCTGTCGATGATGACGTCACATTCGCTGTCGAGGCCCATCGAGCGGTTGTTGAGGTTCGCCGAGCCGATCTTCAGCAGCCGGTCGTCCATGATGGCGACCTTGGCGTGAACATAAATGTCCGTGCCGCCTTCGGTGACCGGCACGTAGATCCGAAAGCGGCCGAGCCTGTCGGACTTGGCGATCGCGCGCGCCAATTGAACGCGCGCGGCGTCCATCGCTCTTTGTTCCAGCCAGCCGTCTGCGGTGCGCGGCATCACCACCACGATTTCGGGCGGATCCTCCTCTTTCATTCGGGTCGCGATGGCGGCCGCGATCCTGCCTGACGTCAGATACTGGTTCTCGATATAAATGAACCTGTGGGCGGCGGCGATGATGTCGAGCCAGACCGCCTCGATCTCGCGGATCTCGTCGCAGTCGCGCCATGCCGATCGCGTCCGCGCGATGGCGATGTCCACGTCGCGAAAATCAATCTGCGCGTCTTCCGGCCAGTGATCGTGATGGTCTTCTGCCGGGGGCAAATCCACGCGGGTCGCATGTTTCCAGCGATCGCGCCCGAGGTCGGCGAGCGCCTTGGCGCCGTCGCCGTCGAGTATCATGGTGACGTCATGCCAAGGCGGGTAGGGTGCGCCGTTCGGCAGTTTGCGCCTTGGGTCGTCGTCGGTATGGGCCGATGTGTCCCAGCGCGCGCACGAGATGTCGATGCCGCCGCACACGGCGAAGCGCTCGTCGATCACCACGATCTTCTGATGATGGCTGCATCCCACGGGATGGAAGCTGTCGAAGCGGAAGTCGATGGCGCGGGTCATTTTCCAGCGCAGCAGCATCCACGCCGCGCGCGGCCGCAAAAACTGCTTCAGCGCGCCGAAGCTCCATTTCAGGATGTCGATCTGGCGGTCGGGGTTTTCCCGCGCGAGCCGCAGGAAGAAATGCCCCAGGCTTTCGCCCTTGCCGTTCTCGTCGGGCTCCAGCGTGATGCGCGTGTCGAAATCCCAGCCGATGATGAGGATGCGCCGCTGCGCCGCGAGCATGGCCTCCCGCACATAGTGGTAGTAATCGGCCGCATCGATCACCGCTGCCGCGCGCGCGGAGCGCTCGATACGCCAGCAGTTGCGCCCTGCCTCGACAACAGGGGTGAGGGTGTCACCGCCCTGCTCTTCGTTTATCATTTGTTCTCCGGCTGTAGTCCGGTTGCCCCAGCGTCTTTTTCAGAATTGCACTGCTAACGCAAAACGCGCCGTTCGGCTCCCTCGTTTCGTTGCGGAAACGCAGATCATCGGGTGCCGATCAGACCTCACACGGCGCGGCCGCGAAAATGGCTGCGGATCACCGGGGGGATGGCCCGAATGGAGGTTGATCCCAATCGTGTATTTAACATAATATATATTATCGTTGTATTATGATCGTCCGGCCAGGGCACCCTCAACGTGATTGGCCTCCACTTCGCCCACTTGCGCGTCATCCACTGCGGCGGCTACGCGGACTCTCATGAGCACCGAAACCGCCGCCCAGGCCTATACCCGCCTTGTCGATGTGATGCGCGCGCTGCGCGATCCGGCAAGCGGCTGCCCGTGGGATATCGCACAGGACTTCGCCTCGATCGCGCCCTACACGATCGAGGAAGCCTACGAGGTCGCCGATGCCATCGCGCGCGGCGATATGGCCGATCTCAAGGGCGAACTCGGCGACCTGCTGCTTCAGGTTGTGTACCATTCGCAAATGGCCGCCGAAGCCGGGCATTTCACACTGGCTGACGTCACATCGGCAATCGCGGACAAGATGGTCCGCCGCCATCCGCATGTGTTCGGCGACGCCAGCGTTGCGGACGCCGATGCCCAGACGTTGGCGTGGGAAGACCACAAGGCCCGCGAGCGCGGCAATCAGGGTGCGCTCGCCGGTGTCGCGCTTGGCCTACCCGCGCTGATGCGCGCGCAGAAGCTGCAGCGCCGCGCCGCCCGCGTCGGCTTCGATTGGCCCGGCGCCGAAGGCCCGCGCGCAAAGATCGACGAAGAACTGGCCGAGGTCGCGGCCGCCGACGATGCATCCCGCGCCGGTGAAGTCGGCGATCTGCTGTTTTCCGTCGTCAATTATGCCCGGCATCTCGGCATCGACGCTGAAGACGCCTTGCGCACCGCGAATGCGAAGTTCGAACGCCGCTTCACCGCCGTGGAAGACATTGCCGCCAAGCCGTTGTCGGATATGAATATAGAGGCGCTGGAAACGCTGTGGCAGCGTGTGAAAGCGGCGGAGCGTTAGGGCATCGCCAGAAAACGCGACTTGTCCTCGTCGCCGATCCGCACCTGAAGTTCCACGGACTCGCCCTTCATGCGGCGTTTCAGCACCAGCCCGTTATTTTCCAGCCACGCCAGTCGCTTGCCGTCTCCCGCCTTCACGACGAAACTGTGGACGCGCGCATCGCGCAGCAGCGTGTCGGAGATCAGCTTGCGGAGGTCGTCCACCCCTTCCCCGCTCACCGCCGACAGCAGCACGCTGTTCGGTGCGGCCGCCTGTTCGAGCGCCATTTTGCGCGTCTCGGGATCAAGCAGATCGGCCTTGTTCAGCGCTTCGATCATGGGCCGCCCGCCCCCCGGATCGACGCCGAGTTCGGTCAGCACATCGATGACGTCGCGTTTCTGGGCATCGCTCTCCGGATGCGCGATATCCCGGACATGGACGATGATGTCCGCGTCCAGCACCTCCTCCAGCGTGGCCCGGAAGGCGGCGACGAGCATGGTCGGCAGTTCGGAGACAAAACCGACGGTGTCGGAAAGGATCGCCTTGTCGATACCCGGCAGCGCGATTGACCGCATCGTAGGGTCCAGCGTCGCGAACAGCAGGTCTTTCGCCATCACCGAAGCGCCGGTCAGGTGGTTGAAAAGCGTTGATTTCCCGGCGTTCGTGTAGCCCACGAGCGCGATCACGGGATACGGCGCCTTCTTGCGCTGGCGCCGCTGCAGCCCGCGCGTGCGGGTCACTTCGCCGAGGTCTTTGCGAAGCCGCGCCATACGCTCGCGGATCAGGCGGCGGTCGGTCTCGATCTGCGTCTCGCCGGGGCCGCCGAGGAAGCCGAAGCCGCCGCGCTGGCGCTCGAGGTGGGTCCACGATCGCACGAGGCGGCTCGCCTGATAGCCGAGGTGCGCGAGTTCCACCTGCAGGCGGCCTTCGCGCGTCGCCGCCCTCTCCCCGAAGATTTCGAGGATAAGCCCGGTGCGGTCGATCACCTTGGTTCCGGTGCCGGTTTCCAGGTTGCGCTGCTGAAGCGCGGAAAGCGCGCCGTCCACGACGGTGAGTGCAGCGCAGGTCTCCTTTGCAAGCGCGGCGATCGCCTCCACCTGCCCCGCGCCGAACAGCGTGGCGGGCCGCGGGTCGCGCACGCGGATGATGCGCGTTGCGACCACGTCGAGCGCGATCGCACCGGCCAGACTTTCGGCTTCTTGAAGGCGGGCTTCGGGGTCTCGACGCGCAGCGACGTCGCGGCGCACGATATCGGGCACGATGACAAGCGCCTTCGTGCCGACGCTGACGTCATGGACATCATCGTGTGCGCCGTAGCTTTGGAACTGCTTACGCCGTCTGCCCCCCGAATCCGGCGGCGTTCCGGCGTCAGGGTCGGTCAATCGTCGTCGCCGTCTTTCTCGGGCTCAAACAATTGCACGGGGCTCGCCGGCATGATCGTGGAAATCGCATGCTTGTAGACAAGCTGCGAATGACCATCGCGACGAAGCAGAACCGAAAAATTATCGAACCAGGTGATCACACCCTGCAGTTTTACGCCGTTTACGAGAAACATCGTCACCGGCGTCTTGCTCTTACGGACCGCGTTCAGGAACACGTCCTGCAAGTTATTGGCCTTGTCTGCCATGTGCCCCTCGAATCCTTTTACACTGCACCTGATTGCCGTAGGCGCGGGCACACTATTTGGGGGTCAGGCGCTTCCCGTCAAGTGTCGGAATTGACTTCATCATCGGCTTTCCCGGGATCGGAGAGGCCGAGCGCCTTCAGCTTCCGGTGAAGCGCGGAGCGTTCCATGCCGATAAAAACCGCCGTTCGCGAGATATTCCCCGAGAAACGGCGAATCTGAACGCGCAAATACTCGCGTTCGAAGGATTCGCGGGCTTCCCGCAGCGGTGTGCCCATGATCGAACGCACCGCCTCGTTGGGCATCAGCTTGGCGGGCTCGGCGATGATTTCCGATGGCAGCATGTCCACCTCGATGCGCTGCGCGCGTTCCGGCGGCATGAGAATCAGCGTGCGCTCGATGATGTTGCGCAGCTGGCGAACATTTCCCGGCCAATCGTAGGTCTGGAGCGCGGCCATCGCGTCATCGCTGATTCGGGGCGTCGGAATTCGGCGTTCCGCTGCGAGCTTGGCCAGAAAATAATCGACCAGTTCGCCGATATCCTCACGCCGCTCGGCCAGTGCCGGCAGGTGTACGGGTACGACGCTGAGGCGGTAGAACAGGTCTTCACGGAAGCGTCCGGCGGAAATTTCCCCGGCAAGGTGGCGCGATGTGCTGCTCACGACACGCACGTCGACCTTCACGCTGCGCGCGCCGCCCACGCGCTGGAACATCTGCTCGGTGAGCACGCGCAGGATGCGCGCCTGCGTCGCGAGCGGCATGTCGGCGACTTCATCGAGGAACAGCGTGCCGCCGTGGGCCTGTTCGAAAAGGCCGATGCGGACGGGCTGGCCGTCCTCTTCGACACCGAACAGCTCGTCTTCGAAGCGGTCCGGGTGAAGCCGCGCGGCCGCGACGACGACGAAGGGGCCGTTGGCGCGCGGAGACCACTGGTGCAGCAGGCGCGCGGCGACTTCCTTGCCCGATCCCGGCGGCCCGTCGACGAGCACGCGGCTGCCCGTCGCGGCGACGCGCTTCAGCGTCGCGCGCACGCCGTTGATCATCGCGGACGAACCCGTGATTTCGCCTTCGATGCCAGCGCGCGAGCGAAGCTCCTCGTTCTCGCGCCGCAGACGCTCAGCCTCCGTCGCGCGTTCCACGGTATGGATCAGCTGGTCGGCCTGAAACGGTTTCTCGATGAAATCATAGGCGCCGCGCTTGATCGCCGCGACCGCCGTTTCGACGTTGCCGTGGCCGGAAATCATGATGACGGGCAGCCCCGGACTGCGCTGCTTCACGACCTCCAGAAGCTCGATGCCGTCGAGTTTCGATCCCTGCAGCCAGATATCGAGCACGAGCAGGCTGGGCAGACGTTCGCTGAGCGCGGCGAGCGCACTGTCGCTGTCCCCTGCCGTGCGCGTCTCATAGCCTTCGTCCTCCAGAACACCGGCAATCAGTTCCCGGATATCGGCTTCATCGTCGACGATCAAAATATCAAGCGCCACACATCTACCTTTGCTGAACTGCGACTTTTTCCGGAACGCCCGGCTCCTGCACGACATGGGCCTGCAACGCGGCCAGATCGAAACTCATCACCGCAGCGGCGCCGCCGCCTTCAGCATCTCGAAGGTCGAGCGTGCCGTCATGCTCCTCCACGATCTTCTTCACGATCGCAAGGCCGAGGCCGGTGCCCTTCACGCGGGTGGTGACATAGGGCTCGGTCAGCCGGTCGCGCTGGCTCGCGGGGAGCCCGATGCCGTTGTCTGTCACCGTCACGACGAGCGTATCGGGCTCGGCGAATGTCGCCGAGAGGGCGATGCGGCCTTCGATCTCACCATCCTTGCAACGCGCACTGACGGATTCAGAGGCGTTCTTGAGGAGGTTGGTAAGCGCCTGGGCGATCTGCCGCCGATCGCAGATGAACGGCGGCAAGCCTGCCGGCACATCCATCTGGTAGTCGAAATCGCTGTGCGCGACCTCCTGCAGAAACAGCGCCTGCCGGGCGATCTCGAGGAACGATTCAGGGCGGAACACGGGCTTGGGCATGCGCGCGAACGACGAGAATTCGTCCACCATCTGGCGCAGGTCGCCCACCTGCCGCACAATCGTTTCGGTCAGGCTTCGGAACGTGTCCGCGTCCTCTTCGATCTTGTTGCCGTAGCGCCGCTGCAGACGCTCGGCCGAAAGCTGAATGGGGGTCAGCGGGTTCTTGATCTCGTGGGCGATGCGCCGCGCCACGTCGGCCCACGCCGCGCGCCGCTGGTCGGCGAGCTGCTGGGTGATGTCGTCGAAGGTAATCACATAGCCGCGGCTGCCGCCTGAAACGCCGCCCATGCGCACCAGCAGCGACTGCACATCGTTGCCGCGCGCGATACGCACCTGCCCCGATGCCTGCCCCGACGCACGCGTCTCTTCAAGAAGCGCCGTGAATTCGGGAACCGCCTCCTCGATGGTCATGCCGCCGAGCGCTTCTTCGGTGATTTCCAGCAGATCGGCGGCCGAATGGCTGACAAGGCGGATATGGCCGTCTTCGTCGATGGAGATGACGCCGGCGGAAACGCTCGAAAGCACCGCTTCGGTAAACTGTCGCCGCGCATCGAGCTGTTCGTTTGCCGTAACGAGCGCGCTCGTCTGCGCTTGAAGCTGGCGCGTCATGCGGTTGAAGGTCCGCGCGAGCGTGCCCACTTCATCCGGGCTGTTTCGCACGGGAACACGCGCTGCAAGGTCGCCCCCGCCCACCCTCTCGGCGGCGCGCACCAGGCGCCCGATCGGCGCGACAAGGCGGTTCGCAAGCCACAAGGCCGAAAGGATCGCCGCCGCAAGGATCAGCAGGGCGATGACGAACAGCGCAAGATTGAACTGCCACTGCAGGCTTTTGGAGCGCGCGAGCAGCGCTTCATATTCGTTCATCGCGCCCTCCGCCCGCTGTGCGGACTGCAGCACGGCAGGATCGACGCTCCGGCTGACGTAAACGTAGCGTTCGAGCAGCGGATCGATCCGGACGATGGCCTCCACCCGATCGGAGGCCGTGGCGAGCACGCTCGCGCGGCCGGAGCGTGCACGCGCGATGTCGGTGGGCAGAATGCGCTGTGCAAGCGGCGCGCCGTTCATGCCCACGGCGGCGTAGATATGATAATCGTCGCCGTTCAGCGTGAACACGCTCGCCTCGGTCAGGTTGCGGGCCGCGACCTGAAACGCAAGGCCGTCAGCAAAGCCTGAAGAATCGATGCCGTAGCTGTTGGCGTATTCGTAAACGTCCGTGCCCATCGCCTCGATGTCGGCAACGATGCGCTGCCGGTTTTCGGCGACGTAGGAATGCGCGACCTGTTCGGCGTTTTCCAGCACGGTTCGCGCATTGTCCGAAAACCAGAACTGCGTGCCGAACTGGAAAAGCAGCGACGCGAACACGACGACGAGCAGGGTTGGGATCGCGGCGATCGCCGAAAACAGGGCCACCATGCGAACGTGCATCCGCGCGCCCGCCAGCCCCCGGCGCCGGTTGACGCGCAGGATCACGAAGCGGCGGCCGATCAGCACGAGAAGCGTCATCAGCGGCACGAGATTCGCCACCAGAAGGATCGTCCGCCCCGAGGGCGTATTGGCGGCCGTGAAGAACGTGTCGGTGAGCGCAAAATAACTTGCGCAGCCCACCGCGACGGCGATCAGCCCCAGCGCGACTTCAAGCCGGGGATAAAGTTCGACGCGCGAGACCCATCGGCTGATGCGGCGACGCATCCTGCGGCGAGGCGATGCGGGCTTGGAGGATGCAGTCGCGGACATGTTCAAATGCAGCTTAACCACTTTGGCTGTTGCCGCAAATACACAGTTGCAACCGCCCGGTCACGATCCGGCGCTGAAATCAGCCTGAACGGCCTATCGGCGGCCCGGCGGGGCGCAGCGCAACGGCATCGATGCCGCGATCGTTCAGCTTCTTGCGCAGCGTGTTGCGGTTGATGCCCAGAAGTTTGGCGGCCCGAATCTGGTTGCCGCGCGTCGCCGCCAGGCTCAGCAGCAGCAGCGGTTTCTCAAGCTCCGCAAGCACCCGCTCATAAAGCCCGTCGGGCGGCAGATCATCGCCGAACGTATCGAAATACCGCGCCAGATGGGCTTCAACGGACCCGGCAAGGCCCCTGTTGTCGCTTTCCGCGCGTCCGGCGGGCACGCGCTCGCTGCGCAGCGCCTCTTCCACGCTGGAAGCTGAAATGACGTCGGAGCGTTCGAGCGCCGCGAAGCGGCGCATCAGGTTTTCAAGCTCGCGCACGTTGCCCGGCCAGTCGTGCGCCTGCAGCCGAAGGATCGCTTCGGGTTCGAGCGTCTTGGCCGGAAGCCCTTCGGCCTCGGCGCGGCGCAGGAAGTGCGTTGCAAGCTCGGCGATATCGTCGACGCGGCTGCGAAGCGGCGGCAAATGCAGCGGCACGACGTTCAGCCGGTAGAACAGATCCTCGCGGAACAGCCCGGCATCGACGAGGCGGCGCAGATCCTTGTTCGTCGCGGAAACGATGCGGATGTCGGCCTTGATCGGCCGCATCCCGCCGACGGTGGTGAATTCGCCGGACTGGAGCACGCGCAGCAGGCGGGTCTGCGCTTCCATGGGCATGTCGCCGATCTCGTCGAGAAACAGCGTGCCGCCCTGTGCCTGTTCGAAGCGCCCGATCGCGCGCGCCTGCGCGCCGGTGAACGCCCCGCGCTCGTGTCCGAACAGTTCGGATTCGATGAGTTCACGCGGGATCGCCGCCATGTTGACCGCAACGAACGGCCCCGTCCGCCGCGAGCCGAGGTCGTGCAGCGCCTTGGCGACAAGTTCCTTGCCCGTGCCGGATTCGCCGAGGATGAGGACGGTAAGGTCCGTCGGCACGACCCGCGCGATCGTGCGGTAAACTTCCTGCATCGCGGAGGATCGGCCGATCAGCGGCAGGCCGTCCCCCTCCTCTTTCGCCGGCGTTTTGCGCGCGGGCGCCTGCGACTGTTCAAGAGCGGCCGAAACCGCCGCAGCGAGTTTGTTGATATCGAACGGTTTGGGCAGATACTCGAACGCGCCGTTCTCCGTGGCGCGCACCGCCGTCGCCAGCGTGTTCTGCGCGCTCATCACGATCACCGGCAGGCCGGGGCGGCGCGCCAGAATGCGCGGCACGGCGTCAAGTCCGTCGGCATCGGGCAGCACGACGTCGGTGATGACGGCGTCGCCGATCCCGGCCTCGATCAGCTGCCAGAGGCCCGCAACCGTATCGGTCGTCCGCACTTCGTGGCCCGCACGCACGAGCAGCTGACGCACGACCGTACGGATCGCCGCGTCGTCGTCGGCCACGATGATCGTTCCCGTGCGGCTCACAGGCTGGTCGCCGTCGGCAGGAGCACGCGGAAGATCGTGCGCGGCGGATTGTTGTGCCGGTCGTACTCGATAAGCCCGCCATGATCGCCCACGAGCTTGGCGACGAGCGCGAGCCCGAGCCCCGTGCCGCCGGGCTTCGTCGAGACGAACGGATCGAACAGGTGTTCGGCGACGTCGGCGGGCGCGCCGGGGCCGTCGTCGATCACGCAGACCTCGATGGGCACGGACATGCGCCGCTTGGAGCCCTTCACCGCAACCTTGAGGCCGTGCCGATAGGCGCTACGCAGGCGTATCTTTCCTTTGTTTCCTGTGGCTTCACTCGCATTCTTCACGAGGTTCACGAAAATCTGGATGAGCGCATCCCGGTCCCCGTCCACGTCCGGCAACGAGGGGTCGTATTCCTCCTCGAACTCGACATCGCGCGCGAAGCCGTGCTCGGCAAGGCGGCGGACGTGCCCGAGGATCAGGTGGATGTTTTCCGGCTGCCGCTTCAACGGCCGCGTGTCCGTGAACTCCTCCATCGAATCGATCAGCGTACTGATGCGATCGACCTCCGTGCAGATAAGATCGGTAAGTTCGGGGTCGCCGTCCTGCGCCAGAAGCTGCGCGGCGCCGCGAATGCCCGAAAGCGGGTTCTTGATCTCGTGCGCGAGCATGGCGGCAACCCCGACTGCGGTTTTCGCCGCCCCTACCTGTTCGCGCTGCCGGTTCACCATCGTCGCCGCCGCCCGGCGCTGGAACACCAGCGTCGACCAGCCCGGCGAATCGGGTACGGGCGAAACCAGCAGGTCGGCGAGGATACGGCGCCCGCCGATGAATGCGATCTCGAGGTCATACGCCGCGAACTCGCCCCCGGTGACGACCGCTTCGAAAAGCACGGCGCGCACGGCGCTGTCTTCCGGGAAGATCGCGCCCCAGCCGCGATCGACGAGTGCCGGTTCGCTGAGGTTGAACATATCCTCGGCGGCGGTGTTCATCCGCGCGGGCGCGCCGCTTGCGTCGATGAGGACGATCGGGATCGGAAGACTCGCCAGCAGATCGTCGGCGGATGGCGGGGGAACCAGGGGAACCGCGGGCACGGTGGCCATGTCAGGCGGCCGCCCGGGCGAGCCAGGGCGCGTAGAATTCGCGGAGCATCGCCTTCACCCGTGCGGGATCGCCGACCTGGTTGACGCTGTTGCGGAACTCGGCGGAGCCGTGCATCCCCTTGGTGTACCAGCCGATGTGCTTGCGCGCCAGGTTGACGCCGGTTTCGGTGCCGTAAAGCTCCAGCATCATCTCGTACTGTTCAAGGATCAGGTGATACTGTTCCTCGATCGTGGGCGCCTTGAAGCGGTGATCGCAGAGGTCGGCCATCACCTCGCCGAGCAGCCACGGGCGCCCGTAAGCCCCCCGCCCCACCATCACCGCGTCCGCGCCGGACTGTTCGAGCGCCGTGCGGGCGTCTTCCACCGAGCAGATGTCGCCGTTCACCACCACGGGCAGCGAAACCGCATTTTTCACGTTGCGCACGAATGCCCAGTCGGCGCTTCCCGAATACATCTGGTTGCGCGTCCGGCCGTGGACCGTAATCAGCTTGATGCCGAGGTCTTCGGCGATCCGCGCGAGTTCAGGCGCGTTCAGGCTGCCGTGGTCCCAGCCCATGCGCATTTTCAGCGTCACCGGCAGGTCGACCGCCTTCACCGTCGCCTCGATCAGCGATGCCGCGAGTTTCAGGTCGCGCATCAGCGAGGAACCGGCGTGACCGTTCACGATTTTCTTCACCGGGCAGCCCATGTTGATGTCGATGATCGCCGCGCCGCGATCGGCGTTCAGCTTCGCGGCTTCCGCCATGATGCCGGGCTCGCAGCCCGCAAGCTGCATCGAGATCGGCTCTTCGCACGGATCCCACGCCGCCTTCTGCAGCGACTGGCGCGTCTCGCGCACCATCGCCTGGCTTGCGATCATCTCGGTCACGGTAAGGCCCGCGCCGAAGCGCTTCACCGCCTTGCGGAACGGCAGGTCGGTGACGCCGGTCATCGGCGCCAGAATGACCGGCTGGTCGATCCTCACCGGTCCGATCGAAATTGGCTTCAGTTTCGGCACTGTGTTCGGCTGCCCAAAAATAAGGCACGGCGCATAGCCCAAGCAGGGCTGTTCGGCAAGCACAGCCTGCGCTAAAGCCGCCCGCCATGAACGCAGCGCCAAAGAACGAAGCGCCAAAGGTCGCCGCCATCGTCGTTGCCGCCGGGAGAGGCTCCCGCGCGGGCGAAGGCGCGCCGAAACAATACCGGCTTCTGGCCGGCGAGTCCGTAATCCGCCGTGCGATCGCAGCCCTCGCGGGGCATCCGCGCATCGGCCGGGTCGTGGCGGTCATCCACCGGGAAGACGATGCCGCCTTCTCGGACGCGACGCAGGGAATGGGCGCCCTGTCGGTCCACGGCGGTGCGACGCGGCAGGGCTCGGTGCAACGGGGTCTCGAAGCGCTTGCCGCTTTTGCGCCCGACCTCGTCCTGATTCACGATGCCGCCCGCCCCCTGCTCCCGCATGACGTCATCGACCGGCTGCTGTCCGCGCTCGCCGAAAACGAAGGCGCCGTCCCGGCCCTCCCCATCGTCGACAGCCTCCGCACCGGCGAAACCCACGCCGACGGCGAGGTGGACCGCAGCCGCCTGAAGCGCGTCCAGACCCCGCAGGCGTTTCGGTACGCCGCCATACGCAGCGCGCACGCACAGTCTCGGCCGGATGCCACAGACGACGTCGCCGTCGCCCTCGCGGCCGGGCTCACCGTCGCGTTTGTCGAAGGCGACGAAAGCCTCGCCAAGCTCACCTACCCGGCCGATTTCACCCGCGCCGAAGCCCTCCTCACCGCCCGCCTCGTCACCCGCGTCGGGCAGGGCTTCGACGTCCACCGATTCGGCCCCGGCGACCATGTCTGGCTCTGCGGCATCAAGGTGCCCCACAGCCACGGCCTCATCGGCCACAGCGACGCCGACGTCGGCCTCCACGCCCTCACCGACGCCCTGCTCGGCGCCGCAGCGATGGGCGACATCGGCGACCATTTCCCTCCGAGCGATCCCAGGTGGCGCGGCGCGCCGTCGGACCTTTTTCTCACCCACGCCCGCGATCTCATCCTGGCGCGGGGCGGCATCATCGATCATGTCGATGTCACGATCATCTGCGAAACGCCCAGGGTCGGGCCGTTTCGCATGGCGATGCGCGTGCGCGTGGCCGCGTTGTTGCGGCTGCCGGACGAGCGGGTTAGCATCAAGGCCACAACAACCGAGAAGCTCGGTTTCACCGGACGTAGTGAAGGCATCGCGGCCCAGGCGACCGCAACCATAAGACTATAGGGTCAGCAACATCATGAGTGAACTGTTCGACGACGAGATCATCGCGCTTGCGCGGCGCGTGGTGGATTTGAACGCTGCCGCCGGACGCAGGGTCGTGCTTGCCGAATCCTGCACCGGCGGCCTCGTCTGCGGCGCGATCACAGAAATTCCGGGCTCCTCGGCGGTGCTGGAGCGCGGTTTCGTCACCTATTCGAACGACGCCAAGACCGCGCAGCTCGATGTTCACGGCGACGTGCTGGAAACCTTCGGCGCGGTTTCCGTGGCAACCGCCTGGGCGATGGCGCAGGGCGCGCTTGCGCACAGCGCGGCCGATGTCGCCGTGGCGATCACGGGCATCGCCGGACCCGAGGGCGGCTCGGAGTCGAAACCCGTGGGCACGGTCGTGTTCGCCCGCGCGATCCGCGATGGAGACCCTGAAGACGTGATCGCCGACATGAAGCAGTTCGGCGACCTCGGCCGCACCGGCATCCGGCTTCAGGCCGTGCGCTGCGCGCTCGAACTGCTGCTGCCCGAAGGCGCGTCCGCCGCATAGACCTTCGCGGCGCGCGTTTCGAACGCCGTCACCATCTTGCGGAACGCTTCATGGAAGTACGCGCCCGCAAGCGTGTTCAGGATCGACTGCCGGAACGCGAAATCGACATGGAAGTCCACCTCCGTCCCTGCCCCCACGGGCTTCAAGCGCCAGTCGTTGTAGAGGAATTTCAGCGGGCCGGAGATATAGTCGATGTGGATATGGCGGGGCCTGTCCAGCACCACGCGGCTGGTGAAGGTTTCCCGGAACACCTTGAAGCCGACCACCATGTCGGCGACCATCTCGGTATCGCTGCGCGATTTCACCCGCGTTGCGATCACCCACGGCAGAAATTCGCCGTAACGCCCGACATCGGCAACGAGATCGAACAGTTGCTCCGGCGTAAACGGAAGCACGCGAACCTCGCGATGTTCAGGCATCGGCGCGTTGGTGCCTGGCGAGGCGCGCGGCCTTCAGCTTCGCGAAATCGTCACCTGCATGATACGACGAGCGCGTCAGCGGCGACGCCGCGACGAGCGCGAAGCCCTTGGCACGGCCAAGCGAGGCGTAGGACTTGAACGTGTCCGGCGTCACGAAATCGATGACCTTCGCGTGGCGCGGCGTCGGCTGCAGATATTGGCCGATCGTCAGGAAATCGATGTCGGCGGAGCGCATGTCGTCCATCACCTGATGGATTTCCAGCCGCTCTTCGCCGAGCCCGACCATAAGGCCCGACTTGGTGAAGATCGTCGGATCGAGCGCCTTCACGCGCTCCAGCAGCCGCAGCGAATGGTAATAGCGCGCACCTGGCCGGATCGTCGGGTAAAGCCTCGGCACGGTCTCCAGGTTGTGGTTGTAAACGTCGGGCCGCGCATCGACGATGCGCTTCACCGCTTCATCCGCCTTGTTGCGGAAGTCCGGCGTCAGGATTTCGATCGTCGTCTTCGGCGTGCGGCGGCGCAGCGCCTCGATCACCCGCACGAACTGCGTCGCCCCGCCGTCCGCAAGGTCGTCTCTGTCCACGCTGGTGATGACGATATGTTCAAGGCCAAGCTCGGCGGCGGCGGTCGCCACATGCTCGGGCTCCAGCGGATCGACCGGGTTCGGCATTCCGGTCTTCACGTTGCAGAAGGCGCAGGCGCGCGTGCACGTGTCGCCCAGAATCATCACCGTCGCGTGCTTCTGCGTCCAGCACTCGCCGATATTCGGGCAGGCCGCTTCCTCGCAAACCGTATTGAGCCCAAGATCGCGCATCAGCTTGCGGGTCTGCGCAAAACCCACGCTGGTGGGCGCCTTCACGCGCAGCCAGTCGGGCTTGCGGATGCGGATCGGGGTCACGGGTGCGGGATCGACGTCGGCCATGTGCGCCTAGATAGCGGCGGCGGCGGCATAATCCAACCGCGAGTTCTTGCATGACAGACATGATCGGGCTAGCCGCATGTCCATGTCCGGCTTTGAAGAACTGATCGATGGCTACCGCCGTTTCCGCGGCGGCGCCTATATTGCGCAAAAGGCGCGCTACGACGCGCTGCGGTCGAGCCAGAGCCCGAAGACGATGATTATCTCGTGCTCCGACAGCCGCGTTGATCCCGCCATGATCTTCGACGTCGGGCCGGGCGAGATTTTCACCGTCCGCAACATTGCGAACTTGGTGCCCCCCTTCGAGATCGGCGGCGGCCGCCATGGCGTCTCCGCCGCGCTGGAGTTCGCGGTGACGCAGCTTGAGGTGGCGAACATCGTCGTGATGGGCCACGGCGGCTGCGGCGGCGTGCAGGCGGCGCTCACCAGCAAGTTCAAGGGCGCGCCGGCGGGCGCGGGAGGCTTCATCGCCCACTGGATCGATCTTCTCGACGAAGCGCGCGACCGCATCCTTCACGAACACGGCGGCCGCATGGACCGCGATGTGGAACACGCGCTGGAGCTCGAGGCCGTAAAGGTCTCGCTCAAGAACCTCCGCACCTTCCCCTGCATCCCGGAACGCGAGGCTGCGGGCAAGCTCAAGCTCATCGGCGCCTACTTCGCTATACGCGACGGCGTTTTGCACGTGCTGGATGAAGCAAGCGGCGTGTTTTCTGCCGCCACCTGAGCTGGCGCGGATAGACACTGGGTTGCGTGAATGATATATGATGACGATATCATTCATCGGACACGACCATGCGCACGATCATCGATATCGCCGAGCCCCAGATGAAGGAACTCGACACCCTGTCCCGGCAGGAGCGGCAATCGCGTGCGGCACTGATCCGCAAGGCGATCGCCGAATATCTCGCCCGGCATCGGCAATCCGGCGCGGGCGAGGCGTTCGGCCTTTGGGGCGATCGCAAGATAGACGGCCTTGATTATCAGGAGCGGGCCCGCAGCGAATGGTGAAGGCGCTGTTCGACACGAATATCCTGATCGATCACCTCAACGCCGTTCCGGCGGCGCGCGCCGAGCTCGACCGTTACGGCGACAAGGCCATCAGCATCGTGACCTGGATGGAGGTGCTGATCGGCGCCCCGCCGGAGGTGGAAGCGGGTACACGGGCCTTCCTGTCGGATTTCCGGCTCATCGCGCTCGACGACACCGTGGCAGAAGCGGCGGTTGCTCTTCGCCGCGCCCACCGAATGAAACTGCCGGATGCGGTCATCCTGGCATCGGCGCAAGCGAACGACATGCTGCTGATCACGCGCAACACGCGCGATTTCCCCGAAGACGACCCCGGCATACGGGTGCCATACCGGCTTTGACCGGCAGGCCCCGTTCGCGTCAGATGTGCAGCGGGCGGTCGTAGGCGGCGAGCACGCTTTCGTGCATCATTTCCGAAAGCGTCGGGTGCGCGAAGGTCGTAGCCATCAGCTCGGCCTCGGTCGTCTCCAGCTCACGCGCGACGACATAGCCCTGGATCAGCTCGGTGACTTCCGCGCCCACCATGTGCGCGCCCAGCAGCTCGCCGGTCGCTTCGTCGAACACGGTCTTCACGAAGCCCTCGGTCTCGCCGAGCGCGATCGCCTTGCCGTTGCCGAGCGCCGGGAACTTGCCGACCTTCACCTTGTAGCCCGCTTCCTTCGCCTTCGCTTCGGTAAGGCCCACGGAGGCCACCTGCGGGCGTGAATAGGTGCAGCCGGGAATGTTCGCCGTGCTCATCGCGTGAACATCCTTCGCGCCCGCCATCTTCTCGATGCAGATCACCGCTTCGTGCATCGCCTTGTGCGCAAGCCACGGCCCGGCGGTGACATCGCCGAGCGCCCAGATGCCCTCCACATTGGTACGGCCGTATCCGTCCGTCTCGATGTGCGTGTTGGCAAGCTGCTTCACGCCGAGCTTTTCCAGCCCGATGTCCTCGACATTCGGCACGATGCCCACCGCGACGATGACATGGCTGAACTCCTGCGTTTCAACCTTGCCGTCGCCGAACTTGATCTCGGCTTTCACGCCCTTGGCGGTCGTTTCCAGCTTCTGCACGCCGGTTTTCGTGTGGATCGCCATGCCCTGCTTGGTGAGGGCCTTTTCCATGAACGCGCTCACCTCGGCGTCCTCCACGGGGAGGATGCGCTCCAGCATCTCCACAACCGTCACCTTGGCGCCGAGGTCCGAATAGAAGCTCGCGAACTCGATGCCGATCGCACCCGATCCGATCACCAGCAGCTTTTCCGGCACCGCTTCGGGCACCAGCGCATGGCGATACGTCCAGATGCGCTTGCCGTCCGCCTTCGCGAACGGCAGCTCGCGGGCGCGCGCGCCTGTCGCGACGATGATGTTCTTCGCGGAAAGCTCGGTGGTCTTGCCGTCCTTCGAAACGGAGAGCTTACCCTTCCCCGTCAGCGTGCCGACGCCCTCGTGAACGTCGATCTTGTGCTTCTTCATCAGCCCCTTGACGCCGCCGTTCAGCTGATCGGCGACCTTGCGGCTGCGCGCCACCACCGCCTTGATGTCAAACGACGGCTTCTCGGCGCTGAGGCCGTAAGCCGAAGCGTGCGTCAGATAGTGGAAGATCTCGGACGAGCGCAGCAGCGCCTTCGTCGGGATACATCCCCAGTTGAGGCAAATACCGCCAAGCCGCTCGCGCTCGACGATCGCCGTCTTCATCCCAAGCTGCGCCGCCCGGATCGCCGCGACATAGCCCCCCGGCCCGGAGCCGAGAACGATGAGGTCGTAAGTGTCAGCCATTACGCGATCATCCCCAGCGGATTTTCAACAAGTCGCTTGAACGCCTGCATCAGGCGCGCCCCGTCCGCGCCGTCGATGGCGCGGTGGTCGAAGCTGCCCGTCGCCGACATCACTGTCGCGATGGCAAGCGCATCGTTCACGATGAACGGCCGCTTTTCGCCCGCGCCGATCGCCATGATCATGCCCTGCGGCGGGTTGATGACCGCGTCGAACTGCGTGATGCCGTACATGCCCATGTTGGAGAGGGAGGCCGTGCCGCCCTGATACTCGTGCGGCTGCAGCTTGCCCTCTTTCGCGCGGCCTGCGAGTTCCTTCATCTCGGTGGCGATCGCCGACAGGCTCTTGCTGTCCGCCCCCGTGATGATCGGCGTGATGAGCCCACCCGGGATCGACACCGCCACCGAGATATCGGCGCGGCTGTACTTGAAGAGCTGTTCGCCCGAGATCGAGACATTGCACTCCGGCACCTCGATCAGCGCGGCGGCGAGCGCCTTGATGAGCAGGTCGTTGACGCTGAGCTTCACCCCGCGCGGTTCCAGCGCCGCGTTCAGCTCGCCGCGTAGCTTCAGAAGCGCATCGAGCTGAATATCCACGGTAAGGTAGATGTGCGGGATCGTCTGCTTCGCTTCGGTAAGCCTGCGCGCGATCACCTTGCGCATGTTCGAGAGCTTCACCGCCTCGTGCGGAATCTCGGTCTCGAACATCGCCGGTGCAGCGGCCTTGGGCGCGGTGGCGGCGGGCGGCGCCGTCTTGCCGCCATCGAGGTCTGCCTTCACGACACGTCCGCCGGGGCCGCTGCCCTGCACGTCGCCGAGGGCGATGCCCTTGGCTTCGGCGATGCGGCGCGCGAGCGGGCTCGCCTTCACACGGTCGTCCGTGTCTGCTGCGGGCGCCGCAGCGGGTGCGGGTGCCGGTGCCTCGGCCTTGGCGGGCTCGGGCTTAGGCGCGGGCTCGGGCTTCTCGGCCTTGGCAGGCTTCGGTGCCTCTTTCACCTCGGGCTTCGGCGCCTCTTTCGGCGCTGCCTTCGCGGCTTTCGGCGCGGCGACCTCTTCACCCTCTTCCGCGAGCACGGCGATGAGCTGGCCGACCGGAACGTCTTCCGTACCCGCTGCAACCACGATCTTCGCGACGACGCCCTCGTCGATGGATTCAACCTCCATCGTCGCCTTGTCGGTCTCGATCTCGGCGATGACGTCACCGGGCGAAACCTTGTCGCCTTCCTTCACCAGCCATTTCGCGAGCGTGCCGGTTTCCATCGTCGGCGACAGCGCGGGCATTGTAATGTCTATCGGCATGTTCAGTCCTTGTAGGTGATGCGCTTGGCGGCGGCGACAACGTCGGCAGCCTTCACGAGAGCGGCTTTTTCCAGATTGGCGGCATAAGGCAGCGGCACATCGACATTGGTGACGCGCAGGACGGGCGCATCGAGATCGTCGAAGCCGTCCTCCATCGCGATCGCCATGATTTCCGAGGCGATCGAGCACTGCGGCCAGCCTTCCTCGACGACGACCATGCGGTTCGTCTTCTTGAGGCTGGCGAGCACCGTCGCGCGGTCGAGCGGGCGCAGCGTGCGCAGGTCGACCACCTCGGCCTCGATCCCCTCCTCCGCCAGCGTCTTCGCCGCTTCGAGCGCCACGCCGACCCCGATCGCGTAGGAGACGATGGTGACGTCATCCCCCTCGCGCGCGATCCGCGCCTTGCCGATGGGCAGAACATAGTCCTCCACCTCCGGCACATCGAAGCTCTGGCCGTAAAGCAGCTCGTTTTCCAGGAAGACGACCGGATCAGGCGAGCGGATCGCCGCCTTCAGCAGCCCTTTCGCATCGGCCGCGCTGTAGGGCGCGATGACGATGAGGCCGGGCACGCTTGCGTACCAGGGGCCGTAGTTCTGGCTGTGCTGCGCGCCGACACGCGCCGCCGCACCGTTGGGCCCGCGGAACACCATCGGGCAGCGCATCTGCCCGCCCGACATGTAGTTCGTCTTTGCCGCCGAGTTCACGATGTGGTCGATCGCCTGCATCGCGAAGTTGAAGGTCATGAACTCCACGATCGGCCTCAGCCCGCCCATCGCCGCGCCCGTGCCCACACCGGCGAAGCCGTACTCGGTGATCGGCGTATCGATGACGCGCTGCGGGCCGAACTCTTCGAGCAGCCCCTGCGTCACCTTGTAGGCGCCCTGATACTCGGCAACCTCTTCGCCCATCACGAACACGCGATCGTCGGCGCGCATTTCCTCGGCCATCGCATCGCGCAGCGCCTCGCGCACGGTCATGCGGCGAAGGTTGGTGCCCGCCGGGATGTCCGGATCGTTCGCGATCTCCGGCTGCGGGGTTGGAATGGCCTTGGCGCCGGAAGGCGCCTCGGTCTTCTGTTCAGGATGCTTCGCAGCCACTTCCTGCTTCGCCTCGGGCGGCTGCGCCTTGGTGGGGGCGGCGTCCGCTTCGCCGTCGTCGATCACCGCGATCAGCGTACCGACGGCAACCCCGTCCGAGCCCGCGGGCACGAGAATTTTCGAAACGATGCCGCCCTCGTCGGACTCAAGCTCCATCGTCGCCTTGTCCGTTTCGATCTCGGCGATCACGTCACCGGGCTTCACTTCGTCGCCCTCTTTCACCAGCCACTTGGCGAGCGTCCCCTCTTCCATCGTGGGGGACATGGCGGGCAGCTTGATCTCGATCGCCATCAGTAGCGCCCCACCAGAACGTCGGTGTAAAGTTCGGAAAGTTCCGGTTCGGGCGTCTGCTCGGCGAAGTCGGCGGAATCGTTCACGATGGCGCGCACGTCTTTCTCGATGTCCTTCAGTTTCGCTTCGTCCACCCCCGCGTCGATAAGGCGCTTCTTCGCGGCCTCGATGGGGTCGGATTTTTCGCGCATAGCCTGCACTTCCTCGCGCGAACGATATTTGGCGGGGTCGGACATGGAATGGCCGCGATAGCGGTATGTCTTCATTTCAAGAAGCAGCGGCCCCTTGCCGGAGCGCACCCACTCGATCGCCATCTGCGCCGCGCCGCGCACTTCCAGCACGTCCATGCCGTTCACCTGGATGCCTTCGATGCGGAAGCTCTCGCCGCGGCGGTAGAGCTGGTCCTCCGCGCTGGCGCGATTGACACTGGTGCCCATCGCATACTGGTTGTTCTCGATCACGTAGACGACGGGCAGCTTCCAAAGCTCCGCCATGTTGAAACTTTCGTACACCTGGCCCTGGTTCGCCGCGCCGTCGCCGAAATAGGTGAGGCAGACGTTGCCGTCGCCTTTGTATTTGTGCGCAAACGCAAGGCCCGTGCCGAGCGGCACCTGCGCGGCGACGATGCCGTGCCCGCCGTAGAAGCCGTGCTCGACGCTGAACATGTGCATCGAGCCGCCCTTGCCCTTGGAAATGCCCGCCGCGCGGCCGGTCAGTTCCGCCATGACTTCGCGCGATTCGATGCCGCAGGCCAGCATATGTCCGTGGTCGCGATAACCGGTGATGACGCTGTCGCCTGATTTGAGCGCGGATTGGAGACCGACGACGACGGCCTCCTGGCCGATATAGAGATGGCAGAAGCCGCCGATCAGCCCCATGCCGTAAAGTTGGCCCGCCTTCTCCTCGAAGCGGCGGATCAGCATCATCTGGCGATAGAACTCCAGAAGCTCGTCGACGCTGGCGTCATAGGGCGAATAATCGGGGAGACGATCGAGCCCGTCCCGCGCACTGGACATGCGGTGAGACGTCGTGTTCTTGGATTTGCCTGCAGCCGGTTTCGGCTTGGACGTATTTTTCGCCTCTTTGGTTCGCTCGGCGATAATCCCCTCCTCTGGGCTGGCAGGTAAAGTTTTTTACTTCACCGCCGCTATACGTGCGACCGCGTACAAAGTTCAAGCGCGAGCGAACGCGCGCACCGCTTATTTGTCGAGACGGATGACGAACTCGTCCTCGCGAACGAGGCCCAGGTTTTCGCGCACGAGTTCGTCAGCGAGGTCAGGATCGACCTTCGCGGGATCGAGGAGCGTGACTTTGCGTTCAATATCCGACTTGCGTTCGGCAACCTCCGCCGCCTCCTTCGCGAGTCGTGCCTGTTCGGCCTTGTATCCCCCAAGCGCGAGGACACCCGTGTCTCCTGCAACGGCGTGCCATCCGAAGAACGCGACAAGGCCGATGCACAGCGCGGGAAGCCACGCTGAGCGGATGTAGGAGACAAGGCGGACGGGATCACTCACGTCCCTCTTGAATCACGCGAGTCCTAATGATTCAAGCCTTATTTTGCCCGCAGAATCGATCGGCCGGCATATGTGCCCGCATCGCCCAGTTCCTCGGCGATGCGGATAAGCTGGTTATATTTCGCCAGCCGATCCGAACGGGCCATGCTGCCGGTCTTGATCTGGCCGCAGTTCGTCGCAACCGCCAGGTCCGCGATCGTCGCATCCTCGGTCTCCCCCGACCGGTGCGACATCACGGCGGTGTAACCCGCGCGGTGCGCGATGTTCACGGCATCCAGCGTTTCGGACAGCGTACCGATCTGGTTAACTTTGACCAGAATGGAGTTTGCCGCGCCCATCGCGATACCGTCGCGCAGGCGCGCGGGGTTGGTCACGAACAGATCGTCGCCGACGATCTGGATGCGCTTGCCGAGGCGGTCCGTGAGCAGCTTCCAGCCTTCCCAGTCGTCTTCGCCCATGCCGTCTTCGATCGAAATGATCGGATAGCTGTCGCAAAGCCCGGCGAGGAAATCGAACATCGCTTCGGATGAGAGCGATTTTCCTTCGCCCGTCATCGCGTACTTGCCGTCCTTGTGGAATTCCGTGGCGGCGCAGTCAAGCGCGAGCATCACGTCGCTGCCCGGCTTGAAGCCGGCCTTTTCCACCGCGCCCATGATGAAGTCGAGCGCGGCCTGTGCGCTGGCGAGGTTGGGCGCGAAGCCGCCTTCGTCGCCGACTGCGGTCGCAAGCCCCTTGTCGTGCAGCGCCTTTTTCAGCGTGTGGAAAATCTCGGCGCCCCAGCGCAGCCCTTCGCCGAAACTCTCGGCGCCGACCGGCATGATCATGAATTCCTGGAAGTCGATCGGATTGTCGGCGTGGGCGCCGCCGTTCAGGATGTTCATCATCGGCACCGGCAGAACGCTCGCCGACACGCCGCCGACATAGCGATAGAGCGGCAGTCCGCGCGAATCCGCTGCCGCCTTCGCCGCTGCAAGGCTGACGCCCAGAATGGCGTTTGCGCCGAGCCGCGCCTTGTTGGGCGTCCCGTCGAGCGCGATCAGCGTGCTGTCGAGTTCAAGCTGGTCTTCGGCGTCCATGCCGAGCAGCGCGTCCTGGATTTCGCCGTCAACGGCGGCGCACGCCTTCTCCACGCCCTTGCCCAGCCAGCGGCTCTTGTCGCCGTCGCGAAGCTCGACGGCCTCGTAAGCGCCGGTCGAAGCCCCGGAAGGCACTGCGGCACGCCCGAACGCGCCATCCTCCAGCGTTACCTCGACTTCCACGGTCGGATTTCCGCGGCTGTCGAGAATCTGTCTGGCGTGGATGTCGATGATCGCGGTCATGGCGTCGCTCCGGCTGATGACGATGAAGATATCTTGCGTGCGCGCTCATAATCAGGCGCTGCGTGCGGGGCAACGATACTTGTTCTGTTATTGCCGGAAGAAGCCTTGTTTTTGCCGCAGACGGAACCAACATCGGGCTCTACTGTTGTATAAATGCTCTCATAAACCTGAAAGGAATTGGCATGTCCGACATTGTTCCCACGCCTGTTGCTGCCGATCCCGCACCCCTCAAGCAGGACCGTCTCGCCTCTATCAAGGCCGAAGCCGGCAAGCTGAAAAGCGAGGCGTCCACAAAGGCGCGCAGCGCTGCGGAGGAAGGCAAGACCAGAGCCGCCGAAACGCTCGGCAGTGTTTCGCACGCCACGCGCGAAGCCGCCGACAAGCTCAAGGGCACGCAGGCGGAACCGCTTGCGAACATCATCAACTCCGCTGCCGATTCCGTGGAATCCTTCGCCCAGCGCATGCGCGAGAAGTCGGTTGATGATATCATCGACGATACGCGCGAAATGGTGCGCCGTTCGCCCGTGCTCGTGATCGCGGCGGCTGCGGCAGCCGGTTTCATCATCTCGCGGTTTTTCAAGGCCAGTCGCAGCAACGATAACGAGGCCTGAGGGGGCAAACAGGGGTGGCCGATCAGGACGTAAAGCTCGCCGATCTCTTCGAGCGCCTTGTCGATGAAGGCGGCGATTTGCTGCAGGCGGAGGTGCGCATCGCCGAAGCCAAGATCGCGCGGCGTCTCCAGCTTGCGCGCTTGCCGCTCGGACTTTTCAGCGCGTCTGCTGCGCTGGCGTTCGTGGCGCTGATGGGCCTCGCGACGGCGTTTGTGGTGTTGCTCGGCCCGCTCGTCGGATTTCTCCTCGCGGTGGTGATCGTCACGCTGGCAACGGCCGCTGCGTCCTGGCTGCTGTTTGTTGAAGCCCGCAAGCGGCTGGAAGTCGTGATCGAGGCCCCGTCCCTGCTGCTGCGTTCCCGGAGCGAAAAGTGAACGATAACACCGTCGATACGCTTCTTTACGAGGCTGAAGCTGCCGAGGCACGGCGGCGCATGGCGCTCACCATCGGGGAAATCCGGTATCGGCTTGATCCGCGCACGATCGCAAGCGAAGCGATTGACGCGGCGACCGAACGTGGCGCCGAACTCGTGGCGCGCGGGCGCCGGGCGGCGCACGACAATCTAGGCGCCATCTCCATTGCCGGTGCGCTTGCCGGCATGATGGTGGGGGCGCGGCATCATCGAAAAAAAGGCAGAAAGGCAACCGCCATGACCCAGTACGACGATGAAGTCGGTAACGACATGCCGGGGAAAGACCGGCTGGAAAGTGCAAAGCAAACCGCGCAGCAGGTTCGCGAAACGGTGACGCACAAGGCGCAGGCCGCGCGTGAGGCGGCAGGCGAGAAACTCGCGTCTGCGCGCCAGCATGCCGGCGAAGCGTGGGATACGGCCCGCGAACGCGCCGCAGACTATTCCGAGCGCGCGAAGGAACAGGCCGCAAGGGCGCGCGAGCGCACCGTTGAAAGTGTCGATCAAAACCCTCTGCTAGCCGTGCTCGCGGGCGCGGCGCTGGGTGTGATTATCGGCGCGCTCGCTCCGCGAACCCTCCGCGAGAACCGCGCGATCGGCCCGGTTCGCGACAAGCTGGCGTCAACGGCGCGCGGAGCGGTGAAGATCGCGCGCTCGGCCGGGGAAGCGAAGCTCGCCGAACTCGGCCTCAAGGAAGCCGCGAAGCTGCGCTTCAGCGAAATCAAGGACGGCGCGGCTGAAGTCGCCAGGTCCGCGACGACCGCGGTTCGCGGAAAAGCCAAGGCCGTGACCGAAAACGCCCAGCCCCCCGCCGAATCCGTTTAAGCCGCCGCGGGCACCACTTCGTCTATTTCGGACGGCACAAGCCCGACTTCGCGCAGCATTCGCCGCGCTGTGTCGGGCTGGTCGAAGGCTTCGACGACCAGCCCGTACCGAATGCCGGTAATGCGGGAAATCGCCGCCTGCATCAGTTCCCGGTCGCCCAGCCGCCCGGCGCGGATCACCAGCGAAGGCTGAAGTTTTCCGGCGGCATGCAACTGATCCATCATGGCGATGAGGTCGAGCACATCGGCCTCGCCGCCGCCCAGAATGAATGCCGCGCCTTCGGAAACCTGGGAAAGCCCTTCGGAAAACTGCCGATAGCGCTCCCCCTCGCCTGCCATCTGCGCTTTCAGGCGGCTGGAAACCAGCGCCACAAGCCGTTCCGCGATCGCAAGCGGCAGCGACGGCCGGTCCGCGAGCGGCATCGCCACTGTCTCGTCCGCTCCGAAGCGATCGACAGCGCGCGACATCGCGCTTTCCGCGATGTCCGCGCCCGCGTTTGCGGCGAGCGTCGCCACCGCCCGCACTTCGGCATGATCGACGATCGCCGCTGAAACCGGCTCGCGCACAATGGCCCGCGCGGCGATCGCGACCCGGTGGTCCTCGCTGCGCGACTTCACGATCTCGATGAGCATGTCGTCATCCAGAAGATCGCTTGCCTTCAGGATCGGCTCGGCAACCTCGATGACGTCGTGCGCCATACGCAGCGCCACGTCCTGGGGGATGTCGGTGCTGGATGCGATGGTCTGCGCCAGCGCCTTGCGCACCTCCACCTCCACGTCGCGGGCGATCGCGCGAACGATATCGTCGGCGATTCCGCGTTCGCGCGCGCCGAAGCGGCGCTGCACATAGCTGTGGCCGAGCTTCAGTGCGAGTGCGCGCCGGGCATCCGTATCCGGATTCTCCTGCAGCCGCTCGACATCGGCAAGGGAAGGCAGAAGCGGGTCCATATCTTTACAATAGCGTGAAAAACATTACCGATTAATCGCCGATTCACGGGGGATCGCGCATTCCAACCGCATGGACAAGAAAGTCACACACATGAAGACCCGCGCGCTGGTTGTTGTCGTTGCTGCATTTGCTGTTCTGGGCTCCGGCCCGGCCGTTGCAGCAGACGGCGCGCAGCTTTTCAAAAGCCGCTGCGGCATCTGCCACTGGGATCCGGCGCAGGCGGGCGAAAAGCCGCGCCAGGGGCCGTCCCTCAAGAAGCTCATCGGCCGCACCGCGGGTACGGAAAAGAGCTTCACACGCTTTTCGCCGGCCATGAAAAAGGCCGGTTTCGTGTGGACCGCAGACAAGCTCGACGCCTATCTCGATACCCCTCGCAAACTTGTTCCGGGAACTTCGATGGCCTTTGTCGGGTTGAAGAAGCCTGATGAACGCAAAGCGGTCGTCAATTATCTTTTGAAGGCGGCGCGCTGAGCGACTGCCGAGCATACGGAGTTTTATCATGTTCATTCGCGCCATCGCGCTTCTTCTCGCTTCGGCGACCGTCGCGGTTCCTGTCACCAGCGCTGCGGCCCAGACAACGGCCCCTGCGGACAACGGCAAGGCCGCCGGTGCCTTCATTTCCGATCTCGCGCAGCGCGCCTACGGCGTGCTTCGCGACAAGTCGAACGACAAGAACGAAGTCCGCGCCAAGTTTCGCACGCTTCTCAAGGAAAACTTCGCGGTCAACGACATCGGCAACCGCCTGATCCGCCGCCATGTGCGGACGATCACCAAGCAGCAGTATCAGGCCTATCAGGCCGCATTCCCGAACTATGTCGTCGATACCTATACCGACAACCTCTTCGAGTTCGCCGACAGCGAGATGAAGGTCGTGCGGACCGTGCCGCGGGGCACGCGGGGGACGATCGATGTCTACGCGCGCGTCACCCGCAGCAACGGGGCTCAGCCGATCGATTCGATCTGGACCGTGAAGAAGAACGCGAGCGGCAAATATGTCGTCGACAACCTCACCGTCGCGGGCGTCAATCTGTCGCTCACCCAGGAAGCCGACTTCACCGCCTACATCCAGCGCAACGGCTTCGATGGGCTGATCAAGTTCATGACGGACAAAAAAGCGGCATGACCTCCACGCTCGACTGTGAAGCTGCCGCGTACATTCACCCGTCCGCGCAGCTTTACGGCCGCATCCGGCTAGAGGAAGGCTCCTCGATCTGGTGCAACGCGGTGATGCGGTCGGAAGCGGCGCACATCCGCATCGGGCGCTTCACGAACATTCAGGATTTCGTGATGATCCATGCTGAGCCGAACTGCGAGGTCGAGATCGGCGACTATTGCTCGATCACACATCATGCGACGATCCACGGCTGCAAGCTCGGCAACAACGTCCTCGTCGGCGTCAACGCCACGATCTTCAACGGCGCGGTGATCGGGGACAACAGCATCGTCGGGCAGCATGCGTTCGTGCGCGACGGAACCGATGTGCCGCCCAACAGCATCGTCGTCGGTTCGCCCGCAAAGGTGATCCGCACGCAGAATAGCTGGATCGCGAACCGCGTGAATGCGCTCGTCTATCATCGCAATGCCCTCGCGTATGCGAAGGGCGATCACCGGGCCTGGGACGGCCCTGATTTCGAGAGATGGCTGGGTGCGACGCTGGAAGACTTGCAGCGTCAGTTCGAGGCGCTATAGCGCACTCTCATGGACCAGATCGAGAAACAGAAACTCCACCTCGTATTCGGCGGACGGGTTACGGACCCGCGCGGGCTCGAGTTCGAAGACCTCTCCGCCCTCGACCTCGTCGGCATCTTCCCGGATTTCAAAAGCGCGGAAAACGCCTGGCGCGCCAATGCGCAGCGCACGGTCGATGATGCGGCGATGAAATACGTCGTCGTCCACCTTCACCGGCTGCTGGAGCCCGAGGCAGAGCCGCATACCTCCTAACGGAACCGCTTTTCGATCGCGGCGCGGGCCAGCGGCAACGCCGTGAGAAGGCCGGCCACGAAGCCGCCGACATGCGCGCCGACAGCGATGCCACCGCCGTCCATGTTGAAGACGAACCCCGTGGCGATCTGGAGACCGATCCAGAGCGCCGCAAGCTGGAGTGCGCGCACGAATTCGCCCTTCCCGCCCGACCGGCCGAAGATCATGGCATGCGCGGCAAAGACCCCGGAGATCGCGCCGCTCGCGCCCACCACGGGAACCGGCGATGCCGGATCAAGCGCAACTTGCGCGAGCCCGCCCGCGATGCCGGATACGAAAAACAGCAGCAGATAACGCCACCGGCCGAGCACCGCCTCCACGAACCGGCCGATCCACGCAAGAAACAGCATGTTGAAGCCGAGGTGAGCCCAGCTTCCGTGGAGGAAGATCGAGGATACGAGCGTCGCGGGTGCCGGAATCGCGTGGTCATAAAGAATCGCGTGGTCATAAACCAGCGTGCCGCTGATCCGGGCCGGAATCAGGCCGCCGCCCAGCGTGATCGCCATCTCGAACGCAGGACCGCCCAGCGTCACGGCAAGGTGAATCAGCACGCAGGCGATGATGATGGAGCGGGTCGCGAAATCCACGCGATCAGCTTCCACCGCGATCAGCCTTTTCAGATGAAGCTGAGTTTGGCGATTTCGTAGTACTTGTCGCCCGAAGGCGTCGAGACTTCCACCTCTTCGCCCACACGGCGTCCGATGAGCGCACGGCCGAGCGGCGATGTGTACGAGATGCGGCCCTGCTTGGCGTCGGCTTCGTAGGGTCCGACGATCTGGTAGACGACATTCCTGTCGTCCTCGTCGATGAGCTCGACGGTCGCGCCGAAAACCACCTTGTCGCCCGAAAGCATCGTGGGGTCGATCACCTGCGCGCGCGCGAGCTGGTCTTCCAGTTCGATGATCTGCGCCTCGATCTGGCCCTGCCGTTCCTTCGCAGCGTGGTATTCGGCGTTCTCCGAAAGATCGCCGTGCGCACGCGCCTCCTCGATGGCCTGCACCACCTCGGGGCGGTCCACCGATTTCAGCTTCTGCAGTTCGACCTGCATCCTGGCATGACCGGACGGAAGGATCGGAAGCTTTTCAAGCGTCGCCATGTTCGTAACCCACTCCTCAGCCCATGTCCCCGCAAACCGGCCCACCGTCGGAAAATCCGCCGTCTCATCGCCAGAACTGTCGGGGATCAGGTATCGAGATCAGAATAATAAGATTGCAACGACCGGACTGCAAGGGGTTGTTGTCGCATCGCGCCGATCGCCTGCACCGTCGCCAGCGATTCCGCCGCTGTCGTATAATACGGAACCTTGCCGTAAAGCGCTGAAGCGCGGATCGATTGCGAATCCTTCAGGCTCTGCGCCCCTTCGGTGGTGTTGAAGATAAGATCGATGTCGCCGTCCTTGATGCGGTCGACGATATGCGGCCTGCCTTCGAGCACCTTGTTGACCTGCTCGACCGCGATACCCTGCTCCGCAAGGTAGCTCGCCGTCC
Organism: Sphingosinicella soli; assembly: GCF_014199685.1. Classification (GTDB taxonomy): domain Bacteria; phylum Pseudomonadota; class Alphaproteobacteria; order Sphingomonadales; family Sphingomonadaceae; genus Sphingosinicella; species Sphingosinicella soli. The sequence goes on along the minus strand of NZ_JACHNZ010000001.1, from coordinate 116,322 downwards.
CCGATGTGGCGACGATACGAAAGCCCAGGTCGATCAAATCCCTGGCGGCGGGAAGGATCACCGGCTTGTCGGTGTCCTTCACCGACACGAACACCGTGCCGCTGTCGGGAAGCGTCGTTCCCGCGCCGAGCTGGCTCTTGGCGAATGCCGTGGCGAAATCGACATCGATCCCCATCACCTCGCCGGTGGACTTCATCTCCGGCCCGAGCACCGGATCGACGCCGGGGAAGCGCGCGAACGGAAACACCGCCTCTTTCACGGCGATGTAGGGAATGTTGCGGTTGATCGGCCCGAACGATGCGAGCGCCTCGCCGGCCATCACCCGCGCCGCGATCTTCGCGATCGGCCGCCCGATCGCCTTGGCGACGAAGGGCACCGTGCGGCTGGCGCGTGGGTTCACCTCGATAAGGTACACCTCGCCGTCCTTCACGGCATATTGGACGTTCATCAGGCCCTTGACCTTCAGCGCCATCGCCAGCGCCACGGTCTGCCGCTCGATCTCTTCCACAACCTCTTCGGCAAGGCTGTAGGGCGGCAGCGAGCAGGCGCTGTCGCCGGAATGGACGCCGGCTTCCTCGATATGCTGGAGCACGCCCGCGACAACGACATCCTTGCCGTCCGACAACGCATCGACATCGACCTCGACAGCATCGCGAAGATACTGGTCGACGAGCACGGGCGATGAACCCGAAACCTTCACCGCCGTCGCGATGTAGGTTTCAAGCTGCGTCTGGTTCTCCACCACCTCCATCGCGCGGCCGCCGAGCACGTATGAAGGGCGCAGCAGCACGGGGTAGCCGATGCGGTCGGCCTCGCGGATCGCCTCTTCAAGGCTGCGCGCCAGGCCGTTCGAAGGCTGCTTGAGGCCGAGATCACCGACGAGCTTGGCAAAGCGCTCGCGGTCTTCCGCAAGATCGATGGCATCGGGCGACGTGCCCAGGATCGGGATGCCCACATCCTCCAGCCCCTGCGCCAGCTTCAGCGGCGTTTGCCCGCCGAACTGCACGATCACGCCGACAAGCGTGCCCTTCGACATTTCGACATGCAGGATTTCCAGCACGTCCTCGATGGTCAGCGGTTCGAAATACAGCCGGTCCGACGTATCGTAGTCGGTGGAAACCGTTTCCGGGTTGCAGTTGACCATGATGGTCTCGTAGCCCGCCTCATCGAGCGCGAAGCAGGCGTGGCAGCAGCAATAATCGAACTCGATGCCCTGCCCGATCCGGTTCGGCCCGCCGCCGAGGATCACGACCTTTTTCGCGTCCGTGGGCTGGCTCTCGTCCTCCGGCACGCCGAAGCTCGGCGCCTCGTAGGTCGAATACATGTAGGGCGTCTTGGCTTCGAACTCGGCCGCGCAGGTGTCGATGCGCTTGAACACCGGGCGAACGCCCAGCCCGCGGCGCTGCTCGGAAACCGCCGCCTCGTGCCAGCCGACGAGCGTTGCGAGCCGCGCATCCGAAAAGCCCATCGCCTTCAGGTTGCGGAAGCCCTCGGCGTCCCTGGGCAGGCCGTTCTCGCGAACCTTTTCCTCGGCCTCCACGATCTCGCGGATGCGCGCGATGAACCACGGGTCGTAGGCCGACAGCCGGTGGATATCCGCGTCCGAAATGCCGCGCCGGATCGCGTCGGCGACGACGAGCAGCCGGTCGGGTGTCGCCAGCGCGAGCGCGGCTTCCACCTCGTCATTGCCCGCGCCCATCAGCGCCTCGACCTCGTCGAAGCCGGTCAGCCCGGTTTCAAGGCCGCGCAGCGCCTTCTGCATGCTCTCGTGGATCGAGCGGCCGATCGCCATCACCTCGCCCACCGACTTCATCGCGGTCGTGAGCGCGTTCGAAGCCCCCTTGAACTTCTCGAACGCGAAGCGCGGGATCTTGGTGACGACGTAATCGATCGTCGGCTCGAAGCTCGCGGGCGTCGCGCCGGTGATGTCGTTTTCGATCTCGTCGAGCGTGTACCCCACGGCGAGCTTCGCCGCGACCTTGGCGATCGGGAAGCCGGTCGCCTTGGAGGCGAGCGCGGAGGAGCGCGACACGCGCGGGTTCATCTCGATAACGACGAGGCGGCCGTCCTTCGGATTGACCGCGAACTGGACGTTCGAACCACCTGTTTCCACGCCGATTTCACGCAGAACCGCGATGCTCGCGTTCCGCATGATCTGGTATTCCTTGTCGGTCAGCGTCAGCGCCGGTGCGACCGTGATGCTGTCGCCGGTGTGGACGCCCATCGGGTCGATGTTCTCGATCGAGCAGATGATGATGGCGTTGTCGTTCCGGTCGCGGACGACTTCCATCTCATATTCTTTCCAGCCGAGCAGCGATTCTTCGATCAGCACCTCGGTGGTTGGGCTGGCGTCGAGCCCGCCGCGCACGATTTCCTCGAATTCCTGCCGGTTGTACGCCACGCCGCCGCCCGTGCCGCCCATGGTGAAGCTGGGGCGGATGATCGAGGGAAGCCCCGTGCGCTCCAGCACCTCGAACGCCTCTTCGAGCGAATGGGCGATGCCCGACCGCGCGCTTTCCAGCCCGATCTTGTCCATCGCCTGACGGAATTTCAGCCGGTCCTCGGCCTTGTCGATCGCCTCGGCATCGGCGCCGATCAGCTCGACGCCGTACTTCTCAAGCGTCCCGTCGTTCGCGAGCGCCAGCGCCGTGTTCAGCGCCGTCTGCCCGCCCATTGTCGGCAGCACTGCGTCGGGGCGCTCTTTCTCGATGATCTTGGCGACGATCTCGGGCGTGATCGGCTCCACATAGGTCGCGTCCGCCATGTCCGGGTCGGTCATGATCGTCGCGGGGTTGGAGTTCACCAGAATGATCCGGTAACCCTCCTCGCGCAGCGCCTTGCACGCCTGCGTGCCCGAATAATCAAACTCGCACGCCTGCCCGATGACGATGGGGCCCGCGCCGATGATGAGGATGGAGGAAATGTCCGTGCGTTTGGGCATGGTCTTATTTGTTCTTCTGCAAGGCGCTATTCATGGGCAATTCCAGGACAGCAACTGACGATCGTTGCACAGGGCCAAACTCGTTCTGAAAAAGCTGTTTCAAAAACACTGATATCTCTGGATTCGTTCTGTCGGAGCCAAAGCTGATCGAAGCCTGTCCATCTTGGCGTTCAAACTTCCAGCCGTGCTTAACCGCATGACGTTCAACTTTCTCAAGCGTCTGGGGATCGCCTTCAACAAAAAGCATCGCACCGTCACTCGCATGAATACGCTCGACCGTCAGCGCAAGCTTTTCGTCAGGGCCAAGGTTCCGATCCGAATTACCGCACGCACCGAGGGCTAATCCCACCGCTACAAGACTTTTAAGGCCCGCTGCGCTCATGGCGCTGCCCGAAGCTGATCGACGAACGTCTCAAACAGATAAAAACTGTCCTGCGGGCCGGGGCTCGCCTCGGGGTGATACTGGACAGAAAAGGCTTTCTTGTCCGTCAGTTCCAGACCGCAGTTGGAACCGTCGAACAGCGAAACGTGCGTCGCGCGCGCGTTCGCGGGGAGCGTGTCGGCGTCCACCGCGAAGCCGTGGTTCATGCTGGTGATCTCGACCAGCCCGTCGGAAAGCCGCTTCACCGGGTGGTTCGCGCCGCGGTGGCCCTGATGCATCTTCGCGGTTTTCGCACCGACGGCTAGGCCGAGCAGCTGGTGGCCGAGGCAGATGCCGAAAATCGGAATGTCGGCGCTCAGCAGCTTCTTGATGACCGGCACGGCATATTCGCCGGTTGCGGCAGGGTCGCCCGGGCCGTTCGAGAGGAAAACCCCGTCTGGGCGCAGCGCCATAACCTCTTCGAAGGTCGCGCTCGCGGGAACGACCGTGACGCTAGCGCCCGCCGCCGTGAGGTTCCGCAGAATGTTGTTCTTGGCGCCGTAATCGATGGCGACCACATGAGGCCTGCCTTCACCGGTGCTCTCGCCATACCCCTGCCCCAGCGTCCACGGCCCGCCGGACCAGTCCTCGCGGCCGCCCCGTGTCACGTCTTTGGCAAGGTCCATGCCCTCAAGCCCCGGCCAGACCTTCGCCTCGGCGAGCAGCGCTTCGATATCGAACGTGCCCGATGGGCTGTGCGCGATCACCGCGTTCGGCGCGCCAAGCTCGCGGATGCGGCGCGTCAGCGCGCGCGTATCGACGCCCGAGAGCCCCACCCGCCCCTTGCGCTTCATCCATGCGTCGAAGCCTTCGGCGCTGCGGAAGTTGCTGGGCGCCGTCACGTCCTGCCGCACCACGCAGCCGACGGCGGCGGGGGTATCGGCCTCGACATCCTCGGCATTCGTGCCGACATTGCCGATGTGCGGAAAGGTGAAGGTCACGATCTGCCCGGCGTAGGAGGGATCGGTCATCACCTCCTGATAGCCGGTCATCGCGGTGTTGAAGCAGACTTCGCCGACCGCATGACCCTCGGCGCCGAAACCGCGCCCCCGGATCACTGTGCCGTCCGCGAGAATCAATACCCCCGTGGCTCCTTTGGGTGCGCGCGCGGGTTTGGCGTCGGACACGTGGTCTGGCCCCTTCGACTCTGGATTTGCTGCTTTGTGGCTAAGGCGCCTAGCTATTGGCGTGGTCCCGGAGCGTCAATCTATTCTTTTGCCTTTTTGGCGGCTAGACGAGCCGCTTGCTCAGACGAGGAAGACAATAATGATTCGCGACGACATCAAGGCGGCGCAGGTGGCGGCCATGAAGGCGGGCGAGAAGGACCGCGTGGCGGCGTTGCGCCTGATCCTCGCAAAGCTGAAGGACCGCGACATCGAGCTGCGCACGGCGAAGTCCGTGCCGGACGATGACGTCATCGTCGTCGATGTGCTGCAGAAAATGGGCAAGCAGCGCCGCGAATCCATCGCCATGTTCGAACAAGGCGGCCGCGACGAGCTTGCCGCTCAGGAAAAGGCGGAGCTTGCCGTCATCGAATCCTTCCTCCCCGCCATGATGGGCCCGGACGAGGTGAAAGCCGCGGTCGCCGCGATCGTCACCGAGATCGGCGCGGCAGGGCCCAAGGACATGGGCCGCGTGATGGCCGAAGTGAAGGCACGCCACGCCGGACAGATCGACATGAGCACGGTCAGCAGCATCGTCAAAGCCGCGCTGGCGGGATAATTGACTTTCCGGGCATGCGTCCTTTCGATCGCAGGTTCGCTGACGTTCCCCTTCGTCACCCCGGCGAAGGCCGGGGCCCATAGGTGGGTGCATCACACGCAACCCAAAGACGGATCGCGCGATAGCGACGATCCGGCTCAGCACAAAACAGCTTTCCGACATGGTGCAGCGACGGCAAAGTTCATCCCATGAGCATCCCCCCGCAATTCCTCGACGAGATCAGGAGCCGGGTGAGCCTGTCGTCCGTGGTGGCGCGGCGGGTGAAGCTGCTGCGTGCCGGGCGCGAGATGAAGGGGTGCTGCCCTTTCCACAACGAGAAGACGCCGAGCTTCTACGTCAACGACGACAAGGCCTTTTACCACTGCTTTGGCTGCGGCGCCCACGGCGACGTGATCCGTTTCGTCGTCGAGCAGGAAGGCCTCAGCTTCCGCGATGCCGTGGCGGGCCTCGCGGCCGAAGCCGGGCTGGAGCTGCCCGAGGAAAACCCGGAGGCCCGCGCGAAGGCAAAGGCGGCTGCGGGACTTCATGACGTCACCGCTGCGGCAGGCGACTGGTTCCGCAAGCAGCTTTCCGGCCTCGGCGGCGCGGATGCGCGCGCCTATATCGAAAAGCGTGGCCTGAAACCGGCGACCGTCGAAGCCTTCGGCCTCGGCTACGCGCCCGACAGTCGCGGCGCGCTCAAGTCCGCGCTCGGCGATATCGATACGGCCAGGCTCATCGAGGTCGGCCTCGTCATCGAGGCCGAAGGCCGCGAGCCCTACGACCGCTTCCGGGGCCGCCTGATGTTCCCCATCCGCGATCCGCGCGGGCGCGTCGCCGGCTTCGGCGGGCGCATCATCGGCGCGGGCGAGCCCAAATATCTGAACTCTCCCGACACGCCCCTCTTCGACAAGGGCCGCCTGCTCTACAATCTCGACAAGGCCGGGCCCGCCGCGCGCAAGTCCGGCCGCATCGTCGTCGTCGAAGGCTATATGGATGTGATCGGCCTCGCGCAGGTCGGCTTTGCGGAGGCGGTCGCGCCGATGGGCACGGCGCTTACCGAGGATCAGATGAAGCTCCTGTGGCGCGTCGCGCCCGAGCCGGTGCTGTGCTTCGACGGTGATGCCGCCGGGCGGCGCGCGGCGATCCGGTCGGCGATGCGCGCGCTGCCGCTGCTCGAACCCGGCAAGTCGCTGCGTTTCATCACCATGCCGCAGGGTCAGGATCCCGACGATTTCGCGAAGGCGCGCGGGCTCGCCGCGTTCACCGACCTCGTGACCGGCGCCGCGAGCCTGATCGACACGCTGTGGAGGGCCGAGACCGAGGGTGTCGACACGAATACGCCCGAACGCCGCGCCGCCGTGCGGCAGCGCCTGTTCGAACATGCCCACGCGATCGAGAACCAGACCGTCGCCTCGCTCTACCAGAGCGAGTTCCGGGATCGCTTCGACGCGATGTTCAGGGCGCGGCGGCAGGACCGCTTCAAACCCGTCATATTGGGGGCGTCGAGCGCGGCAAAAGCGCGGGCCGGGGTCGAAACGACGCAGAAGCAGATGTACTCGGTTTTTCGCGGCCTGCTCGACCGTCCGGTGCTGGCACAGGCGCATTCGGAGGATATCGCCGGGCTCCATATCGCCGATCCGCAGCTCGCGGCCCTTCGAACCGCAATTTTTACCGCAGTTTCGCGCAATCCCGATCTTGACAAAGAGGCGCTGGCGCACGACCTAGCGGCACAAGGGCTCGGTCAGTACGCGGAAGATCTCAGGCAACAGCGACATGCTCGCAACCGCCTCGATTTCAGCTTCACGCAACCCCGGACGCCCGCCGCGATTGCGGATCAGGACTTGGCATGTGTTGTGGGCCACCTTATGGCGCTCCAACGCATCGATGAGGATTTGGCGGATCTGCGCGCGCGCTACGATTCCCTGGTCCAGTCGGAATTCGAGGAACAACAACGGCTTCGCGCTGAAAAGGCGCGTGTCGAACAAGAACTTATCGATTTGGCAGAGGCGCGACGCGGGGACGACACGTCGGCGCCCATGAAGGAACGGAACCTGGATGGCGACCAAAGCACCGGCGAAGCCCAAGGGTAAAGACGAAAACGGCGAAGCCGACGGCGCGCCGCTCATCGATATGAACGATGCGTCGATCAAGAAGCTGATCGCGAAGGCGAAGAAGCGCGGCTGGCTGACGTATGACGAACTGAATGCGGCGCTGCCGCAGGATCAGATGTCTTCGGAACAGATCGAAGACGTGATGTCCGCGCTTTCTGAAATGGGCATCAACCTCACCGAAAACGAGGATACCGGCGATGATGAGCCGGAAGCCGAGCCCGAAGCGGAAGAAGAGGCCGAAGAGGTCGACGGCGAAGGCAAGCCTGCCCTTCATGTCATCGAGAAAAAGAAGGAAGTTCTGGATCGCACCGACGATCCGGTTCGCATGTATCTGCGTGAAATGGGCGCCGTCGAGCTGCTGTCGCGCGAGGGCGAAATCGCCATCGCCAAGCGTATCGAGGCGGGCCGCAACACGATGATCGAGGGGCTTTGCGAAAGCCCCCTCACCTTCACGTCGATGATCGCCTGGTCCGAGGCGCTGAACGCGGGCGAGATGCAGCTTCGCGAAATCCTCGATCTCGATGCCATGCTCAACAGCGGGCCGTCCGATGAGCAGGTCGAGAACGACAGCGATTCCGATCTTCCCAGCGGCGTCGAGCTGAAGGACGACGACGAGCCCGAAGCCGAGCCCGAGAAGAACAACGACGAAGACGACGACTACACCGAAAAGCGCGCCGCGCCGCAGCGCGAGGAAGAGGAGGAAGAAGAGAACACGCTCTCCCTCGCCCAGATGGAAGAGCAGCTCAAGCCGCAGGCGCTTGAGCAGTTCGCCGAGATCACCTCGCTCTACAAGCGCTTCCTGAAGCTTCAGGAGGCGCGCCTCGAAGCGCTGAACGCCGGCAACGAGTATCCGCTGGCGCAGGAAAAGAAGTACCAGGCGCAGCGCGAGGAGCTGACCCTGAAGGTCGCCGCCGTGCATTTCCACAACGCCAAGATCGAGTTCCTCGTCGATCAGCTCTATAGCTATAACCGCCATCTGATGACGCTGGGCGGCAACATGCTGCGGCTGGCGGAACGCTACCGCATCAACCGCCGGGCGTTCCTCGAAGGCTACATGGGCAACGAGCTGGACGAAGGCTGGCTGGAGCGCGTGTCGGGCATCGACGACAAGTGGGCGAACTTCGCGCGCAGCGAGGCCGGTACGGTCGAGAAGATCCGCTCGGAAATCACCGACATCGCCCAGCAGACGGGCGTGGAGCTGGGCGAGTTCCGCCGCATCGTCAACATGGTGCAGAAGGGCGAGCGCGAGGCGCGTATCGCCAAGAAGGAAATGGTGGAGGCGAACCTTCGTCTGGTCATCTCCATTGCCAAGAAATATACGAACCGCGGCCTGCAGTTCCTTGATCTCATTCAGGAAGGCAATATCGGCCTGATGAAGGCGGTGGACAAGTTCGAGTATCGGCGCGGTTACAAGTTCTCCACCTACGCCACGTGGTGGATTCGCCAGGCGATCACGCGCTCGATCGCGGATCAGGCGCGCACGATCCGCATTCCCGTCCACATGATCGAAACGATCAACAAGCTGGTCCGCACCAGCCGCCAGATCCTCCACGAGATCGGCCGCGAGCCGACCCCGGAAGAGCTGGCCGAACGGCTTTCGATGCCGCTCGACAAGGTGCGCAAGGTGATGAAGATCGCCAAGGAGCCGATCAGCCTCGAAACGCCGATCGGCGACGAGGAAGACAGCCACCTCGGCGATTTCATCGAAGACAAGAACGCCGTCATCCCGGTGGACGCCGCGATCCACGCCAACCTCAAGGAAACCGTGACGCGGGTTCTCGCCAGCCTCACGCCGCGCGAGGAGCGCGTGCTTCGCATGCGCTTCGGCATCGGCATGAACACCGACCACACGCTCGAAGAGGTCGGCCAGCAGTTCTCCGTGACGCGCGAGCGCATCCGCCAGATCGAGGCGAAGGCACTCCGCAAGCTCAAGCACCCGACGCGCAGCCGCAAGATGCGGAGTTTCCTCGACACCTGAGCCGCCTCCGGTTCATGTCGTCTTAAGCAAGGCAAGCTATACGGCGGGCGCAGCGGCGTCCGCCGTTTTTGCGTCGCGAACCAGCAAGGGCCTGCAATCAGATGAAAACCGCTTTCGGCACCCTTGTTGTTACAGCCCTGACGCTCGCCGCCTCCGCTGCGTCCGCCAGCCCGATCCAGGCCCTCAAGGATTACAACCTCATCGTCTTCAGCGATGTGAAGCTCTCCAGCGACATCGAAGGCGCCGTCTATGTCGACGGCAACTACAACGCCGGGGCGGTTCAGGTCGCTTCCAAGGGGACGAACGCCCAAAAGGCGAGCCTCGTCGTCACGGGCAACGTCTCCAACAACGCGAAGGTAAAGCGCGGCGACGCCTATGTCGGCGGCAGCGTTTCGCCCTCGATCGACTATCAGGGCGGCGGCGGCAGCACGAAGGCCCTCGCGGACCTGCCGGGCGGCACGCTCAAGCAATCCGATTTCGTACAGTTTTCAGCCGATCTCGCCGCGCTCGACGCGGGCGTCAGCTACGATCGCTACAGCCCCGGCGACCACATGAACGGGTTCCTCATCGCACCGGCGGTTCCGGGCGATAACGGCGTTTCGGTGATCTCGCTGTCGGCCGACTTCTTCCCGAACACGGGGAAGATCAAATTTGCATCGTCGGCCAGCGATATCGACACGATCATCATCAACGTCGCGGGCACCGCCATCAACTTCAAGGGCTGGGAAGCCGCCGGCAATGCGCTTGCCGACAACATCATCTGGAACTTCTTCGAAGCGACCGAAGTGAGCTTCCTCGATCAGACGTGGGGTTCTGTGGTTGCACCGCTCGCGATGGTAAGGAACGTCACGCCGATCAACGGCAGCGTCGTGGCCAGTGCCGTGCAGCTTCGCGGCGAGCTTCACCTGCCGAACTACGGCGGAAACTTCGCGTTCCCGGAGACCGGCGCGGACATTCCCGAGCCTGCGACGCTCGGCCTCGTGGCGGCGGGTCTCGGCCTTCTCGCGTGGCGCCGTCGCAAGTCAAAAAACGGCGGCGCGAATTAAGGCTCCCTTTACATCGATCGCTCTAAGCTCCGCTCCGGCGGCGAAAGCCGTAAGGCAGCGGATGCGGAGTCGACGGCACATGGCGCCAGCGGTGGTCCCCACTTTCATGGACCAGCTTCAGAAGAATCTTCGCGCTGCGGGCAGCGCGGTGGATTCGCGTGGCTTTGCGGCGGCGGTGATCGGCGCGCTGCGCGACGGCGGCGCGGGCGGCAGCCGGCACCTGCGCGCGCTTTCCGAAGGCTCCGTCACCCGGCCGCTCCAGGCTGTGGCCGACGCCGCGCATTTTCTCGTCATTCTTCACGGCCAGTTGCCGAGCGTTCTGGAAATCGCGCGCCTCAACGCCGATGAGCCTGCCGCCGCGTGGCTGCGCAACGCCGGCGCCGCTTTCGATCAGGATCGCCGCTGGATGGCAGGGCTCGCCGCGATGACCGGCGGCGCGCTCGATCTGCATGGCATCAGCACGGCCGAGCAGGTCGTGCGCGATCAGCGCGACGCGATGCTGACGCTTGCCAAATCGAACCGTATCGGCTGCGCCATCGGCGCTGCGGTCACACTGATGCTCGATTGGCAGGCCGTCCGCACCCGCCTGCCCCGCGCCGCGCAGCACCTCGGCTACGATCGCCACGAGCGGCTTGCGGACCCGTGGCCGGTGGACGGCGCCTTCGATGCGCTCGCGTGTCATGCGGACGATGTGCGCGTGCGCCGCGCGATCGAGTTCGGCGCGCTCCAGCTCGCCAGTCTCCACGCCCAGCTTTTCGATCTCCTCGAAGCCCGCCACGCCCAGCGCCTCGCTTAGGGCTCCCTATCGCAAACAGGCGGTTGCCCGTTTCGCTTTCGCGCTTTAGGCCCGCACACCAAGGGAATAAGCGGAGAGATACATGCGTTTCGAAGGCACCAGCGGCTATGTTGCAACCGACGACCTGAAGGTCGCCGTGAACGCGGCGGCGACGCTGCGGCGTCCGCTGCTGGTCAAGGGCGAGCCGGGCACGGGCAAGACCGTGCTGGCGGCCGAAGTCGCCGCGGCGATGGGCGCGCCGCTCATCGAATGGCACGTCAAGTCGACCACGAAGGCGCAGCAGGGCCTTTATGAATACGACGCCGTCAGCCGCCTGCGCGACAGCCAGCTCGGCGACGAGCGCGTCCACGATATCCGCAACTACATCCGCAAGGGCAAGCTGTGGGAGGCGTTCACCGCGCCTGTCCTTCCTGTCCTGCTGATCGACGAGATCGACAAGGCCGATATCGAGTTCCCGAACGACCTTCTGCAGGAACTCGACCGCATGGAGTTCCACGTCTACGAGACCGGCGAGACGGTGAAGGCGGCGGATCGGCCGATCGTCATCATCACGTCGAACAACGAGAAGGAACTGCCCGACGCATTCCTGCGCCGCTGTTTCTTCCACTATATCAAGTTCCCCGACCGCGAGACGATGCAGGCGATCGTCGACGTGCACTTCCCCGGCATCCAGAAGGAACTGGTGCGCGAGGCGCTCTCGGCGTTCTACGATATTCGCGACGTGCCGGGTCTCAAGAAGAAGCCGTCCACGTCCGAACTGCTCGATTGGCTGAAGCTTCTCATGCACGAGGATCTGCCGCTCGATATCCTGCGTTCACGCGATCCCAAGAAGCTCATCCCGCCCCTGCACGGCGCGCTCCTCAAGAACGAGCAGGATGTCATGCTCTTCGAACGCCTCGCCTTCATCGCACGGCGCGAGAGCAAGTCGTAGGCTGCTTTACCTTACAAGCGTATAGAATCGTTGAAAGTGTCGGAAATGTTTACAAAGCGAAACGACCGCTTCGCTTGAAAACACTGCCGACTCGCCAGTATCTTTCCGTTTTGAAAAAATGGCACACACCTTGCTTCCCTTCATCGCGGAGCGCCGATCCGGCGTGTTTGCGGATAATGGGAGAGTGGGCGTGAGAACATTCGTTTCGAAAAACATTGCAAGGGTGGCCCTGCTTGGGGCGGCACTGGGCGTTTCGGCTGCGGCGACGGCGGCGCCGGTCTATCTGAACGACGCAGCGGGCGTCACGGTAACGCTGGGCGCGGCGCATGCGGGCGATCCCGAACCCTTCGCCAACCGCACGACGGCAGCATCGCTCGCCAGCATTATCGATGCCCCGACGGCGACGTCGGGCGAACTGCACACGCAGTCGACGCACGTATGGGTAAGCGGCGGCCCGCTCGAACTCGTGTTCGATTTCGGCGCTGAATACGATCTCAGCACCCTCCATTTCTGGAATTATCACAGCGAAAACTACGACGTGGATACGATCGTGTTCACGTTCTACGACGACGCCTGGGCGCTGGTCGGTGAACTGACCGAATCGCCCGTTCTGGGCAACCTCACCGGCAGCGACAGCACGCCGATCACGCCTGAAGACTACGCGCTCGCGTTCCCCACGAACGTCCGCTACGTCAATGCCTATCTCACGGGCAGCAACAACCAGGTCGATTTCAACAACATCGGCTTCACGGCGGTGCTTTCCGATCCCGATCCCGATCCCGTCGATGTTCCGGAGCCCGCCACCCTGGCGCTTCTCGGCCTCGGTCTTGCAGGTCTCGGCCTCGCGCGTCGCCGCCGCGGCGCCTGAGAACCGGCAGCAAAGAACAAGCGGGCGCTGCGGGTTTCCAATCCGCAGCGCCCGTTTTTTTGCATGTATCGGTGCGCGCGCGCCAATGTGACAGCCCTGTCAGAACCGGCTAATGCCTCGGCGTGCGGATTGCTCTATGCAGTCGGCGATCGCACCACCGAAAGGCTTCCGGACGCATGTTTCTCGATTTCCTCGATGCCCTCCGCGCCGCGAAGATTCCGGCGAGCCTCAAGGAGCACCTGACGCTTCTGGAGGCGCTCAAGGCCGGCGTGATCGATCGGAATGTCGAGAGTTTCTATTATCTCTCCCGCGCCGCCTACGTGAAAGACGAAGCGCTGCTCGATCGTTTCGATCAGGTGTTCGGCAAGGTGTTCAACGGGCTTGAAACCAGCTTCGCAGACGAAACCGCCGAAATCCCGGAGGAATGGCTGCGCAAGCTCGCCGAACTCTATCTCAGCGAAGAGGAAAAGGCCGAGATCGAGAAGCTCGGCTCGTGGGAAGAGATCATGGAGACGCTGAAAAAGCGCCTCGAAGAGCAGAAGGAGCGCCATCAGGGCGGCAACAAGTGGATCGGCACGGCGGGGAAATCCCCCTTCGGCGCCTACGGCTACAACCCCGAAGGCGTGCGCATCGGGCAGAAGGAAGGGCGTCAGGGCCGCGCCATCAAGGTGTGGGACAAGCGCGAGTTCAGGAATCTCGACGACAGCGTCGAACTCGGCACGCGCAACATCAAGGTCGCGCTGCGCCGCCTGCGCCGTTTCGCGCGCACCGGCGCGGCAGACGAGCTGGATCTCGACGCGACGATCAAGGGCACGGCGCGCAAGGCGTATCTGGATATCGTGATGCGCCCGGAGCGGCACAATGCCGTGAAGGTGCTGCTGTTCCTCGATGTCGGCGGCTCGATGGACCCGCACATCAAGCTCTGCGAAGAGCTGTTTTCCGCCGCGAGCAGCGAGTTCAAGCACCTTGAATTCTTCTATTTCCACAACTTCGTCTACGAAGGCGTGTGGAAGGACAACCGCCGCCGCTTCACGGAGCGGACACCGACGCTCGACGTGCTCCACAAGTTTCCGGCCGACTACAAGCTGATCTTCGTCGGCGACGCCTCGATGAGCCCCTATGAAATCAACTATCCGGGCGGCTCGGTGGAACACTGGAACGAGGAAGCCGGTGATGTCTGGATGCGGCGGCTGACGGACATCTACCACAGCGCCGTATGGCTGAACCCGATCCCGGAGAAGAACTGGCAGTACGGCCAATCCATCCAGATGGTGAAAACCCTGATGGAAAACCGCATGTTCCCGCTCACCCTCGAAGGGCTCGACGACGCGATGCGCGCGCTCACGCGTACACATTGATCGTCCGCCCCGGCAGGCAAGCCGATATCGCCGCGCTGGCCGTCGTGGAACTGTCCGCAAGCGAGGTTTTCGCGGGTACGCACATGGCGTGGGCTGTGGGGCAGACCTCGGCGCCGGAGCACTTCTCCGCCGCGCTTTCGCAAAATGCGCTGTGGGTGGCGGAAATCGGCGGAACGCCGGTCGGCTACCTGCGCGGCGAACGGCTCGAAAACAGCTTCTACATCGATGAGATATCCGTTTCCCAATCCCACCAGCGGCGCGGCATCGGGCGATCCCTCATGGAGGCGGCGCTCGCCGAAGCGGCGAAGCGCCGCTTCACGGCGGCGTGCCTCACGACCGACCGCACGATCCCGTGGAACGCGCCCTACTACGAACGCTTCGGTTTCCGGGTGCTCGCTGCCGATCGCACGCCGCCTGCACTCGCCAGACGGCTCGCGATGCAGCCGAGCCCCGCGCGCCGCTGCGTGATGTGGCGCGATCTTTGTCGGTCAGGCACGGCCACCGGCTGAAGCCGATTTTCAGGGTATCGGCGCTGCCAGAAGCCAGACGTTCACGAGCGTCACGACAGCGACGCCCACCATCAGCAGGCCCTTTTTGCGCTCGCCGGGGCGCTTCAGCATGATCCACACGCCGCCGCCGCCGATGATGAAGGCCGCGATCACGGCGAACGACAGGATGATTGTCAGCATGTTGGTCATTGCGGCAGCCCCGCCATCACCTGCCCTACGGCGGCCGCCCATTTCGTTTTTCGCACCGCGCGTGTCTCCTCGTTCAATGCGGGCTCGAATCTGCGTTCGGCGTGCCACATCACGCTTGCCGATTCGAGATCGGCGAACAGTCCGCAGCCGACCGCCGCAAGCATGGCCGCGCCCAGCGCCGTCGTTTCCACCACCTTGGGGCGCTCCACGGTGATGCCGAGCACGTCCGCAAGATCCTGACAGAGCCAGTCGTTCGCCACCATGCCGCCGTCAACCCGCAGGAGTGAAGGCGACACGCCGTCGCGGCGCATCGCGTCGAGCAGGTCCGATGTCTGCAGGCTCATGGCTTCAAGGCAGGCGCGAACGATGTGGGCGCGTGTCGTACCGCCGCTGATCCCGGTGATGATGCCGCGCGCGCCGGGCTCCCACCAGGGCGCGCCGAGCCCGTTGAAGGCAGGCACGAAGGCAACGCCGCCGCTGTCGGGAACGGAAGCCGCAAGCCCGGCGGTTTCCGATGCGCTGTCGATGATGCCGATCTGGTCGCGCAGCCATTTGATCGCGCTGCCCGCAACGAAAATACTGCCTTCGAGCGCGTAGGCCGGGCGTCCGCCGAGCCGCCACGCGACCGTGGAGAGCAAGCGGTTCGACGAGACCGACGCGCTCGCTCCGGCATGCGCGAGCAGGAACGCGCCCGTTCCGTAGGTGGATTTCACCGCACCGGGTTCAAGGCACACCTGCCCGATCGCGGCTGCCTGCTGGTCGCCCGCGCATCCCGAAATCGGAATCGCGCGTCCGCCGATCAGCCGTGTTTCACCGATAGGCCCCGCGCAATCGATGATCTCCGGCAGGGCATCAAGCGGAATGTCGAACATGGCGGCAAGGCCCGCGTCCCACGTGCAGCGGTCAAGGTCCATCAGCAGTGTGCGCGCCGCATTGGTGGCGTCGGTCACGTGCAGCCCGCCCGTCAGGTGCCAGATCAGCCACGAATCGATCGTGCCGACGGCAAGCCGCTTCGCCTTCGCCGCATCGCGCACCTCCGGCCAGTTTTCGATCGCCCAGCGAATCTTGCTTGCAGAAAAATAGGGGTCGAGCAGCAGGCCGGTGCGGCCCTGCACATCGTCCTCCAGCCCGCGTGCTTTCAGGTCCGCGCAGATCGCCGCGCCGCGGCGGTCCTGCCAGACGATCGCGGGCGCCAGCGGTTCGCCCGTCTTCCGGTCCCAGAAAACGATCGTTTCGCGCTGATTGGTGATGCCGATCGCGGCGATCGATTGTGCGCCGACCGTCTCGGCGACCTGATTCGCGGCGCGCAGCGTCTTGTCCCGGATCTCCGCAGGGTCATGCTCGACCCATCCGCTTTGGGGGAAATGCTGGATGATTTCCTCGCCGCTCGCGGCGCCGATCCGGCCTTCCGGCGTGAAGGCGACCGCACGTGTCGAGGTCGTCCCCTCGTCGATGCTGAGCATGTGTGTCATTGCCGCTTTCCTAGCGCGCGCAGCGGCTCTAGGTAAACGCCCGTGAACAGGGGCCATTTCGATCTTCTCATTATCGGCGCGGGCGTCAACGGCGCCGGATTGGCGCGCGATGCCGCCGGGCGTGGCCTCAAGGTCGCGCTCGTCGACGCTGCCGACATCGGCGGCGCCACGTCGTCGTCGTCCACCAAGCTGATCCACGGCGGGCTGCGCTATCTGGAATTTTACGAGTTCCGGCTGGTCCGCAAGGCCCTCGCGGAGCGCGAGGTGCTGCTCGATATCGCCGCGCATCTCACACGGCCGATGCCGTTCGTTCTGCCCGTTGGCCCGGATACGCGGCCCGGCTGGATGATTCGCGCCGGGCTCTTCCTCTACGATCATCTCGCCCGCCGCGAGCAGGTGCCCGGCTATTCGAAGGTCGTGCTGCGCGACGATCACGCCGGCCAGCCGCTCGACAAGCGCTATACGCAGGCGTTTCGGTACTGGGACGGCTGGGTGGACGACGCCCGCCTCGTCATCGCGAACGCGCAGGATGCGTCGTCCCGCTCCGCGCTGGTCCTGCCCCGTACCGCCGTCACTGGGGCAAGCCGAACCGACGCGGGCTGGCAGGTCATCCTCGGCGACGCCACCACCCTCTCCGCCGCCCACGTCGTCAACTGCACCGGCCCCTGGGCGGGCGAGGTCGCATCCGGTATCCTCGGTCTCCCCGACGCCCCTCGCCTCCGCCTTGTCCAGGGCGCCCACCTCGTCACGCGGCGCATCGGGCGCGGGCAGGACAGCTACATCCTTCAGCAGCCCGACGGCCGCATCGTCTTCATCATCCCCTACGAGAACGACTTCTCGCTGATCGGCACGACCGAGACGACGATCGAATCGGCGAACGCGCCCCGGATTACGGAGGCGGAGACCGAATATCTTCTCGCCGCAGCCAACCGCTATCTGTCGCGGCCGCTCGAACGCGCGGACATCATCTCCACCTATGCGGGCATCCGCCCGCTCGTGCTGGAAGAGAGCAAAGGCGCGCGCGAAACGAGCCGCGACTGGAAACTCGTCGCGCACGAAGGCGGCGGCGCCATAACCGTTGTCGGCGGCAAGATCACGACATACCGGCTTCTCGCGGAAGACGTCCTCGGGCGCCTGTTCCCGGAAAGCAAGCGCTGGACGGCGGGTCAGCCGCTTCCCGGCAGCGACTTCCCGCGCGCGCCGGGCTTCTCCGGCCAGCAGGCGTGGGCCAAGTGGTGCGATGTCCTGCGAATGCGATATTCGGACTACGACCCCCGCATCGTCGATCGCCTCGCCCGCCTCTACGGCACGCGGGCCGAAGCGATGCTGGAAGGTGGCCTCGGCGAAAATCTCGGCGGTGTGTTCACGGCGGAGCTTGAACACATGGTCGCGCACGAATGGGCGCAGACGGCCGAAGACGCGCTCTGGCGCCGCAGCAAACTCGGCCTTCACCTGTCCCCCGACGCCGCGCGAGCGGTTGAACGGTGGTTCGCCGCGCGGTTTACCAAGAGTTAGGAAGCCGGTCGTAGGGTCCCTTGCAAAGCACAAGGAAATCGCCCCATGGTCGCACACAATCACAACTTCGCCGCCGACTATGCCACCAGCACCTCCGTCAGCCTGCTCGATGCGCTGATCGACGCGATGACGCTGGCGCGGCCCGGCAAGGATGCGAGCATTTTCGCGACCGACATCAAGCGCCTCGGCGACGGCGCCGCCCGGGCTGCCTACGAACTGGGCGGCCTGCTCGACGAGCCCGCCGCGCCGGTTCAGGCGCCGAGCGTACGCAACTACACGCCCAGACAGGCGCGATAGACCTCCGCGTCGACATTGCCGCCCGAAAGGGTGAGCGCGACGGTCTTTCCCGCAAGGTCCAGTTTCCCCGCAAGCACCGCTGCGAGCGCCGCCGCGCCGCCGGGTTCCACCACGAGCTTCAGTTCGCGGAATGCAAACGCGACCGCAGCCTTCACCTCCGCCTCCGAAACCGCGACGCCACGCGCCCCCCGCCCGTGCAATATGCCGAAGGTCAGCGGCACGGTAACGAGCGTCTGCAGCGCATCGCAAAGCGTCGGGCCGGGGTTTCGCACCGGCTCGATCGTGCCGCTCGCGAGCGAGCGCGTGACGTCGTCATAGCCTTCGGGCTCGACGACGACGATCGCGCTGTCGGGCAGCGCCAGCGCGATGCCGCTCGCGAAGCCGCCGCCGCCGCAGCACACCAGCATGACATCGGGCGCCCCGATCTCCTCGGCGATCTCGAGGCCCGCAGTCCCCTGCCCCGCGACGATATACGGATCGTCGAACGAGGGCACGACCACCCCGCCCCGCTCCGCCGCGATCTGGGCGGCGATGACCTCCCGGCGCTCCGTAAGCCGGTCGTAGCTGACGATTTCCGCGCCGTAGCCGCGCGTCGCATCGGCTTTGATGCGCGGCGCGTCCGAGGGCATCACGATCGTCGCCGAAATGCCGAGCATGCGCGCCGCCAGCGCCACACCCTGCGCGTGATTGCCCGAGGAGAAGGCGACGACGCCTTCGCGGCGCTGCTCGGGCGTCAGTGCGGAGAGGCGATTATACGCCCCGCGAAATTTGAAGGAGCCCGTCCGCTGCAGGCATTCGGCTTTCAGCCAGAGCGTCGCGCCGGTTGCCGCATCCAGCGTATCGCTGCGCAGAAGCGGGGTGCGGACGGCCACGCCGGCGATACGCCGGGCGGCGGCTTTCACGTCATCGAGGACCGGTATGTTCATATTCAGTTAACTCGCTGATTTCAAATGGGGAAACAATAAGAACGCTTCAGCGATTTTTTCTTTACATCGAGAGCCCCCGACCCTAAACAGCGCGTCCGCTGCCCCATGGGACTTCCACCGCAAGGCAGTGCATGTCAACAGTCTCCCGGAGGTCCCTTGAGTTGCGAGAATTTCATAGC
This sequence comes from Sphingosinicella soli, assembly GCF_014199685.1. Classification (GTDB taxonomy): domain Bacteria; phylum Pseudomonadota; class Alphaproteobacteria; order Sphingomonadales; family Sphingomonadaceae; genus Sphingosinicella; species Sphingosinicella soli. Next base: position 97,081 of record NZ_JACHNZ010000001.1, on the reverse strand, counting down.
GCGCTGGGGGTAGCGTCAGTTCTTCGACCTGATGCACCCGTTACCCTCATTCGTCCTCACGCTGCACATCGCGCGGCCCGATTCTTCGTCGAGAAGTTTCCGGGGCTGTCGATGTATGCGGTGAAGGCCAATCCTTCGCCGGAGATCATCCGCACGCTGTGGGATGGTGGCATAACGCATTTCGATGTCGCCTCGATCAACGAAGTGCGCCTGGTGCGCGGCCTTCTGCCCGAAGCGACGCTGTGTTTCATGCACCCCGTGAAGGCCCGCGAGGCGATCAGCGAGGCGTATTTCGAGCATGGCGTCCGCACCTTCTCGCTCGACAGCCATGAAGAGCTTGAAAAAATCGTCGAAGCGACAGGCCGCGCGAGCGACCTGACGCTCTGCGTGCGGCTGCGCGTCTCTTCGGCGCACTCGAAGCTCAGCCTGGCCTCCAAGTTCGGCGCCTCCATCGACGAAGCCCCCGCGCTTCTGCTTGCCGCCCGCCAGGCGGCGGATGCCCTCGGCGTCTGCTTCCATGTCGGCAGCCAGGCGATGAGCCCGCAGGCCTATATCGAAGCGATGACGCTGGTCCGCGCCGCGATCGTGCAGGCGGGCGTCACCGTCGACGTCGTCGATGTCGGCGGCGGCTTCCCGTCGATCTATCCGGGCATGGACCCGGCGCCGATGCAGATGTTCTTCGATTCGATCCACCGCGCCTTCGAAGCGATGCCGATCAGCTATTCGGCCGAGCTTTGGTGCGAGCCGGGCCGCGCGCTTTGTGCCGAGTATGCAAGCGTTCTGGTCCGCGTGGAGCGCCGCAAGGGCGACGTCATCTATATCAACGACGGCGCGTACGGTTCGCTGTTCGATGCGGCGCACGTCGCGTGGCGTTTTCCGGTGAATCTGCTGCGCGGCAGCACGAGCGCGGCGACCGAGTTCAGCTTCTACGGCCCGACCTGCGACGACATGGATTACATGGCGGGGCCGTTCGTTCTCCCCGCGGACGTCAAGGCCGGCGACTATATCGAGGTCGGCATGCTGGGTGCTTACGGCGCGGCGATGCGCACGGCGTTCAACGGCTTCGTGAACGGCGAAACCGTGATCGTCACCGACGAGCCGATGGCAAGCGCCTACGCTGTCACGGAGTCGACACCGCACAGCGTTACTGCCATACGCAACTGAAGAGCGGTCACCTGATCGGGTGACCGCCCCTTCCCGCTCGGCGCCGGCAAATCCGGCCGCGGGCGGCGCTTTTCCACGCGCCGAGCCAGTCCGCAGCAACCACAAGACTGGAAGACAATATCATGACCGACACCCGCGTAGACGCACAGCGCAAGGCCGAACTGCTTTCGACCGAAGTGCGCCATATCGATATCAAGAGCTTCGACGCCCGCCCCATCGTCGATCAGATGGAAGGCATGAGCTTCACGAGCCGCGATCTCGCGCGCGCCACGAAGATCTACAACGCCATGCTCGAAGACAAGAGCTGCTCGATCTTCCTCGTCATCGCCGGATCGACCTCGGCGGGCGGCTGCATGAACCTCTATGCCGACCTCGTCGAGAACAACATGGTGGACGGCATCATCGCCACCGGCGCCTCGATCGTCGACATGGATTTCTTTGAAGGCCTTGGCCACAAACACTACCAGGCGCTTGAAATTCCAGACGATAATGTCCTGCGCTCGCTCTACATCGATCGCATTTACGACACCTATATCGACGAGGAACAGCTTCAGGATTGCGACCACACGATCGGCGAGATCGCCAATTCGCTCGATCCGAAGCCCTATTCGAGCCGCGCCTTCATCCGCGAGATGGGCCGCTATCTTTCGGAGCACGGCAAGAAGGACAACAGCCTCGTCAAGCTCGCCTACGAGCACGACGTGCCGATCTTCTGCCCGGCGTTTACAGACAGCTCGGCAGGCTTCGGCCTCGTCAAGCATCAGGTCGATGCCATGAAGGCGGGCCGCCCCTACATGACGATGGATTCGATCGCGGATTTCCGCGAACTCACCGACATCAAGATCAAGGCGGGCACCACCGGGCTCCTCATGATCGGCGGCGGCGTGCCGAAGAACTTCGTGCAGGATACCGTCGTCTGCGCCGAAATCCTCGGCCATGAAGACGTCGAGATGCACAAGTACGCCGTGCAGATCACCGTCGCCGACGTCCGCGACGGCGCCTGCTCGTCCTCAACGCTCAAGGAAGCCGCGAGTTGGGGCAAGGTCGATACCACGCTCGAACAGATGGTGTTCGCCGAAGCGGGCTCGGTGCTGCCGCTTCTGGCGTCGGACGCTTACCACCGCGGCCATTGGAAGACCCGCCCCAAGCACGGCTGGGCGAAGCTCTTCGCCTGAAGACAAAAAAGCCCCTCCTCTTCAGGGGAGGGGTTTGGGTGGGGCATCCCCGCTGCTCTACGCCGGGCGCGAAAAAGCCCGTCCTCGATGCCTTCCCGCTCTAACGGCAGAAAACGGCGGCCAGTTCCACATGGATGGACCAGCGGAACTGGCCGACCGGCCATAATTCGGTCAGCCTGAATCCGGCTTCGTGCAGGATCTTCGCATCACGCGCGAACGTATTGGGATTGCACGAAACGTGCACGACCCGCTTCAGTTTTGATCGGGCGATCGTCTCCACCTGCGTCTTCGCGCCTGCGCGCGGCGGATCGAGCACGACGGCGTCGAACTTGTTAAGTTCTGCGGGCTGTAAAGGCTGGCGGAACAGGTCGCGGTGCGCGGTCGTGATCGGACGCCCGGCACGCTTGGCGGCGGCGGAAAGCGCCGCGACGGCATCGCGCGCCGCGTCCGCCGCAAAGACCTTGGCATGGGCCGACAGCGGCAGCGCGAATGTACCGGCGCCGCAGAACAGGTCGGCCACGGTTCCGGCACCGGCCACACCTTTCAGTACAGCCGCCTGCAAAGCCGCTTCGCCGTCCATCGTCGCTTGCAGGAAGCCGCCCGGCGGCAGTGCCACGGCAACATCACCGAAGCGCACGGCGGGCTCTGCAAGCTGAAGCACGATCTCGACACCGGCGGAGGTTTCGGTCGCGATCCGTGCCACCCTCGCCTCCGACGCCAAAGCCGCAAGCGCGCCGATGTCCGATGGGGGCAGCGAGAGGTTGGTGAGAAGAACGTCGAAACCTGAAAGGGTTTCGGTAAGCGTCATGCCGACGGCGTGGCCGGTCCGCAGTTTCGGGGCGAGAGCCTGTCTCAGCGCCCACGCCGCATTCCACAGCGCAGGCCGAACCACCGGACATTCGGCGAGATCGACAACCGCGCTGCTGCCCTCGACATTGAAGCCGATGCGAACGCCGCCGCCGTCGCGCACCAGCCGAAAACTGGCCCGCCGCCGCGCACCCTCCGGCGACAGATGCGCCGGATGGACCGTTTCCGGCACGATGCCGACGCCCGCGAGTGCGCCGAGGATGCGACCCGAAACGAATTCGGCGAGCACCTCATCGTCCGCGTGCTGCAACTGGCAGCCGCCGCAGACACCGAAATGCCTGCACGCAGGGGTCATCCGGTGCGGCCCCGCCGCGATCACGTCACCGTCCACCCTGTCGCCGGGGATGGCCCCGGCGACGTAGCGGCCGCTTTCGGTGACACCGTCACCGCGCGCCGCCAGGCGGACGATCGTTTCCATGCTCAACGGATCAGGCCGACGAGGTCTTCGGCGATCAGGCCCTCCCGCCCCCTGATCGCGGCATCGCCGTGCTGCCACACGGCGGCGCAGGCAGCCTCGAACGCGTCGTCGCCGCGTGCAAGGCGGGCCGCGATCATCCCGGAGAGAACATCGCCGCTCCCGGCGGTCGCCAGACGCGTAGACGCATGGCTGTTGATGGCTGCGCGGCCGTCCGGCGCGGCAATCACCGTATCGGGGCCTTTCAGAACGATCACGTTGCCGCAGCGCGCGGCGGCAGCGCGGGCGCGGTCCACCTTGCTGCCGGGCAGATCGCCGAACATGCGCGCGAATTCGCCCTCGTGCGGCGTCATGACGCCGCCGAGGCCGAAAACCGGCGCGGGATCGTCCGCAAACAGCGAAAAGATATCGGCATCGAGCACCATCGGTTTCGCAAGGCCGAGCACCGTCTTCGCGCGTGCGAGGGCCGACGCTTCACGACCGAGCCCGGGGCCGAGCACAACGGCATCCGCGCGGCCATGCGCGGCTACAGAGAGCGTCTGCACCACAAGCGACGAGGGCGGCAGCGGGGTTTCCGAGGCCAGCGTTACGTATCCGGCGGCGCACTGCGCGGCGCGGGCGGAAAGCCATGCCGCGCCGGGCATTTCCCCGGCAACGACGAGCACATGCCCCCGCCGGTATTTGTGCGTATCGCAGGCGGGCGGCAGGTCGCGCGGCGCGCCGTTCCGGAAAAGGCGCGTGTTGATCTCGTCCAGACCGATATCGGCGACGAGGATGCGCCCGCAGCTTGCGGCAGCGGGATGCAGCAGGTGAGACGGCTTCAGGGCGCCGAACGCCACGGTCAGGTCCGCGCGTGCGAGCGGCGACAGCGCGCTTCCGTCGTCGCTCGCCGCGCCGCTGGGCAGATCAAGCGAGACCAAAACAGAAGACGCGCACGCAAGTGCATGAAACTGAGACAGGATCGGCTCGGAAACAGCGCGCTTGAGACCCGTTCCGAACAGCGCATCGACGAGGACCACACGCGGTTCAGCCGCCGCGATGTCCATGACGGGAGCATTCCAGAGCGCGGCCGCCTGCTGCGCCGCTTCCGTTGCGGGCGGCGACGACGCGGCGATATCGACGGGCCAGCCCCGCGCCCTCAGCGCATGCGCGACGATATAGCCGTCTCCGCCGTTGTTTCCCGGCCCGGCAAGCACCAGCACCGGCGCGGGGCCGGTAAACGCGGCAATCGCCGCTGCAGCGGCCTCGCCCGCGCGGCGCATCAACACGAACGCGCGCGTACCGCCCGCGATTGCCGCGTCCTCGGCGGCGCGCGTCTCCGCAGCGGTCAAGACAGGCTCGCGATGAAGCAGCGGCGGATACTCAGGCATGGAAAGACCCGGCACCGATCATGACGGACTTGTCAACGCGCACCGTTCTTGCGACAGCATATGACGTCATGCGACTTCCCATACTTGTCATCCTGGCCGCCACGCTCTTTGTCGGCGCCTGCGCGCCGTCTCCCTTCTATGCGGGGGGTATCAATACGACGCCGGGCGAAATTCCGCGCGATTCGCGCGGTGAGCCGGTCTGGTCGGCGATCCCGCCGCAGCATGAAAGCCGCGGCGATGTCACGATCCCGCCGTCGCCCAGAACCATCCCCGTCCAGCCGCTACCCCTGTCGCCGGTATCGACCACGCCGCTCTCGTCTCGGTCAGATGTCGGCGAAGACGTGGCGCTCGCTGCGGGCGCCGGGGTGCGTGCAGGCGCCCTTGCTGGCGGGCCCGACGTTCTGGGCGTAACGCCAGAGCGCGCCGGACTGGTAATCGTTGACGCGGGGCTGCCAACGGGACCGGCGTTCGGCGAGAACATCGTCCTCGACGAGGAGGTCTATGGTGCCCTCGACAGCGTCCATACGGATGCGGTCGCCGTTCTCGATCAGCGCGATGGGGCCGCAGTCAGAGGCTTCGGGGCCGACGTGACCGACGCAGAAGCCGCGCGTTGCGCCGGAGAAGCGACCGTCGGTGATGAGTGCGACCTTGTCGCCCATGCCTTGCCCATAGAGCGCGGCGGTGGTCGCGAGCATTTCGCGCATGCCGGGGCCGCCCTTGGGGCCCTCGTAGCGGATGACGAGAACTTCGCCTTCCTCAAACTGGCTGTTCTCGACGGCAGCGAACGCGTCCTCCTCGCAATCAAACACGCGGGCCGGTCCCTCGAAAACGAGGCTTGCGAGGCCGGCGACCTTCACAATCGCGCCATCGGGGGCGAGCGAGCCTTTCAGGCCGACGACGCCGCCCGTCGGTGTGATCGGGTTTGAAACCTCGCGGATGACCTTCTGGTCGGATTTCCAGGTCACTTCCTCGATGTTTTCGCCCAGCGTCTTGCCCGTCACGGTCATGCAGTCGCCGTGCAGGAAGCCGCCTGCAAGCAGCGTCTTCATCACCATGTACACGCCGCCCGCCTCGTACATGTCCTTGGCCACGTAGTTGCCGCCGGGTTTCAGGTCCGCGATGTAAGGCGTTGATTTGAATATCTCCGCGACATCGAACAGGTCGAACTCGATGCCCGCTTCGGACGCCATGGCCGGAAGGTGCAGGGCGCCGTTGGTGGATCCGCCCGTCGCCGCGACGATGCGCGCCGCGTTCTCGAAAGCCTCGCGGGTACAGATGTCGCGCGGGCGCAGGTTCAGTTCGATCAGTTTCATGATCTGCCGCCCCGCCGCTTCGGCGATGTCGTCGCGCGTCTCGTAGGGTGCCGGCACCATGTTGCTGTTCGGCAGGCTCAGCCCGATCGCCTCGCCCACGCACGCCATCGTGTTCGCCGTATACTGCCCCCCGCACGCGCCGTGCCCCGGGCACGCCGCCTTCTCGATCGCGGTCAGGTGTGAGAGTGGACACTTGCCGGCCGCATACTGTCCGACTACTTCGAATACATCCTGCACCGTAAGATCACGCCCCTCATGGCGCCCCGGCAGGATCGACCCGCCATAAACGAAGATCGACGGCACATTCAGCCGCAGCATCGCCATCATCATTCCCGGCAGCGACTTGTCGCAACCCGCAAAGCCGACGATGGCATCATAGCAGTGACCCCGCACCGAAAGCTCCACCGAGTCCGCAATCACCTCGCGGCTGACGAGCGAAGATTTCATGCCCTGATGACCCATCGCGATCCCGTCGGTAACGGTGATCGTGTTGAACCGGCGCGGTAAGCCGCCTGCGGCGTGAACGCCCTTGCGTGCAATGTCGGCCTGATAGTCGAGCGTCGTATTGCACGGCGCACTGTCGTTGCCCGCCGAGACGACACCGACGAAGGGCCGCGCGATCTCCTCTTCCGTCAGACCCATTGCATAATAATACGACCGATGCGGCGCGCGCTCCGGCCCAACGGAGACATAACGGCTCGGCAATTTCGATTTGTCGAATGTCGTCATGATATTACCTCCACAAGCTCGGATTCGAAGCTGCCAATGACACGACCGAGACGCTGCGTCCATGCGGCAATCGCGCCTTCATCCGCAAGCATATCCTGGCGGATCTCGAAGGTGAGATAGGCGAGCCCCCTCGCCTCCGCATGACGGTCCGTCGTGTAGCCGTAGACGGCGCCTGAATAGGGCTGGTTGTCGCCCACCGTCAAACCTTCGGCGGCGAGGACGCGCATGGCGATCCGTGCGGCGCGGTCGTCTCGGTTGTAGAGCAGCGCGACCTGCCAAGGCCGCGTTTCCTCGGGGCGAGAGGCAAGGCCCGGCGTGAAGCTGTGGATCGAGACAAGCAGACGCGGGCTCAGCCGGTCCAGCGCATCGGCGATCGCGGCGTGATAGGGTTCGTGCCACGCCGCGAGGCGCGCTTGCCGCGCGTCGGCGCCGAGCGCGTTGCCCGGCACGGGAATTCCGTCGCTTGCAGGCGGGATCGCCCCGTCGTCCTCGGGCGCGCGGTTGCAATCCGCCACGAGACGTGATGCAGTCGCGAGGATTGCCGGTGCGGCAAGCGCAGCCGACAGGCTCCGTGCCAGCGCCGCAGTGCCGATATCCCATGCGATGTGCTTTTGGAGGTCCGCTGCGCCGACCCCGAGCGCAATTTCCACCGGAACGGCATTCGATGCGTGGTCGGCAATGATAAGCAGGCGGCCCGGTGTGCCGGGCAGATATTCGGCAGCCCTCATCGATCGGCGAACACCGGCTTGCGGCGCGCGGCGAATGCCGCCAGCCCTTCGCTAAAATCGGCGCCAGCGAAGGCCGCATCAAACATCGCCGCGCTTGCCGCATCGTCGTCGCGATCGCCATCGAGCACGCGGCGCACGAACCCCTTGAGGCCGGCAATGCTTGACGGCGCGTTCTCGACGATCCGCTCGATCAGCAAGTCCACCTCGCGGCTCAGCGCCTCCACGGTCGTACCCATCTCGATGAGGCCGATAACAAGCGCTTCGTCAGCCGATAGCAGTTCGCCCGTGTAAAGGATGCGCCGCGCCTGACCCGGCCCGACGAGATCGACGAGCAACTTGATATCGTGCAGCGGATAAACGAGCCCCAGCTTCGCCGGAGTGATACCGAAACGTGCCCGCGACGAGGCGATCCGGATATCGCAGGCAAGCGCGATGCCGCACCCTGCCCCCACGCAGTCGCCGTCCACGACGGCAAGCGTCGGAATCGGCGCGCGCGAAATGGCGAGCTGGGCGCCGCGCAGCGCCTGGCGGTTTCGGGCCTGCCACACCGGATCGCGGGCTTTTTCGGCAAACTCGCCGATGTCGGCACCTGCCGAGAACATCGCCGGCGTTGTGGACTGGATGATAAGCATGCGAACAGCGCGCTGCGCCACTGCAGACTCGACAAGGCGCGGCAACGCTTCCCACATCGCCTGTGAAATGGCGTTTCGCTTGTCCGCGCGGTTGAAGGCGATGCGCGCGACCGGCCCTTCGATCTGGAGTTGCAACGCGTCGGTCATTTCACCCCGTCCTGTCCGGTGTCGAACCGGGGCTCCAATGTCACGCGCTCGGCCGCCTCGCAACCGTAAATGCCCGGCTTCGCGCGCAAAGAAATGGGCTGCGACATCACTGCCGCAGCCCATGAAGGCCGCAATGGGCCTTGGGGGAGCTTACTTCGCGAGCTGCGCGTATTCCTCTTCGGCGACGCCGAGAGTTTTATAGGCGCTTTCGAATTTCTTCTTCGCTGCGCGCTCGTTGCCGGCATCGCACAGCAGTTCACCGGTGCGCACGAGTTTCAGCGCCTTTTTTGCAGCTTCGGCGTCGCCTTTGTCAGCAACCGTACGAATGTCCGCGGGCATGGCGGCGCAAACGCCCGTTGCGGCATGCGCCGGCGTTACGGATGCGCTGACGAAGAAAGCTGACGCGACGATTGCGAGGGGGAGAGTGACGAGGACGCGGTTCATATTCTTGCTCCTGTGAGCCGTGTGGGAGGGTCGCTGCTGAGTCTTACTTAAAACCACTAAAATCTGTTTAAGTGCCACTCAGTTTGATGTCAAAGCATTTTTTGAGTGTGACGCAAATTGCATGTCGCAGTGCAGCACTGCAACTCTGAAAAGCATCAGAAATCGGCCCGCGACGATGCGCCGCGCTGCGAAGAATTTCAGTTTACAGCGACGAGTTCGGCGGACGTCACGCCATGAATGCCCTCGACAATATGGCGTAATTCCGAATCGAGCATCAAACCGCGCGCGAGCCGGATCGTGGCAAAACCTCCCGGCAGCTCGACTTCCGCATAAATGTCGCTGCGGCCCGAAGGCTGGGCATTGGCAAGGCGGCTGAGCGCTGCTGCATCAAAACCTGCGGAGACTTTCAGGTTGAGGCGCCCCCGGCTGTGTCGGGACAATTCGGCAATCGGGGTCAGCCCGCGGATCGTTACGCGCGGGGCCTCTTCGCCATCCCGCCAAAGCAGCTCGGCATTGATGAGAATGACCTCCTGCCCGGCCGCCGCCGCTTCGAGCGCGGGCATGACCTCCTCGTCGAAGCAACTCGCCACGTACTGGCCGCTCGAATCCGAGAGGCTGACAAGCAGGTAGCGATTGCTGCGCCCGTTCTGGGGCGTGCGCCACCGCACGGACTCGACGAGCCCCGCCATCGTCGCGCTGCCGCGTCCGCCGTCCCACGGCGCGCCGTCTTCGCAAACGCGCGCGTAGGAACGCGCCCCGTGCGTATCGAGCACGTGCTGCCAGGCCGAGAGCGGGTGCGCGGCGAAATAGAAACCGAAAGCGTCGCGTTCCTTCGCCATCGTATCGCCGAGCGACCATGCCGAGACGCTGCCGGGCGCCATCAGCGTGATGGAAGCCCCGCCCCCCGCGCCGCCGAACAGCGCGCCCTGATGCGTTTTGCGTGCATCCGCCGCAGCGTTCGCAGCCGCAAGGACAGCTTCGGCCATCGCATAGGCCTTTGCACGGTTGGGCTCGATACAATCGAATGCGCCGCCTGAAACGAGGCTTTCGATCTGCCGCTTGTTGAGCAGGGTCGGATCGATGCGTTCGGCAAAGTCGGTCAGCGACTTGAACGGCCCGCCCGCCTGGCGAACCTCCACGATGCCCTCCATCGCGCGCTCGCCGACGCCTTTGAGACCAGCGAGCGCATAGCGGACCTTGCCGTCCTCCACCGCGAAATCCGCCTCGCTGTTGTTGATGCAGGGGGCCAGACATTCGACGCCCATGCGTTTGATATCGTCGATGAACACGCTGAGCTTGTCGGTAAGCGTTATGTCGTAAGCCATGGATGCGGCGTAGAACTCGACCGGATACTTCGCCTTTATCCAGCCCGTTTGATACGCGATGAGCGCGTAGGCGGCTGCGTGGCTCTTGTTGAAGCCGTAGCCCGCGAACTTTGCCACCAGCTCGAAAATATAATCGGCCTGCGACTTCTCGACCCCCTGCGCGGCGGCACCTTCGAGGAAGCGCGCCTTCTGGGCGTCCATCTCCTCTTTCTTCTTCTTGCCCATCGCGCGGCGCAGCAGATCGGCTTCGCCGAGCGAGTAGCCGGCAAGCTCCTGCGCAATCTGCATCACCTGTTCCTGATAGATGATGACGCCGTAGGTTTCCTTCAGGATCGGTTCCAGCTTCGGATGCAGGCAGTCCACGGCCTCGGTGCCGTGCTTGCGGTTCGCGAAGCTCGGAATGTTGTCCATCGGGCCGGGCCGGTAGAGCGAGACGAGCGCGATGATGTCTTCGAAACAGTCCGGCTTCACCTGCGCGAGCGTGCGGCGCATGCCTTCGGATTCGAGCTGGAACACGCCGACCGTGTCGCCCTTCGCCAGCAGCGCGTAGACATCCGGATCATCCCAGGGAAGCGTCGACAGATCGACGCTGATGCCGCGCTTCGCAAGAAGGTCCAGCGCCCGCTGCAGAACGGAGAGCGTCTTGAGACCGAGGAAGTCGAACTTGACGAGGCCCGCCTTCTCCACCCACTTCATGTCGAACTGGGTGACGGGCATGTCCGAGCGCGGGTCTCGGTAGAGCGGCACGAGTTCGTCGAGCGGGCGGTCGCCGATGACGACACCCGCCGCGTGCGTGGAGGCGTGGCGCGGCAGGCCTTCGAGCTTCATCGCGAGGTTGACGAGGTTTTCGACCGCCGGGTCGCGCTTCGTTTCGGCAACAAATTCAGCGACGCCGTTCATGGTGCGGTCGAGCGTCCACGGATCGGTGGGGTGGTTGGGCACCAGCTTCGCCAGCCGATCCACCTGCCCGTAAGGCATCTGCAACACGCGGCCGACGTCCTTCAGAACGGCGCGCGCTTTCAGCGTTCCGAAGGTGATGATCTGCGCCACCTGATCGCGACCGTAGCGCTGCTGAACGTAGCGGATCACCTCGCCGCGACGGGTTTCGCAGAAATCGATGTCGAAGTCCGGCATCGAGACACGTTCGGGGTTCAGGAAGCGCTCGAACAGCAGGCCGAGGCGCATCGGATCGAGATCGGTGATCGTCAGCGCCCATGCAACGACCGAGCCGGCGCCCGATCCGCGCCCCGGCCCGACGGGGATGCCTTGCCCCTTTGCCCACTGAATAAAATCCGCAACGATCAGGAAGTAACCCGCAAACCCCATTTTGTTGATGATTCCGAGCTCGTATTCAAGGCGCTCGGCATAGGTGTCGGTATCGGTGCGGCCTTCGAGACGGCGCGCAAGGCCGAGCCGGGCCTGATCGACGAGCATCGCCGCCTCGCCTTCCACGTCGCCTGCAAGGCTCGGCAGGATCGGCTTTCGCGAGGGCGCCATCACCGCGCACCGCTGGGCGATGACGAGCGTGTTGTCGATCGCCTCGGGCACGTCGTCGAACAGCCGGATCATCTCGTCGGGCGATTTCAGCCAGCACTCTTCGGAAACGCGACGGCGCCCTTCGGTTTCCACATAAGCGCCGTCCGCGATGCAAAGCAGAACGTCATGCGCGGCAGCGAAACTGCGGTCCGGGAAGGCCACCGGATTGGTCGCCACCAGCGGCAGGTTCCTTGCGTGCGCGAGCGCGATCAGCGGCTGCTCAGCGCCATCCTCGATCGGATTGTGTGTGCGCGACAGCTCTATATAGAGCCGATCCGGAAACAGAGCCTGCAACACGTCCGCATAGGCATTGGCGGCATCCGCCTGCCCTTGCGCCAATAACCTTGCAAGCGCGCCGTCCGGCCCCGCGCTGAGCGCGATCAGGCCGTCCGTCAGTCCTTGCAGGTCCATAAGCGGCACGTTCGGTCCGTCGACAGGATCGGACTCGAGATGCGCGCGGGAAACGATGCGGATGAGGTTGCCGTAGCCTTTTTCATCCTGTGCGAGCAGCGCGAGCCAATCCTGCGCCGGCTTGCTCCCCGCCTGCGGCGTGCCGGGGCGCGCAACCGACAGCAGTGTTCCGATGATCGGCTGTATGCCTGCGTCGGCGAGTTTTTCCGAAAACTCCATCGCCGCGAACATGTTGTTTCTGTCTGTTACGGCAGCAGCAGGCATGCCGTATTTGAGGCACGCCTTGGCGACGTCCTTCGCATGAACCGCGCCCTCCAGCATCGAATAGGGAGACTGGATGCGGAGATGGACAAAACGCGATTCGGGCATGGCTTATTCTGGCGCAGGCTCCCGGTGCCGCGATAGCAGGAATTCGAGATTCTGCTTCACGCCCGCCCATTCGCCTGAAATGATGCTGTAGCAGGCAATGTCCCGCAAGCGGCCGTCCGCTGCGATCTGGTGATTGCGAAGCACCCCGTCCCGCTTCGCGCCGAGCCGTTCGATCGCGCGCTGCGAGGCATGGTTGAGCCAGTCCGTGCGGATCTGGACGACGTTGCAGCCCATGACTTCGAAGGCATGGCTGAGAAGCAGCAGCTTGCACTGCGTGTTCACCGCCGATCGCTGCACCGACTTCGCATAGAAGGTCGCGCCGATTTCGAGGCGCCGATATGCTTCGTTCATGCGCAGGTAGCGCGTGGCGCCGACGATGCGCCCCTCCGTCTCGACCACGAACGGCATCGCTCGGCCCGCGGCCTTCTCGGCCAGTGCGGTTTCAAGCCAGCTTTTCACATCGCCGGGCGCCGGGACGCGCGTGTAGAACAGTTCCCAAAGCCTGCCGTCGCCTGAAACCTCGGCAATGCTTTCCGCGTGCGCCGTTTCGAGCGGAAGAAGCGCGACATTGCCCCCTTCGAGGCGAACCTGATCCCGCCACGGGTTCATCGTCTTTCGACCAGCTGCCCTTCATGCAGCTCCACGGTGCGGTCCATCTGCCTTGCGAGGGTCGTGTTGTGCGTGGCGATGACTGCTGCGGAATTGTGATTGCGTACGACGCGCAGGAACTCGGCGAGCACGCGCTGCGCGGTCGCTTCGTCGAGATTGCCGGTGGGCTCGTCAGCGAGCACCAGCACCGGCTCGTTCGCGAGCGCCCGCGCCACTGCCACGCGCTGCTGCTCGCCGCCGGAGAGCTGGGACGGCCGGTGGTCCAGACGCTCGCCGAGGCCGAGGTCGCTGAGCAGGGACTTCGCCTTGACCTCCGCCGACGCCATGTCGCGGCCCGCGATCAGTTGCGGAAGCACGACGTTTTCGAGCGCGTTGAAGTCCGGCAGCAAGTGGTGAAACTGATAGACGAAGCCGAGCTTGTCGCGGCGCACTTCCGTGCGTTGCTGTCCGGAGAGCTTCTCGGCGGGGCGGCCGTCGATGACGATCGAACCGTCGAAGCCGCCTTCGAGAAGGCCGATCGCCTGAAGCATGGTGGACTTGCCGGACCCCGAAGGGCCGAGCAGCGCAACGATCTCGCCGGGGGCGACGGTAAGATCGACACCGCGCAGAACGTCGATCACCACTTCGCCCTGCCGGAAACTGCGCGAGAGGCCCTTTACGGCGAGCACGTCACTCATAGCGCAGCACCTGCACGGGGTCGGTGCTCGCGGCCTTCCACGCCGGGTAGATCGTCGCGAGGAAGCTCAGCACCAGCGCCAGCGAGACGATGGCGGTGACTTCGACCATGTCGGTTTTGGCGGGAAGTTCCGTGAGATAGCGGATGCGCGGATCCCAGAGATCGACACCGGTGATCTTCGAAACGCCCATCACGATGTTCTGTCGATAATGCAGGAACAGGAAGCCGAGGCCGAGGCCGAGCAGGATTCCAGCCGATCCGATCAGCGTGCCGACGGTGACGAAAATGCGCATCATCGCTGCGCGGCTCGCGCCCATCGTGCGCAGGATGGCGATATCGCGCGTCTTGGCGCGGACGAGCATGATGAGACTGGTGAGGATGTTGAACACCGCCACGAGGATGATGAAGCCGACGACGACGAACATCACCGTGCGCTCCACGGAAAGCGCCTCGAACAGCACGCCGTTCATCTGCCGCCAGTCGATAATGACGCCGCGCCCGGCAAGCGCGGGTGCGAGCGGCTGGAGGATACGGTCGGCGCGGTCGGCATCGGTGGTGGTCAGCGTGATCATGCCGATGTTGTCGCCCATGCGCAGGAACGTCTGCGCGCGATCGAGCGGCATCAGCACGAAGGCCTTGTCGTAATCGAAGATGCCGACCTCGAACACGGCGCCGATCTGGTAGGGGACGATGCGGGGCGTGGTGCCGAATGGCGTCACCTGTCCGTCGGGCGAAATGAGGCTGATCGTGTCCCCCACCCCGGCCCCGAGCGATTCGGACAGGCGCGCGCCGATGGCGACGAAATTGCCTTCGAGCGCAAGGTCTTCGAGGCGGCCTGCCTTTACGTTATCGGCAATGAGCTTGAGGCCCCGGATATCGTCCATCAGCATGCCGCGCAGAAGCACGCCTTCGGCGCGGCTCTTGTAGGAGCCGATGAGCGGCTGCTCGATGATCGGCTCTGCCTGAACGACGCCGGGAAGCGCCCGCGCCTTGGTGAGCAGCGGCTCCCAATCCGGCAGGCGGCCCCCGTAACCCTGAACGACGGCGTGGCCATTGAGGCCGAGGATGCGATCGAAAAGCTCGGCGCGGAAGCCGTTCATCACCGACATGACGGCGATGAGCGCGGCAACGCCGAGCGCGACGGCGACGAGGCTGATCGATGCGACGAGGAAGATGAACCCCTCGCCCCGGCCCGGCAGCAGATAGCGCCGCGCGATCATGCGCTCGTAGCGGGAAATCATCCCGCCAGCTTTGCCAGTGCGGCATCGACAGAAAGCTCGTGGCGCTCTCCGGTCTTGCGGTGCTTCAGCTCGACGACACCGGCGCTGACACCCTTGGGCCCGACAACGATCTGCCAGGGGATGCCGACGAGGTCCATGCCTGCGAACTTGGCGCCGCCGCGTTCGTCGCGGTCGTCGTAGAGCGTCTCGATGCCCGCGCGTTGCAGCTTGGCGTAAAGATCGTCGGCAGCGACGTCGCAGGCCGAATCGCCGCTCCGCAGGTTGATGAGGCCGACCTTGAACGGGGCGATCGCATCGGGCCAGACAATGCCGTCTTCGTCGTGGCAGGCCTCGATCACCGCGCCGACAAGGCGCGAGACGCCGACGCCGTAGCTGCCCATCTGCGGGATGACCGGCTTGCCGTCCTGTCCCTGCACCGAAAGGCCCATCGCGGCGGAATATTTGGTGCCGAAGAAGAAGATATGCCCGACCTCGATGCCACGGCGGCTGAGCAGACGCTCCGCCGGGACCGGGCAATCGACGACTTTCTCGTGCTCCTCAGCCTCCATCGCGTAGATCGACGAGAGCTTCGCCACGGCATCGGGATCGGTGACGTCAACGTCTTCGATCGCCGAGTCGTAGAAGATTTCGCTCTCGCCCGTTTCGGCGAGAATGTGGAACTCGTGGCTCATGTCGCCGCCGATGGGGCCGGTCGGCGCGCGCACCGGCACGGCCTTGAGGCCCATCGCGGCGAAGGTGCGCAGGTAGGCGTCGAACATGGCGTTGTACGAAACCTTGCCGCCCGCCTCGTCCAGATCGAAACTGTAGGCATCCTTCATCAGGAATTCGCGGCCGCGCATGACGCCGAAGCGCGGGCGCACCTCGTCGCGGAACTTCCACTGGATATGATAGAGCGTGCGCGGCAGATCGCGGTAGCTGCGGACGGAATCACGGAACAACGCCGTGATCATCTCCTCGTTGGTCGGCCCATAGAGCATCTCGCGCTCGTGACGATCCTTGAAACGCAGCATTTCCGGGCCGTAGGCGTCGAAACGGCCGGACTGGCGCCAGAGATCGGCGGACTGGATCGTGGGCATCAGCAGCTCTATGGCGCCCGCGCGGTCCTGTTCCCGGCGGACAAGATCGGCGATCTTGTCGAGCACGCGAAGGCCGACCGGCAGCCAGGCATAGATGCCGGCCGAAGTCTGACGGACGAGACCGGCCCGCAGCATCAGCTGGTGGCTGACGATCTGCGCGTCGGTGGGGGTTTCCTTGAGGAGCGGAAGAAAATAGCGGGATAGTCGCATGGTGCGCGCTGTCTAGCACGGGCTGTCGCGCAAGCAACTGCCCAATCAGGGATTCCTCATCCGCCCGTCATGCACCCGGCCTGAGGCATATTGTTGCATCATATCCACACCTATCGAAATTAATGTGCATCGGACGTGACACTATCTTGTCGGGAGGGGCATCGGCACCGTAACACTCCTGCATCTGATCCGGTAACGCCTGTGGGAGGGCACCAGGGTTGGGGGAGGCAGCGCGACGCGAACAACGACGGCGCGCTAGCAGGAGAAGGCCCGATGGGGGAACAGAGGGCCTGATCTTCGCGGACGTTAAATGACTCGTCACGAGAGCGCCCGGGCCGAAAGGCTCGGGCGCTTTTCGTTTGGCTGTCGCTCAAAAGACGCGGCCGATCCGCGTCAAGTAAGCGAAGTGGAGGCCAAAACTGAATTTCGCGATTTCAAAGAGCAGGCGGACACGCTGTGCCGCTGCCGAGCATGACTCCTGCAATCCTATTTTGCCAGTGGGGTCGTTTGGGGTTTTTGTTTGCCCCTCTCCCCGGCCCTCTCCCCGTTGGGGCGAGGGAGGGGTTTAGACGAGGCGGCTCTGTTTCAGCGCGGCGGCGATGAAGCTGGCGAACAGGGGGTGGGGATCGAACGGCTTCGACTTCAGTTCGGGATGGAACTGGACACCGATGAACCAGGGGTGGTCGGGTCGTTCGACAATTTCGGGAAGTTCACCGTCCGGTGACATGCCCGAGAAGACGAGGCCGCCCTTTTCGAGCGGATCCTTGTAGTGGACGTTCACCTCGTAACGGTGGCGGTGGCGTTCCGAAATGTCGGTGGCTTCGTAAATGCTGCCCACGACACTGTTCGCGCCGAGCTTCGCCGGAAACGCGCCGAGGCGCATGGTGCCGCCCAGATCACCGCCCGCCTCGCGCTTCTGGAGGCCTTCGGCGGACATCCATTCGCTGATGAGGCCGACGACGGGTTCGTCGGTGGGCCCGAATTCGGTGGTGGACGCCTTGGCGATGCCCGCGACGTTCCGCGCGCCTTCGATGCAGGCCATCTGCATGCCGAGGCAGATGCCGAAGAACGGCACGCCGCGCTCCCGCGCGAAAGCGACGCTGGAAATCTTGCCCTCGCTGCCGCGCTCGCCGAAGCCGCCGGGCACCAGGATGCCGTGCATGGGTTCGAGAAGCTGGGGCTCGGCCCCTTCCCCTTCGAACAGCTCCGCATCCAGCCACTTGACGTTGACCTTGACGCGGTTGGCGATGCCGCCGTGGACGAGCGCCTCGTGCAGCGACTTGTACGCGTCCTGCAGCCCCACATACTTGCCGACGACGCCGATGGTGACTTCACCTTCGGGGTTGTTCAGCCGGTCCATGATATCGTCCCAGCGCGACAGGTTCGGCGATGTGTTCGCCTCTATGCCGAAAGCGCGCAGCACTTCGCGGTCCAGCCCCTCGGCATGGTACTGGAGGGGCACCGCGTAGATGCTTTTCGCGTCGAGCGCCGGGATCACGGCTTCCGTGCGGACATTGCAGAACAGCGCGATCTTGGCGCGCTCGCTTTCCGGCAGCGGATGTTCGCAGCGGCAGACCAGCACCTGCGGCTGGATGCCGAGGCTGGTGAGTTCGCGGACGCTGTGCTGCGTCGGCTTGGTCTTCAGCTCGCCGGCGGCGGCGATGAACGGCACCAGCGTGACATGGACGAAGCAGGCGTTTTCGGCGCCGATATCGTTCCTGAGCTGGCGGATCGCCTCGATGAACGGCAGCGATTCGATGTCGCCGACGGTGCCGCCGATCTCG
This sequence comes from Sphingosinicella soli, assembly GCF_014199685.1. Taxonomy (GTDB): domain Bacteria; phylum Pseudomonadota; class Alphaproteobacteria; order Sphingomonadales; family Sphingomonadaceae; genus Sphingosinicella; species Sphingosinicella soli. The sequence goes on along the minus strand of NZ_JACHNZ010000001.1, from coordinate 78,860 downwards.
CAGAGCACGAAATCGAGACAGTCCGTATCGGTGAGGGCAAACGCCTTGATGGCATCGGTGACGTGCGGGATGACCTGCACGGTCGCGCCGAGGAAGTCGCCGCGACGCTCCTTGGCGATGATCTGCTGATAGATGCGGCCCGAGGTGATGTTGTCGGACTGGCGCGACGGCACGCCCGTGAAGCGCTCGTAGTGGCCAAGATCAAGGTCGGTCTCCGCCCCGTCGTCGGTGACGTAGACCTCGCCGTGCTGATAGGGCGACATGGTGCCCGGATCGACGTTCAGATACGGATCGAACTTGCGGATGCGCACGGTATAGCCGCGCGCCTGCAGCAGCGCCGCGAGGCTTGCTGCCATAAGACCTTTTCCGAGCGAGGAAACCACGCCGCCGGTGATGAAAATGTACCGCGCCATGGGAGGAGACCTATAGGCGAGCAAAGGGATGAACCGCCACCCGATTCGAGGCGGCGGCGGGACTTTTTCCGTGGATGACTTTATTGCGCGGTCGGAATGTCGTCGCGTGCGGGCGCCGGAGGCAGCGCCATGGGCAGCGAGTCGTCGGCGGGCGCGGCATCCGGAACGACCGGCGTTGCAGGCAGGCCGGACGCGGGCGCCTCTGTGGGGACGAGCGACGTATCGATCGACGTCGGCGCCTTCGCGAGGCTCGCCAGCACGGCGAGCAGAATGCTGGTGCTGAGGAACAGCGCGGCCAGAACGCCCGTGGACCGGGTGAGCAGGTTGCCCGCCCCCCGCGCCGTGAGCAGCCCGCCCGGGCCGCCCCCGATACCGAGCGCTCCGCCCTCGCTGCGCTGAAGCAGAATCACCGCGACGAGCGCGATCGCGATCAGCGAATGGACAACAAGGACAAAGTGCATCAGCGCGGTGGACATGCGGAACCGATCATTTCTGGCGAATTTCTGCTGGCCACATAACGACGCGGGGACAGGAGTTCAAGCGTTGCGGCACGGCTCCGGGCGGAGGAGCGGCTTGAAGCGGCGCATGGACCCTGAAACAAGTTCAGGGTGACGAGTAAGGAAGGGTGACACCGCTGAGTCCCTGCACGTACATTCTCGCCAACCAGCCTCGGGGAACGCTCTACATCGGGGTCACGTCGGATATCGAGCGACGGCTTAGCGAGCATCGGCTTGGCGATGCCCCGGGATTTACATCGCGTTACGGGGTGAAGCGGTTGGTCTGGCTGGAATATTCAGGGGAGATGGCCGCCGCGATCGAACGTGAAAAGCAGCTCAAGCGCTGGCACCGGGCATGGAAGATCAACCTTATCGAAGCCGCGAACCCTGAATGGCGCGACCTCGGCGAAACCTTGGGTTTTCCGCCACTCCCGTAACCCATGACGTCATGCTGAACTCGTTTCAGCATCCATATGCGCTCAGATCCCTAGCGGACGATGCCGATGCCGAAACGCAGGCGGGTGTTGCGTTCGTCGTAGTCGATCAGGGATTCGCCGTAGCCCGTGTAGAGCTGGCTGTAGAGATAGAGGTTGAGGCTGGTCCAGCGGCGCAGCGAATAGCTGACGTCGATCTCGGCGCTGCCCCGACCGCCTTCGATATTGCCTTGCACGTAGGTGCGGATGCCCAGGCCGTCGGCCTGCTTGAGATTGAGCGTCAGCCCGGTGTAGCCGCGATAGCGCGCGATCCGCTCGTTGCCTTCCCTGCTGCCGACGTAGGCGAGCAGACGCGGCGCGGCGGTCAGCGTCCAGCCGTTGCCGAGGCCGAAACCGACGGAGGGCTCGACATAGACCGTGTTGAAGCTGCGCGAGTCCGCGCCGTCCTCGCCGTTGGACTGGTGCCGCAGCCCGGCCTGGATGCCGAGCATCGGTGCGCCCACGCTGGTCGAGCCCGGCGAGACGGCGCGCAGGAACAGCTCCGGGCTGAAGGTGATGTCGGACATCGGGATCGATTCCTGCGAAAGATCCCAGAACATGCGCTGCGTGTAGGCGAAATAGACCCCCGCCCGCCATTCGCGGCTGCCGCCGCCGGTGGTGAGTTCGCGGGGTTGATGGCCGAAGAGGCGGTAGCGGAAGCTGAGCTGAAGTTTCGCATCGGACGGGTTTGCGCCGACGAGCGCGTACATCGGCTCGTAGGTTTCGAAACGGCCGAGGCCGCCGGATTCGGCTTCCTGCGGGGTGGCCGTGGAGGCCGCGACCGCCACCTGCGGCGCGGGCGCCGCCGCCGCCGCCACGCCGAGGCGGTAGCGGACGCGCGCGAAGCCGCCGGGCGCGATCTGCGCGGGGGCTGATCCTTCCAGCGCGGCCTCGCCCTCCGCGACCGTGATCGCGGCGGGGGCTTCGAGCGTCGCGGCGACCGTGCCTTCGTTGAGGAAGATCACCTCGAACGTGCCGGAGCGCGGCGCGGGCGTTTCCGGGACGATAAGTCGAACCTGCGCCGCCACCGGCGTGGATGCCAGCAGCGCGGCGACGGCGGTGCGCACGCCTCAGGCCGCCGCGATGATCGGCAGGAAATCCGCAGCCTTGAGGCTCGCACCCCCCACGAGCGCGCCGCCGACCTCGGGCACCGCGAACAGTTCCGCCGCATTCGAAGGCTTCACCGAGCCGCCGTAGAGGATGAGGATGCCGCGGCCCTCCTCGCCGTAGCGGGCGACAAGGCGCGCGCGGATGGCGCTGTGCATCTCGTCGACGTCGCTTGCGCGCGGCGTGCGGCCCGTGCCGATCGCCCACACGGGCTCGTAGGCGATGACGACGCTCGCCGGATCCGCATCGGGGAGCGAACCGACGAGCTGAGCGCCCACGACATCGAGATGACGCCCGGCATCGCGCTCGGCTTCCGTTTCGCCCACGCAGAGGATCGCGCGCAGGCCCGCGCCGATCGCCGCCGTCGCCTTCGCCTTCACGATCGCATCGGTCTCGCCGTTGTCGGTGCGGCGCTCGCTGTGGCCCACGATCGCGAAGTCGCAGCCGAGATCGGCGAGCATCGTCGCGGAAATGCAGCCGGTGTGCGCGCCTGAAGGATTCGCATGACAATCCTGCCCGCCGATCCGCAGCCGCGAACCCGCCGCCGCATCCTTCGCGCGGGCGATAAGCGTGAACGGCGGGGCGACGGCAACCTCGACGCGGGACGGCGCGCCGTCTGCCGCGCGCGCGATCGCTTCCACCTCGGCAAGCGCGGCCTGCAGCCCGTTCATCTTCCAGTTGCCCGCCACCAGCATCGGCTTGTCCATCAAACTCTCCATGTCCATTTGAGAACCGCCTTAGCAACCGCCGCACGCACAAGCCAAGGCCGCGCTTGCCGCGACTGTCGCAGCTACCTATAAACCGGGCGCGATTTTCAATGCTGAACGCGCGCGAAAGACCAAAGGCTCCCGATGATCAGTTTAATCCGCAAGGCCCTCTCCTCCTGGATCGTCCTTGCCCTTCTCGGGCTCGTGCTCGTCGCCTTCGTCGTGACCGGTATCGGCGACCCGTTCGGCGGCGGCCCTGCGGCCACCACGGTCGCCACGGTCGCAAAGGATGATATTTCCGACACTCAGGTTTCCAGCCAGTTCGATCGGCAGCTCGCCACGATCCGCCAGGAACAGCCCGGAATCACGGCGGCGCAGGCCACGCGCGGGGGTATGCTCGATGGCGTGCTCGAACGCCTGATCGGCTCGCAGGCGCTGACATCGATGGGTGAAAAGCTGGGTCTTGGACCAAGCAAGCGGCAGATCGACGCGGAGATCGCCTCGATCGCAGCGTTCCGCGGACCCGACGGGCGCTTCTCGGAAGACACGTTCCGCCAGGCGATTTCCTCGCAGGGCCTCACCGAAGACATGGTGCGCCGCGAAATCGGCGGCGACGTCGTTCGCCGCCAGCTGCTCGGGCTTGTCGATTCGATTCCGATGACGCCGCGCAAGCTCGCCGAGCCCTTCACCGCGCTCCAGCTTGAACAGCGGACGCTGAGCATCGGCGCGATTCCGGCGCAGTCGTTCCCCGCCCCGACCCTGAGCGACGCCGATATCGACGCCTTCTACAAGAAGAACATCGCGAACTACACCGTGCCCCAGCGCCGCCGCATCATCTACGCGCTGATCGACAGCGCCGAGATCGCCAAGACGGTGATGGTGACCGACGCCGCGCTCGCGGACTATTACAAGCGCAACGCCGTCCAGTTCGCAGCAAGCGAAACGCGCACGCTGCGGCAGGTGGTGGTGCAGGACAAGGCGCAGGCCGACACGATCGCCAGGCGCGTGGCCGCCGGCGAGGACTTCGCTGCCGTCGCCAAGGACGTGGCCGGCTTCAGTGAAACCGACATGGACCTGGGCACGATTTCGAAGAGCGCGCTTGCGGACCAGACTGCGTCGACCGTGGCCGACGCCGTGTTCAAGGCCGCATCGGGAACAGTCACCAGCCCGGTGCAGAGCGAATTCGGCTGGCACGTCGTGCGGGTCGATGCGGTGGTCGCCAAGCCCGCGCAGACACTCGCGGAGGTAGCCGACAGCATCCGGCCCGCCGTGGAAGCCGAACTCGCGCAGAACGCCGTCGCCGACGTCATCGAGAAAGCCGACGACGCGCTCGCCGACGGCTCCAGCGTCGCCGAAGTTGCCAAGGATCTGGGCCTTGCCGTCGTGCGCGTGCCGCCGGTGACGAGCGAAGGCCTGATGCTCGGAGAAAGCGGCCTTCAGCTCGACCAGCGCGTCCGCCCGCTCATCGAGCGCGCGTTCGCGACGGAAGAAAGCGACGATCCGACGGTCGAGGATATTTCCGATACGCTGCATGCGCTGATGGATGTGGAAGAGGTGGTGCCGCCGACCCCGGTGCCGCTTGCCGAGATCAAGCCGCAAGTGACCGCCGCGCTCACCTTCGAGCGCCAGATGGACGCCGCGAAGGTGGTTGCCGACAAGATCGTCGCAGGCATCAGGGAGGGCAAGTCGCTCGCTGCGCTGCTTGCCGAGAACAAGCTGCCCCCCGTGCAAAGCTTCACGGCGCGGCGCATCGAGATCGCCGCGCGCCAGGAGCCGGTGCCGCCGCCGATCGGCCTTGGCTTCGCACTCGCCAAGGGCGATGCGCGGGCGCTCGCGCAGCCGCGCAACGCCGCCTGGTTCGTCGTTCACGTCGCCGACGTGAAGCCCGGCAACCTGGCGGAGGCCCCCGCCTTCCTCGACCAGATGCGCTCGCAGATGCAGACAGCCGCAACCAACGAATATGCGCAGAATTTCGTGGCCGCGATCATGGCCGACGTGGGCGTGAAGCGGAACCCGAAGGCGCTCGATCGGCTGAAGCAGCGTTATCTGGGCAATGCCGACCAGCCCGAGTGACCGGGCCGCGATGATCCAGCCGGACGCCGCAGAGTTCAAGCGGAACTACGAAGCCGGAAAGCCGCAACTCGTCTGGACCCGGCGCATCTCGGACACCGAAACGCCGGTTTCCGCGATGCTGAAGCTCGGCAAGGCGGGATCGGGCGCGTTCGTGCTCGAATCGGTCGAGGGCGGCACCGTGCGCGGGCGCTATTCGCTGCTCGGCTTCGCGCCCGATCTGGTGTTCCGCGTGCGGGGACGGCAGGCCGAAATCAACGACCGCTTCGCAACCGATCCCGACCTCTTCGCGCCTGTCGATGCCGCACCGCTCGATGCGCTCCGCAATCTCGTCGCCGCATGCCGCATGGACCTGCCGCCCGACCTGCCGCCCGCCTTCGCGTGCCTCGTCGGCTACATGGGCTATGAGACGATCGGGCTCGTCGAACCGGTGCCGACGCCGGAGAGCGATCCGCTCGGCCTGCCCGACATGCTGTTCGTGCGCCCCTCGCTGCTGCTCGCGTTCGACCGGCTGAGGGACGAGCTTTTCATTGCCGCGCCGGTGTTTCCTGGCGCGCTTGGCGCAGGCGATGCCCGCGCGGCGGCGATCGAACGCATCGAAACCGCCGAGGCGCGGCTGGCAGGCGCCTTGCCGCAGGCCGAACACGCGCCCGCCCTGCCCGCCGCCGCCGACATGACGCACCACACCGACCCCGCGCGCTATGCCGAGATGGTGCGGCGCGCGCAGGAGTATATCGTCGCGGGAGACGTCTTTCAGGTCGTGCTCGCCCAGCGCTTCTCGATGCCCTTCGCGCTGCCGCCCTTCAGCCTCTATCGCTCGCTGCGGCGCATCAATCCTTCGCCCTTCCTCTACATGCTCGACCTGCCGGGCTTCGCGCTGATCGGCTCCAGCCCCGAAATCCTTGTGCGCGTGCGCGAGGGCGAGGTCACGGTGCGGCCGATCGCGGGCACACGGCCGCGCGGTGCGAACGCCGTGGAGGACGCCGCCAACCGCGAAAGCCTGCTCGCCGACCCCAAGGAACTCGCCGAGCACCTGATGCTGCTCGATCTCGGCCGCAACGACGTCGGCCGTGTCGCCGCCGAAGGCAGCGTTTCAGTGACGGAGCGCAACACGGTGGAGTTCTACAGCCACGTGATGCACATCGTCTCCAACGTGCGCGGTGACCTTTCGAAGGACAAGGACGCCATCGACGCGCTGATGGCGGGCTTCCCGGCCGGCACGGTCTCGGGCGCGCCCAAGGTACGCGCGATGCAGATCATCGCTGAACTGGAGGGCGAAAAGCGCGGCGCCTATGCGGGCGGCGTCGGCTACTTCTCGCCCGACGGATCGATGGACAGCTGCATCGTGCTGCGGACCGCCGTGGTGAAGGACGGCACCATGCACATTCAGGCCGGAGCGGGCATTGTGGCGGACTCGATTCCCGCCTACGAACAGCGCGAATGCGAAGCGAAGTCCGGCGCCCTCATCGCCGCAGCGCGCGACGCCATCGCGCGTGCCGGAGAGCCGAGATACGGGCAGTAAAGCGAAATCGGTCTTGATTTTTTGTTCGCAAAGTGCGAACATGATGATGTGGATGTCCGGTTTTCAAAGACGGCGATGCGCGCGTTGTTGCGCTGCGGGAAACGCTCACTGATCCGCGAAAAGATCAATCAGCTCGCCCGCGATCCGGAGTCACTGGCGGCGAACGTGACACCGCTGAAAGGCCGCCCCGAGCAGCGGCTGCGTGTACAGGATTGGCGTATCATCTTCCGCATTGAGGAGGCTACGCTCTGGATAGACGACATCGGCCCGCGCGGGTCGGTCTACAAGGATTGAGACGATGACGGTGCAGTTCCTGCAGATCGGATCTGAAAAGGTCGCCGTGATGCCCGTGGCGGATTACGAGCGCCTGATCGACCTGGCCGAAGACAATGACGATGCCGCGTCGGCCGCTGCCGCTCAGGCCCGGCGTCTGGAAGGCGAGGAATATCTTCCCGCCGACATGGTGGACCGCATTCTCGGCGGGGAAGCCGCACTGCATGTCTGGCGCGAATATCGCGGACTGACGCTGGAGGCGCTCGGCTTGAAAACGGGGCTGAGCCGCGGATATCTGTCCGAGCTGGAACGCGGGCTGAAAAAAGGCAATCCGGCGCAGTGGCGCGCCCTTGCAGGTGCTCTTGCCGTTCTGGTCGACGATATCCTGCCTGAATAGCTTCCTCTACGGGTCGCGAGGCTATCGCTTGCCCTCCCCGCGTCCCTTGATTAGGGCGGTCGCGCCATGATCCTCGTTATCGACAACTATGACAGCTTCACCTGGAACCTCGTCCACTACCTGATGGAGCTGGGCGCGGAGGTGGAGGTTGTTCGCAACGATGCGATCTCGGCCGGGCAGGCGCTTTCGAGCGGGGCGAGCGCGTTTCTGATTTCGCCGGGGCCGTGCACGCCCAATGAAGCGGGGATCAGCCTCGACATGGTGGCGGCCTGCGCGGACGCGGGAAAGCCGCTGCTCGGCGTGTGCCTCGGCCATCAGGCGATCGGGCAGCATTTCGGCGGCAAGGTGGTGCGCGGGCACCTGATGCACGGCAAGACGTCGCCTGTCAGCCACGACGGCACCGGGCTGTTCGCGGGCATCCCCTCGCCTTTCACCGCCACGCGCTATCATTCGCTGATCGTCGAGGACATTCCGGCGAGCCTGACCGTGAGCGCGTGGTCGAGCGACGAGGCCGTGATGGGCTTCCGTCATGCGAGCCTGCCGATCCACAGCGTGCAGTTCCATCCCGAGAGCATCGCGACCGAGCACGGCCACGACATGCTCGCCAATTTCATGCGGATCGCAGGACTGAACCCGCGCCCGCGCGACCTTGCCGCGTGAAGCACCTTCCGGGCACCGATGCGCCGCTTGGCGAGGAAGAGGCGCGCGGGGCATTCGACGCCATATTGAATGCCGACATCGAGGATGCCGAAATCGCGCGCTTCCTGACCGGCCTTGCCGAGCGCGGCGAGACGGTTGACGAAATCGTCGCGGCGGCGAGCGTGCTGAGAAGCCGCATGCGGCCCGTGGCGGCGCCCGGCGGCGCCATCGACGTGTGCGGCACCGGCGGCGACGGCGCGCATACGCTCAACATTTCAACCGCAGTCGCCATTGTCATCGCGGCGTGCGGCGTGACCGTCGCCAAGCACGGCAACCGCGCGGCGTCTTCCAAATCGGGCGCGGCGGATGTGCTTTCCGCGCTCGGGCTCGATCTCGACCTTGCATCCGACACGGTGGAGCGCTCGCTCGCCGAGATCGGCATCGGCTTCCTGTTCGCCGCGAAACATCACCCGGTGATGGCGCGCGTCGCGGGGGTGCGGCGCGCGATCGGACGGCGCACGATTTTCAACATGATCGGGCCGCTCGCGAACCCGGCGGGCGTGACGCGGCAGCTCGTCGGCGTGCCGGGGCGGCAGTGGGTGCTTCCCATCGCGGAGGCGCTGCAGAAGCTGGGCGCCGACGCGGCCATGGTCGTCCACGGCAGCGACGGGCTCGACGAACTGACCGTTACGGGCGGCACGACCTACACGCGCCTCTCCGGGGGGCGCATCGAAACCGGCGAGGTGACGCCCGAAACCGCCGGCCTTTCCCGACATGCGCCGGACGCGATCCGGGGCGGGACGCCGGAGGAGAATGCGGCGGCGATGCTGAGGCTGCTCGGCGGCGAACAGGGCGGCTACCGCGACATCGTGTGCCTGAACGCTGCGGGTGCGATGATCGTGGCGGGCAAGGCGCACGACTGGGCGACGGGCGCGGCGCTCGCGGCGTCGGCGCTGGACGACGGGCGCGCGCGCGCGCTGCTCGAACGCTGGAAGGCCTTTCGATGAGCGACGTTCTGGCGGAGATCTGCGAGCACAAGCGGGGTGTCGTTGCGGCGCGCAAGGCTGCGCGGCCGATCGGCGAGATCGAGGCTCTGGCGCGGGCGGCGGATGCGCCGCGCGGGTTTCGGGCGGCGCTGGAACGCGCAAGGGCCGAGGGCCGGTTCGGGCTGATCGCGGAGATCAAGAAGGCCTCGCCGAGCAAGGGGCTGATCCGCGCGGACTTCGACCCGCCCGCGCTGGCGCGCGCCTATGAGGCGGGCGGGGCTTCGTGCCTTTCGGTGCTGACCGAAGAGCACTGGTTTCAGGGGAGCGACGACAAGCTGATCGCAGCGCGCGGCGCAGTGCCGCTGCCGGTGCTGCGCAAGGACTTCATGGTCGATCCGTATCAGGTGGCGGAGGCGCGGGCGATCGGGGCGGATGCGATCCTCATCATCGTGGCGGCGATCGAGATGGGGCTGGCGCGGGAGCTGGAGGATGCGGCGCTGGGCTGGGGGATGGATGTGCTGGTTGAAGTCCATGATGTCGTCGAGCGCGATGCTGCTTTGGGACATCTGAAATCGCGACTTCTGGGCGTGAACAATCGCAATCTCAAGACATTGCATGTGGATATTGAGACATCGGTTCATCTGTCGGGCGGCGTTCCGAAAGACTATACGCTGGTCGGCGAAAGCGGGCTGCGGACGCGCGCGGACCTCGACCGGCTGGCGGGCTGCGGGATCAACAGCTTCCTTGTCGGCGAGTCGCTGATGGCGCAGGATGACGTCACCGCCGCGACGAAACGGCTGCTGGAGGGCTGATTCATGGGTCTCACCCATCTCGACGAAGCCGGAAAAGCCCGCATGGTGGATATTTCGGGCAAGGCCGCGACCGCGCGCACCGCGATCGCGGAAGGGCGCATCGCCATGTCCGCCGAGGCGCTTGGCGCGGTGCGGGACGCGAACGCGGCGAAGGGCGATGTGCTCGCCGTCGCGCGGATCGCGGGCATCATGGCGGCGAAACGCACCGCCGACCTCATCCCGCTCTGCCACCCCCTGCCGCTCTCCAGCGTCGGCGTGGACTTCACGCTGGAAGACGGCGGCGTGCGCGTGGAGGCGACGGCCTCGACGACGTGGGGCACGGGCGTGGAAATGGAAGCGATGACAGCGGCTTCCGTCGCGCTGCTGACGATCTACGACATGGTGAAGGCCATGGACAAGGCGATGGTGATTTCCGGCGTGCGGCTGCTGAAGAAAACCGGCGGCAAATCCGGGCAATGGACCGCGCCGGGCGGATGCTGAGCTACGAAGACGCGCTGGCACGGCTGCTATCGGCCTGCGGGCAGGCTTTGCCCACGGAGGTTCCGCTCGCCGAAGCTGCGGGTCTGACACTCGCCGAAGACCTGACCGCAACGCTGACGCAGCCGCCGTTCGCGGCCTCCGCAATGGACGGCTACGCGGTCCGCTGGGCGGATATGCCGGGGCCCTGGCGCGTCGTCGGCGAAAGCGCCGCAGGGCGCGGCTTTGCGGGCCGTGTCGGCACGGGCGAAGCGGCCCGGATCTTCACGGGGGCGCCCGTCCCCGAAGGCGCCGATACGGTGATCGTGCAGGAAGACGTGCGCCGCGAAGGCGATACGCTGGCGCTGACCGGCGAGGGACCGCCGCACGAAGGCGCGCATATCCGCGCGGCGGGCAAGGATTTCCGCGCGGGGCAGCGCCTGATCGCGGCGGGCACGCGGCTTTCGCCGCAGCATCTGGGCCTTGCCGCCGCAGCCGGGCACGGCAACGTCGCGGTGCGGCGGCCGCGCGTGGCGATCATCGCCACGGGCGACGAGCTGGTGCCGCCGGGCGAGGCACCCCGGGCGGGGCAGATCGTCAGCTCGAACGGGGTGATGCTGGGGGCGCTGCTGCGCGCGGCGGGCGCGGAGGTGCGCGATCTCGGCATCTTCCCCGACGATCTCGACGCCATCGGCAAGGGCCTCGCCGCCGCGAAGGATGCGGACCTTGTCGTCACCGTCGGCGGCGCGTCGGTGGGCGACCACGATCTGGTGCAGAAGGCACTGACGGACGCGGGCGCGGCAATCGACTTCTGGAAGGTCGCGATCAAGCCGGGCAAGCCGCTGATCGCCGGATCGATGGGCGGCGCGCGCGTGCTCGGGCTGCCGGGCAATCCGGTCTCCGCGTTCGTATGCGCGGCGCTCTTCGCGCTGCCGATGATCGCGCGCATGGCGGGACGCGCGGACGCTCAGCCGGCGGTGACGGCGCGGCTGCTCGACCCCCTGCCCGCCAATGGCAACCGCCGCGACCATCTGCGCGCGCGGCTTTCGGCAGAGGGCGTGCGCGCGTTTACGGCGCAGGATTCCTCGATGCTCGGCGTGCTCGCGGACGCGAACGCGCTCATCATCCGGCCCGTGGACGCGCCGGCGGCAGAAGTCGGGTCCGAAGTGGCTGTGCTGGTGCTTGACAGGATTCTGCTCGCCCCCTAAATGTTCTCCATTCGTTCACGAAAAACGGAACATGTTGTGGACGAGTCGAGAAACACGGAAGGGCGGAACCGGACATGCTGACGCGCAAGCAACACGAACTGCTGATGTTCATCAACGACCGGCTGCAGGCAGGCGGCGTCTCGCCCTCGTTCGAGGAAATGAAGGACGCGCTCGATCTGAAGTCCAAATCGGGCGTGCACCGGCTTGTGAATGCGCTTGAGGAGCGGCAGTTCATTCGCCGGCTGCCGAACCGCGCGCGCGCGCTCGAAGTGCTGCGCTTCCCCGAAACCGGAACGGCGGCGAAGGCCCCGCGGCAGATGCCCGTCGTTCAGGCCGCGAACGACGATATCGTCCTGCTCCCGCTGCACGGCAAGATCGCGGCGGGCATGCCGATCGAGGCGATGGAGAGCGATCGCAGCCTTTCGGTTCCCGCCGCATTGCTCGGCGGCTCGGGCGACCATTTCGCGCTGGAGGTTTCCGGCGATTCGATGATCGAAGCGGGCATTCTCGACGGCGACTATGCGCTCGTCCAGAAATGCGACACGGCGCGCGACGGCGAGATCGTCGTGGCGCTTGTCGACGAGGACGAGGCCACGCTCAAATATCTGCGCCGCGACAAGGGGGAAATCCGCCTCGACCCGGCAAACAGCGCCTACACCGCGCAGCGCTATGCCCCGAACCGGGTGCGCGTGCAGGGCAAGCTGGTGGGGCTGCTGCGCCGGTACAATTGAGGCTTAGTGCGCCTCGACGGTGAGGTGCGCGAGTTCGTGGACGGGGCGCAGACGCTCGCGGGCGGTTTCCGGCGAGATACCGCTTACGGAAACGATGGCCGCATGCACGCCGGGGCCGATCTGCCAGACGTGAAGATCGCGGATACGGGCGTCGCCGAGGCTTTCCACGCAATCGCGAATTTCCACGACGAGTTGCGGATCGGCGGTATCGAGCAGCACGGCGGACGTATCGCGCATCAATGACCAGGACCAGCGCGCGATGACGATGGCGCCGACGATGCCCATGGCCGGATCGAGCCAGACCCAGCCTGCGTATCGGCCCGCAAGCAGTGCAACGATCGCGAGCACCGACGTCAGCGCATCGGCAAGAACGTGCAGATAGGCGGCGCGCAGATTATTGTCGCCTTGCCCGTGCCCGTGATGGTCGTTTCCGTGCCCGTGGCCGTGCCCGTGCGCGTGATGGTCGTGTCCGTGATGATGGCCGCCCGACAGCAGCGCGGCACAGACGAGGTTGACGGCAAGGCCGATGACGGCGACCAATGTCGCGTCCCCGAACGCGACAGAGACCGGGCTGGCAAGCCGGAACGCGGATTCGACGGCAATGCCGAGCGCAATCACGCCGAGCACCAGCGCCGAGGCGAAACCCGCAAGATCGCCGACCTTGCCCGTGCCGAACGAATAGCGTGGATTGCCGACATTGCGGCGCGCGTACGCATAGGCGACCGCGGCGATGCCGAGCGCGCCTGCGTGCGTTGCCATGTGAAACCCGTCCGCGAGCAGCGCCATCGAACCCGTTTTGTAGCCGGCGATGATTTCGGCGACCATCATCAGTGCGGTGATCAGCACGACCCAGCGTGTTCGCCGCGCGTTCGCATCGTGGCCCGCACCGAGAAAATCATGGGAATGGGCGCTGCCGTCCGCGCCTGAAAAATCTCTCAATACCGCCTCCTGCTCAGCGCATGTGCCGTTTGAGCACCGTGGCGAGTTCGTCCGCCCCCGCCGTGCGCTGTGCATCGCTCAACCCCGGCGCGGCGACATGCGCGCGCAGGTGATCTTCGACGAGTTCATCCATCAGCCCGCCGACGGCGCCGCGCACGGCGGCCGCGAGATGCAGCGTTTCGCTGCAGGGCGCGTCCCCGCTGACCGCGCGCTCCATCGCGGCGACCTGACCGGCGATGCGGCGGATACGGGCGACTAGGCGATCCTTGCGTTCGGTTTCCAGAAGATGTGCCATACCCTAGGGGGGTATCCTATATCGGCGCCCGCCGCAACAGGCTCGTGCGTTTCGGATCCGGGCCGTGCCGCGCCCACGGGTGCGCGCCGTCTTCTTCCGCGACCGTGCGGATGCGGGGGCCTTCGAGCCAGATCGACAGCGCGCCGGTTTCGGCGAGGCGGGTGCGATCGAGTTTCAGCCAGCGCGGGGCGCACCAGTACGGCAGGCGGCGATTGCTGACGACGATGTCGGCGGCGGCGCAGGCGGGTTCGAACGCGGCGCGATCGATGAGCAGATCAGAGCGGGTGGCGAGCAGTGTCCATGCGCGGCTGCCCGCAACGATCCGCGCGGTGCACGCGTCGGGCGTGCAGCGGGCTTCGGGAATCGTGTCGAGATCGCCGCTGGCGGCTTCCCCGGAAGCGTCCGCCCACATCGAGCGCACGTAATCGCCCGCGCGCGGGCGCAGCAGCGCGACGGTTCCGCCGCGCACCACGGCAAGGTGCCGCCCCTCGCCGTCTATGATGAGATCGGGCGGCTGCGCCGTCACCATGCCGACCGTGCCGATCGCCAGCGGGAGCAGCGCAAGCCAGCGGCGGCGGGTGTGCCACAGGCAGAGCCAGATGCCTCCGAAGATGAAGACCGCAAAGGCCCAGTTCGGCGCGGCGGGCAGACGGGAAACCGCGCCCGGCATCGCCGCCGTGATCTCCGCAATGCGGATCAGCGCATGCACCCCGTAGCCGAGCAGCCAATCGACGGGCGCGGCCAGACCGATGCCGCCCAGAAAGACCGAAAGACCGAGCAGCGGCAGGATGACGAAGCTGGTGAGCGGAATCGCGGCGATGTTCGCTGCGATGCCGTAGAGGCCCATCTGGTTGAAATGGAAGATCGCGATCGGCGTGAGCGCGAACTCCGACGCAATGCCCGTGGCAAAAAGCGCGAGCACGCCGCACCAGAGGCGGGTGATCCGCCCGGCATCCTTGCCCGCGTTGAACCGGCGGCCGAGCGGCGATTCGTAGAGCGCGACGATCGCCGTGACCGCCGCGAAGCTCAGCTGGAAGCTCGGGCCGAGCAGGTAATCCGGACGGACGAGAAGAATGAACATCGCGCCCGCCGCAACGAGGCGCAGCGAGATCGCCTCCCGCCCGAGCGCGAGGCCGACGAGCACGATGAGCACGGCGATGCACGAGCGCACCGTGGGCACTTCCGCCCCCGCGACGAGCGTGTAGCCGATGCCCGCGGCGGCGGCGGCGAGCGCGGCGATCAGCTTGATATCCGTGCCCAGCGCGAGACGTTCGCTCAGCGCCAGCAACCGGCGCACGCTCCACAGCACGCCGCCGACGACGACCGCGATGTGGAGCCCCGAGATCGAAATGAGATGCGCAAGCCCGCTGTCGCGCATCGCCTCGGTGACGTCTTCAGGGATGCCGCCCCGGTCGCCGGTGACGAGCGCGGCGGCGAGCCCGCCTTCCCTGCCGCCGACGCCGTCCTGCAGGCGCTTGGTGAGCGCGCTGCGAAACGCCTGGAACCGCCGCACGAAACCGGGGCGCTCGGGCGCGGGCGCGACGACCGTGACATCGGAAAGTGCGTAG
The DNA here is from genome assembly GCF_014199685.1 of Sphingosinicella soli. Classification (GTDB taxonomy): domain Bacteria; phylum Pseudomonadota; class Alphaproteobacteria; order Sphingomonadales; family Sphingomonadaceae; genus Sphingosinicella; species Sphingosinicella soli. Next base: position 63,767 of record NZ_JACHNZ010000001.1, on the reverse strand, counting down.
CCGACCGCCCCGATCCCGTCGAACCAGGCGCGGCGCGCGAAATGATAGCCGCCGGGAATGTTGGGCCCCGGCGGCGGCGACAGGGACGCCCTGAGCGCGACGCGCGCGCCCGGCCTGACGCCCGGCGGCGCTTCGCTGCGGATGCCGACGCGCGCGGTGAGACCGGGAGGCAGATCGGAAATGTCGGTGAGAAGCAGGCGCGTGCGCCCCTCCGCCGGTCGCGCCTCCACGGCATCGACCGTGGCCTCGATCGTCAGCACGCGCCAGGTCCGCTCCATGATCGGCGCGCGCACCTGCTCCGCGCGCAGCCACGCCGCGCCGACTCCGAGCGCGAACAGCAGCCCGAAGCCGGCAAGCACGATACGGGGCAAGCCGCTCGCGAGCAGCGCAGCGACGGCAAGCGCCCCACCGAGCAGCATCGCCGCCAGCCAATCGCGCGGCGTGGGAAGCGCGAACCACGCCGCGATGCCGAGCCCGAGCGCAACGGGCGCGAAGAGCACGAGCTGGTGGCGCTCCTCCGCCAGCCAGATTTCGGCTGCATCGTGCTGACGCGAAAGCCGCGCGCGGGATGACGCTCCGGTCTCGACCGGCCCGGTTTGAACGGCTGGCAGCGTTATGTTAGAGCCCCCCGACTTTCCTCAGTTTCGGACAGGATCTTCATGGGCGCAAGCGCCAAAACCCCGGTCGTTACGCGCTTCGCGCCGAGCCCGACCGGATTCCTCCACATCGGCGGCGCGCGCACCGCGCTGTTCAACCTGCTCTACGCGAAGGCGACGGGCGGTACGTTCAAGCTGCGCATCGAGGACACCGACAAGGCGCGCTCCACCAAAGAGGCGATCGATGCGATCATCGACGGGCTTTCGTGGCTGAACCTGAACTGGGACGGCGAGATCGTCCATCAGTCCGAGCGCGAGGCGCGGCACGCGGAGGTCGCGCGCGGGCTACTGGAGACGGGCGGCGCCTACAAGTGCTTCGCGACTCCGCAAGAGCTGGAGACGATGCGCGAGACCGCGCGCGCCGAAAAACGCCCGCTGCGCTACGACGGCCGCTGGCGGGACCGCGACGCTTCGGACGCGCCCGAGGGTGCGCCCTATGTCATCCGCCTGAAAGCGCCGCAGGAGGGCGAGGTGACGATCAACGACGCCGTGCAGGGCGCGGTGACGGTGAAGAACGCCGAACTCGACGATTTCGTGCTGCTGCGCTCCGACGGGACGCCGACCTACATGCTGGCGGTGGTGGTCGACGACTACGACATGGGCATCACGCACGTGATCCGCGGCGACGACCATTTGAACAACGCCTTCCGCCAGCTTGCGCTGATCCGCGCGCTCGGCTGGGCGGAACCCGGCTATGCGCACGTGCCGCTGATCCACGGCGCGGACGGGGCGAAACTTTCCAAGCGGCACGGCGCGCTCGGGGTGGATGCCTACCGCGACATGGGCTTCCTGCCCGAAGCGCTGGAGAATTATCTGCTGCGGCTCGGCTGGGGGCACGGCGACCAGGAGTTTTTCACGCGCGACGAGGCCGCCGCCGTGTTCACGCTGGACGGCATCGGCCGCAACCCGGCGCGACTCGACTTCAAGAAGCTCGAAAGCGTCAACGGGCATTACCTGCGCGAGGCGGACGATGCCCGGCTGACGGGGCTCATCACGCCCCGGATCGCGGCGGAACTGGCCCGCGAGCTGACGCCCGCCGAAGGAGACTTGCTGCTCCGCACAATGCCGCATCTGAAGCCAAGAGCGAAAGATTTGAACGAGTTGGCCGCCTCCAGCGCATTTCTGTTTCGGCAGCGCCCAATAATACTCGACGAAAAGGCGCAAGGGTTGCTAGACAGCGCCGGCAGGGAGCGCCTCGCGTCGCTGCGGGAGATTATCGCCGGTGTGGGCGAATGGACTGCCGCAGCCATCGAAGCCGCCGTGCGGGTCTACGCCGAGCAAGAGCAGATCGGGCTCGGCAAATTCGCGCAGCCTCTGCGCGCGGCGTTAACGGGAACCACAACGTCGCCGGGTATCTTCGAGGTTCTGGAAGTGATGGGGCGCGACGAAAGCCTCGGCAGGATAGACGACCAGGTTGGGAAGACGGCCCAGACCGCCAACATAACGAAAGGGTGAGCGAGCCATGAGCAACACAACTGCGAAGCTGGACCTGGGCGGCAAGGCCAGCGACTATCCGGTGCTTTCGGGCTCGGTGGGCCCCGACGTGATGGATATCCGCAAGCTCTACGGCAACACCGGCGCGTTCACCTACGACCCCGGCTTCACGTCGACGGCATCGTGCGAATCGAAGATCACCTACATCGACGGCGACCAGGGCGTGCTGCTGCACCGCGGCTACCCGATCGACCAGCTCGCCGAGAAATCGAGCTTCATGGAGGTCGCCTACCTGCTGATGCGCGGCGAGCTGCCGAACCCGGACGATTACGACGAATTCGTGCGCACCATCACGCGCCACACGATGATCCACGAACAGCTCGCGATGTTCTATCGCGGCTTCCGGCGCGACGCGCACCCGATGGCGATCATGTGCGGTGTCGTCGGCGCGCTTTCGGCGTTTTATCACGACTCGACCGACATCAACGATCCCGTGCAGCGCCGCATCGCGAGCCACCGCCTGATCGCCAAGATGCCGACGATCGCGGCGATGGCGTATAAATATTCGGTCGGCCAGCCCTTCCTCTACCCGGACAACAGCCTCTCCTACACGGGCAACTTCCTGCGCATGACCTTCGGCGTGCCGGCGGAAGCCTATGAGGTCGATCCGGTGATCGAGGCGGCGATGGACAAGATCTTCATCCTGCACGCCGATCACGAACAGAACGCCTCGACCTCCACGGTTCGCCTGGCAGGGTCGTCGGGCGCGAACCCGTTCGCGTGTATCGCGGCGGGCATCGCCTGCCTGTGGGGCCCGGCGCACGGCGGCGCGAACGAAGCCGCGCTCGAAATGCTGCGCGAGATCGGCACGCCCGACAAGATTCCCGAGTATATCAAGCGCGCCAAGGACAAGGACGATCCGTTCCGCCTGATGGGCTTCGGCCACCGCGTGTACAAGAACTACGACCCGCGCGCGAAGGTGATGCAGAAGACCGCGAACGAGGTGCTCGACAAGCTGGGCGTCGACGATCCGATCTTCGACGTCGCGCGCGAGCTGGAGCAGATCGCGCTGAACGACGACTATTTCGTCGAGAAGAAGCTGTACCCGAACGTCGATTTCTACTCGGGCGTCATCCTCTCGGCGATCGGCTTCCCGACCTCGATGTTCACCGTGCTCTTCGCGCTCGCCCGCACCGTCGGCTGGGTCGCGCAGTGGAACGAGATGATCGAAGACCCGGCACAGAAGATCGGCCGCCCGCGCCAGCTCTACACCGGCGCGACAGCGCGGGATTACGTGGAGATCACGAACCGCTGATGCGGCGGCACTACGGTGGAAGCAAACGGGCGTCTTCGGGCGCCCGTTTTCATTTGCGCTGGTGGTGCCCGATCAGTCCGCTGCGGGCAGTGTGAGGGTGAAGCGGGCGCCCATGCCTTTGCGGCTTTCGAGCGTGAGGCTGCCCTGCATGAGATCGGCAAGGCGGCGTGAGATGTGGAGGCCGAGGCCGGTGCCCTCGCCGCTCGCCACATGGGGCGGTTTGGGAAGCTGCTCGAACTTTTCGAACACGCGGGCGTGATCTTCCGGATCGATGCCGGGGCCCGAATCCCATATCGTGACGGCGACGTTGCCGGGCAGCGACGTGGCGGGCTCGGCGCCGACGAAGCCGCCTTCGGGCGTGAACTTCACCGCGTTGGTGAGAAGGTTCACGAGGATCTGGAGCGTGCGGCGGCGATCGCCGCGCGCGCGCAGCGGCGCATAGAGCGCGACCGCCTTGATATCGATCTTGCGCGCCGACGCCTTCATCGCGACCATCGCGCGGGCCTGCTCGACCAGCAGGGAGAGGTCGAAATCCTCGGTTTCGAGATCGACCTCGCCCGAATCGAGGCTGGAAATATCCAGCAGATCCTGAATGAGGCTGAGCAGATGCCGACCGGCATTGGCGATATCGCCCGCATATTCGACATATTGCGCTCTCAGCGGGCCGTGCACCTCGTGGTTCATCGCTTCGGCGAAGCCGATGATGGCGTTCAAAGGCGTGCGCAGCTCGTGGCTCATCGAGGAGAGGAAATTGGCCTTGGCGGTGCGGCCGAGTTCGGAGCGCATGCGCTCGATCAGTCGCGCGCTGTCGGGCACCACCGCCGCGACGCCGCGATAACCGCAGCCGCCGTCCTTCGTGGGCACCGCGACCCCGGCGAGGCGATACAGCCGCGTCGCGCCGCCCTGCGTCGTGACCGACATGAGCTGATCGCGGAAGCTGGAGCCGCGCTCGCGGGCGAAATCGTAGGGGACTTCGCCGTTTTCGCCGCGCAGCAGCGTGCCGATTGCGGTAAGCGAGCGCCCGAGCAGCGCGCCCGCCGGTTGCCCGACCAGAATTTCCAGCGCGCGCGAGATCGAGACCAGCGCGCCGCGGCTATCCGTCTCCCAATACCAATCGGAATTGACGCGAACGAGTTCGTCCCCCTGCCAGGCGGCAAGGGGATCGCGTTCGCGCTGATCGATAGTGGTGGACGATTCCCGCATGATTCCCACGAATTTCAACTCGTTGCGGGCCAGTGTCGACACGGGCACGAAACGAGCGTGAAAATGACGTGAATTGCCCAAAAGCTCAAGGGTTAAGCTCGCGGAAACCGATTCCCCCGTCGGCGCCAGCGCCGCGAGCAGCCGGGCGGCGAGTTCGCCGGGGGCAAGAGCGGCCGCGCGCTCCAGTTCCGTGTAGGCGGCGTTGGCGTCCAGAAGCACGCCTGCGGACGAACATTCGAACACGATTGCACCGGCAAGCGCGGGATCCGATGCCGCGAGCGCATCGAACACGCTGCCCTCGCCGGGCCTGATGTCGCGCGGCTCGAACATGGCCGCTACGCGGTGTCCCCGTTCAGGTCGTCGATCGCCTGCCGAAGCCCGGTATCGAGCTGCCAGTAGTGGAGCACGCGGCGCGCGGCGGCGACATCGAGATCATCATGAAGCATCAGGATTTCGGCAAGCGCAGAGGGCGGACGCGCGCGGGCGGCATTGTTGAGATCGCCCAGAACCAGCACGAGCGACGCGGTCGCATCGCGGCTGACATCGACGGCCTTGGCCAGCACGATAAAGCTCTCGCTCGCCGGATCGGTCACGATCCGCCAGACCGTGTTGAACGCAATCTTCGCGCGGGCGGCGAATGCGGCTGTGAACAGGCTGAGGCGGCCCTGGCGCAGCGTGCGGAGCAGGAACCCGTCGGTCAGCTCGCCCAGATCGCCCAGACGGCGCGCAAGCTGCAGCGCGCGGGACTGCACCGACTGCGTATCGTCATGCTCCACCATCGCGCGTTTCGCCGCGCGTTCGATCATCGGATCGAGCACGGCCTGATCGATGACGAAGCTCTTCAGGATATGGCGGCGCAGCGCCGCCGCAACCCACCAGTAGATTTCGCGCGCCAGATCGACCGGCAAATCGTTCTGCGTGAGCAGCGGCTGCTGGAACTGGCCGTTGCGCTTGCTCTCCGCGACCAGAAGCTCCATCGCGCGGCGCGAGAGCACGGCGTCTTCGGTGCGTATCAGGCTTTCGAGAACATCGTCTTCGCTGCCCTTCAGGCCGCGTTCGGCCAGCGCCTCGGTGAGCGGCGGCGACACGGTTTCGCGCAGCGCGATCGCCATGCGATGCTCTTCGGCGCACTGGATGACGATTTCCATCAGCGCGTGATTGCGCACCACGCTGCTGCGTTCCAGGATCGGCCGCGCGACCTCTATGCTGTCGCTTGCAAGACGGGCTTCGAGATCGGGCTGCGTGGCAGGCGAACGGGCAAGCGCTTCGACGAGATGCCTGCGCACCTCCATTTCGACCGTGCCGAGCAGGCGCCCGAGCACGTCGGTCATCATCGCGCGCTGCTGATCGGTGAGCCGCTGGGCGGCGGGCAGGAAAAGATCGGCAACGGCATTCGCAAGCTGCGCCCGCGCCGCGCCGGAACGGCCGGCGGCGAGACCCAAAAGCGCCTGAACGTCGATTGGCCGATCCAGCGGCAAGGAAACCCCTCTTCGGTGCGAACCCGTGTCTTTTCTCGAAACCGGAACCTAGAAGGATGCGCCTAAAATTGGATTAACCTTGCCCGCGCGAAGTCTGATGGTCTCAAGTCGTCACCCTGAACTTGTTTCAGGGTCCATACGGCGGGTTCGGCCGCACTGCTGCATGGATGCTGAAACAAGTTCAGCATGACGCGTAGAGGTTGCTAGAATCGTGTGCGCCAGCCGATTTCGATTGCGGTTTTCGCGTCGCTTGTGCCCGGCGTGCCCGGCGCATCGGTATCGTAGCGGGCTTCCAGGCTGATATCGCCGAACGCGGTCGGGAGTTCGGTACCGACTTCGAAGGCGTTGTAGGTTTCGCGGGTGAGCGAAAGGTTGTTGTTCCTGAGGTTGTTCGTCTTGTTGATATCGACGCGGCGATAGGTGCCGTAAAAGCGCCGGTTCTTCTCGTCGGTGACGGAGAGGCCCGCTGTCCAGAGCTCGCTGTCGCCGTCGAGGCTGTGGCCGAGCGCGCGGTCGCGGTAGGTGAAGCCGTCGAAATAGATGAAATTGTGATACATGCTGCCGGGATAGGTGCGGCCGCCGCCGAGCTTCACCGCCAGCGTATCGGACCATTCGCCAAGCAGCGTCCAGCTCGCGCCGTTGTCGCCGAGCGGCCCGGAAAGCGTGAAGCCCGCCAGGCGCGAGAACTGCTCGATCAGCAGGTTGTCCTCGTCCTCGGCTTCCCACTCGGTATAGCCCTGCACGGCGACGTTGCCGATCATGCGCGTATAGCTGATGTCGAAACCGGCGATCTGGTTGCCCGGTTCATCGAGCGTGCCGGTGTTATCGGCGTCGCCGATGCCGATGACCGCATCGAAAATGGTGCGCAGACCGCACGGACGGTTGCTGCCGCAGAGCTGAAGGCCGCGGTTCAGGCCGATTTCGAGCCCCGGTACGGGCTCGAAGGACAGGCGCATGCCGGCAATCGCCGGGTTGTTGTAGTCGAGGCGCGTTTCGGTCGCGATGCCTGCGAAGATATCGAGCCGCCACGGGCCGAACCAGCGCAGCACGGGGAAATCGATGGGCTCGGGCACCAGCCGCTTGATGCCGACGCGCGGGATGGGCCGCGCGTTCGTGGAAAACAGCAGCGCGCTGTCGTGCCCCGGCCCCCACCACGTATCGACATAACCGCCGTAAAGCGCCCAGTTGCCGACGGGAAGCGCGAGGGTCGCGGGCTCGAAATGGAAGTCGCGGCCCTGCTGCCCCTCGCGCCAGCCGACGCCGTAGGAGACGTAAAGGCCGCCGAGTTCGTGTTCGGCGCGGACGGTGACGTCGCCGTCCTCGCGCGCGGTATCGCCGAAATCGCGGACCACGGACGGCCGATTGGTCGCGCGGGCGCGGATTTCGTAGCGGCTTTTCTGCCCATCGCGCGCGGAGAGGATATTGAGACGCCGCACGGCAGCGCCGAGATGCGGCGGCAGCGCCTGGCCCTCGGCGCGCTCCAGCCCCTCGGCGACCTGCGCCCACGGCAGCGGCCACGCATTGACCGGGCCTCGAATCAGCCCCGCCGCTTTCAGCAGCTCGACATCGCTGCGGACCTGACGGTCGCCCGCTTCAAGCCAGGGACCGGCAGCGGCGGGCATCGCCGAAAGCAGGACGGCGGCAGCGGCAATACCAAGAGACTTCATCGGGCACCCTTCTCTTCCGCGCCGAGCCAGCGCTCCGCGATATCCAGCGCGCGCGCGTCGTCCACGTCGAGCCACGCGCAATCCCCGGTTTCGACCCCGCGCGCAAGCCCCGACGCGGCGAGCGTCGCCACGCCTTGCGACAGGCTGGGCGCTTCGAGCCCGGCGAGCGCGGCAAGCGCGGCAAACAGTGGCGCGCCTATGGAAAAAACGCCGGTATCGTAGCCGTTGTAGGGGTCGAGCCCCTTGCCGATGGCGGTGATCGCGGTGCCCTCGGTCCGCACGCGGGTGACGTCGTCCTCGTCGATCCAGGCGTGGCCGATGCGGCGATCGATGCCGAGCAGCAGCGCGCCGTCGTCGGCGGGGGCCTGCATCACCGCGCGGTAAAGCGCGGGATCGACGAGATGGTCCGCCATCACCAGCAAGGCGCGCGACGCGATGAAGGGCGCGGCCGCAAGCGCCGATACGCCGTTGGGAAGCGCAGGGTCCGCGACGGTGACGGTGCGGACGGTGAGCGGCAGGCTCCACTGGCTGAGCGCCGCCGCGACGTCTTCCGCGCGGTGGCCCAGCACCACGGTGACGTCATCAGCGCCCGCCTCCGCAAGGCGCAGCAGTGTGTGCAGCAGCAGCGGGCGACCGGCGACCGGCGCCAGCGGCTTCGACGGCGCATGACTGCGCAGCCGGCTGCCGAAACCGGCGGCAAGCACGATGGCCTGCACGGCCCTGCCCTAGTTCAGCTTGCCGCCGCCGGCGATGAAAGCCTCCAGCGCGGCGAAGGCAAGATCGTCGCTCGTCTGGCGCGGCGGGTGCTTGCAGAAATAGCTGGAAGCGGCGTCGATCGGCCCGGCGATGCCGCGATCGAGCGCGAGCTTGGCGCAGCGGATCATGTCGATCGCGACGCCTGCCGAATTGGGGCTGTCCTCCACCGACAGGCGGAGTTCCAGGTTCATCGGCACGCCGCCGAAAAGCTGGCCTTCCATGCGCAGGAAGCAGACCTTGTTGTCGTTCTGCCAGGCGACATAGTCCGACGGGCCGACGTGGATGTTTTCATCGTCGATGCGGCGCGCGGCGACCGACTGCACGGCCTCGGTCTTCGATTCCTTCTTGGACGCAAGGCGCGTGCGATTGAGCATGTTCAGGAAATCGGTGTTGCCGCCGGTGTTGAGCTGATAGGTCCGATCGAGCTTCACGCCGCGCTTCTTGAAAAGATCGGTGAGCACGCGGTGCACGATGGTGGCGCCGAGCTGCGCCTTGATGTCGTCGCCGATGATCGGCAGGCCCGCATCCTTGAAGCGCTTCGCCCAGACGGGGTCGCTCGCGATGAAAACGGGGATGTTGTTGACGAACGCGACGCCCGCTTCGAGCGCGCATTCGGCGTAGAATTCGCTCGCCTTCTGGCTGCCGACGGGCAGGTAGTTCATCAGCACGTCCGCGCGGGTTTCGCGCAGCACGCGGACGACCGCGTCCTTGTCCGCCTCCGCCGCGTCCGCCACGAGGAAGGTGCGGTCTTCGGGATAATCGGCCATGTGCTCGCCGACGCCGTCGAGAACGCGGCCCATGCGCACGGTCGTGCCGGTTTCGGGAACATGATCGCAGAATACCTGCGTGCAGTTCGGCTTCGCGAAGATCGCTTCGGAAATATCGCGGCCGACCTTGCGGCGATCGACATCCCAACCGGCTACGAAACGAATATCCTTGGGGCGATAACCGCCCAGATCCCAGTGCAGCAGGCCGATCTGCTCGTTCGCGCCGCCATTTTGATAATGGGCGACACCCTGAACAAGCGAACTCGCACAATTGCCGATACCAACGACAGCCACTCTTACTTCATGCATCGGAAAGATCCTGAGACGCGTCTACTGCGCGGTTGAAGACGATCACTTAGCGTTGCCAGCAGAATCCGGCAAGAATGTGTAGGCTGTCTTTGCAAAGTTTGCGGCAATCCGGTCGCTGTGCGCGCTGCCATATTCCTGTAACCGAACGAAGAACCGCGCCTGCATGACAAAGTAGGTGAGCGCGCTGTACGCCGCGATCATCGCAAAACCCGCATACCAGGCCCCGAACGCCGCAAACGGCAAAAGGGTCCAGAAGAACGTGTTCCGGCGCCCCGCGACGAGGCGGAACCGGCGTTCGAACGCGCCCGCATCATCGATCTGCTTGCCCGTGAAGCGCCGGAAGAACTCGCCCTGCACGGCTTCGGCAAGCGCGAAGCCCACCGTGATCGCCGCAAGCGGCCACGCGCCGCCGTGGCCGATCGAATAAAAATAATACGCGAGCGCGGCGAACCAGCCGTATTCGACGACCTTGTCCGCCACATGTTCGAGATCGCCCCACTTCGAGAACTCGACTCGCGTGCGGGCGAGCTTGCCGTCGACGCCGTCGAGCGGCCCGATGACGAGCGCGAGCGCGAGCCCGACCCACAGATGGCCGAGCGCGAACGCCGCCATCGCGGCGAGGCCGAGCAGGAACACGCCCACCGAGATCATGTTGGGCGTGAGCGGCGTCGGCAGCAGCAGGCGCGTGAGGATGTTTTCGACCGGCGGGTGGATGAAACGCGCCGGCCAATCGAGGATGCCCTTCTGCGCCGCAGCGAGCGCCTCGGTCGTCGCCGCATCGGCGGAGGCGGCATCGACGGCGCGGTGCCATTGCAGCGGCACCTCGCGCCGCCGCGACGGGCAATACGGCGGGATGCGCGCAACCTCGACAGCCGTGTGCGGCCCCTCCCCCAGCGCCGAGCGCACGAGCGTCGCCTGCATGTCCCAATCGCCGAGACGGCCCGCAACGCTGCGCACGACGCGGCCCGGGAATCGCGCCAGACCGGCGAAGAAGCGATCGGACGCGATCCGCTCCGCCGTGATCGGGCGCGTGTCGGCCTCCATCCAGACGCCGAGCACGACATCGCCCACGGCGCCCGCGACAGCGGCGATCGCGCGCTCGTCGGCGACGAGCCCCTCGTCGAGCGAGAGCACGCTGTCTTCCTCGCGGATCGCGGCGCGGACACCGTCGCCGCCGTGAACGACCTCGACACCCGGCGATGCCCGGCGCGCGCGATCGAGCGCAGCGGCGAGTCGCGGGGTCACGCGCTCGACCATGACGACGACACGCTCGGCCCCCGCGCGGCGGCACTGGCGAATCTGACGATCCACCGAAGCGATTCCCGTGATGCCGAGCGCGGCCAGCGGTTCGTCCGCCCCGGCGCTGAAATGATGGGCATAGAGCAGCGCCACAAGCGCCATCGACGTCTCCGGGTCTGAATGGATGGCGGACCATAAGGGCAAGCAAGCGGACTTGCCAACTCTCCCCTGAGAAGCGCACATCGCGCAGGATGGATTCAGTCCTCGAAACATCGGGCGGCGGGCGCCCGCGAAACATCGAAGAGCCCCTGAACATCGCGGTGGTTCACCCGGTTTCGCGCGCTCTGCTGCCGCTTGCCGTGAAGCTCCGCATCCCGCCGAACGCCATTTCGGTCTCGGGAATCGGCTTCGGCATCGTCGCCGCATGGGCGTATTTCCACTACGAGGCGCCCGCGATGGCGCTCGCCGGATTCGCGGCGATGCTGGCATGGCACGTGTGCGACGGGCTCGACGGCATGACGGCACGCGCCACCGGGCGGACGAGCGATTTCGGCCGTTTTCTCGACGGCTTCTGCGATTACAGCGTGTACATCATGGTTTACCTGAGCCTGGCGTTCAGCGCCGCGGACTATGTGGGGATCGAGGTCAGTCTGCCGCTCGCGATCGCCGCAGGCGCGGCGCACATCGTTCAGGCCGCATGGTATGAGCTTCAGCGCGAAGTGTTCATCAGGCGCAGCGCGGGCCAACCCGGCCTTGCACCGCGCAAGACCGTGGGCGGGGCTCTGGAGCGGGGATACGACAGGCTTCAGGCGAAGATGATGCCCGGCCTGCATGCGCGCGATGCGGCGCTCGCCGCCGATCCGGCGCTGCGCGCGCGTTACGTGGAGGCGCTGCGGCCCGTGCTTTCCGCCGCCGCGATCCTGGGCGCGAGCGGGCGAACGCTCGCCATCCTCATCGCCTGCCTTGCGGGGAGCCCGCTGTGGTACTGGCTGTGGGAAATCTTCGGGCTGAGCCTTGCGGCCATATTTATAGAGCGTGCCCGGCGCGCGCGTGAAGCCGCGCTCTGATTTAGCGGAACGTGCCGGAAAACCGCGCAACCTCGGCATCGAGACGCGAAAGCAGCGCGCTGTCGCCCGGCGCGGAAAGCTCGGCGAGCAGCGCGATGGAGCCGATCGCCTCCGCACCGATCGCCTGCGCCGCGCCCTTGAGACGGTGCGCCGCGGCCTTCCAGCCCGCCCGGTCCTTCGCGGCGCGCAGGGCGCCCACATAGGCGGGAAGGTGCGCGCGGAACTCCGACATCAGATCGTCGAAAAGCTCCGTGTCGCCGCCCGTGATCTCGAGCAGGCGATGCGGCAGGAAAACGGGGGCGGATTCGGGGTTCATGCACCCATGTTCAGCGATCAAGATTAACAAACTGTAGACAAATGCGGATTGTCGGGCTGTCCTGTGCCGACCTGCGGTGATAGACATCGACGTCAGGGGTTTCACACACAGGTTTCGCGGGGGTCGTTCACCATGAGTCCAGTCGGTCGGCGGTCGTTTCCGGAAAAGCTTCCGCCGGACTACGCATGGCAGCAGGCGCCGAACCTGGCCGACGCGCCCGATACGGCGGCCCCCATGAAACGCCTGCGCCAGACGGATGACGAGGCCGAGGATACAGCCGTGCCGACCTTTTCAAGCCGCGTGCTGCTGTTCGCCTCGCTCGCCTCGCTGGCCTGGATGGCGCTTGCCGCCGCCGTCGTCTGGCTGATCGCCGGTTCGGCGGGCGTGGGCGCGATGACGCTGACCGAATGGGCGGGCGTTGCGGGCGGCGTTGCCGCGCCGCTCTCCGCGATCTGGCTGATCGCGCTCGTCGCCGCGCGCGTCTGGCCGGGGCAGCAGCGCGAGATGCTGGCGCGCATCGAGGCCGCCGAAGACCGTTTCGCCCGCACCGCGCGCGAAACGCGCACGCAGCTTGAAAGCATCGATTCCGTGCTCGCCGCCGTGACCATGCGCGTCGAAGGGCTGCGCAAGGTGTTCGCCGACGAGGTCGAGGGCTTCGTCAGCGCCACGGACGCCGCCGTGCACCGCACGCGCACGCTTGCCGGATCGCTCGCCGAAGACCGCGCCGCGATCGACGCCAGCACCGCCGCGCTCGCGGCAAGCGGCGACAAGGCGCGCGCGAGTTTCGATTCGCTCGCAACCGCGCTTCCCGACGCCGAAGCGCAGGTGAACCGCATCGCCGGACTGCTCGCAACGAGCGCGACGGACGCGCGCACGCAGCTTCAGGAAACCGAAGACCTGCTCGCCGCCGTGTGGGCGCGCAGCGAGGAAGCCGGGGCGCAGGCCCGCGCCGCGACCGAAAGCCTCACGGGCGTGATCTCCGCCATTTCCGTTTCCGCCGCAGATGCCGAAGGCCGCCTGGGAAGCTATGCCGCCGCGCTCGAAGCCAGCGGCGACGCGGCGCTCGCCAAGACCGGCGCGGCGCTCGAAGCGACGCGCACCGGCGTCGAGGCGCAGACCGCAGCGCTCGCGGCCGCGATTTCGCGCACTTCGATCGACCTTGAAGACATCGGCGGCCGCGCCATCGAAACGATCGCGGGCCGGATCACGGCGATCGCCGAGCAAGTTTCCGACCTCAGCAAGCGCATCAGCGAACAGGACGCGGGCAGCCGCGGCTTCCTCGACACGGTCGAACGGGGCTTCAGCGTGCTCGATGCCAAGCTCGGCAACGCCGCCAATTCGAGCGAAAGCGTGCTTTCCAGCCTCTCCGCCCGGATCGGCCAGGTGCGCGGCGAAATCGATTCGCTCAGCGCGCCGCTCGGCGCCACGCGCGGCGCGGCGAAGGAGATCGGCGATTCGCTCGCCGCTGTCCGGCAGGCGACCGAACAGGCGCTCGCCTCTTTGGCCGAAGGCGTTCCCGCAGGCGCGGAAAAGAGCCTCGGCGCCATCGATGCGCTGCGCGGATCGGTGACGAACCTGTCGCAGGATATCGAGCGGGTTTCGGAGCGCGCCGCCGCCATCAACACGCCGATCGCGGCAGGCCGCCGCGCCATCGACGAACTGCTCGACGGTCTGGAAGACCAGCGCGAGAGCCTGGAGGCCGTGGTCGGCAGGGTCCGCAGCGAGATCGAAACCGCGCAGGGTATCCTGGCGGGGGTCGAGCAATCGGCGGAAAGCACCGCGCTCAGCGCGACGACTCAGCTGATCGACGCGCTCGGGCGCGTGCGCGAGGTCGCCGCGCAGACGGCGGGCACGGTGAAAACCGCGCTCGAAGCGGTCGTCGAGGAGGCGCGCGAGGCGCTGTCGAAGGCGTCGCGCGAGGCCGTGCGCCAGAGCGCGATCGAGCCGGTGGAAACGCAGATCAAGGCGCTGGAAGCCGCAGGCGCGCGCAGCGCAGACGCCGCGCAGGCCGCAGCCGAGCGGCTGTCGCGCCAGCTCGTGTCGGTCGCCGAGACCGCCGCCGCGATCGAAACGCGCGTCAACGAGGCCGACTCGCACCTCGACGCGGCGCTGCGCAAGGACATCGGCCGCCAGTCCGAACTGCTCGTCGAAGCGCTGAACAGCGCCGCCATCGACATCGCCAAGGGGCTTTCGGCGGAAGTGACGGAGACGGCGTGGAAGCAGTATCTGGCGGGCGAACGCGGCGTCTTTTCGCGCCGCGCCGTGCAGATTCTTGCAACCCGCGATGCGAAGGAAGTCGCGCGCCGCTACAGCGAAGACGCCGAGTTCCGCGACGGCGTGCGCCGCTACATCCACGATTTCGAAGCGATGCTCCGCCGCTTCAACGCGGACCGCGACGGCAATGCGCTTTCAATGACGCTGCTGTCGTCCGACCTCGGCAAGCTCTACGTGGCGCTGGCGCAGGCGACGGAACGGCTGCGCTGAGCGTGACGGTATCGGGCGGCGCGGTTCAGTCCGGCATGAAATCCAGGTAGCCTGCCTCGCCGATCCACCAGACACCGGCCATGATGACGGCCGAGACAAGCGTGGTCCAGAGCAGCTTCTTCGCGAGCATGGGGCGCGTCGGCGCGCTGTCGGCCTGACCCTTCACCTTGTCCTCGCCCGCCTCGTCCGACGTGCGGACGCCGAAGGGCAGGACGGTGAAGAGCGTCACCGTCCAGATCAGCAGGTAGATGGCGGCGATCGACCCCCAGCTCATCAGCCTTTTACCCTCGTGATCGTCACTTCGGTGATCGGCTTCTTGCCGGTCCAGTCCCGCGCGGTGCGGCGGACGGCGACGCGGATCGCTTCCGCGAGCGCATCTTCGGACTTGCCGCGTGTCTTGGCGACGGCTTCGCTCGCCGCCGAAACGCAGTTGTTGATGAACTCGTCGCGATCATCCTCGACCGGCACGCCGTGCGACTGCACCTGCGGCGGCGCGAGCAGGCGGTTCTTGCCGTCCAGAACCACGAACACGGCGATGAGGCCGTTGTGCATCATGCGGCGGCGGGCGAGCATCGTCGCGCCGTCGGCGGGCAGGATGACGTCGCCGTCGAGCACCAGACGCCCGACGGGCTCGTGACTGATGATCTGCGGCTTGCCGGGCGCGAGGCGAATCGCGCTGCCGTTCACGGGCACGACCGCTTCAGGCACGCCGAAACGGCGGGCGAGACGCGCGTGTTCTTCCATATGGCGGCGCTCGCCGTGGACGGGGATGGAGATTTGCGGGCGGATCCAGCCGTACATCGCCTCAAGCTCCGGCACACCCGGATGCCCGGAGACGTGGACGTGCGCCTGCCGGTCCGTGATGATCTCGATGCCTTTCGCGGCGAGCGCATTCTGGACGCGGCCGATCGAAAGCTCGTTTCCGGGGATCTGCTTCGAGGAATAGACGACGAGGTCGCCGCGTTCGAGCTTGATGTGCGAATGATCACCCTCCGCGATGCGCGAGAGCGCCGCGCGCGCCTCGCCCTGCGCCCCGGTGGAGACGATGAGCAGCTTGTCGCGGGGAACGCGCATCGCCTCTTCATGCGACACGGTGGGCGGGAAATCCTTGAGATAGCCGACACTGCGCGACACTTCGAGGATGCGATCGAGCGAGCGGCCGACGACGCAGAGCTTGCGCCCCGTGTCCTTCGCGACCTCGCCGAGCGTATGGAGGCGCGCGGCGTTCGACGCGAAGGTGGTGACGAGCACTCTGCCCTTGTGGCCCGCGATCACCTTGTCCAGCCCCTCGCGCACACCCGTTTCGCTGCCCGAAGCCTCGGGGTTGAAGACGTTGGTGGAATCGCCGACGAGCGCGAGGATGCCCTCGTCGCCGAGCGCGGTGAGTTCTGCGGCGGTCGACGGCACGCCGAGCACGGGCGCTTCATCGAGCTTCCAGTCGCCGGTGTGGAAGATCTTGCCGTAGGGCGTTTCGATGAGGAGCGCGTTGCCTTCGGGAATCGAATGCGCGAGCGGTACGTAGCGGCACTTGAACGGGCCGAGGTTCACCTCGCCCTCCAGCGGCACCACGTTCAGCTCGACATCGCGCTCGATGCCTTCCTCGATCAGCTTCTTGCGGATGAGACCGGCGGTGAAGGGCGTCGCGAACAGCGGCACGTCGAAATCGCCGACGAGATAGGGGATCGCGCCGATATGATCCTCGTGCCCGTGCGTGAGCACGATGCCGAGCAGATCCTTCTGCCGGTCCTCGATGAACGAGAGGTCGGGGAGCACAAGCTCGACGCCCGGCAGCGACGGATCGGCGAAGGTCATGCCGAGATCGACCATGATCCACTTGCCGTTGCAGCCGTAGAGGTTGACGTTCATGCCGATCTCGCCGGAGCCGCCGAGCGGCAGGAAGATCAGTTCTTTTCCAGGCTTCAACGCCTGTTCCTTTCATCAATAATCGTAAGGCCCCGCACCGTGAGATCGACGTCCACGACATCGATCACGCGCGTGTAGGGCTCGAACAGGACGGCAAGGCCGCCCGTCGCCAGAACCTTCATCGGCCCCGTGGCCTCCGCCTTCAGGCGCGCGACCAGCCCTTCGATCATCGCGAGATAACCGAAGAAAATGCCCGACTGCATGGCGGACACGGTATCGAAGCCTTTCGCCTTGCCGCCCCTCGGCGGCGCAACGGCTACGCGCGGCAATTGCGCGGCGGCGACATAAAGCGCCTCCGCCGACAGATTGATGCCGGGCGCGATGATGCCGCCCGTATAGGCATTGCCGACGAAGATGTCGAATGTCGTTGCCGTGCCGAAGTCGATGATGATGAAATCGCCCTCGTGGCGATCGCCCACGGCGACACAGTTGACGAGCCGGTCCATGCCGACCTGCTCGGGATGCGCAATCTCGATGCCGACACCCAGATCAAGATCCTTGGTGACGACAAGCGGATCGATACCGAAGCCCCGCCGCGCCATGCGTTCGAGATTGAAGAGCGTGGTGGGCACCACGGTGGAGATCACCACGCGGCCGACCTTGCTGCGGTCGACGCCGTCGATTTCCATGAGCTGGGTGAGCCAGACCATATATTCGTCCGACGTGCGCGACGCCTGCGTGGAGATGCGCCAGCGGTGAACGATCTCGCCGTGGTCGACGACCGCAAACATCGTATTGGTATTGCCGACATCGATCGCGAGCAGCATCAGGCCTGATCCCCCAATGTGAACACTTCGCCCGCGTGAATGGGGCGTAAAGCGCCGTCCGGCAAGCGCAGAAGCAGCGCGCCGTCTTCCGCCAGTCCTTCGAACGTGCCGGTCAGATCCGCGTTCCCGAGCCGCGCGACGATGGGCTTGCCGATCCCGGCGGCAGCGGCGAGCCAGTCGGCGCGGGTGGCGGCAAAGCCATCCTCGCGCCAGCGGCGGCGATGCGCGGCGAACGCCTCGGCAAGCGTGCCGCACGCCTCGCGCGCGGACGGAGGCGCGATGCCCGCGGCGGCGAGGCTCGTGGCGGGGCGCTCGGTGCCTTCGGGGAAATGCGCGAGATTGACGCCGACGCCGATGATGACGCCCCGCGCGTGACCTTCGAGCAGAATGCCCGCGACCTTCATGCCGTCCAGCATCAGATCGTTGGGCCATTTCAGCGACAGGCGTTCGCGCGGCACCCAGCGGGCGACGGTATCGAGAAGCGCGTTCGCGGCCACGAACGAGAGCTGCGGCGCGGCGCCTTCCCCCGGCTGCGGCGCGGCGAAGGTGCTGGTGAAGAGGTTGCCGATGTCGGACGTCCACGCCCGCGCGCGACGGCCCCGCCCTGCCGTCTGGCGGTCGGCGCGGACCCAGAGCCCGTCTTCCGGGTGATCGGCGATCCAGTCGTTCGTGCTGCCGGTTTCGGCAAGATCGACGATGCGGAAGCTCATCCGCTGACGATGATGCGCGCCGCCGCCGTCGCCCACGCCACGAGCGGCGCGATGGCGAGCATCCCGAGCGGTGAGCAGAATACCGCCGCCGCCGTCAGCACGACACCGTTCACGCGGCTGTCGCCCGGCGCGAGCGTGCCGACAGGCTCATCGAAGTACGCCAGCTTCACGACGCGAAGATAGTAGTATGCCCCCACCACCGACGTGACGACGCCGATCACCGCGAGCACGTACATCTCCGAAGCGATCGCGGCGTTGAACACGCTGAACTTCGGCCAGAAGCCGAGCATCGGCGGAATGCCGGCAAGGCTGAACATGAACACGGCAAGCGCGGCGGCAAGGCCGGGGCGCGTTTTCGAAAGCCCCGCGAGGCGCGCCATGTCGTCCACCGGCGTGCCGTCCGGGTCGCGCAGCGCGAGCACGACGAGGAACGAGCCGATCGTCATCGCCGCGTAAATGCCCATGTAGAACAGCACGCCCGCGATGCCCGCCTCGGTGCCTGCGGCAAGGCCGATGAGCGCGAAGCCGATGTTGTTGATCGACGAATAGGCAAGCAGGCGCTTGATGCTCGTCTGCCCGATCGCGCCGACAGCGCCGAGGATCATCGAGGCGACCGCCGCAAACGCGATGATCTGCCGCCATTCGTCGGCCAGCCCGCCGAAGCCTTCGATCGCGACGCGCACAAGGAGGCCCATCGCGGCGACTTTCGGGGCAGACGCGAAGAAGGCGGCAACCGGCGTCGGCGCGCCTTCGTAAACGTCGGGCGTCCACATGTGGAACGGCACGGCGCTGATCTTGAACGCGAGCCCCGAGAAGATGAAGACGAGACCGAAGACAACGCCGATCGACGCCTGACCTTCGAGCTGCGCGCCCAGCGCGACGAAGTTCGTGCTGCCGACGAAACCGTAGATCAGGCTGATGCCGTAGAGCAGGATGCCGCTCGCCAGCGCGCCGAGCACGAAATATTTGAGGCCCGCTTCGGACGATTTCGTCTCGCTGCGGTGGAACGCGGCAAGCACATAGGCCGCGAGGCTCTGCAGTTCGAGGCCGACGTAGAGCGACAGCAGGTCGTTTGCCGAAACCATCATGCCCATGCCGAGCGCGCCGAGCATCAGCAGCACGGGGTATTCGAACTTGTCCGAATGCGCGCGGCGCAGATACGGGATCGCGATGACCGTGCAGACAGCCGCCGCGCCGTAGACGACGACCTTCAGATAATCGGAAAACAGATCGGCGACGTAGAGACCGTCGAACGCGAAGGCGCGCGGCATGTCGTCGATCATGAACAGGCCGGCGACGGCATAGATGCCGACGGCGAGCCACGACAGCAGCGGCAGGCTGCGGTCGCCCCGGAACGTGCCGATCATCAGCAGCGCCATCGCGCCGAGCGCGAGGACGATTTCCGGTGCGGCGATGCCGAGCGATTGCACGAGCGGCTGCATCAGTGAGTCTCCGCCGGGGTGTGGGGGTTAGCTGCGGCCTGCTTCACCACCGCGACCGTCTGCTGGGGCGGCGCGGTCGGCTCAAGCCGGGCGACGATCGCCGCCACGGGCGCGCGCACGGGATCGATGAACACGTTGGGGGCAATGCCCATCCACAGCACGAAAACCGCGATGGGGGCGAGGCACAGGATTTCGCGCACGTTGAGATCTGTCATCGCGCGCACCTCGTCCTTCGTCACCACGCCGAACATCACCTTGCGGTAGAGGTAGAGCATGTAGGCGGCGCCCAGGATGATGCCCGTGCAGATTACGGCGACGGCGAAGGTGGAGGTGCGGAACGCGCCCATCATCACCAGGAACTCGCCAATGAAACCGCTGGTGCCCGGAAGCCCGACCGACGCCATCGTGAAGAGCATGAACAGGATCGCATAGCGCGGCATCACCGTGGCGACGCCGCCGTAGGCATCGATGTCGCGCGTGTGCATCCGGTCGTAGACGACGCCGACGCAGAGGAACAGCGCGCCCGAGACGAGCCCGTGGCTGAGCATCACAACGATCGAACCCTCGATCGCCTGCTGGTTGAAGCCGAACAGGCCGACGGTGACGAACGCCATGTGCGCGACCGACGAGTACGCGATCAGCTTCTTCATGTCGGACTGCGCGAGCGCGATGAGCGAGGTGACGACGACCGCGATCATCGACAGGCCGAAAACGATCCACATCAGCTCCGCCGAGGCTGCCGGGAACATCGGCAGCGAGAAGCGGATGAAGCCGTAGCCGCCCATCTTCAGGAGCACGCCCGCCAGGATCACCGAGCCTGCCGTCGGCGCCTGCACGTGCGCGTCGGGCAGCCAGGTGTGCACCGGCCACATCGGCATCTTCACCGCAAAGCTGGCGAAGAACGCGAGCCACAGCCACGTCTGCACGTTCGGATCGAAATCGTACACCAGCAGCTCTGGGATCGACGTCGTGCCCGCGACGCTGGCCATGTAGAGCATGGCGAGCAGCATCAGCACCGAGCCGAGCAGCGTGTAGAGGAAGAACTTGTAGCTCGCGTAAATGCGGTCCTTGCCGCCCCAGATGCCGATGATGAGATACATCGGGATGAGGCCGCCTTCGAAGAAGACGTAGAACAGGAACAGGTCGGTCGCCGCGAAGACGCCGATCATCAGCGATTCCATCAGCAGGAACGCCGCCATGTATTCGGGCACGCGCGTGCGGATCGAGGTCCACGACGCGAGGATGCAGATCGGCATCAGGAACACGCTGAGCGCGATGAGGACGAGGCTGATGCCGTCGATGCCGAGCGACCACGAGAAGTACGGCTCGAACAGCGGCAGGCTTTCGGCATACTGGAAGCTCGCCGAGCCGATATCGAAGCGCGCCCAGAGGATGATGCCGAGCACCAGCTCTGCAAGCGTGACGGCAAGCGCCGTCCAGCGCGCGGTATTCGCGCGGCCGTTTTCGTCGCCGGGGACGAACAGCAGCACCGTCGCCGCCGCAAGCGGCAGCAGGATCATCAGGGAAAGGATCGGAAAGCCCATTATTCGCCGCCCAGCATCTTCGGGAGGAACCACGCGGCCGCGGCGGCGAGGCCGATCAGCATCACGAACGCATATGTGTAGAGGTAGCCGGTCTGCAGCCGCCGCGCCGCGCCCGCGCCGCCCATCACCAGCGCCGCGAGGCCGTTCGGGCCGAAGCGGTCGATGGTGCCCTCGTCACCCTTCTTCCACAGCATGCGGCCGAGCCACTTCGACGGGCGCACGAAGATCACATCGTACAGCTCGTCGAAGTACCATTTGTTGAAGAGGAAGGCGTGAAGGCCGCCGAACATCGCCACGAACTTCGCCGGCGCGCCCGGATTGCGGATGTAGTTGTTCCACGCGATGTAGAGGCCGATCAGCATGACGATCGCGGGCGACAGCTTCACCCACAGCGGCACCTCGTGCGAGGCGTGCGCGAGGTGCGCATCGAACGCCAGCGCACCCTTCCAGAACGCGACGCCGCCTTCGGCATCGATGAACGCGCCCTTGAACACGAAGCCCGCGAAGATCGCGCCGATCGACAATACGACGAGCGGTATGAGCATCGAAACCGGGCTTTCGTGCGGCTTGTAGCCGAGCGTGCCGTCCCCGGCATCGTGCGCGTGATCGTCGTGCGCATGGGCGTGGTCGTCATGGTGCGCATGGTCGCCGTGCGCGGCGTGCTGGATATGCTCGCTCTGCGACCAGCGCGGCTTGCCGTAGAAGGTGAGGAAAATCAGACGCCACGAATAGAAGCTGGTGAGCAGCGCCGCGAACACGCCGACCCCGTAGGCGACATAGCCGGACTGCGTGCCCGCCGCGAAGGCGCTCTCGATGATCGCATCCTTCGAATAGAAGCCCGCGAAGCCCGCGCTGAGCCAGTAGATGCCGACGCCCGTGATGGCGAGCGTGCCGATCATCATCGCCCAGAAGGTGACGGGGATATGCTTCCGCAGGCCGCCGTAATAGCGCATGTCCTGCTCGTGGTGCATCGCATGGATCACCGAGCCCGCGCCGAGGAACAGCAGCGCCTTGAAGAAGGCGTGCGTGAAGAGATGGAACATCGCCGCGCCGTAAGCGCCGATGCCCGCCGCGAAGAACATGTAACCGAGCTGCGAACAGGTCGAATAGGCGATCACGCGCTTGATATCGTGCTGCGTGGTGCCGACGGTCGCCGCGAACAGCGCGGTGGCCGCGCCCACATAGGTGACGACATTCAGCGCGATCTCGCTCGTTTCGAAGAGCGGCGACAGGCGGCAGACCATGAACACGCCCGCCGTCACCATCGTGGCGGCGTGGATCAGCGCGGACACCGGCGTCGGGCCTTCCATCGCATCGGGCAGCCAGGTGTGCAGGCCGAGCTGCGCGGACTTGCCCATCGCGCCGATGAACAGCAGCAGGCAGAGAACGGTGAGCGTATCGACCTGCGCGCCGAGGAATTCGAAGCTGCTGCCCGAGAAATCCGGCGCGGCGGCAAGGATCGTCGCGATGTCGGTGGTGCCGAACACCATGAACACGCCGAAGATGCCGAGCGAGAAGCCGAAATCGCCCACGCGGTTGACGACGAACGCCTTGATCGCGGCCGCGTTTGCCGAGGGCTTCTGATACCAGAAGCCGATGAGCAGGTACGAGGCGAGGCCGACGCCTTCCCAGCCGAAGAACATCTGCACGAGATTGTCCGCCGTCACCAGCATCAGCATGGCGAAGGTGAACAGCGACAGATAGGCGAAGAAGCGCGGCTGATCCGGGTCTTCCGCCATGTACCCCCAGGAATAGAGGTGCACGAGCGCCGACACGGTAGTGACGACGACGAGCATCACGGCGGTGAGCGTATCGAGCCGGAGCGACCAGTCGACGACGAGACCGCCCGAGCGGAACCATTCCATGACCGGCTGGCTTTCGACCGGCTGGCCCATCAGCACGGGAATGAAGATCGCCCACGACAGCGCGCAGGCCAGGAACAGGCCGCCCGTGGTGATTGCCTTGGCGAGCGTGTTGCCGAGCACGCGGTTGCCGAGACCGGCAACGATCGCCGTGAGCAGCGGCAGGAATACGATGGTGTGAAGCACGCCCGCTCAGCCCTTCATCATGTTGATGTCGTCGACCGCGATCGTGCCGCGGTTGCGGAAATAGATGACGAGGATCGCAAGCCCGATCGCCGCCTCGCCCGCCGCGACGGTGAGCACGAACATCGCGAACACCTGCCCCACGAGATCGCCGAGGTACGCCGAGAACGCCACGAAATTGATGTTCACCGCGAGCAGGATCAGCTCGATCGACATCAGGATGATGATGACGTTCTTGCGATTGAGGAAGATGCCGAGCACGCCGATCACGAACAGGATCGCCGCGACCGTGAGATAGTGGGTGATGCCGATCATTTGAGTTTCACCCCCTCGCCCACCGGAACGCTGAGCACCTCGATGGCCTCGCCCGGGCTGGCGGCGTTCTGGCGCGCGATGCTCTGTTTCTTGACGCCGGTGCGCTGGCGGTGCGTCAGCACGATCGCGCCGATCATCGCGGTGAGCAGAACCATGCCCGCCGCCTGGAAGATGTAGACGTATTTCGTGTAGATGAGCGCGCCGAGCGCCTCGGTGTTCGTGACGTCGCCCGCCGCCGAGAGCGGCGCGACGGCGACCGCCTGGGCTCCGGCACCCAGCGTCCACGCGGTGCCCGCGATCACGAGTTCGGCAAGCAGCACGCCCGCGAGCATCAGCCCGAAGGGCATGTAGCGGGTGAAGCCCGTGCGCAGCTCCGAAAAGTCGATGTCAAGCATCATCACCACGAACAGGAACAGCACCGCGACCGCGCCGACGTAGACGATCACCAGGATCATCGCGATGAACTCCGCGCCCAGCAGCAGGAACAGGCCGGCGGCGTTGAAAAACGCCAGGATCAGCCAGAGCACGCTGTGCACCGGGTTGCGGGCAAAGATCACCGCCGTTGCCGACAGGACGATAATGCCTGCGAGCATGTAGAAGATGATGGCCTCGATCACGGTTTCGCCCCGCCCCTTTTCATGTCGCCACGCTTGTGCGTGCGGCCGGTTATCGCCACTGCGCGTCCGCCGCAAGGTTGGCGGCGATCGCCGTTTCCCATTGGTCGCCGTTCGCGAGCAGTTTCGCCTTGTCGTAGATCAGCTCTTCGCGCGTTTCGGTGGCGAATTCGAAGTTCGGGCCTTCGACGATCGCGTCCACCGGGCAGGCTTCCTGACAGAAGCCGCAGTAGATGCACTTCGTCATGTCGATGTCGTAGCGCGTGGTGCGGCGCGAGCCGTCCTCGCGGGGTTCGGCCTCGATGGTGATCGCCTGCGCCGGACACACCGCCTCGCACAGCTTGCACGCGATGCAGCGTTCCTCGCCGTTCGGATAGCGGCGCAGCACATGCTCGCCCCGGAAACGCGGGCTGATCGGCCCCTTTTCATAGGGATAGTTCAGCGTCGCCTTGGGCTTGAACATGTAACTGAACGTGAGGGCCATGCCGCGGATGAACTCCAGCAGCAGCATCGATTTGGCGGCGCGGAATATGGCGGTCATGACGCGAACCTGTCTGTGAAGAACATCAGCCACCCGGAAACGAGGAACACCCAGAAGAGCGACAGCGGCAGGAACACTTTCCAGCCGAGGCGCATCAGCTGGTCGTAGCGGTAGCGCGGCACTGTGGCCTTCACCCAGGCGAAGAGGAAGAACATGAACACCATCTTCGCGAGGAACCAGATGAAGCCCGGGATCACGTAGAGCGGCGCCCAGTCCACCGGGGGCAGCCAGCCGCCGAGGAAGAGCACGGCGGTCATCGCGCACATCAGCAGGATGTTCGCGTACTCGCCGAGCCAGAACAGCGCGAAGCTCATCGACGAATATTCGACCTGATAGCCTGCGACGAGCTCGGCTTCGGCCTCGGGAAGATCGAACGGCGGGCGGTTCGTTTCGGCGAGCGCCGAGATGAAGAACACGATGCCCATCGGGAACAGCAGCGGATTGAAGATGTTGCCGTTCAGGAAGCCGATGTTGCCCTGCTGGCTAAGCACGATCTCGCTGAGGTTGAACGACGAGGCGTAGAGCACCACCGTGATGATGACGAGGCCGAGCGAGACTTCGTAGGAGACCATCTGCGCGGCCGAACGCAGCCCGCCGAGGAACGGGTATTTCGAGTTCGACGCCCAGCCCGACATGATGATGCCGTAGACGCCGAGCGACGAGACCGCGAACAGATAGAGGATGCCGACGTTGATGTCGGCGAGCACGGCGCCCGCATCGAACGGGATCACCGCCCAGCCGATCAGCGCCAGCGTGAAGGTGATCATCGGCGCCAGCAGGAACACGCCCTTGTTGGCGCCCGCCGGGATGATGGTTTCCTTGAGGAATACCTTCGCGCCGTCCGCGAAACTCTGCAGCAGCCCCCACGGCCCCACCACGTTGGGCCCGCGCCGAAGCTGCATCGCCGCCCAGATCTTGCGGTCCGCATAGACCGCGAAGGCGACCGCGATCAGCACCGGCAGCGTGATGGCGAGGATGAGGATGAGCGTGGCGACGAGGTAGCCGAAGGTCGGCCCGAGGATCGATGCCTGGAAGAATTCGGTCATCGTTCCAGCCTTTCGTACACGTCACCCTGAACTCGTTTCAGGGTCCATACGGCGGCGGGGCGGCTGCGGTGCATGGATGCTGAAACGAGTTCAGCATGACGGGTTAAAGAGAAGGTCATTCCGCCGCCTCCAGCGCGGGCGCGCCGTGCAGCAGCGTCGCCGAGCAATCCTGCATCACCTCGGACGCGCGGGCGACCGCGTTCGTCAGGTAGAAATCGTGAATGAAGCGGCCGATCGGTGCGGCGTCGAAATCGCCGCCGGTTCCGAAGTCGATCTCGCCGGATGCGGGCGCGATCCCCTCCTCCGCCAGATGCGGCCATTCTGCGGCGATGCGCGCGCGGAGCGCGGCGAAGCTGTCGTAGGGCAGCTTGCTGCCGAGCACTTCGGAGAGTGCGCGCAGGATCGCCCAGTCTTCGCGGGCGTCACCGGGTGCGAACACGGCGCGGTAGCTGCGCTGCACGCGGCCTTCCATGTTCACATAGGTGCCGTCCTTCTCGGCGAAGCTCGCAGACGGAAGGATCACGTCCGCACCGCGCGCGCCGAGGTCGCCGTGGTGGCCGATGTAGACCTTGAAGACGCCTTCGAGGTTGGTGTCGATCTCGTCCGCGCCGTGGACGATGAGCGCCTTGAGACCGCTGCCGAGCACTTCGGCGATGCCGCCGTCGTGCGTGAAGCCGATGTCGAGACCGCCGACGCGCGAGGCCGCCGTGTGGAGGACGTTGAAGCCTTCCGCGCCGATCTTCGCGGCCCTGGCGATCTTGCCGAGCGCGGCGAGGATCGCGGGTGCGTCGCCGCGCGTGAGCGCTGCCGCGCCGACGATGATCGCGGGCCGCGTCGCGCTCTTCAGCGCGTCCGCCGCCGCCTTCGGCAGCTTGCCGAGCACCGCGCCGTCGCCGAGCTGCGTGACCGGGTAGGTGAGATCGACCTCAGGCCCGACGTTGAAGACCTTCGCGCCCTTCTTCACCACCGCCTTGCGCAGGCGCGTGTTGACGAGCGGCGCATCCCAGCGCGGGTTCGCGCCGACGAGCAGCACGACGTCCGCGTCTTCAATCCCCGCGATGCCGGTGTTGAAGCGGTATGCGCCCGCGCCGCCGCCGGGCAGCGCCATGCCGTCCGTGCGGCACTCGAAACGGTCCGAGCCGAGCGACTTCATCAAGTCTTTGAGCGCCACCATCGATTCGACGTCGAGCAGTTCGCCCGCCACCGCGCCGATCTGATTGCCGCTGAGATCCGAGAGCCCGGTTTTCACGGCGGCGAAAGCCTCCGCCCAGCTCGCCGCTTCCAGCTTGCCGGCGCGCCGCACATAGGGCTTGTCGAGCCGGCGCTTCGAAAGGCCGAGCGGGGCGTAGCGCGTCTTGTCCGACGCCCATTCCTCGTTCACGTCGTCGTTGACGCGCGGCAGCACGCGCAGCACGGCGGGGCCGCGCGCGTCGATGCGGATGTTGGTGCCGACTGCATCCATCACGCAGATGCCGCTCGTCTTCGTCAGCTCCCACGGCCGCGCCTCGAATGCATAAGGCTTCGAGGTGAGCGCGCCCACGGGGCAGAGATCGATGACGTTGCCCGAAAGCTCCGACTTCACCGCCGCTTCGAGGTACGAGGTGATCTGCATGTTCTCGCCGCGATAGAGCGCGCCGATCTCGTCGGTGCCCGCCACTTCCTCGGCAAAGCGCACGCAGCGCGTGCAGTGGATGCAGCGCGTCATCGCCGTCTTGATGATCGGGCCCATGTATTTCTCGGTGACGGCGCGCTTGTTCTCCGTGTAGCGCGTGCGGCCGCGGCCGTAGGCGACCGACTGGTCCTGCAGGTCGCACTCGCCGCCCTGATCGCAGATCGGGCAATCGAGCGGGTGGTTGATGAGCAGGAACTCCATCACGCCCTCGCGCGCCTTCTTGACGAGCGGGCTGTCGGTGCGGACCTCCTGCCCCTCGGCGGCGGGCAGCGCGCACGAGGCCTGCGGCTTCGGCGGCCCGGGCTTCACCTCGACAAGGCACATGCGGCAGTTGCCCGCGATCGAAAGCCGCTCATGATAGCAGAAGCGCGGCACTTCCTTGCCGGCCAGCTCGCACGCCTGAAGCACGGTCGCCCCTGCGGGAACCTCCACCTCAATGCCGTCGACGGTAAGTTTGGGCATCGGGCGTTCCTACTCTGCCGCCACGGCAAGGGCAGCACCCTTGCGTTCGTTGATGCGGCGCTCAAGTTCCGGGCGGAAATGGCGGATGAGGCCCTGGATCGGCCAGGCCGCCGCATCGCCGAGCGCGCAGATGGTGTGCCCCTCGACCTCGGTGGTGACGTCGAGCAGCGTGTCGATTTCCGAAAGGTCCGCGTCGCCGGTACGCAGGCGCTCCATGACGCGCCACATCCAGCCGGTGCCCTCGCGGCAGGGCGTACACTGGCCGCAGCTTTCGTGCTTGTAGAAATACGAAATGCGGCTGATCGCGCGGACGATGTCGGTGGACTTGTCCATCACGATCACCGCCGCCGTGCCGAGGCCGGACTTGAGTTCGCGAAGCCCGTCGAAATCCATCGGCGCGTCCATGATCTGCGCCGCCGGCACCAGCGGAACGGACGAGCCGCCGGGGATGACCGCGAGCAGATTGTCCCAGCCGCCGCGAATGCCGCCACCGTGCTTCTCGATCAGTTCGCGGAAGCTGATGCCCATCGATTCCTCGACGACGCAGGGCGTGTTCACGTGGCCCGAGAGCTGGAAGAGCTTGGTGCCGACATTGTTCGGACGGCCGAAACCGGCGAACCATTCGGCGCCGCGCCGCAGGATCGTGGGGACCACGGCGATGCTCTCGACATTGTTCACCGTCGTCGGGCAACCGTAGAGACCCGCGCCCGCCGGGAACGGCGGTTTCAGGCGCGGCTGGCCCTTCTTGCCTTCAAGGCTTTCGAGGAGCGCGGTTTCCTCGCCGCAGATGTAGGCGCCCGCGCCGCGATGCACGAACACATCGAAATCATAGCCCGAACCGCAGGCGTTCTTGCCGATGAAGCCCTTGTCGTAGGCCTGCTCCACGGCTGCGAACAGCGTTTCGGCCTCGCGGATGAACTCGCCGCGAATGTAGATGTACGCGGCCTTCGCGCGCATCGCGAACCCGGCGATCAGCGCGCCTTCGATCAGCTTGTGCGGATCGTGGCGGATGATCTCGCGGTCCTTGCACGATCCGGGCTCGGATTCGTCGGCGTTGATGACGAGGTAGGACGGGCGATCCTCGCGCGGTTCCTTGGGCATGAACGACCATTTGAGCCCGGTGGGGAAGCCCGCGCCGCCGCGCCCGCGAAGGCCCGACGCCTTCACCTGCTCGATGATCCAGTCCTGCCCCTTGGCGATGATGTCCTTGGTGCCGTCCCAGTCGCCGCGCTTCAGCGCGCCTTTGACGCCCCAATCCTGCCAACCGTAGACGTTGGTGAAGATGCGGTCCTTGTCCTCAAGCAGTGCAATGGTCACGCCATATACTCCTTGAGCGACGTCTGCTCGCCGACGGGGGCGCTGTTCTGGCGGTCGATCTGCGGGCCGGTTTTCGGCGCCTTGCCTGCGGCAAGCTCTTCCAGAATGCGCGTCATGCTCGCGTAGTCGAGGTCTTCGTAATTGTCGTCGTTGATCTGCACCATCGGCGCGTTCGCGCAGGTGCCCATGCATTCGACCTCGGTGAGCGTGAAGAGCCCGTCCGCCGTCGTGTGGCCCTTGGCGAGGCCCTTGTCCTTGCACGCCTTCATCACGTCGTCGGAGCCGCGCAGCATGCAGGGCGTGGTGCCGCAGACCTGCACGTGATGACGGCCGACGGGCGCGAGATTATACATCGTGTAGAAGGTCGCCACCTCGAGCACGCGGATGTAGGGCATGCCGAGTAGCCCTGCGATGAACTCGATCACCGGGATCGGCAGCCAGCCCTGCGTCTTCGTCTGCGCGCCGACCTGGCGCTGCGCGAGATCGAGGAGCGGCATCACGGCGGACTGTTTGCGCACCTCCGGGTAGCGCGCGAGGATGACCTTCACGCGCTTCGCGTTCTCGGGCGTCCAATCGAAACCATCGAACGCGTGATGCTGTTCGGGCGTTGCGGAAGCAGCGTGACTCACCGGTCGACCTCACCGAAAACGATATCGAGACTGCCGAGCACGGCGGGCGCGTCGGCGAGCATGTGGCCCTTGCAGAGGAAATCCATCGCCTGCAGGTGCGAGAAGCCCGTGGGGCGGATCTTGCAGCGGTACGGCTTGTTGGTGCCGTCCGCCACCAGATAGATGCCGAACTCGCCCTTGGGGCTTTCGGTGGCGACGTAGACCTCGCCCGCCGGAACGTGGAAGCCTTCGGTGTAGAGCTTGAAGTGGTGGATGAGCGCCTCCATCGAGCGCTTCATCTCGCCGCGCTTGGGCGGCACCACCTTGCGGTCGAGGCTGGCGACCGGGCCTTCGGGCATCTCGCGCAGGCACTGCTTCACGATGCGCAGCGACTGCTTCATTTCCTCGATGCGGACCATGAAGCGGTCGTAGCAGTCCCCGGTCTTGCCGACCGGCACGTCGAACTCCATGCGGTCGTAAACCTCGTAGGGCTGCGACTTGCGCAGATCCCACGGCAGGCCGGAGCCGCGAATGCAGGGGCCCGAGAAGCCCCACGCCACCGCGTCCTGCTCGCTGATGATGCCGATATCGACATTGCGCTGCTTGAAGATGCGGTTGTCGCAGATGAGCGTTTCGAAGTCCGCCATCACCTTCAGGTAATTGTCCGCCCAGTCGGCGATGTCGGCGATCAGCTTCGGCGGCAGATCCTGATGCACGCCGCCGGGGCGGAAATACGCCGCGTGGAAGCGCGCGCCGGAGGCCCGCTCGTAAAAGCCGAGGATCGCCTCGCGCTCTTCGAACATCCACAGGATCGGCGTCAGCGCGCCGACGTCCATCGCGTGCGCCGTGGTGTTCAGGATGTGGTTGCCGATGCGCGTCAGCTCCGCGAACAGCACGCGGATATACTGGGCGCGCAGCGGCACCTCGATATCCAGCAGCTTTTCGATGGCGAGCACGTAGCTGTGCTCCATGGACATCGGCGACACGTAGTCGAGCCGATCCATGTAGGGCAGCGCCTGGAGATAGGTCTTGTATTCGATCAGCTTCTCGGTGCCGCGGTGCAGCAGGCCGATGTGCGGATCGCAGCGCTCGATGATCTCGCCGTCCAGCTCCATGACGAGGCGCAGCACGCCGTGCGCCGCCGGGTGCTGCGGGCCGAAGTTGATCGTGTAGTTCTGGATTTCGACGTCGCCGGTCGTTGTGGGCGTCGTGGTTGCGACTTTGGCCATCAGCTCGCCTTCACTTCCGCCTTCTCGTCGCCCGGAAGCACGTATTCGGCGCCTTCCCACGGGCTCATGAAGTCGAAGCTGCGAAAATCCTGCGCGAGTTTCACGGGTTCGTAGACGACACGCTTGTGCTCTTCGGAGTAGCGCAGCTCGACATAGCCGGTGAGCGGGAAGTCCTTGCGGAACGGGTGCCCGGTGAAGCCATAGTCGGTGAGGATGCGGCGATGGTCCGGGTTGCCGTCGAAACGGACGCCGTACATGTCCCACACTTCGCGTTCCAGCCAGCCCGCGACCGGCCAGAGATCGACGACGGAGGGCACGGGCTGCTTTTCGTCGGTGAGCGTCTTCACCCGAATCCGGCGGTTCAGCGTCAGCGAGAGCAGGCAGTAGTTGACCTCGAAACGCTCGGGGCGCTCCGGGTAATCGACGCCCGCGATCTCCATCAGCTGCTGGTATTCGAGGCCGGGCGTGTCGCGCAGCGTCTCCAGCGCCTTGTAAAGGTCGCGGCGATGCACGGTCAGCGTCACTTCGAACGCATGTTCGGCGGCCGCTACAATGACGTCGCCGAGCGCGGCGCGCGCGGCTTCGATGACGCCGCTATCGGACGACATGCGGGGCGCGGGGCTTTTCATCGTTCGAACGTCCCCACGCGGCGGATCTTCCGCTGCAGCTGGAGAATGCCGTAGAGCAGCGCCTCGGCGGTCGGGGGGCAGCCCGGCACGTAGATGTCGACGGGCACGATGCGGTCGCAGCCGCGCACCACCGAATAGCTGTAGTGATAATAGCCGCCGCCGTTGGCGCAGCTTCCCATCGAGATGACGTAGCGCGGCTCCGACATCTGGTCGTAAACGCGGCGCAGCGCCGGGGCCATCTTGTTGCAGAGCGTGCCCGCCACGATCATCACGTCCGACTGGCGCGGGGAAGCGCGCGGCGCGGCGCCGAAACGCTCCAGATCGTAGCGCGGCATGTTGGTGTGCATCATCTCGACCGCGCAGCAGGCGAGCCCGAAGGTCATCCACCACAGCGAGCCGGTGCGCGCCCAGTGGAAAAGCTCCTCGGTCGAGGTGACGAGGAAGCCCTTGCTCGACATCTCGTTGTTGATGTCGTCCACGAAGCCCTGATCCGGCATGATGATACCGGAGCCGGCGGGCGCCATTTGGGTCTCTACTCCCATTCCAGCGCGCCCTTCTTCCATTCGTAGATGAAACCGATCGTCAGGATGCCGAGGAACACCATCATCGACGCCCAGCCGAACACGCCCGTGGCGCCGAGGCTGACCGCCCACGGGAACAGGAATGCGACTTCAAGATCGAAAATGATGAACAGGATCGACACCAGATAGAAGCGCACGTCGAACTGGCGGCGCGCATCCTCGAAGGCCGGGAAGCCGCACTCGTACTCGGCGAGCTTGTTCGGGTCGGGCTTGTTGGTTCCCGTGAGGTTCGAAACCAGCACCGGCAGGCCCACGAAAACGCCCGACAGAACCACCGCCACGCCCAGGAACAAGAGGATCGGCAGATACTCCGCCGCGACCGATTGCATACGCGATTCCCTGATATTTGCGGCGCTTTTAGGCGCGTGTCAGCGGGCTTGCAAGGCTGTAAGCCTGCCTTTTGCAATCACTTTGCTGCGCTGCGAAGGGCCCCGCCGATGAGTTTATGCAAACGCGTCTGAATAGCACTGTTCGACGCGATCACTTCGCGCCGCTCGATGACCTTGTCGCCGCCGCGATAGTCGCTGACGAAGCCCCCGGCTTCGCGCACCAGAAGCATGCCCGCAGCCACATCCCACGCGTTCAGCCCGGCCTCCCAGTACCCGTCGTAACGCCCCGCCGCGACCCACGCGAGGTCGAGCGCCGCAGAGCCGAAGCGCCGGATGCCTGCGACATTGGGCGCCACCGCCTGCAGGATGGAATCGAACTGATCGAAGTTTCCCACGCCCTGAAACGGAATGCCCGTGGCGATCAGGCAGTCGCCGAGGTCTTTTCGCGCCGAAACGCGCAGGCGCTGGTTTTGAATCCACGCGCCCCTGCCCGCTTCCGCCCAGAAGCTCTCGTCGGTCATCGGCTGATAGACGAGACCCGAAATGATCTGGCCGTCCTGCTCCGCCGCGATCGTGATCGCGAAGTGCGGGATGCCGTGCAGGAAGTTCGTGGTGCCGTCGAGCGGATCGACGATCCAGCGCGGGCGCGAGGGATCGCCCTCGATCTCGCCGCCCTCTTCCAGCACCAGCCCCCAATCGGGCCGCGCCTGCCGCAGAATCTCGACGATCGTGCGCTCGGCGGCATGATCGGCGTTGGACACGAAATCCGACGGCCCCTTGCGGGAGACCTGAAGCTGCGAAACCTCATTGAAATCGCGGCGCAGCCGGGGCGCAGCCTTGCGCGCGGCCTTTTCCATGATGGTGATGAGGGCGGAATGGGCGGGCATAGGGGTTCCGATCAGTCCGCGCGGCGGACGTAGGTCTGCTCGTAGACGTCGACGACGATGCGCGTGCCCGATGCGATGTGCGGCGGCACCATGATGCGCACGCCGTTGTCGAGCACGGCGGGCTTGTAGCTGGACGAGGCCGTCTGGCCCTTCACCACGGCGTCCGCCTCCACGATCATGGCTTCCACCTGATCGGGGAGCTGCACGGAAAGCGGCTTTTCTTCATGGAGTTCCATCACGACATCCATGCCGTCCTGCAGGAACGCGGCGGCGTCGCCGAGCAGATCCTGCGGCAGCGAGACCTGCTCGTAGGTCTCCTTGTCCATGAAGGTCAGCATGTCGCCTTCGGCGTAGAGGAACTGGAAGTCCTTGGTGTCGAGGCGGACGCGCTCCACCGTCTCCGACGAACGGAAGCGGACGTTGGTCTTGCGGCCGTCGACGAGGTTCTTCAGCTCCACCTGCATGTAGGCGCCGCCCTTGCCGGGCTGCGTATGCTGGATCTTCACGGCGCGCCACAGCCCGCCTTCATATTCGATGATGTTGCCGGGACGAATGTCCACGCCGCTGATCTTCATAGGTGCAATCCTGAGAAAGAGAGCCGAAACCGGAAAAGTGCGGGGCTTCTATCAGCCCGCGGGCATCTGCTCAAGAAGTCTGCTCGAGGATACCTTGAAAGGCTTTTACGCCTGCCGCCGGACCTTGCGGGTGCGCCCACACGGCTCCGCAGACGGCAAGGAAGTCCGCCCCCGCCGCAACGAGCGGCGCGGCATTTTCCGGCGTGATGCCGCCGATGGCGACGCAGGGGATTTCGCTGATCGTCGTCCACCACGACAGGATCGACGGATCGGGGCGATGCGTCGTCTCCTTGGTCGCCGTGGGGTAGAAGGCGCCGAACGCCACATAGTCGGCGCCCGCCTCGGTGCCTTCCATCGCGAAATGGCGGCTGTCGTGGCAGGTGACGCCGATCTGCGCGTCGTGGCCGAGCAGGCTGCGGGCCTCCGCGACGCTGCCGTCGGACTGGCCCAGATGCACGCCGTCTGCGCCCAGTTCCTTTGCAAGGTCGGCGCGGTCGTTGAGGATGAAGGCGACGTCATACGCGGCGAGGATGGGCTTCAGCGCCGCGCCCGCGCGCAGGATTTCCACGTCCTCCACGCCCTTCAGCCGAAGCTGGAAGGCCGCCACCGGCCCTGCACCGAGCGCCGCCTTCAACTGCTCCGGAAAGCCCGGATCATAACGATCCGGCGAGATCAGGTAGAGCTGGCACGGCGGCCGGGCCTCTCGCTTGAAACGCTCGGCGAACTGGGGGTCGAGCGCGATGTCGTCGTCCACCGGGCGTCTATTCCTTGCCCTTGTAGATATTCACCAGCTTCGCGAGCATCGCCATCGCTTCGTCGCGCGGGCGCTGGAAGGTGTTGCGGCCGATGATCGAGCCGTTGCCGCCGCCGTCGCGGATATCGCGCGCGTCCTGATAGACGGCGTCGGCACCCTTCGCCGCGCCGCCCGAGAAGACGACGATGCGGCGGCCGTTGAAGCACGACTTCACGACATGCGCCACGCGCTTCGCCTGCGTGGAGCGATCCAGCTTCTCGTACGCCTTCTGCGCGTCCTTCTGCTCGATGTGGTCGCTCGGCAGCTTCACCTTGATGATGTGCGCGCCCAGCAGCGCCGCCATGTGCGCGGCGTAAGCGCCGACATCGAGCCCGAGTTCGCCGTCCTTCGAGAGATTGCCGCCGCGCGGGTACGACCAGATCACCGTGGCGATGCCCACCGATTTCGCTTCGGCGGACATTTCGCGGATTTCCTCCATCATGTCGAACACCTCGTCGGCGCCCGGATAGATGGTGAAGCCAATCGCCGAGCAGCCGAGGCGCAGCGCGTCGTCGACCGTGCCGGTGACGGCCTGGTTGATCGAGGTCGCCCACGAGTTCGACGAGTTCACCTTGAGGATCGTCGGGATCTGGCCAGCGAACGTGTCGGCGCCCGCCTCGATCATGCCGAGCGGCGCGGCGTAGGCGGAAAGCCCCGCGTCGATGGCAATCTGGAAGTGGTAGTGCGGATCATACGCCGGTTCGTTGACCGCGAAGCTGCGCGCCGGGCCGTGCTCGAAGCCCTGATCGACCGGGAGGATGATGAGCTTGCCGGTGCCGCCGAGCTGGCCCTGCATCAGGATACGGGCGAGGTTCGCCTTCGTGCCGGGGTTGTCGCTTTCATAGTTCGAAAGGATGGCCTTCACGGGTTTCGTGATCTTCATGCGTCGTCCTCGTCGCTTGAGTATTCCGGGCTGGATTATTCCGGTTTCCGCGCGTGATACAGAAGAGGGCCGCGCATCGCAACGACCTCGCGCACGGATTCAGGATGACAGGCTAGTTGAGCGCGGCGAGCGTGAAGCCGCCCTCGCGGCGGCCGAGCACCATGGTCCAGAAGCGGCCCTTGCTGGACGAGCAGGCGTAGCCGATGCCCACGTCGGTGACGTCGTCGAGCATCATGTTGTCGCGGTGGCCGGGGCTCTTGTCCCACGCCACCACCACCGCATGCGAGGTCGGCAGGTTCCACGCGACGTTCTCCGCACGCGGCACGCCGTCGAAACGGGCGCGGTCCGCGCGATCGACGAAATTGCTGCCGTCGGAGCCGCTGTGGGAGAGTTTTCCCCAGCCCGCGAGATCTTCGGAATGCGCCTGCGCGGCGCGGGTGAGCGCCATGTCGACCCGAACCGGAGCAAGACCCTGTGCGCCGCGCAGGTCGTTGAGCGCGGCCACGGCCTCTGCAGGATTGACGTCATCCGCCGCGCACCAGCTGTGCTTCGCGACCGCAACGGTCGAGAAGCCCGCAGCGACGGCAGGAGTGGCGATGAGGAACGCGGCTGCGGCAAGACGCATAAGCATGGCACCGACCTTCGCGCCAAAGACTTAAGGTCGGGTTTTAAGATGTGGTTAATTTCGGGCTTGCCGACGCCGAAAAACCGTTACGCGCGCAGCGCGTCCACACCCGGCAGCGGCTTGCCTTCCATCCATTCGAGGAACGCGCCGCCCGCCGTCGAGACGAAGCTGAAGCTGTCGGCGACGCCCGCGTGGTTGAGCGCCGCGACCGTATCGCCGCCGCCCGCCACCGAAACGAGGCTTCCGGCTTCGGTAAGCGCCGCCGCCGTGCGCGCGAGCGAGACCGTGGCCGCATCGAACGGCGCCATCTCGAACGCGCCGAGCGGCCCGTTCCACACCAATGTGCGGCACGTCTTGAGCGCATCCGACAGCGCCTCGACAGCGGCGGGGCCGACGTCGAGGATCATCTCGTCCGCCGCGACCTCGTGGACGTTCACGGTGCGCACCGGCGGATCGGCGCGGAATTCCTTCGCCACGACGACGTCGTAGGGCAGATGCACGGTGCAGCGCGCCGCCTCCGCCTTCGCGAGGATGGCGAGCGCCGTATCCTTGAGGTCGTGCTCGCACAGCGACTTGCCGACATCGACACCCTTCGCGGCAAGGAACGTGTTCGCCATACCGCCGCCGATGATGAGGTGATCGACCTTGCTGACGAGGTTGTTGAGCACGTCGAGCTTCGAGGACACCTTGGCGCCGCCGACGACCGCCGCAACCGGGCGTTCGGGTTCGCCGAGCGCGGCTTCCAGATGCTCCAGCTCCGCCTGCATCGAGCGCCCCGCATAGGCCGGAAGCACATGCGCCAGCCCCTCGGTGGAGGCGTGCGCGCGGTGCGCAGCGGAGAAGGCGTCGTTCACATAGATGTCGCCGAGCTTGGCGATCGCAGCGACCAGCGCCGGATCGTTCTTCTCCTCGCCCGCCTCGAAGCGGGTGTTTTCCAGCACCGCGATCTCGCCCGCCGCCATCAGGCCGACCGCCTGCTCGGCAGCCGGGCCCTTGCACTCGGTGACGAAGCCGACCGTGCGGCCCAGAACCTTGGCAAGCGCCGAGGAGATCGGCGACAGGCTGAGCATCGGGTTTTCGCCCTTGGGACGCCCGAAGTGCGACAGCACCAGCACGATCGCGCCCTTGTCGGCAAGCTCCGCGATGGTCGGCTGCGCGGCGCGCAGGCGCGTGTCGTCGCTGACCTTGCCTTCGTGCATCGGCACGTTGAGATCGGCGCGAACGAGGACGCGCTTGCCGCTCACGTCCCCGATATCGTCGAGCGTCCGGAACTTGGCCATGGCTAGAGGAACGCCGCCATTGCCTTGGCGGTGTCGACCATGCGGTTCGAGAAGCCCCACTCGTTGTCGTACCAGGAAAGCACGCGGACGAGCTTGCCTTCGAGAACGGCGGTTTCGAGGCTGTCGATCGTCGAGGACGCCGCCGTGTGCTGATAGTCGATCGAGACCAGCGGCTCGTCCGAATAGCAGAGGATGCCCTTCAGCGGGCCGGATTCAGACGCCGCCTTCAGGATCGCGTTCACTTCGTCCTTCGTCGTGTCGCGCCCCGGCGTGAAGGTCAGGTCGACGAGGCTGACGTCGGGCGTCGGCACGCGGATCGCCGAACCGTCGAGCTTGCCTTTCAGTTCGGGCAGCACTTCGCCCACGGCGCGGGCGGCGCCCGTGGTGGTCGGGATCATCGACATGGCGGCGGCGCGGGCGCGGCGCGGGTCTTCGTGGATCTGGTCGAGGATCTTCTGGTCGTTGGTGTAGGCGTGAACCGTCGTCATCAGGCCGCGCTCGATGCCGATCGAATCGTTCAGCACCTTGGCGACCGGCGCGAGGCAGTTCGTCGTGCAGCTGGCGTTCGAAACGATCGTGTGTTCGGCCGAGAGCTTGTCGTTGTTCACGCCGAAAACGACCGTGAGATCGACGTTCTTGCCCGGCGCTGAGATCAGCACCTTCCTGGCGCCCGCCGCGATATGCTTTTCGGCCGACGCGCGGTCCGTGAAGAAGCCGGTGCATTCAAGCGCGATGTCGACGCCGTTTGCCGCGTGCGGCAGGTTCGCGGGGTCGCGCTCGGCCGAAACCTTGATGCGCTTGCCGTCGATGATGAGATCGTTGCCGTCCACCTTGACCGTGCCCTGCCACGTGCCGTGCACGGAATCGCGCTTGAACAGCAGCGCGTTCGCCTTCGCGTCGGACAGGTCGTTGATCGAGACCAGTTCGAGCCCGCTTTCCGGGCGCTCCAGAATGGCCCGCGCCACGAGGCGTCCGATGCGGCCGAATCCGTTGATCGAAACCTTCGCCATGTTTTTCGTACTCCCGTTCCTGATTTAAGCGAGCTTCGCCCGAACCGCCTTTGCAATGGCGTCGGGGGTCAATCCGAATTTTTCGAACAAGGCTTCGGCGGGCGCAGAGGCGCCGAAGCGGTCGATGCCGAGCCTGAGGCCCTTGCGGCCCGTGTAGCGTTCCCAGCCCACGGTCGTCCCGGCCTCGACCGACACGATGAGCGCGTCTTCCGGCAGGATATCGGCCTGATAGGTGTCGCTTTGCAGGTCGAACAGTTCCCAGCAGGGCATCGAAACGACGTCGCAGCCGATGCCTGCGGCTTCGAGTTGGTCGGCGGCGGCGAGCGCGGCCTGCACTTCTGAGCCGGTGGCGAGAAACACGACCTTCCGCGCGGCGGACGCGGCGCGCAGGCGGTATGCGCCCTTGGCCGAGAGGTTCTCGCTCGCCTGCGTGCGGACCTGCGGCAGGTTCTGGCGGGAGAGCGCAAGCACGGCGGGGCCGGTGGTGTTTTCAAGCGCGAGCGCCCAGCATTCCGCCGTTTCCACGACGTCGGCCGGACGCATGACGAGCACGTTGGGCATCACGCGCAGGCTCATCACATGCTCGATCGGCTGGTGCGTCGGGCCGTCTTCGCCGAGGCCGATGGAATCGTGCGTCATCACATAGACGACCTGCGCGCGCTGGAGCGCGCTGAGGCGGATCGCCGGGCGGCAATAATCGGTGAAGACCAGAAAGGTGCCGCCGTAGGGCATGATGCCGCCGTGCAGCGCCATGCCGTTCATCGCGGCGGACATGCCGAACTCGCGGATGCCGTAATAGATGTAGCGCCCGCCGTAGTTCGCGGCGTCGAGCGTGCCGAGGCCCTTGGTCAGCGTGTTGTTGGAGCCGGTGAGATCGGCCGAGCCGCCGATGGTGTTCGGCGCCGCCGCATTGATCGCGCCGAGCGCAAGCTCGCTCGCCTTGCGCGTGGCGACCGTCTGCGGCGCGGCGATCAGGCCGTCGATGTGCGCCTTCAGCGCCGGCCCTGCGGCTTTGAGCGCGGACCCGTCAAGCCATTGCAGGAACTCCGCGTAACCTTCTGTTTTGGAAGCGCCTTCTTTCCACTTCGCACTCGCATCGACGCCGCGCGCACCGGCGTCACGCCATGCGCTCAGGATGTCGGCGGGAATTTCGAAGGGCGCGTGATTCCAGCCGAGCGTTTCGCGCGCTGCTGCGATCTCTGGCGCGCCGAGCGGCGAACCGTGCGTCGCCGCCGTGCCCTGCTTGTTCGGGGCGCCGTAGCCGATGATCGTGCGGCAGGCGATCAGCGACGGGCGGGGATCGGCCTTCGCGGCCCGCAGCGCCGCATCGATGCTCGCCGCGTCGTGGCCGTCGCAGGAAACGACGTGCCAGCCCGAAGCCTCATAGCGCGCGGCGACGTCTTCCGACGTCGACATCGAGGTCGCGCCGTCGATGGTGATGCGGTTGTCGTCCCAGATCACGTTCAGGCGGCCGAGCTTCAAATGCCCGGCAAGGCCGATCGCCTCGTGGTTGATGCCTTCCATCAGGCAGCCGTCGCCCGCGATCACCCAGGTATGGTGATCCTGCACCGCATCGCCGAAGCGCGCGTTGAGGTGGCGTTCGGCGATCGCCATGCCGACGGCGGTGGCGAGACCCTGCCCGAGCGGGCCGGTCGTGGTTTCAACGCCGGGAAGCTCGAAGTTCTCGGGATGCCCCGCGCACGGGCTGCCGAGCTGGCGGAAGTTGCGAATTTGGTCGAGCGTCGGCTTCTCATAGCCGGTGAGCCAGAGCAGCGCGTAGATCAGCATCGAGCCGTGACCGGCGGAGAGAACGAAGCGGTCGCGATCGGGCCACTGCGGCCACTGCGGATCGTACTTCAGATGCTGCGTGAAGAGGACGGTGCCGGCATCCGCCATGCCCATCGGCATTCCGGGATGGCCCGAATTCGCGGCCTGAACGGCATCCATCGCCAGCGCGCGGACGGCGTTGGCGAGATCGGCGTGGGTAACGGTCATCTTCGGCTTGGTTCCCAATATTATGGCCGGGCGGCGAATCGGCGCGAACAATGGAGAGGGGCTTATGCCCCGTCAACGTCATGTCAAGGCATGGCGGCCATGCGCGCGCAAAACCGGCGGGAATCCTTTGAAATCGAAATGAATCGGTGAACCGACCCGCGCCTGTCTTGACCCTAATTCGGATTCGTTCTTATGTTCCCCGCCCAAACTGCTGATTTCAGGACTTTTCGGCATGGATCAGATGACCGGTTTCGCGTCGGCGCTGACACGCCTCGAAAGCGCGCTCGACAAACTCGAGCGGGCCGCGACGACTATCGACGACGGCGCGGGCGCCGAGATGGACGCGCTGCGCGAGAAGCACCGCCGCCTGCGTCAGTCGACCGAACGCGCCGTCGCCGATCTCGACGTGCTGATCGCGTCGCGGGGCTGATCGCATGGGCCAGATCAATGTCTCCATCGGCGGACGCTCCTATCCCCTCGCCTGCCGCGACGGCGAGGAAGACCGGCTGAACCGCCTCGCCGCGCACGTCGATGCCAAGGCGGCGGACCTGCAGGGCGCGCTCGGCCAGATGAGCGAGCCGCGTCTCCTGCTGATGTCGGCCATCCTGATCGCCGACGAACTGTTCGAAACGCGGGAGCGCGATCCGTCGCTCGGCGACACGATCGCCACGAATGCGCTGGAAAAGGCGGCGGCGCGCGTGGAAGCCGTTGTCGCAGCCCTTGAGAAGCGACGCGCGAGCGCCTAGATTACCACACGGCGGATACTGCCTGGTGCGCGCGATGCGAACATCCCTGAGGCGATATCGACATCCAAGGGTGCTGTCCCTGTGCGGATCCTGGTCCGACCATATGGTGCCCACCTGACGTTACTGGCGTCAGAGGATATTCCGGCAAACGGCCGAGGCGGTTCCGCCACCCATTTTGACCTGTCGCGCGGATTCCCCTTTGTCCACTTCCCTCCCCACCGACAAGGACACCCTGCGCCGCGATGCGCGGGCGGCCCGGGCCGCGTTCGTTCGCGCCCTCGCCGCAGACGAACGCCGGGCACTGGAGACGGCGCTCGCCGCGCGCGCGCTGCCGTTCCTGCAGGGTGCGCGCACCGTCGGCAGCTATGCGCCGATGGGCCACGAAATCGATCCCGCCGCCTGTCACGACCTGCTGCCGGCGGGCGTGACCGTTCTGCTGCCGTGGTTTGCAAGCCGCGACGACGCCATGCTGTTCCGCGTCGCAGACGGCCCGCTGGAGCCCGGACCGTTCGGCACGTTGCAGCCGCTTGCCGATGCGGCGGAGGCGGTGCCCGGCGCGCTCCTCGTCCCGCTCGTGGCGGCCGACGCGCAGGGCAACCGCATCGGGCAGGGCAAGGGCCACTTCGATCGCACGCTGGCGGCGCTCAGAGCCGCGCACCGCACCGTCGCGATCGGCCTTGCTTGGGATGTGCAGATTCTCGCGTCGCTCCCTGCGGACGCCTGGGACGAACGCCTTGACGCCGTCGTGACCCCCACCCGGACGCTTGCCGCATGACCGATCCCAGGCCCAGCCTACGGAAGCCCTTCGGCGTGCTGCTGCTGATCGTTCTGCTCGCGATCTACACCGTGCTCGCCGTCGCGGTGGCGGAGCCCGTCACGCGCCTTCCCGTGCTCGTCCAGCTTCCCGTCTGGATCCTGCTCGGCATCGCCTGGGTCTTCCCGGCCCGCCCCCTTGTTCGCTGGATAGAGACCGGACGCTTCCGTAAATGACCGACATCGTTCCCCCCGACGCCTGCACCACCATGCCCGAGATCCGCGCCGCGATCGATGCGCTCGACCGGGAAATCGTCGCGCTGCTGGCGAAGCGGATGCGGTATATCGAGGCGGCGGCGCGCGTGAAAACGGCGCGCGGCGCGGTGCGCGACGAAGCGCGCAAGGCGGACGTGATCGCCAAGGCCTGCGCCGCCGCCGATGCGCACGGGCTGTCGCGCGAGCACGTCGCGGCGATCTATGAACTGCTGGTGGAGCGCTCCATCGCGCATGAGTTCAGGGTCTTCGACAGCGTCGAAGCCTGATCTCGTTTCCTGCGGGGAAAGCGCCATTTCTGCTTGCGAGAAATGGCGCGAGTGACGGGGCTCGAACCCGCGACCTCCGGCGTGACAGGCCGGCACTCTAACCAACTGAGCTACACCCGCGCATTGCTTCGTATTTCGAAAGCCGGGCGTACCTATTGGCGGGGCCCGGCGCTGTCAAGCGCGCATCTCCGTTATTTCAGCGCAGACCGCGATAAGCTGTGGAAAACGCATCCAACTCCGTCAGCGCGGCTTCACCGCGAACGCCTGAATCTCCACCTTCGCGCGGTCCTCGACGAGCGCTGCGACCTGCACCAGCGCCATCGCCGGGAAGTTCTTGCCCATCACGTCGCGGTAGGCGGCGCCGACGCCCTTCAGGTTGGCGAGATATTCGGCCTTGTCGGTCACGTACCACGTCATCGAGGCCACATGCTCCGGCCCCGCCCCGCCCGCCTTCAGCACCGCGACGACGTTCTCAAGCGTCTGCCGGGTCTGCGCCGCGAAATCGTCCGTCTCGAACTGCGCGTTCGCATTCCAGCCGATCTGGCCGCCCACGAAGATCAATGTGCCCTCGGCGGCGACGCCGTTCGCATAGCCGATTGGCTTCACCCAGCCTTCGGGCTGCAGGGTTTCAAACATTCGTGCTCTCCAGATGCTGTTCAAACGCCGCGCGCATGTCGTCCGGCCACGGACGCGCGCGGTGGGTATCGGTGTCGGTCGCGACGATGCGCTGCTCAGCGGACCAGAGCAATGTGCCGCCGCAGGTGATGCGGTGTATGAGGTCGAGCGAACTCTTGCCCACGCGCCGCACGCCGAGCGCGAAATCGAGCACGTCGCCGTGAACGCCCGGATGGCTGAACGTGATGTCGAGCCGCACCGTGGGCACCGAAATGCGGCGCTCGCCCATCATCACCGGCCAGGGGGCGCCGATCGAGTCGAAAAACTCCTCCATCACCCCCACGAGCAGGTGCAGATACGACGGGAAATAGGCGATCCCCGAAGGGTCGCAGTCCCCGAACCGCAAAGGGCGAACCGCCGTGAACGCCATGACGCCGCTCAGTTCGCGAACGCGGCGATGCCGGTGATCGCCCGCCCGATGATGAGCGCGTGGACATCGTGCGTGCCCTCGTAGGTGTTCACCACCTCCAGGTTCACGAGGTGCCGCGCCACGCCGAACTCGTCGGAAATGCCGTTGCCGCCGAGCATGTCGCGCGCCGTGCGGGCGATATCGAGCGCCTTGCCGCAGCTGTTGCGCTTCAGGATCGAGGTCAGCTCCACCGGCGGATGCCCGTCTTCCTTCATGCGCCCGAGCCGCAGGCAGCCCTGAAAGCCGAGGGCGATGTCCGTCACCATGTCGGCGAGCTTCTTCTGGATGAGCTGGTTCGCGGCGAGCGGCCGCCCGAACTGCTTGCGGTCCATCGTATATTGCCGCGCCGTTTTGTAGCAGGATTCCGCCGCGCCGAGCGCGCCCCACGCGATGCCGTAGCGCGCGGAGTTGAGGCAGGTGAACGGTCCTTTCAGCCCGCGCACCTCCGGGAACATCGCCTCTTCGGGCACGAACACCTCGTCCATAAGGATCTGCCCGGTGATCGAGGCGCGCAGGCCGACCTTGCCGTGGATCGCGGGGGCAGAGAGCCCCTCCATGCCCTTTTCCAGCACGAAGCCGCGAATGGCGCCGTCATCGGTCTTTGCCCACACCACGAAGACATGGGCGATCGGCGAATTGGTGATCCACGTCTTGGCACCTGAAAGACGGTAGCCGCCGGGCACGCTCTTCGCGCGCGTCGCCATCGATCCGGGGTCGGAGCCGTGGTCCGGCTCGGTGAGCCCGAAGCAGCCGATCCATTCGCCGCTCGCAAGTTTCGGCAGGTACTTCTGCTTCTGCGCTTCCGATCCGAACGTCTCGATCGGCACCATCACGAGCGAAGACTGCACGCTCATCATCGAGCGGTAGCCGCTGTCGATCGCCTCCACCTCGCGGGCGATCAGCCCGTAGGCGACATAGCCGAAGCCCGCGCCGCCGTATTCGGGCGAAATCGTCGCGCCGAGCAGGCCAAGCTCGCCCATCTCGCGG
Organism: Sphingosinicella soli; assembly: GCF_014199685.1. Taxonomy (GTDB): domain Bacteria; phylum Pseudomonadota; class Alphaproteobacteria; order Sphingomonadales; family Sphingomonadaceae; genus Sphingosinicella; species Sphingosinicella soli. Next base: position 19,142 of record NZ_JACHNZ010000001.1, on the reverse strand, counting down.
AAGATCGCAGCGTCGGTCTTCTCGTGCCGGAAGGCCTCGACGACGCGCGGCGCCAGCCGGTCCTCGGCATAGCGGCGCGCGGTCGTGGAAATCATCTGCTCGTCTTCGGTCAGCTGCTGCTCAAGCCCGAAGGGGTCGAAGGGATCGAAATTTGTCACGGTCGTGCTCCTAGAGTTCGGTGCGTACTTTCCAGAGTTCGGGGAACAATTCCACCTCAAGCATCTTGCGGAGGTAGGAAACGCCCGACGTGCCGCCGGTGCCGCGTTTCAGTCCGATGATGCGCTCCACGGTCGTTACGTGATTGAAGCGCCAGCGCCGGAAATAATCCTCGAAATCGACCAGTTTCTCGGCCAGCTCATAAAGCGCCCAGTATTTTTCGGGCGCCTGGTAAATGGTTTTCCAGGCCTCGATCACATCCTGGCTTTCCGCGCGCGGCGCCGCCCAGTCGGTGCGCTCCGCATCGGCCGCGCCGATCGGAATGCCGCTGCGCTGAAGCAGCAGCAGCGCCTCGTCGTAAAGGCTGGGTTCGGCCAGAATGGCTTCCAGCTTCGCCATCACGTCGGGCCGGTGCGCATGCGGCTTCAGCATCGCGGCGTTGCGGTTGCCCGCAAGAAACTCGATCGCGCGGTACTGGTAGGACTGGAAGCCCGACGATTGCCCCAGCGAATCCCGAAACTCGGTATATTCGCTCGGTGTCATCGTCCGCAGCACGTCCCACGCGCTGTTGAGCTGTTCGAAGATGCGCGCCACGCGCGTCAGCATCTTGAAGGCGTTCTGCACGCGCCCTTCGCGGATCGCCTTCATCGCGGCGCGCATCTCGTGAACGGCGAGCTTTATCCACAACTCGGACGTCTGGTGCTGGATGATGAACAGCATTTCGTCGTGCGCAGTCGAAAGCGGGTTCTGCGCATCGAGAATGCGATCGAGCGACAGATAGTCGCCGTACGACATGCGTTCGCGGAACGACATCTCGGCGCCTTCGGTCGCGGGATCATAGGGTTTCGATCCGCTCACGTGACAAGTCCTCTCCGGTGATATTCGGGTTTGTCCCAGCTTTTCGTGTTCAGCACATCCTCCATGATGGAGACGGCGCCCAGAACCTCGTCCTGCCCGATATAGAGCGGCGTGAAACCGAAGCGCAGCGCGTCGGGCGCGCGGAAATCGCCGATGAGCCCGCGCGCGATCAGCGCCTGCATGATCGCGTAGCCCTGCGCGTGACGGAACGACACCTGGCTGCCCCGCACTGCGCTGTCGCGGGGCGAGGCCAGCGTCAGCTCGGGGCAGCGCGCCTCGACCTCGCGGATGAACAGTTCCGACAGTTCCACCGACTTGCGGCGCACGTCCGCCATGTCGACGCCCTCCCATGCATCGAGCGCGGCATCGAGCACGGCGAGCGCGATGATCGGCGGCGTGCCGACGCGCATCCGCTCGATGCCGCCGCCGGGGCGGTAGTCATGGTCGAACGCGAACGGCGCCTCGTGCCCCATCCAGCCGGAAAGCGCCGGGCGTGCGGCGCCTGCGTGCTCGGCGGCGACGTAGATGAACGCAGGCGCGCCGGGGCCGCCGTTCAGGTATTTGTAGGTGCAGCCGACTGCGAAGTCTGCGCCTGCCCGCGTCACATCCACGGGGATCGCACCTGCCGAGTGCGCGAGATCCCAGATCGTCAGCGCGCCTGTCGCGTGCGCCTTTGCGGTGAGCTTCGCCATGTCGTGCACGCGGCCCGTGCGATAATCGACCTCGGTAATCATCAGCACCGCGACGCTCTCGTCGATCGCGGCCTCCACGGCTTCGGGCTCCACGACCTTCAGTTCGTGCCCCTGCCCCAGCGAGCGGATCAAGCCCTGCGCCATGTAGAGGTCGGTGGGGAAATTGCCGCTGTCCGACAGGATCACGCGCCGCTCGGGGCGCATTTCGAGCGCCGATGCGAGCGCCTGATAGACCTTGATCGAAAGCGTATCGCCCATCACGACGCTGCCCTCGGGCGCGCCAATCAGCCGGGCGATGCGGTCGCCCACTTTCCGCGGCTGCACCATCCAGCCGGCGCTGTTCCAGCCCTTGATAAGCTCGCCGCCCCACTCCTCTTCGATCACCTTGCCCGCGCGCGCCTTCGCAGCGACCGGCAGCGGCCCGAGCGAATTGCCGTCGAGGTAGATGACGCCTTCGGGGATATGGAACTTGGCGCGCGTCGCGCTGAAATCGGTCATGCCTGTCTTTCCGCTTTCAATCGGAACCGCTGGATCTTGCCGCTTTCGGTTTTCGGAAGCGCGGCGGTGAACCGCACCGAACGCGGATACTTGTAGGGCGCGATGGTGGCCTTCACGTGATCCTGCAATGTCTTCACAACACCGTCGCCCGCCGCGACGCCTTCCACCAGAACGATATGCGCCTCCACGATCTGCCCCCGCGCCTCGTCGGCGATGCCGATCACCGCGCATTCGAGCACGTGCGGATGCTTGAGCAGCGCGGCCTCCACCTCCGGCCCGGCGATGTTATAGCCCGCCGAGATGATCATGTCGTCGGAGCGCGCGGCGAAGTGGAAACGGCCCTCGGTGTCCTGCGTGAAGGAATCGCCGGTCAGGTTCCAGCCTTTCTTCACGTACTTCTGCTGACGCGTGTCGGCGAGATAGCGGCAGCCGACAGGCCCGCGCACGGCAAGCCGCCCGACCTCGCCGCGCGGCAGTTCGCTCATGTCCTCGTCGACGATCTTCGCCTCATAGCCGGTGAGCGGCCGCCCCGTGCAGGCCGGGTGCATGTCGTCCAGCCGGTTCGAAATGAAAATGTGCAGCATTTCGGTCGCGCCGATGCCGTCGAGGATCGGCTTCCCGGTCTTCCTCACCCAGTCCTCGAACACCGGCGCGGGCAGCGTTTCGCCCGCCGACACGGCAATGCGCAGCGACGAGAGGTCCGCGCCCTCGTCGAGCGCGGCGAGCATCATGCGGTAGGCGGTGGGCGCGGTGAAGCTGATCGTCGCCCGGTACGTCTCGATGATCTCGATCATGTTCGGAGGCGATGCGTGCTCCAGCAGCGTCGCGGCAGCCCCGAAACGCAGCGGAAAGATCGCGAGCCCGCCGAGCCCGAAGGTGAAGGCGAGCGGCGGGGAGCCCACGAAAATATCGTTCGGGCGCACGCCGAGCACTTCCTTCGCATAGCCGTCCGCGATGATGAGCAGGTCGCGGTGGAAGTGCATCGTCGCCTTGGGCTCGCCCGTGGTGCCCGATGTGAAGCCGAGCAGCGCCACGTCGTCGCGGCCCGTCTCGACCGCATCGAATTTCACCGACTTGCCGAGCGCGACGCGATCAAGCTCCGCATCGTGGTTCGCGGTGCCGTCGAAGCCGACGACCGCTTTCAGGAAACGGCTGTCCTTCGCGCACAGAGCCATTTCGTCCATCAGCCGCGTGTCGCAGAGCGCAAGGCTGATCTCCGCCTTGTCGACGATCTTCGAAAGCTCGCCCGCGCGCAGCATCGGCATGGTGTTGACGACGACCGCCCCCGCCTTCGTCGCGGCGAGCCAGCACGCGACCATCGCGGGGTTGTTGGCAGACCGGATCAGCACGCGGTTGCCCGGCTGAACGCCGTAATCCTCGACAAGCGCATGCGCGATGCGGTTCGACCAGTCGGTGAGTTCCTTGTAGGTGCGCTGCCGCCCGTTACCGATCAGCGCGGTGTGGTCGCCGAAGCCCTTCTCCACCATCGCGTCGGTCAGCTCGACGCCCGCGTTCAGAGTTTCGGGGTAATCGAAGCCGTCCAGCAGCAGGTCCGGCCATTCTTCGAAGGGCGGCAGATTGTCCCGCGTGAACGTATCGACATGCGCCGACGGCCCCAAAATCATGCTCCCGCTCCCATTACCTGACGTGCGATCACCACCTTCTGGACGTCCGATGCGCCTTCGTAGATGCGAAGCGCGCGGATTTCCCGGTACAGGCTTTCGACGATATGGCCCCGGCGCACGCCGTCGCCGCCGTGAAGCTGCACCGCCTTGTCGATCACCGCCTGCGCGCGATCGGTGGCGTAGAGCTTCGCCATCGCCGCCTCGCGCGTCACGCGCGGCGCGCCCATGTCCTTGGTCCACGCGGCCCGGTAGACGAGGAGCGCGGCGGCATCGACGTCGAGCGCCATGTCCGCGATATGTCCCTGCACCATCTGCAGGTCGAACAGCGGCGCGCCGAAAAGCGTGCGCTCGCGCGTGCGCGTGATGCTCTCTTCCAGTGCCCGCCGCGCAAAGCCGAGCGCCGCCGCGCCCACGGTCGAGCGGAACACGTCGAGCACCGACATGGCGATGCGGAAGCCGTCGCCCGGTTTCCCCACCATCGCCGAGGCGGGCACGCGCACATCGTTGAAGCGCAGCCGCGCGAGCGGGTGCGGGGCGATGACGTCGATGCGCTCGGCGACCTCCAGCCCCGGCGTGTCCGCCGCCACGATGAACGCCGAAAGCCCCTTGGCGCCGGGCGCCTCGCCGGTGCGTGCGAACACGGTGTAAACGTCGGCGATCCCGCCGTTCGAAATCCACGTTTTCTCGCCCGAAAGCACATAGTCGCCGCCGTCGCGCCGCGCCGCCATGTCCATGTTGGCGACGTCCGATCCCGAGCGCGGCTCCGAAAGCGCGAACGCGGAAATCGCCTTGCCCGCGCGCGTCTTGCGCAGCCATTCGCGGTGGCCTTCGTCGCCGAACAGGCTGATCGTCCCGGTGCCGAGCCCCTGCATCGCAAAGGCGAAGTCGGCGAGCCCGTCATGCCGCGCCAGCGTCTCGCGCGTGATGCAGAGCGTGCGCACGTCGAGAGGGGCCACGGCATCGGGGTCTACCGCCGTCGGCAAAAGCCAGCCGCCTTCGCCCAGTATGGCCACAAGCCGGCGGCACGCAGCGTCGGTGTCGCCGTGGTCGACAGGCAAATTCTCCCGGCACCACGCCTCCAGCCGCGCGGCATAGTCGCGGTGCCGGTCTTCGAAGAACGGCCAGTCGAGAAAGCTGCGGTCTGCCATCAGTCGCCCTCGAACACGGGCGTCTGCTTCGCCACGAACGCCTTGTACGCCCGCTCGAAATCCCGCGTCTGCATGCAGATCGCCTGCGCCTGCGCTTCGGACTCGATCGCCTGGTCCAGGCTCATCGACCATTCCTGATTGAGCTGCGTCTTCGTGATGCCGTGCGCGAAGGTCGGCCCGGAAACGATGCGCCGCGCCATCTCCAGCGCGTCCGCCTCCAGCGCATCGGCCGCGACGAGCCGGTTGTAATAGCCCCAGCGTTCGCCTTCCTCGGCGCTCATCGTGCGCCCGGTATAAAGCAGCTCCGAAGCCCTGCCCTGCCCGATGATGCGCGGCAGCATCGCGCACGCCCCCATGTCGCACCCCGCAAGGCCGACGCGGGTGAACAGGAACGCCGTCTTCGCTGCGGGCGTCGCGATGCGGATGTCCGACGCCATCGTGATGATCGCGCCTGCCCCGACGGCGATCCCGTCCACCGCCGCAATGATCGGCTTGCCGCAGTGAAGCATCGCCTTCACGAAATCGCCCGTCATGCGCGTGAACGCCAGCAGCCCCTTCATGTCCATCGCGACGAGCGGCCCGATGATGTCGTGCACATCGCCGCCCGAACAGAAGTTGCCGCCGTTCGGCAGGAACACCACCGCATCGACGTCGTCGGCGTAAACGAGCGCGCGGAACGTGTCGCGCAGCTCGGCATACGAATCGAACGTCAGCGGGTTCTTGCGTTCGGGCCGGTCGAGCCGGATGCGCGCGATGCGGCCTTCGACCTCCCAGAGAAAATGCTTCGGCTTCAATCCTGCCATCTGCGTCAATGTCCGCCCTCCCACTTGCTCTGGAATGTTCTGAGTGTGCCCGCGAGGTGCGCGGCCTCTTCGGGATCGATGTCGGCGAGCAGCGCGTCGATCCAGCGCTCGTGCGCCGCCGCCATCGCCTTGAACTGCGCGGCGCCCGCCTCGGTCAGCTTGACGATGAAGGCGCGGCGGTCGCCGTTGCGGGCGGTGCGCGCGACCGATCCATCCAAGACCAGGCGGTCGACGATGCCCGTGACGTTGCCGTTGGAGACGAGCAGGAAACGCGAAAGCTCGCTCATCATCATGCCCTCGGGCTGTCGGTCGAGCGCCGCCATGACGTCAAAGCGCGGCAGGGTCGTGTCGAAATCCGCCTTCAGCCGCTCGCGCAGTTCCGCCTCGATAAGGCGCGTCGCGCGGAGCAGGCGCAGCCACAGGCGGACACGCTCCTTGGCGAGCGGCGCGCTCACCATGTCTCGCCGCCCGACACGGAGATCGCTTGGCCCGTAACGGACGCCGCGCCTTCGCTCGCGAGCCAGAGCACCGTGGCGGCGATTTCATCGGGCGTAATGAAGCGGCCCTGCGGGTTCGTCGCCGCGAGGCTGGCGCGTGCCTCCTCGCGGCTGCGGCCGGTCGTCGCCATGATGCGGGCGATCGATTCTTCGAGAAGATCGGTTTCGGTGAAGCCGGGGCACACGGCGTTGACCGTGACGCCCGATTTCGCGATCTCCGCCGCGAGCGCGCGCATCAGGCCGACGACGCCGTGCTTGGCCGCCACGTAGGGCGCGACATAGGCATAGCCCTTGAGCCCCGCGGTCGAGGCGATGAAGATGATCCGCCCGGCGCGGCGCTTGACCATCGGCGCGAGCGCGGGCTGCACGGTGAGGAACGCGCCGGTGAGGTTCACCGCGAGCGCGGCCTGCCAGTCCGCGAGGCTCACCTTGTGCGCCGGGGCGCTTTCGGCGGCGCCTGCGTTGGCGACGACGATGTCGAACGGCCCATGTGCTTCGTGGAGCGCGCGCATCGCGGCCTCGTCGGTCACATCCGCCTGCACGGCCTTGATGCGCGCGTCTTCCGCCGCGACCGTTTCCAGCGGCGCGAGGCGGCGGCCGCAGACGGTGACGCCAACGCCTGCTCCTGCAAGCGCAAGCGCGATGGCCCGGCCCGCGCCGGTGCCGCCGCCGGTGACGAGTGCGGTGCGCGTCATACCTTGCCCGTCATCTGTTCAGGCCCGCGCTCGGCGAGGCGAAAGGCCTGATCGCGCCCGGCGAGATAGGGGCTCGGCCAGGGCGTATCCTTGTCTCGGAGCGCCGCCGCCGCGTGCAAGGTCCAGTACGGATCGGCAAGATGCGGGCGGGCAAGGCAGACGAGATCGGCGCGCCCCGCCATCAGGATCGAATTGGCGTGGTCGGGCTCGTAGATGTTGCCCACGGTCATGGTCGCCATGCCGGTCTCGTTGCGGATGCGATCGGAGAACGGCGTCTGGAACATGCGGCCATAGACAGGCCGCGCATCCACCGATGTCTGCCCCGCCGAAACGTCGCAGATATCGACACCGGCGTCCTTCAGGATGTCGGCGATGCGCACGGCCTCCTCGGGCGTCACGCCGTCGTCGCCGACCCAGTCGTTGGCCGAGATACGCACCGATATGGGCTTCTCGTCCGGCCAAACGGCGCGCACCGCGCGGAACACCTCCAGCGGATAGCGCATGCGGTTTTCAAGGCTGCCGCCATATTCATCCTCGCGCCGGTTCATGAGCGGGCTGATGAACGACGAGAGCAGATAGCCGTGGGCGGCATGGATTTCCACCATGTCAAAGCCCGCGCGGTTCGCCATTTCGGCGGATGCGACGAACTGGTCCCGCACGCGGTCCATGTCGGCGCGGTCCATCGGCTTCGGCACGGCGTTTCTCGGGGACCACGGGAGTGCGGAGGCGGCAAGCAGCGGCCAGTTGCCGCTGGGCAGCGGCGCATCCATCTCTTCCCAGCCGATCTGCGTCGAGCCCTTGGCGCCCGAATGGCCGAGCTGCGCGCAGATCTTCGCGGGCGTTTCGGCGTGGACGAAATCGACCAGACGCTTCCACGCCGCCTCGTGCTCGGGCGCATAGAGGCCGGGGCAGCCGGGGGTGATGCGGCCCTCCGGGCTCACGCAGGTCATCTCCACGAACACCAGACCGGCGCCGCCTTTCGCGCGCTCGGCATAATGCACGAAGTGCCAGTCGGTCGGGCAGCCGTCGACCGCCTTGTACTGCGCCATCGGCGAGACGACGATGCGGTTCTGCAGTGTCATGCCGCGCAGGCTGAGCGGCGCGAACATCGGCGCGCGGCGAACGCTTCCCGCGCCCGCCTGCTGCTGAAACCACGTTTCCGCGCTGTCGAGCCACGCGCGATCGCGCAGGCGCAGGTTTTCGTGCGAAATGCGCTGCGAGCGCGTGAGCAGCGAATAGTTGAACTGCACCGGATCAAGTTCGAGGTAGCGCTCGACCTCCTCGAACCACTCCATCGAGTTGCGCGCAGCGGATTGCAGCCGCAGCACCTCGACGCGCCGCGCGTCCTCATACTTCTGGAACGCCGCTGCGAGCGTCGGCTCGCTGTGGATATAGTCGGCGAGCGCGGCGGCGCTTTCCAGCGCCAGCTTCGTGCCCGAACCGATGGAGAAATGCGCCGTCGCCGCCGCATCGCCGAGCAGCGCGACATTTTCGTGCGACCAGCGTTCGCAGAGCACGCGCGGGAAATTGATCCAGGCCGAACCGCGAATATGCGCCGAATTCGACATCAGATTATGCCCGCCGAGGTGCTTGGCGAAAATGCGCTCGCAGGTCGCGACTGATGCAGCCTGGCTCAGCTCGCCGAAGCCGAACGCGGCCCATGTCGCCTCCGAACATTCCACGATGAACGTCGCGGTATCGGCATCGAACTGATAGGCGTGCGCCCATACCCAGCCGTGCTCGGTCTTTTCGAAGATGAACGTGAAGGCGTCGTCGAACTTCTGGTGCGTGCCCAGCCACACGAACTTGCACTTGCGCACGTCGATGTTGGGCTGGAAATGATCCGCGAATTCGGTGCGCGTGCGCGAATTGAGCCCGTCGGCGGCAACGACGAGGTCGTATCTGTCCATGTAGGCGCGCGCCGGTTCCGCCTCCGTCTCGAAGCGGATCTCGACGCCAAGCTCCAGCGCGCGCGCCTGCAGCAGCAGCAGGAGCTGCTTGCGGCCGATGCCGCAGAAACCGTGACCTGTGGAGGTGGTCCGCACGCCCTTGTGAACGACGGCGATATCGTCCCAGTACGCGAAGTGCTCGCGGATCGCGGCGGCGCTGAGCGGGTCGTTCGCCGCCAGATTGTCGAGCGTCTCGTCGGAGAGCACGACGCCCCAGCCGAACGTATCGTCGGGCCGGTTGCGTTCGATGATCGTGATGCGGTGGCCGGGATCGCGCAGCTTCATGCTGATCGCGAAATAAAGGCCCGCAGGCCCGCCGCCGAGTACAGCCACATCCATCGGATGACCTCCCTTGTCGATGAGTCGCAGGCTGACATGCGGCGACATTTATTTCAAGCCTGAAGTTTTAGGATTGAAATATTTTTGGCGCAGCGCATTGTGTGTCAACACAGCAGGAGTGGACATGATCACGGACTGGGATGACGCCTACGCCAATGCCGCCTACATCGCGGACGGCGAGCGCTGGCCGGATGCCTGGGTAGCGCCCGCGCAGCGCTGGCGCGAAACCTGCGGCGCGCGCGCATTGCTCGATCTTTCCTACGGCGACGCGCCGCGCAACCGCTTCGATCTGTTCCTCCCCGAAGGCGCGCCGCGCGGTCTGGTCGTGTTCATCCACGGCGGATACTGGCTCGCGCTCGACAAAAGCTATTGGTCGCATTTGTCGCGCGGGCCGCTGGAGCGCGGTTTCGCCGTGGCGATGCCGTCCTACACGCTCTGCCCGGAGGCCCGCATCGGCGGCATCGTTCGCGAGGTTGCCGCCGCGATCGCCGCAGCCGCCGCGCGCGTGGAGGGTCCGATCTTCATCACCGGGCACTCGGCGGGCGGGCACCTTGCTGCGCGCATGGCGGCCCTGCCCTCGCCGCTGTCACCCGAAATCGCCGCCCGCATCGCGCATGTCGTACCGATTTCCGCGCTTGCCGATCTGCGGCCGCTGATGCGCACGGAGATGAACGAGACGCTTCGTATCGACGACGCCGAAGCCGCCGCCGAAAGCCCTGCGCTGCTGGCGCCGCTGCCCGGCGCGCGCGTCACCTGCTGGGTGGGTGCCGACGAGCGCCCCGAATTCCGCCGCCAGTCGGCGCTGCTCGCGAACGTCTGGACCGGCCTCGGCATCGCTACGGCGCTTGTCGAGGAGCCGGGCCGCCATCACTTCGACGTCATCGACGGCCTTGAAGACCCCGACCACCCGCTGACGCGCACGCTGCTGGGCGAATAGTTCAGTCGGCTTTCAGCCAGCGGTCGTACCAGGCGATGTTCGCCGCAATCCGGTGCGAGAGGTAGCTCGGCACGGTGAGGCCGTGGTTTTCGCCGGGATAGACGATCAGTTTCGTCGGGACGCCGCGCGTTTTCAGCGTCAGGTACATCTGCTCCGCGCCCACGCACGGCACGTTGTCGTCGGCGTCCGCGCACTGGAACAGCGTCGCGGCCGTGATGCGCTCGGGCTCGAAAAACGGGTAGGCGAGCTTCTTCCAGGTCTCGAAATTCTCCCACGGCGTGCCGAGTTCGAGAATATATTCGCGCTGGTACATATCGACGCCCCACGTCGCGAAGATGTTGGAAACCCCCGCGCCCGCCACCGCCGCCTTGATGCGCTTGTCGTAGGCGATCATATAGCCGGAGAGGATTCCGCCGTAGCTCCAGCCGCCCACGCCGATGCGGTTCGCGTCCGCGATGCCGGTTTCCACGGCGTTGGTGATGCCCGCGCTGATGTCCTGCGCGTCGACATTGCCCCAGTCCGCATAGATCGCGCGCGAGAAATCGAAGCCCCGCCCCGATGAGCCGCGCGGGTTGATCTTGAGCACGACATAGCCCGCCGCCGCGAGCGCGCGCGCATCGAGATCGAACTCGTGGCTGTGCTGATAGACCGGCCCGCCGTGGAGGTCCGCGACGAGCGGATACCGCTTCGCCGCGTCGTAATCCGGCGGCAGCACGTAAAAGCCGTGGATTTCCGCGTCGCCGCTCTTGAAGCTCACATCGCGCGTTTCGCCGAGCGCGCGGTCCTTCAGCCAGGGGTTGTGGTCGGTGAGTTGCCGCGCACCCGATTTTTCGAGCGCATACAGTTCGGAGGGCTTTTCGTTCGTGGTTTCCAGAACGGCGATGCGCCCGTCCTTCGCGACGGCATAATCATAGGCGAAGCGCGTGCCCTGCGTCAGATAGCTGATCTTGCCGCTCTCCGCGTCCACGCGCGCCAGCCATGTGTCGCGGTCGCCCTCGATCTGCGCGAGGATCGAGCCGTCCGGCGCAAACCGGGGATAGTAGAACCAGAGGTCGAGCTTTGCAGGCCGCGTCACCGCGCCCGTCGATACGTCCGCGACGGCCAGATGCGGCGCGCCGTAGTAGAGCCACTTGTCTTCAATGCCTTCGAGCCAGACGATACGCCGGGAATCGGGCGACCACGAGACGCCCGCGCTCCAGTCCGGGTCATCGTCCGCGTTCGCCGTGGGGCTGATCTTGCGGGGTTCGCCGCCTTCGGGCGGGAGCACGTAGATTTCGCTGTTCAGCGTCTTGTCGCCGGCGTGGTCCTTGGCGGTGTAGGCGATGAGCTTGCCGTCCGGCGACCACGCGGGCCGCCAGTGATCGCGCGCGCCTTGCGTCAGCTGCCGCGCCGCGCCGGTGGCAAGATCGACGATGAAAAGCTGCTGCGTGCGGTCGTCGAGATAGCCGCGCCCGTCCTGCTTGAAATAAAAGCGCTCGGTCTCGATCGGCGGCGGGGTCTTCGCCTTGCTGCCGACCGTCTTGCCGACCTCTGCAACGACGACCGCGAATTTTCCGTCGGGCGACAGATCGTATCCGCTGATGCCGCCGGGAAGCGAGGTGATCCGCGTGCCCGCGCCGCCGTTGGCGGACATCCGCCAGAGCTGCACGCTGTCGTCTTCCTCGTCCTCGCCGTCTTTCTTTTCGCCCGCATCGCTCAGGAACACGACCGTCTTGCCGTCGGGCATGTAGCGCGCGCCGTATTCGCTCACCTCCGGCGTCTGCGTCAGCGGCGCGGGCGCACCGCCTTTCCAGGGCACGGTCCACAGATCGGAGGTCTTTTCGTCGCGGTCCCGGTCAGGCGCGGTGACGGTGTAAATGATCGCGGCGCCGTCGGGCGAAAACTGCGGCTCCGCCACATCCGCCAGCCGGTAATGATCGTCCGGCACCACCGCAGAGGGCGCCGCCAGAGCGAGGCCGGATGATGCCAGAAGCGCGAAGCTGCCCAGAATTCTGTACACTGTCCGGCCCTTTCGTGTCGTCAGAACGAAACCGTCGCGCCCATGTAGAAATAGCGCCCCATTGCGGAAACCGGATAGGAGGTGTACTCGAAGCCCGGTTTCGCATCGAACAGGTTGTTCACGCCGCCGTAGATGTTGAAGCGCTCTCCGACATCATAGCTGAGCTGGACCTCGTGCTCCCATTTCTCCTTGACCCAGAGATATTCGGGGTCGGCATAATCGGGGTCGCCCGCGAGATATTCGGCGGAAAAGCGCCGTGTCTTGTCGAACCAGCTGATGCCGTAGGCGACGGTCAGCGGGCCTTTTTGCCATGTGAGATCGAGCGTCGCCGAATAGCGCGGGGCATATTCGTCGGCCTCGCCGACGTTCGAGTTCAATTCGGCGCCCGGCGTCGCGACGAATTCCAGCCGATCGAGATAATTGCCGGTCAGCGCAACGCCGAACGTGCCCGCCGTATCCGACGCCACGCGGTAGGCCAGCGTCACGTCGAGGCCCGCCGTGCGGAACTGCGCGACGTTGTCGGGTCGCGACACGAAGCCGGTGATGAAGCCGGAGGACGGATCGCGCACGATCGCCGGGCAGAACGGATTGTCGATCGTCGGCTGATCCACGCAAAGCTCGGTGAGTTCCTCGGCCTCGGGCGTGTTGATCGCGTTCTTGATCTTGATGTCGTACCAGTCCGCCGAAAGCGTGAAGCCGCGCAGGAACGTCGGCCGCAGGACCACGCCCGCCGTCCAGGTCTTCGCGGTTTCCTCCTGTAGATCGGGATTTCCGCTGCTCAGCCCCTCGGTGAACACCGTCGAGCTGGGATCGTTCGACGGGCTGAAGGTCGCCGGATCGACGCCGAGCCCGTTCAGAATGGCCGCGCAGTTCGCCGCCCGCGTCGATGAGCCGTTGTTCAGTTCCTGCAGGTCGCACGGATCGACGATGAAGTTGTACGAACCGCTCGCGGGCGCGAACAATTCCGCGATGTTGGGCGCGCGCACCGCCTGCGAATAGGTGGCGCGGAACGAGACGTCGCGGATCGGCGCATAGACACCGTCCACCTTCCACGTCGTCGTGCCGCCGATCGTGCTGTAATCCGCAAGCCGGATCGCGCCGCCCACCGACAGCAGATGCGCGCCGGGCATATCCTTCAGAATCGGCACGTTGATTTCGGCAAACACTTCCTTGACGTTGAAGCTGCCGCGCGCGGCCTGCACGGGCAGCGCCCAGGTGAGGGCGTCGGCGATCAGCGGGTCGGGATCGAAACGGCTGCTTTCCTTGCGGTATTCCGCGCCGAACGCGAAGCCGATCGGGCCGCCGGGCAGTGCCAGAAACGCGCCGGTGTCGCCCGAAACCGAGCCCGAAAACACATGCTGCGTGACCTTGGCGTAGCTGACGCTGTCCGTCGTCACGAAGTCGATCGCCGCCGGATCGCTCAGATACTCGCCGAAAATGTTGAACGGCACGCAACCGGGAAAGGGATTTTCGGGATCGAGCATCGTCCGGCAGATCGGCGCGCCCGTATCGGGATCGCTGACGACGTCGACCGCCGCCTGCCACTCCGCTTCCAGCCGGTTGCCGCGGGTGATCGTCCGCGTCTTCGTCTGGCCGTAGACGTAGGACACTTCGTATCTCAGGTTTTCGCTGAAGCTGCCGCTCGCGCCGATCACGCCGCGCAGCGTCTCGCGGCGGTTTTCCTCGAAATTGACCCCGAGATCGAAGTGATCGCGCGTCACCAGCACGCCGTCGGGCGTATCGGGATCCTCGAAATACGCAGCGGCGGCACCGGGCACGATCGCGTCGCGGATCGATTGCGGCATGAACGGATTTTCGGGGGTCTGGAACAGATAGAAGTCGAATGTCGGCTGCTGCTGCGTCCACGCGTTGGTGCGAACGTACTTGCCTTCCGCAAACAGCGTGAAGGCGTCGCTGAATTCATAGCGGCCGAGAACATTGAAGAGGTGGCGCTCGAGGCCGGGAAACAGATCGCCCTGATAGCCGTTCACCGGGGTGTTCGATCCGCCCTGCGCGTAACCGCCCGATTCCTCGAGCACGAGACCGCGATCGTAGACCCGCCCGTTGCCTTCGAAATCCGATGCGAAATCAAAGTCCACGTCCACCGCGCCCATGCGCGCGCTGTCTGCCCAGCGCACGTCATCATAGGGAATGACGTCGGGAATGTTCGGGTCGTCGGGCAGATCGGCCTGGTTGCGGTAAAGCCCCGCCGCGCGCGGATTCGTGAGCCGCGAGCGGCGCAGTTCGTTCAGCCGGTCGTCCTTGTTGTATTCGTACGCCGCCGCGATATTGCCCCGGCCTTCGGAAAAATTGGTGCCCGCCGTGATCGATCCGAAGCGGTTCGCGCCGTCGCCGCGCTGCGAAATGCCCATCTGGCCGCGCGCGGTGATGCCTTCGAAATCGCGCTTCATCCGAAAGTTGACGACGCCCGAAACGCCGTCCGCGCCGTAAATCGCCGACGCGCCGCCGGTCAGCACGTCAACGGCCTCTATGAGCCCCGTGGGAATGGCGTTGATATCCACCGCCGCCGACCCCGCCAGCGCCGACACGTGGCGGCGCCCGTCCACCAGAACGAGCGTGCGGTCGGTGCCGAGATTCCTGAGATCGAGCAGGTTCAGGCCCGCCTCGCCGAAGTTTGTTTCCGAGCCGCCGGTCTGGCTTCCGGTGCGGGAACCAGCGAGCGCCGGGCTTTGCGTGAGGAAATCCGCGATGTTGGTCTTGCCCGACTGCGCGATCGCTTCAGACGACAATGTCGTGACCGGGTTGGCGAAATCGAGTTCGGGGCGGCTGATGCGCGTGCCCGTGATGACGATGGTTTCGCCCACCTCGTCCTGCGCGGTTTCCGATTGCGCGAATGCCTGCGGTGCCCACGCCGTCGAGGCCATCAGCACGGCGAATCCGGTGATCCTTCTCATATCCGCTGCTCCCACCCTGTTGCCGGTTTCCGGCGTTCTTTCAGAACTTCCCTGGGCGGAGGATGTCGCAGCCTCTGTAGTTAGTCAATTGTCTAATCCGCAAACGCGCGCGCCGCCCCGGCGGATACCGGAGCGGCGCGGACAAACGTGGACGGAGTTTTCAGCAGGAACTGAGCGGATTGCGCGCGCGGTTCCAACCCAGCGCCGCAAGGCGTTCCGAGCGCTCGCACCGGCGGCGCTCGATGATGCCGTTCAGCTTCATCGCAAGACCGATCGCGATGAAGGCGCAAACCGCCTGCGAATAATTGTGCATCGCAAAGCTGGCCGTGCCGACAACCGCGCAAATAATGATAATGGTGGGGAAGACGCGGGCGTAGACCGCGTCAGCGAGTTCAACCTTGTCCATGGCCCCTAGACTCCCGAGCGTTTATTTTGACCCGGTGCCATTAGCCGCCGAAATCGCTAACGAGGTCTTGCCGAACGCGGTTAACATCAAAACTTTGATGGTTAACCTTACGGACCTGTTATCATTGTGCTTTCGCGGCTTTACCGAAGGCCTTACTGGGTGCCCGCGATCAGGCTCGCCGTGCTGCCGCCGCCTTCCTTCGCCGAGGCGTGAACCTGCAGGCTGCGCTTCGACGCCTCATCCTGCGCGGCGACCATTTGCATGTCGGGCGTCGTCATCTCGCCGGCGATCTTGAGGCCCGACTTCTGCGCCTCGGCCTTGTACCAGGCGACGACCTTTTCGGGTGCATCGCCGGTTTCGAAATTGACCATGCCGCCGATGCCCGAACCGGAATCGCCGCCCGCGCCGCCGACGACCTTGGCACCGGGATAGAGCGGCGCGAAATCGGGGAGGAAATCGGCCGCGCCCGCCCCGCTCTTGAACGTGCCGGTCTCGCCGTCCGGCCCGGTGACGGTGACGGTTGAGTTTTCACCGTCCTGCCGCACGCTGTACTGCGCTTCGCCGTCATCGGTGGCGACGCTGCCGCTGGCGACTTTTTTGCCTTCGCCCTTCGAAGCCTCGCTGGCATCGTTGCCGCCGCATGCCGCGAGCGCAACCAGTGCCGCGCCGGCGACAAACCCCCGTTTCATCATAAGAATGCCTCCTGTCCGGCCGCCACATTATCAAATGCGCGCCGGACAGGAAGCCTTGATTTTTCAACAGGTCAGCGGCACTTCACGCCGTCGTCGAGGCTCTTGCCGACGAGACCGCCCGCAACCGCGCCGAGCACCGCGCCCACGGTCTTCGATCCGCCCGGCGCGATCTCGTGGCCGAGCACGCCGCCCGCCACGCCGCCGATGATAAGCCCCGTGGTGCCGTCCTTGCGCTTGCAGTAATAGCGCCCGTCGCGGCCGCGATAGATCTGCTCGTCGCGGCTCAGGCGGCGTTCGCGATAATTGCCCTTGCGATAGTGATCGTCGGGATACCAGCGATCCCGATCCTTGGCGCGCTTCCCGTGCGCCGGTGCCCAATGCGGCGGATCGGCAAGCGCCGGGGCCGACCACACACCGGCCAGCGGGATGAGCGAAGCCGCGACAGCAGCGAAAACGACCTTTTTCATAAACCTCTCCAAACCGTTCAAACGAAGCGCCTGCTTCGGGGGCCAAACGCAAGACCGCGCAAACCGCTCCCTGGAAATCGCTTCGGGCGCAGACTCGCGCCGGAACGCTGTCTCGTTCCTGAACGGCCCCGAACGGACGTGGCGAACCGCGCGAACGCGCGCTATGACGTGCATCCATGCAGACGATCGTGCTCCTCACCCTTTCGAACATCCTGATGACCTTCGCGTGGTACTGGCATCTGAAGGCCGGCGCCGCGGGGGCGAAGCCGATGTTCGTCATCATCCTCATCAGCTGGGGCATCGCCTTTTTCGAATATGCGCTCGCCGTGCCCGCGAACCGCATCGGCGCCGCCTCCGGGTGGACGCCGGGTCAGCTGAAGATCGCGCAGGAGGCGATCGCGCTCACCATCTTCGGCGTGTTCATGGTGACGTATCTGGGCGAGCCGCTGCACTGGCGCCACTTCGCCGCCTTCGGCTGCATCATGGCGGCGGTCGGCTTCCTGTTCATCGGGCGCTGAGCCGTGGACACAGCGCTCGCCGCGCTGGTCTCCCCCGACGGCACGCTCGCCGTGCGGGTGACACCCAAAGCGCGCGGCGGCGAACGCATCGTCGTTGAAGACACGCCCGAAGGCCCGCGCGCCCGCGTGTGGGTTTCCGCCCCGCCGGAAGACGGCAAGGCGAACGCTGCCGCCTCGTCGCCAAAGCGCTCGGGCTGCCGAAATCCGCCGTCAGCGTCCTTCGCGGGCAAACCGCGCGCGAAAAAATGCTCGGCATCGCAGCGGGCCTTTGACGCAGATCAAAGCGAAACGACGCCGATGGCGTACAACGCGAATCGAGGTTCCGCCGGCGACGACCGTTCCACCCTCCGCAAGGGGCCGGCGGACCCTCTCCGCAGTAAACGCCTCCGCCTTGGGGACAGCCCGCTCCTGCTGTCCCCGCATTTCTTCCCGCATTTCCGGCCTGTCCTTTTGAACAATTTGCGCCGCCGCGCGCGCACGCGCACGATCCACCGCGAACCGAAACGGACGCAAAAAGGGGGAGGAACAGCCATGACCGCCGATTTCATACGCAAGGGCGCGGGCACGCTGATGCTGCTGACCGGCGCGGCGCACGTCGCGCTGCTCGCAGTGCGGCCGATGAACCCCGAACTCGCCATCACCGCCGCGTTCGGCGCGGGCTACCTCCTGATCGGCGTGTTCCTGTGGCGCGGCGCACGCGCGGCGCTCTGGGCCGGGCTCATCCTGCCCGCGATCGGCGCGGCGCTCTCCTTCGCCGCAAACCCGCCCGGCCAAGGCGGCTGGACGCCGATCGGCACGGCGTTCGTCGCCATCGACTTCGTAGTGGTCCTCGCCTGCCTGTGGCTGCTGACGCGGCGCGCGGGCTGAACGGCGGGCGCGACCTTGTCAAGATTTATAGGAAATCCTATAAAGACAGACATGGCACAGATGAACGTCTCGATCCCCGACGCCCTCAAAAGCTGGGCGGAAACCCGCGTGGCCGAAGGCCGCTACAGCAGCACCAGCGACTATGTGCGCGACTTGATCCGGCGGGATCAGGAGCGGGCGGATGCTGTTGCGGAATTACAGGCAGCAGTGGACGCGGGCCGAGCCTCCGGGCGATCCGACAAGACGATTGCCGACATCATCGCCGAAGGCCGCAAGCGCCACGGGCTGAATGGCTGATATCGTCCTGTCGCCGCTGGCGGCCTATGATCTTGAGCAGATTCTCGACTGGAGCGTCGATCAGTTTGGCGACAGCGTGGCGTTTGCCTACATGACGGATATCGAGGCTGCTATTGCGCTGCTTGGCGAGTATCCCGAAGCGGGTGAAGTGATTTCATCCATTCGCCCGCCTGTTCGCGCTTATCCATGCCGCAGACATCGGATCATTTACGATCTGCACGCTGACGAGGTATTGATCGTTCGGGTGTTACATGCATCACAGAGCGTTAAATTGGCTTTGAACTAAAAGCCTAAAACTTCGCCAGCGTGCGAACATCACCTGCCCATTCCATACTATTGCTTAGGACGTGACGGCGGAGGTGGAGGTGCCGAGGGCGGGACAGTCCTACCTGGAGCCTTTTGACCCGGTGTTGGCCCTGGCGTTGGACGGGGTATCGGCTTGGGAGACGGAGGCTTGGGCGTGTTCGCCATTGGAAAACTCCATGCTTTTCCACGAGAAGATCGACAAGCTTAGCATCGCAACAACAAAAGCCACCAACGCAAGGTACTGTAGGCGATCAACATATTTGCTTATATTGGGATCAGCAAGACTAGCCCCTCTTATTCACCGGGCCGCTGCGTGATGGCGTGATCCTGGGCGGAGGCGGCAGGCGGAGATGGCAAGGGCGAGTTGCGCCGTGGCGACTAATTGTTTGATCCCAGGCTTTGATGGTGCATTATTCAGCCAGCAATGGAAGGATGCGCTATGGGACAGATACTCCATGGGAGCGCCACAACGACTGAG